>CAWDZO010000001.1:0-92582 GCA_963806845.1 uncultured Methanoregulaceae archaeon
CCCCAGCGGGTGCGACTGCGATGCAACCGGGTGATGCGTCCAACGATCTCGACTTTTTCCCCGACGAACGGGAGGCATTCGGCAAAGCGCGAGGCATCGAGTCCGGTAACCGGGAAGGTAGGCCGGGCGCAACGACGATCGATGGGCAGGAGAGAACTTCGGCAGCGGGCCGGGAAGGTTGTGGCCGTTCAAAAATCTTCGAGGGAGGGAATGGCATGGATAGAGGATTGACAGATAGCCGCGAGCTGACGCACTTCGCGGGCGATGACAGGCACGCCGGCCAGGGTGGAGAAGAGACTGGAACGGAGGGGGTTGGCGAAATCCTGGGCGCGGAACAGAATGGCCTCCATGTCGGAGCCGCTGCTCTCCCACAGGGAAGGATCGTGACTCAGGGCCATCAGCGCGACGGTCAGCGAGATCAGGGAGAAACGATCGAGGCCGCGGCCAAAGGGCTGCACGTGGCCGCGCTGGGGGTGCTGAAAATTGCGATGCCCGAGTTCCGGGCTGCCCAGCTCACCGAGCGCCTCCACATAGAGGCCGTCGTAATCGATCAGCTGCAGGGTGCGGCCGTGGCTGGAGACGGTGATGTTTCCCGGCTGTAGATCGCCGTGGGCGATGCCGGCGTCCTCGAAAAAGTGGGCGAGCTGACGGAGACTGTGCAGCAGATTGCGGATCGCGAGGCGGTCGGCATGCCTGCGGTCGAGAAAGGCGCCGAGCGTTTCTCCGGCGGCCCAGGCCATCTTGACGGTGGGAAAGGACTGGCGGTCGATCCGCACGCCCTCGGGTTGAAATTCGAATTCGACGAAATACGGTGACTGAATCTCCCGCAGCCGCGCGGTGATGGCGGTATAGCGCTCCTGCAGGGAGGGCGATGGACGATGGAAGCAGCGCAGCGCAAAACAGCGGGAGTCCAGCGAAATGCGATAGGTGAGGGCGGAGCCGCCGCACAGAACCAGGGGCAGGCCCAGACCGTTGAGCGCGACCTGGCCGGTCTTCAGTTCTGAATCGGTGAGCGCGGTTGCCGGGTGCTGCAGGGCTTCCTGGTATTGTTCAAGACTGGGGATAGGCCATGACGGAGCAGTGGCGGGACGGTGCCGGTTCAAATTTGGCCACACGGCGGCGCGCGACGGCCCGGGAGCGGGAGGTAGCCCGGTGGGCGGAGCGAGTGTGCTTACCGGTTTGATCGTCAGAATCGCGGAATAGTTGAGGACCGGGCAGGGACCGGCGGAAAACAGGCAGTGGAAGGCAGCCGCGAAAGGTTCCGCTGCCGCCTTCCAGGGGAACGAATCAATCGACCGGGCGGGCTGGAATTCCGCGCCATCCGGTGCCGGGCGGAAGCGATTCCCCCTTCATGACCAGGGAGAGGCCGTCCAGACGGGCGCCGTCACCGACCACGGTGTCATAGAGAACGACCGCTTTCGGGCCGATGGTGCAGCGGTTGCCGATGCGGACATGGGACATTTTCATGACCCGGTCTTCGAACAGGTGGGTTTGCAGCGAGGCAGATCCGCCGATGGCGCAGTCATCGCCGATGTGGACCAGATCGAATTCGGTGAGGTAGGTGGTGTCGAGGTAGGTACGGCGACCGATGCGCGCGCCGAAGCCGCGCAGAAACAGGGCCAGGAAGGGCGTTCCGGTCAGCCAGCCGAGCAGCAGCGGGACGGCCGCGCTTTCATAAATGCCCGTCACCAGTTCGGAGCGGCGCACGAACACGGACCAGAGCGGCTCCACGCGCGAGCGGTAGCGGCCCACGATGAGCCATTTCAAGGCCATCACCAGCACCACCACCGCGGTGGCGCTGGCCAGCAGCAGCGCGGGCATCAGGGCGACCATGTTGAGCGGCGTTTCGCGTCGCGCCAGCCGGATGGAGCTGAGCAGGGTGAGTCCGCCGGCGAGGTAGACCAGGGAGGCCGGCAACAGGATGCGCAGGAATTCGATGGCCAGGCGCCCAGCCACCAGCCCGGCGCCGGGTCGATAGGTCAACTCGTGGGAAAAATGTTCGCTCTGCTGACGGCGGGGCAGGTAGATGGCAGGTGACCCCAGCCAGGAGGTTCCCGGTTCCATGGGCTGCTCGGGGGGCACGGACTGGACGCCCAGCAGGCAGTTGTCGGGGATGCGCGTCTGGGCGCGGACCAGGGCCGCGTTGCCGACGAAGCTGCGGTTGCCGACGCTGGTGGTCTCCATGCCGATCCAGCCGTTGTGGAAGGTAGAGGCGCCGATGGAGGCCATGTCGGCGACAAATGTTTCCGACCCGAGTTCAAGCAGGTCGGGGTCGATATGAGAGACGGTGGAGACCTCCGACCAGGGGCCGACCGTGGCGCCGAGCAGCCGGAGCCAGGCCGGGGTATAGAGGGTGGCGTAGAGGGTATTGGTGCTGGTGAGACTGATGGTCATCAGATGGTCGGCAAACCATTTGCGCAGTCCCGATCGCGGAGCGGAGCGGATAAATGCCGGGGCGGGCATGCGGCAGCACCAGCCGTTTGCCGGCGGCAATCAGTCCGCAGGTGGTGAGGACGAAGAGCAGGCCGGCCAGAGGCAGCGTGGCGAGACTGCCGGCGAGGCCCAGGTGATCCTGCACCAGCAGAAGCAGCAGGAAGCCGGGGGCGAGCAGGACCAGGGGCAGCAATTCCAGTGCCAGCAGGCCGGCGAGGAAGCCGGCGATCAGCCGGGCGCTCCAGCGCCGGGGGCGGCGGGCTGAGCCGACAGGCGATCGAGCAGGGAATCGGGCTGTGTGGCCAGCCGCGCGGGCGACCCGCCCCAGGTTTGGCCCTCGGGGATCTGCTGGTTGCGGGCGACCAGCGACTGATCTTTCAGGCGGGCACCGCGTCCCACCGTTGCGCCCGGCAACAGCACGGTCTTGGCGCCAATGAAGGCGTCGGCGCCGATGTGGATGCGATCCAGCTGAAGCCAGCCGTCTTCCACGAAAAAGGGCTGGATTTCGGCTTCATAGCCGAGGCTGGCCCGGTCGTCGATTTCGATGAGATCGGGCAGGTGGAGAAACGCGGTGCCGATGTGGCAGCCGCGGCCGATTCTGGCGCCCAGCAGACGGGCGTAGGCAGGCAACAGCGGCGACCCGGCCAGGTAATTCATGGGCGAGATGGCGAAAATTTTTCGCAGCAGCCACCAGCGGCAGTAAAACCAACCCCAGACGGGGTAGCGGCCCGGCTGGAAGCGTCCGACCAGCAGCCATTTGGCGATGGGAGGCAGCAGAAAGCTGGTCAGAATGAGTCCGGCCGGAACGATGAGCGCGAACAGATCGAACAGATGCCGGGTCTCATGGCCGTGGCGCAGGGCCAGCAGAAGGGCGGTGGGAGCCATTAAGGCCGCCAGCAACAGATAAAGAAGAAGGGACTGGGTGGCGCCACTCAGGGCCACCTGGAGCGACCGTGCGCGGTGCGGCTGGGGCCGTGGCGAGGTGGCTGCCGCGGTGTCTCTGGCGGCGGCCATCTGGTCGTCCACGAATCGGGCCAGGGTACGAATGGTAGGGCAGCTATAGAGATCGCCGATGCCCAGGTGCTGTAGCGCGGCGTCCTCCCGCAAGCGGGAGATGGTCTGAGCGGCGAGCAGCGAATGTCCCCCAAGATCGGTGAAAAAGTCGGCTTCCACCGAGATGGCGGGGGACTGGAAGACGTGTTGCCAGAGGTTGGCGAGCTTGGTTTCGGTCGGGGTAGCGGGCGCCACCAGAAGATCGGTGGAGGCTCCCTGCCGTTGTGAGCGCGGCTGCGGCAGGCGGGAACGGTCGGCCTTTCCGCTGGCCAGCATCGGCATCGCGTCCAGCACCTCGATAAAGGCGGGGACCATATAGGCAGGCAGGCGGCGGCGCAGCGTGTCCTGCAGCCGGGGCAGGAATCCGTTGCCCGCGTGCTCGCCGGGGTGCAGCGTGACATAGGCCACCAGGTCGGGGCTTCCCGGAGAGGTGGTGGTGGAAACGATGGCGTTTTCCACCGCGTGGTCTTCCAGCAGAACCTCTTCAATTTCGGAGAGTTCAATGCGGTAGCCACGAATTTTGACCTGGTTGTCGATGCGCCCGAGATATTCAATTTCGCCGTCGGCGTTCCAACGTCCCAGGTCGCCGGTGCGGTAGAGCCGCGCGCCCACCGGGTCGGCGGCAAACGGATCGGAGACGAAGCGTTCGGCGGTCAGGTCGGGACGGTTGATGTAGCCGCGGGCGACGCCCTTGCCTCCGATGCAGAGCTCCCCGGCCTGACCGGGAAGCACGGGCTGGAGCGCGTCATCAAGAATGTAGACCTGGTAGCCGGGCAGGGGACGGCCGATGGTGACGGCCTGATCGGGATGCAGTTCGCTCCAGGTGGCGGTGACGGTGGTTTCGGTGGGGCCGTAGGTGTTGAGGATGCGGCGGCCGGGGCGGTCCCAACGCTGGACCAGATCGCGCGGACAGGCTTCGCCGCCCAGGTTGAGCAGGCGGACCGAGGGCACGTCGCGGTCGAGCGTGGCCAGCAGGGTGGGGACGCAACAGAGCACGGTGATTCGCTGCTGTTCCAGAAAGTCGGCCAGGCCCGGGCCGAGCCGGCGCGAATCCGTCGGGCCGGCCACCAGGGTTGCTCCGGCGATCAGGGTGGGCCAGATCTCCTCAATGGAAAAGTCGAAGGCGATGGTCATGCCCTGGTAGACGCGATCCTGGCGGGTGACTCCGTAGATCGGCGTGACGACGGCGAGGAAATGGCAGATGTTGGAATGCAGGACGCCAACACCCTTGGGCCGGCCGGTGGACCCCGACGTATAGATGATGTAGGCGAGCGGGTCGCCTGCGCTTGACAGCGGGGGACGGGTCGCCGGATTGCGGTCCAGGCGCCGGGCCGGGTCATCGACTTCGAGGGCAGCACAGGGCAGTGTGCCGGTGACGGCGCGGAACCGGGTGCTGGTGATGAGGCATGCCAGGGCCGCGTCGGCGGCAATAAATGCAATGCGTTCGGCGGGAAGGAGGGATCAATGGGCACGAAGGCGGCGCCCGCTTTCAGCACCGCCAGCAGGGAAACATAGGTGGCGGCGGAGCGTTCCAGCAGGATGCCGACGGTGTCTCCCGGTCCGGCTCCCTGCGCGATCAGTGCATGTGCCAACTGATTGGCGCGGCGGTCAAGCTCCGCATAGGTCAATGACTCATCGCCAGAGACGATGGCCAGGGCCTCGGGGCAGGCATCGCACTGGGCTTCGAAAAAGAAGTGCAGGCGTCGTGGCGGGGTTGGAAACGGATCCGGTGGACAGAACAGTTCGTCCACGAAAGCTACTGATTTCATGAGAGTTCCGCAGTAAATCGCCAATCTTTCCCGTTGAAACGACTACCGGGCAATCCGGTTCCGCACATCGGGGTGAGGAACAAAACGCCGATCGCGTGAGCTCAGCGTGGGCACGTGACCGGGGGCTTCAATCATTTGTACACGGTCGTTTCATGCACTTTGAATGCCAATGTGTCTATTCTGAACGCACGGTCGCCGCCGGAGCGCAGACAGGGGGTGGCGCAGATTCGCGATCCAATCCACCTGGAGTGGAGACTCCGCGATTGCTCCCCTCACGGAACGGGAGCAGGGGACGGGAGCCATGGTTGCGCCGGATGATTCAGTGGGGCACATGCCTGCGTTTTGCGTTCGGAAAAGACTCTGGTACTGCCGATGTCCGGATGGCTGGAAACCAAGCCCGTGGCCGCGCGGGTGAGCTCGTCCCTCCCATCCCTATAACCAGACCGTGCAGCAGACTACCAGAATGGACGGGAATAACCATCCCCGCGTTTCAAAATTCGTCAATGACCGCATGGTTCGACCGGTACCCGCCCGGTGGGCAGGCGCCGGCAGGGGAACCGCCGGGCGATGCCGGTCAGGTTCCGAATCCGCTCAGATGACGTCGACCACGGTGCGGGAGGTCAGGTGCTCCTTGATCAGGGAGTCACTGAGGACCTTGTGCAGATAGACCTTGGATTCCCCGGGTTCCCCGGAGTCGCGCTCGAATTTGAGAATGTCGAAGCGGAGGTGGTCCAGAGCGGCACGCATGGCGTAAAAGCGATTTTTGGTTTTCACGACGATTTCGTCAAAGCCCTTTTGCAGTGCCCACTCTTCCTGCTGTTCGGTGAGGGCGCGATAGTGACCCTGGCCGCGCCATTCCGGACGGGTACCCCCGATCCAGCTGTAAAACACGCGTCTTCCCGGGAAACTGACGCATTCCTGCAAGTGGGTGGCCAGATCGGCCAACTGCGGGTCGGTCTCATCGTCGCGCAGGCCGTGTCCAACCTTGAACGCCACCGGGACCAGTTCGTCCCGATCCCGGGGAGAAGGCGCCAGGGAAATCAGGATCAGGTGTTCCCGTCCCTGCAGGCGACGGAGGAGCTCCGCGGAGCTTTTCTTGGCGGCAAATTCTGGAAAATATTGCTCCAGGTACGCAATTTCCTGACTGCCACGTTCCAGGGAGTACTGCTGAATGACATGTCGCACGGGTTCTGCCTCGAAGATCGGACGCTGGGGCCGCCAGTAGGCCCAGGACTGCGCGAGTGTTCCGTGCACCGGTGAAAAGGCGCGAAACCGCCGAGTTGGCGGGCGCGACCCCGGGGGCCACGGAAGAACTCAATCCAGCCTAGTTTAGCCTGAATCGGGGCAGAACCGCTCGGTGGAGCGCGCATTGGCGGGGCCGGCCCGGGCCGCGGGGGACGCGGAGAATTCCGGGCGGTAGCGGGGGAATCGACGGAATTCGGGGTCTGAATGAGAGGAATGCTACAGAATCAGGGCACGATCTTCTCTAATATCCAACCTCAACACCGCTGCCCATGTTTCACTCAGAATGGCGCGAGCGGGTGGGTGGAGTCGTGACGCCGGGGGAGGCGGGCGAGGATTCGCTGCGCGCCACCGGTCGCAGTTCGGAGGCCAGGTAACGGCCCGGCCACGAGCAATGGGGGCAGGTCACCCGATAGATGCTGAAATGATCCAGCTTGGGGCAATATCGAGTGGTGAAGACGATTCCGCAACGGCCGCATTTGACCGCAAAATCCGAAGAAAGTGGCATGATTCATCCTCCTGCCGAACCCATCGGTAGGGCGAGGGAGCATTCCGGTTCCAGATTTAGCGAATTGGATGGACGGGGGCGGGATGGAGGTGCCTTGGCGCGCCGGAATTCGGCGGAAGCCATGGATGCATCGGGCAAAAGAGGGGCAGAATCCTGCTTTCCACTTGGGAAGATGGCGAACGTCCCGCATACTGGTGAAATCATCCCGTCCTCACTGCCGCTCCCGCAGGGGAGGCGGCGCCGGGCATTGCCTGGGGGAGATCCGCGCCCGCTCGCGCTGCACTCGGGAGTTTGGTCCGGAGAGATGTACAATCAGAAATTTCGATCGCTCTGACGCCCGGATCGATTCCGTCGGGAGGGGAGCCATCGTGATCTTGCGGCGGAAATGAAGGGCGCCCTGCGGACCGGTTCCGCCGGGGGCGCATTCCTTGTCCGCGGGGACGATTTCAAATGGGTGACGTTTAGAAACGAGGAAGGCGGTGGGCCAGATCCGTCCGGAAATCGGACGAGTCTTACCGGTAGAGGGTGAGGCACGGGGACATTCTCGACGGGTTGGTTGGATACCGTTGCAAGGGTCCGCGACCATTCCCTGCCCCGGTGCGCATGTCGCGGCAGAAGATGGAGGCATTCAAGAGCCCCATCGGCCGTGTGTGGAGCGCCCAATGGCCCTCTGATTGGCGGTATCGAGGCGGTCTGTGGCGGTTTTCTGACCAGTTTCTGCCGCATCAATGGTAGAGTTTTCCGGGCTTCAGCATGTTGAACCGACCAGCGAATTGCTTTGCGATCGGCCTGCGTCCTCAGGAACACTCCGGTCTTCGGCCGGTGCCGGGACCGATGGGTGCGAAATCTTTCGAAACAGGGACGCGGGTTTTTTTCGATGCAGATTGTCCCATGCTCCATACTGATGGCGCTTCATTCTCAAGCGCAGAGGAAGTTGTTCCGCCCGTGATGATCCACGACGCACCGTCTTCCCGCTCTTTCAGGTTCATGCCAGGCCAGGTGATTCGTGCCCTGGGGATGGTTTGCCTGTTCCTGTGCCTGACGCCCTGGCTGCATGGGCAGGCGCAGCCGAAGCCGCCAGCGCCTCAACAGCCCGCCCATGTGGTGGTGGGCATCGATTGTGAAGGCAACCACCGCGTTCCCTGCCAGACCATCCGTACCCGCATTTTTACGCGCATCGGTGACGTTTATGATCCGGCCCAGGTCGACCGGGACTTCATGGCGCTGTGGAACTCCGGCTTTTTTGACGATATTCGCATCGAACGCGAAGACACCCCGCGCGGCATCCTGCTGCACGTGATCGTTCAGGAAAAGCCGCTCATTCGCAGCATCAAGTACAAGGGCCTGAAGTCGATCACGGAGTCCGACATTCTGGATCGCTACAAGGCGCGTAACGTGCGCCTCACGGTGGACAGCCCCTACGATCCGACCGTCGTGAAACATGCCGAAGTGGCCATCAAGGAACTGCTCTCCGAGCATGGGCGCCAGTACGCCACCGTCAAGGCTGCTTCCACGCCGCTGCCGCCCAGTTCGGTGGAGTTGACGTTTGACGTGGATGAGGGCCCCAAGGTCCAGGTGGGCAACATCACCTTCACCGGTAACAAGGTGCTCGGTTCCGGCACGCTGCGCGAAAGCATGAAGGAGTTGCGTCCCATTGGGATTCCCCACTCCCTCATCTTTGAAAGCCTCTTCAGCAAGACTTACGACGAGGCCAAGCTCTCGCAGGATCTCGAAGAAGTCCGCTCCGCCTATCAGGATCGTGGATACTTTGAGGCCCTGGTGGAAAACCCGTCGCTGAAGCTGCGCAGTACCAAGAGCATGCATATCCTCTTCTGGGGCGGGCACCCCGGCAAGAAGGTCGACATCAACATCCCGGTGGTCGAAGGCAACCGGTATAACGTCGGCAAGATCACCTTCCTGCATAACAAGTTCATCACCAACGACAAGCTTCTGCTTGACGTCTTCGGCATGCAGCCGGGGCAGGTGCTGGACATCTCCAAACTGCGCAAAGGCCTGGAAAATCTGCGCAAACTGTACGGACAGTTCGGCTACATCAACTTTGTCGCCAACCCCGATCCGGAACCGAACGAAAAGACCCATGTGGTGAACCTGACGATGGACATGGAGGAGGGCAAGCCCTTCTACATTCATCGCATCGAGTTCACCGGCAACACCACCACCCGCGACAAGGTGATTCGCCGCGAACTGATGGTGACCGAAGGCGGCCGCTTCAACAGCGACGCCTGGAAGAACAGCCTCCTGCGCCTGAATCAGTTGGGTTATTTCGATCAGATCCGCCCCGAGGATGCCGACATTCAGCAGGATACGACCGGGCCTGAGGGCAAGGTGGACATCACCCTGCACCTGAAGGAAAAGGGCAAGAACACCATCGGCCTGACCGGCGGCGTCAGCGGCCTCTACGGCAGCTTCCTGGGCCTGAACTACTCCACCAACAACTTCCTTGGGTTGGGCGAAACCCGTCGGTTTCCACCAACTACGGGCAGTTGCAGCGGAACATCTCCTTCGGCTTCACCGAGCCGTACCTGTTCGACCGGCCCATCCAGCTCGGATTTACGGTTTACAGCAACAGCTTCCACTACGATCAGGCGAAGCAGGCATCCATTCTGTATGGTCAGAATCTGACCAGCTATTTCCAGCAGATTGGCGGCGTCAATGGGCAGAACCTGCTCAACTACGCCCAGAGCAGCCACGGCTTCACGGTGGGGGTCAGTTATCCGGTGAAGGGGAAGTTCACACGTTCCTCGGGCTGACCTACGGCTACGACAACTCCAACATTACGACGCTGACCCAGGCGGCCTCGATTCTGTTCAACTCGACCAGCTTCCAGAGCATCAGCGGCCCCAACAGCCTCAACGGAATTCGAACCAGCCGCATTATTCCGTCGCTGACCATCAACACGGTCAACAGCGTGTATGAGCCCACCGGCGGCAAGGAACTGGACCTGTCGGGCGAGGTTGCCGGTTTTGGCGGCAACGTCAAGCTGTTTCACCCGATGCTGTCGTACAAGTACTTCCACCACGCATTCTGGAAGGACACCTGGGGCTTCCGTGTCATGGGCTCCATCGTGGCCGGATACGGCGGATCGACCCCGCCGACCTTCGACCGTTTCTTCATCGGCGGCGAGAACGACCTGCGCGGTTTCGACATCATGGCGGTGACCCCGATCGCGCTGATCCCGACCGAGTCCACGACCAATCTGCTGAATCCGCTCACCGGCCAGACGCTGACGCTGAACGTCCCGAACCCGACTCCGGGCAACCCGAACGGGTCGACCGCGGTGTCCTTCCCGATCAAGATTCCGCAGTATCAGATCGCGACTCCGGGTGGTGATACCGAAGGCATCTTCAACTTCGAGTATCGGATTCCGCTGATCGGACCGCTCACGCTGGCCTACTTCCTGGACACCGGCGTGAACCGCATCAGCCTGCGCTCGCAGTTGAAGGTGAATCAGACGGTCCTGAACCAGTTGCAGACCGACTTCCATCGTTCCTTCAGTGCCACGATTCCGCTGGTGCCGGGCACGAACTCGCAGGTGCGCATGTCCACCGGCTCTGGAACTGCAGATCATGATGCCGGTGATTCATGCTCCCTTCCGGGTGTACTACGCGGTGAATCCACTGCGCGTGGATACAGTGCTCAATACCCCGACGCTGTTCCAGCGCTCGGACTTCACCCAGGCGATTCCGGCGGCGTATCTGGGCGACGCGCAGGTGCAGCAGTCCATTGACTACACCATGCACGCGCTGCAGACCCAGGCCGGCTATCCGTTCAAGGAAGCCCCACACGTTTTCCGGTTCACGATCAGTCGTACGTTTTAAGCAACGGCGGTGGCCTTGTGGTGGATTACAATGGCCGCCGCCTGCCGAAAACGGACTCCCGAGGGCGGGAGTTCCACGGCGCGGGAGAGAATTGACCACAAGGCACACTCCCTCTATACTTTTGCGAAGAACCGCCCTCACAAGAACTTGTTTTCCGAGGAATAGATGAAAAGAACGTCCGTACTCCTGGTGGGCCTTCTGTGCACCGTCGCGCTTTGGGCGCAGGCTCCGGCGGCCTCCAGTCCAGCCGGCTCCAAGGTAGGCATTATCAATATCCAGCAGGCGATTCTCACAACGGTCGAAGGCAAGAAGGCGGAAGCGGGTCTCACCGCCCGTTTTCAGCCCAAGCGGGCCGAACTGGAGAAGAGCAACCAGGACATCCTGGCTCTGGAACAGAAGCTCAAGGCGGAGGAAATACTCTCAGCGCCACCGCCAAGTATATCGATTACAATGGTGACGGTCAGTTCATTCCTGCAACTGGTGACCGCTATATTCCCTACGGAGCGAGTGGATGGACACAACTCGTGGGGGACTGGAACGGAGACGGAAAGAGCGAGATCGGTATTTTCAAGGACGGCCTCTGGTACATCGATTACGGTGGTAGTGGCGTGATAGACGCAAACACAAAATATTACTCGTTTGGTGGTGCCGGCTGGACACCGCTCATTGGTGACTGGAATGCTGATAAAAAAGATAAGATCGGTGTCTATAATGCGGGTAACTGGTATCTCGATTATGACGGGACCGGTGTCTGGAGTGCAGGAGACAAAAACTACGGCTTTGGCACCACCGGGTGGATACCGGTTATCGGGAAATGGACGTGAAAAAACAACAATTTCCTCTTTTTAAATAGTGAGCACGTATTTTACGATAAAAGGTAATATTCGCATTCTGTTGGGCAGATCGGGGCATGGGGGTACCAATTCTATGTGGCTGATTGTCTTTTGGAAAAGTCCACAATCAGCGTATACCCAACCTATTGATACAAAACTGAGAATCTTGCCTTTTGTAAATTCTTTGCATTTTCTCACCTCATTTTGGATAATAACCGTGTGGATGTACCCTTATCTGTATAGAATTCCACCAAGTAAATTTCGATAGTCTTATAATATGGAATTAATGAGGATCCTGCTATTATAAGAAATTCCTATTTGCTGCTGGAATTTTCAAAAAAAATTGGATGAGACGAAGGGATGTAAATAAGGAGTGAAATACTATGAAAAAAGACGTTCGGGTTATATTGGCTGTGCTGGTCTTGTTTGCGGTAATCATACTGGTACCAGTTGTGAATGCTGCAGATGAACCGTATGTTTTTCAATGGTCGGTGCCACAATCAGTTGGAGTTCGATCTCCCTATTCTGTGGCAGCAGATGGAAGTGGCAACATTTACGTCACGGATATCTCAAATGATTCAATCTTGAAATATTCTTCCGATGGTTTGTTCCTGCTATCATGGGGATCAAATGGAACCGCTGACGGGCAGTTTAACGATCCCACTGGCATAGCGGTGGATGGGTCGGGAAATGTGTATATTGCTGATACAAATAATAACCGTATCCAGAGATTTACCTCAAGCGGCGTATATTCAGGGCAATGGGGTACATACGGTTCGGGCAACTCCCAGTTTAATTATCCCTTGGATATTGCGGTGAACACCAGCGGTTTTGTGTATGTTGCTGATACGTCGAATCATCGTATCCAGGTTTTCACATCGGGTGGTTCATATGTGACGCAATGGGGAACATCTGGCACGGGCCCCTCCCAGTTTAATTATCCGCGTGGTATAGCGGTGAACGGCAGTGGTTATGTCTATGTCGCTGATACAGGTAGTAACCGCACCCAGGTATTCACACCGGATGGTGTATACGTTGCACAATGGGGAACAGGTGGCACAGGCCCCTCCCAGTTTTATTTTCCTAATGGCATAGCGGTGGATGGGTCAGGCAATGTGTATGTTGCTGATACAAATAGTAACCGTATCCAGAAATTTACCTCAAGCGGCGTATATTCAGGGCAATGGGGGTCTAAGGGATTGGGCAATGGGCAGTTTTCTTATCCCTTCGGCATAGACGTGGATGGCTCATCAAATGTGTATGTTGCTGATACCTATAATAACCGCATTCAGGTTTTCACATCGGGTGGCTCATATGTAAAGCAGTGGGGTTCGGGTGGATCCGATAACGGGCCGTTCCAGGGTATTGTTGGTATAGCGGTGAACAGTAGCAATTTTGTGTATGTTGCGGATTCAAGGAATGAGCGCATCCAGGTTTTCACACAAGATGGTGTATATGTTGCACAATGGGGAACCGGTGGCACAGGCCCCTCCCAGTTTAATTTGCCCTATGGAATAGCGGTAGATGGATCGGGAAATGTGTATGTTGCTGATACAGGTAATAACCGCACCCAGAGATTTACCTCAAACGGGGGATATTTGGGGCAATGGGGAACCGGTGGCACGGGTCCCACCCAGTTTAATTATCCCCATGGTATAGCGGTAGATGGGTCAGGCAATGTGTATGTTGCTGATACAGATAATAACCGTATCCAGAAATTTACGTCAACCGGGGACTGATTTGGGGCAATGGGGAACCGGTGGCACGGGTCCCACCCAGTTTAATTATCCCAATGGCATAGCGGTAGATGGATCGGGAAATGTGTATGTTGCGGATTCCAGTAATAACCGTATCCAGAGATTTACCTCAAACGGCGGATATTCGGGCCAATGGGGTAACAGATGGTACAGGCCCCTCCCAGTTTGTTGTTCCCTATGGCATAGCGGTAAACAGCAGCGGTTTCGTATTTGTTGCTGATACTTATAATGCGCGTACCCAGGTATTTTCCAATGATGGGACGTATGTGTCCCAATGGGGGTCACTAGGCAACAACAATGGGCAGTTTTATTTGCCAGGCGGTGTAGCCGTTGATGGCACAGGGAATGTGTATGTTACCGATTATTATCTCAACCGCATCCAGAAATTCTCTCCATCAATGCCTGCACTTCCTACTGCCGGCTTCACAATCAACACCACAAGCGGCACAGCGCCGCTTACAGTAATGTTCACTGACAACTCCACAGGAACCTCCATTACCTCATGGAACTGGAGTTTCGGGGATGGAACGTGGGAGAACAGAACGTCAAGCACCAACCCTATTCATACCTATACATTTGGAACATGGTATCCGACACTTACCGTGACGAATGCATCGGGAAGTAATATGTCAGTAATTACACCGGCCAGGACGATTACGGTCACATCTGGTACTGCGACTGCATCATCCAAGATTGGCATCTTCAACGGAGGTAACTGGTATATCGATTCCAATGGTGACGGGCTGTTTACTGGTGGTGACAAGTATATTCCCTATGGAGCAACCGGCTGGATCACAAGTTGTCGGAGACTGGAATGGAGATGGAAAGAGCGAGATAGGGATCTACAAAGACGCAGTGTGGTATCTCGATTATGGTGGCAGTGGTGTCATTGATGCTAATACGAGATATTACCAGTTCGGTGCTGCAGGCTGGACGCCCGTGATTGGAGACTGGAATGGTGATAAAAAAGATGAGATCGGTGTCTACCAGGACGGCAACTGGTATCTCGACTATGATGGTAACGGGTGTCTGGAGATACAGGAGACAAATACTATGGATTTGGCACGACCGGGTGGACACCGGTAACCGGGAAATGGACCAGTGACGGGTACACGAAGATCGGTATTTACAATGCCGGCAACTGGTATATCGATTACAATGGTGACGGTCAGTTCTTCCTGCAACTGGTGACCGGTATATCCCCTACGGAGCGAGTGGATGGACACACCTCGTCGGGGACTGGAATGGAGACGGGAAGAGCGAGATCGGGATCTACAAGGACGGATTCTGGTACATTGATTATGATGGCAGTGGGATCATTAGATGCTAACACAAAATATTACTCGTTCGGTGGAGCCGGGCTGGACACCGCTTATTGGTGACTGGAATGCTGACATCAGAGATGAGATTGGGGTCTATCAGAACGGCAACTGGCATCTCGATTATGACGGAACCGGGGTCTGGAGTTCAGGAGATATACACTATGGCTTTGGCGCTACTGGGTGGATCCCGTTGTAGGGAAATGGACGTGAAAAAAATACTTCGTCCATTATTTAAAAAAAATCCGTGGCATCGTCCCGAATTCCAAGCACTATCATAAAGGAATAAAGAAAATAAAGGCCATATTCACGCTCTGTTGGTATTTCTCACATGACCCTGTGTGATTGTATCCCTTGTATAATCAAAAATAACATATTGGATTAATTGATTTTCCAGGACAATAATTTGCCATTTAAATCATAATATACTACTAAATTTTTAGCATTTTGAGGAACCTCAAACAACACTTTCCCTTTCTTATATTGATTTTTTTCAAGTTCGCCAGCCATCAGCCCGCCATCTCCGTGAAAAGGCTCTTTATCAAATCTGTTTCCCTCAGAATCAACCATACTGAAGTCATGGGGAAATACCGTGATTTTATCAGCACCAATATTTTTAATCCGGGCATCAATAATGACGAAGGTATTTCCACTCGCTGCTTCTTTTGTAGAAGATACATTATAAAAAACTGAGGTAAAGGTTTCGTTTTTTTGTGCTGAATAGACTATGACCTCTTGTTCAGAGTCTGAATAGGCAGACCCAAAATCTGCTTCTGTTGTTGCCGGACTAAAAGATTGTTTAGGGATATAATTGGCACATCCGGCAGTAATTATTACTGCCACCAATAATACGATAAAAAGGAGATACTTCATATTCTCCCCTTTTATTTTAGTGATAATACCTTTTTCTAATTTCGTAAAATAACTCACTTTATGATATTCACAAAAAAAGAACCTCACGGGTTGGAATTCTGATTCAGAACCTAGCCCAATGACAGAATGCTGCTATGGGGATTCGAACCCCAGTCGCGAGCGTGAGAGGCTCGCATGATTGGCCGGACTACACTATAGCAGCGCAA
Source organism: uncultured Methanoregulaceae archaeon (assembly GCA_963806845.1). GTDB lineage: Archaea > Halobacteriota > Methanomicrobia > Methanomicrobiales > Methanospirillaceae > Methanoregula. The sequence goes on from CAWDZO010000001.1 coordinate 15,833, forward strand.
TTGCTCAATAACATCGGCTATATTTTTACTTAAACGTGTTGATGTCGGACGCTACAATCCTTTCACCTCGTATCTGGTGCAGGTTTTCTCCTATCCATCCACCATAAACACCTTTATCTCGGACGTGCTGCGATTAATATAAGAATGAGTAGTCTTGAAGAACAGATCCAGGAGCTGGAGGCGGAGCTGACCAAGACTCCGTACAACAAGGCTACTTCCAAGCATATCGGGCGAATAAAGGCAAAGATCGCACGACTCCGCGATGAAGCGGTCAACCGTGCGATGAAATCCAGCGGGGGCGGGGAAGGATATTCGGTAAAAAAGTCCGGTGATGCAACTGCCGTCCTTGTCGGGTTCCCTTCAACCGGTAAAAGTACGCTTCTCAATAAACTCACCGGCACTGAAAGTGCGGTTGCCGCGTATGAATTTACGACGCTCACGGTCGTACCCGGTGCTCTTGAGCACAAGGGAGCAAAGATCCAGCTGCTCGATATTCCGGGACTTATTGCCGGGGCTGCGATGGGCAAGGGGCGAGGCAAAGAAGTGATAGGCTGTCGTCCGTGGCGCTGATATCATCATTATTCTCGTGGATGTTTTCAACGAGCGGCATTTCGACGTGCTCATAAAAGAACTCTACGATGCAGGGATACGGATCAATGTCCGAAAACCGGATATCACCATCAAAAAGTCCTCACATGGGGGTGTTCGTCTTCATGCAGTCGGGACGCTCAATCTTGATATTGAAGAAGTGCGATCTATCCTGTCCGAGAGCAAGATGATGAATGCGGACGTGCTTATCCGTGGTGGCGCAACCCAGGATGATTTGATCGATGCCGTCCAGGGTAACCGCGTCTATGTACCGGCATTTATTGCGGTGAACAAGGTTGACCTCGTGGACAAGGAGAGGTATCTTGAGATCGAACATGATATTGCCGAACGATTCGGCAATCCCCCCCTCATGATTTCAGCCTCTGCAGGGTATCATCTGGAGGAAGTCAAGGATGCGATCTATGACTGCCTCGGTTTCATCAGGGTTTATTTAAAACCCCATGGCGGGGAAGCGGATCTGGAAGAACCACTCATTGTCAGGACAGGAAGTACTGTAGCGGATGTCTGCACGAAACTTCACCGGGACTTCGTCCAGCGGTTCCGTTACGCCCGGGTCTGGGGAAAATCAGTCAAACACCCGGGCCAGAGAGTAGGATTGCCCCATAAATTAATCGACAGCGATCTGCTCACGATCATTGTCGAGCACTGATCGCATCAAAGATTACCTCAAGCGGCGCTTCTGTTTTGATCCCGTAACCGGAGAAATGCGTCCGTGTCGCGGGATATCCTGAAGCAATAATACGGTCCGATCACCGCATTGATATCCGGTGGTGAGCAACCCACTATTTTTGCGAGCCGGTGATAATCATAATGACTCGATGTCGGCAATTCCTTCCGGCAGAGATCGATGAGTTTACTAAGATCTTTTTTTGTACCGAGTTCCATCGTATCCAGCTGCTCCTGCATCTGCACGAGTGTTTCATCGTGCTGAATGCTGCCAAGCCAGAGCGGACCAATCGGGTTAAGTTTTTCATTGCAGTGCGGGCAGGAAACACTTTCCGGAAACATTCCCTGCTGTTCGATCCGGTACTGGCACTTTTGCACTGCAGAATAAAACCGATCTGTTTCATGGTATCATCAGCAGCACTGGCTCCGCGGAGTAACCGGAGGTGGAGCCGGACAAAATGCTGCATGGGCAAAACAGAAGAGTGGTTCAACCCCCCGGTCGTACTTCACCGTTTCACGGACAACAAACCCGAGCAGGATACGCAGCCCTACTTCACCGTGATATTCGGTGTTCATCGGTTGTGCAAAATACCGGCGTTTCCCTGCTTTCAGGTGCGCTCCGCATAGGGGAGCGGTATCGGTAGCAGTGACAAAGAGAAACCTGCGGGTGCCCCTGACCGCAGCATCAATATACATCGCCGGTGTTCCGAACGGATCAAGATCCACAGCATCAAATGACCGTTCTGAAAGCAGGGCGTTCGCATCCCGCTGCACAATCTCAACCGGCAGGTTCGCCCGGTTTGCATTATGCGTGATCAGGTCGATTCCCTTCGGGCTCACGGTCATTGATCGTAACCGGAATGCCACATTCATTTGCCACCCGCAGCCCGCGGACTCCCGTATGCTCCCATGGCATCAAGATAGTCTGATGGTTTGAGTATCGAGACGAGCAGGACGGTGGCATCACGGTTCAGTTCCATCCGCCGGTTGAAAAAGATCGGGGCTGTTCCGGGAGGAAACTGTGTCGCTGCATCCTGAACCGGGACAAAAAACGTGGTTTTTCCTTCCGTTGTCTCGATTAAATCCATTGCGAGAGTATTGTTGCAGCGCGCAAAACTTATACATATTCCTCCACAATTGGTATGGGCAGGGCGAGTGGCTTAGCCCGGACATAGCGTCAGCCTCCTAAGCTGAATGCCGGGGGTTCAAATCCCCCCTCGCCCGTGTAAATGACGTATGTTCCCCTCTTTTTAGTGCATTTTAATACTTCCTCAATCAGATCTGATAACCAATGAGGCTAGCAGGTTTTATTACCATCACCCGCCCGATAAATTCAATCGTCGCCGGTCTTGCAGCCATCGTTGCTTACCTGATTGCACACCGGAACGGTGATTCCTGAGTCCCTTCTCCTTTTTGTTATTGTCGCCCTGATCACTGCCGCCGGGAATGTGATCAATGATTTTTTCGATGCTGAAATCGATGCAATCAACCGTCCTGATCGTCCGATTCCTTCCGGGGCAGTCAGCAGAGGAGCCGCACGGGGATTTGCCGTTACGCTGTTCCTTGCGGGGATCCTCGTGAGTTTTTTTACCAATCCCCTCTGTATAGGTATCACAATCTTCAACTCGCTTCTTCTGATTGCCTATGCAGCAAAACTCAAGAAGCATGCCGTTGATTGGCAACATTGCTGTTGCGTACCTTTCGGCAAGCATCTTTTTGTTTGGCGGAGCATTCAACGGTTGGGACGGGCTTGTCCATATGATCCCGATTGCTGCAATCACCTTCTTTGCCATGCTTTCCCGTGAATTCTTGAAAGATGCAGAGGATGTTGAAGGTGACAAGGCAGGAGGAGCCGATACGCTACCAATCCGGATCGGTATTAAAAAAACAACAGAGTTTGCCCTTATTACAACTGTTCTTGCAGTTGTGGCAAGTTTTATTCCTTATCTCTGGTGGGGTGCATGGTATCTCGGCGGGATCATTGCAGTCGATATCATCATTATCATTGCAGCGCTGCGAGGGCTGAACTGTGAAACACCCGCGTGTGTGAAAGCATCAAAGGCATCTTCACTCCTGAAAGCCGGGATGTTTGCCTCGCTTGTCGTGTTTACACTATCTGCAGTTTTTCTATGATACAATGATAAAAGAAGTAGTAAACCGAGCAACAGGTTTATCCCCTGATCATTCCTCAACTTACCTTGAGGGAGTAATGCCAACAGTTATCCAGAAAGGCAATACCTTCTTTGCACAAAAAGGGGCGTATTTCGAAGGAAATGTGAAGATTGACGGGAATTTCATCGTGCCTGCCCACACTCATTTCTGGGGACGCCTCCTGGTTACGGGAACCCTTGAACTGGGTCCGCGGTCCAGCGTTGCGCTTGATGTAAACTGCTGGAATGCGATTATCGGAAGCCAGTCAAGGATCAAAGGGCCGCTCGTGGCACATGGGGATGTTACTATTCTCGATCATGCAGCTGTTCACTCAGTGAAGGCAGGAGGAAAGGTCATCCTGCGCACGGGTGTCCATGTCGGGGATGTTACGAGCAATGATACGATCATCATCCACGGCAGGATAAAAAGCGGGAAATTAATCGGTAAGAATATGAAGGTCCTCGGGAATTGATGCCGGATCAATTCCCAGCGTTGCCACTTCGTAGATATCTGACCAGTTGACAAGTGTCTCGACACATCCTTCTTTTAAGGTAACAACACCCATCACGACGAGTCCCATCTTGTCTGCCATATCGATACCCTCTTTCACTTCGGCCAGGCAACCGACACCGATGATCGCTTTCGGGCGATACTTTTTTACCATCCGCTTGATAAATGAAGAGCCGGGAACGATAAAAATCCGGTAACCCATTTTTTCAAGAATCATCCGTGCTTCACCAACAGTGCACTGCCCGCAGGCTCCGGCACTTCAAACCTTCCGGCGTGAGGTGGGCGGGACACTTCGATGAGCGCAGGCACTGGGGCATGAAGATTGCCCGTTCTGAAACCGGGATGCGTTCGAAATCCGCAGTGTTCATGGTGTTATGAAGTTTGATTAAAAAGGAGAGCATCTCACGGTCTTCAAGACCAAGAAGACGGAAGAATGCCTTCATCAGACCTTCGAAGAAGACAAGTCCTGACTTGATCAGTGTGGGAAAATACAACCTGCCTTTCTTTATGGAATAGAAGGATATGATGACAAGAATAAAGGCCGTGAGCAGAGCTCCGAAGATAACGATGACCGTTATTTCCCCGATAAGATATATCAGGTTATTCCAGGTGAGAAAATCGAAATCCATTGCTGTCAGGTTACGCTATCGCAGGTTTATTTTGTACTCTTAAAGGATAAGATTGAGTCGATGGTAATGGGTGGATGCAGCACCCCCTTTTCGGTGATGATCGCGGTGACAAGTTTCATGGGAGTTGCATCGAATGCATAATTCTTCACTCCGGCAGCGTCAGGGACATATATCCGGCAGCCCATTGTCGTCACTTCCTCCCTGCCGCGTTCCTCGATGATCACATCCCGTTCCGATTTCCGGGTATCAAATGTCGAGAGTGGTGCGGCAACGTAGAAGGGAATGTTGTGATGGCGGGCGCAGACCGCATGCATGTAGGTGCCAATCTTGTTAAAGACTGCATCGCGAGTGATGCGATCTGCACCTACAACAACAGCATCGATGGCGCCCGTGCGCATCAGGTGTGCTGCGGAGGAATCGGTGATTACCGTTACATCAATTCCGTCCCGGAGCAATTCCCATGCGGTGAGACGGGCACCCTGAAGTAACGGGCGGGTCTCACACGCGATCACGTTTACCTGTTTACCCCCATTGACTGCAGAACGGATCACCCCCAGTGCCGTACCCCATGAAGAACAGGCAAGTGAGCCGGCATTACAATGGGTGAGTACGGTGCAGGTATCGGGAAGCAGGGCAGCACCATGGTCGCCAATCATATGGCAGCATGCAGTATCTTCGCTGGCGATTGCTTCTGCTTCAGTGAGGGCAATCCTGCGTAGAGAATCAATATCCTGAACAGGGAGAATTTTTGAGAGCACCCGGTCAATTCCCCAGCCAAGGTTAATCGCAGTCGGGCGGGTTGCCCGCAGGATCTCCGCATCCTTATGCACCTCAGAAAAAAATGCATTTACCTCGTTTTTTTCGCAGACCCGGGCTGCGAGCGCAATGCCATATGCCCCCGCAACACCAAGTGCGGGAGCCCCACGTATCTCAAGCCGTTTAATTGCTGTTGCCAGTCGCCCGATGCTCCGGCATTCAACAATCGTGTATTTCTCGGGAAGGAGTGTCTGGTCAATATAGCGGATGCTTTCAGTCCCCTTATCCCACCAGAGGGTGGCAGTCTCGTTCACACTGATCGCGTCCTGATTGCATCTATATATGCCCGCATTGCTGCTGATCCTCCGGATGCAACGCTGTCCGGGATGTCTCTTGGTGCTGTAGCGGTCCCTGCAACGTAGATACCCGGGCGCAACGTTGCAACAGTATCGACAGCATCATGCACGGGTTTGATGAACCCGGTGTCTTCGAGCGGGATACCGAATCGTTCTGCAATCTCCCCGGTTTTTTCTGCCGGCCCGATGCCCACTGACAGCACGACAAGATCCGGATGGAGCACCTGAACTTCTGAAGTTTCAGAATTCTCAACCTGTAGGGTCATGCCATTCCGGTCAGCAAGCACATCAGAAGGCATACCCCGCAGGAATCTGACCCCCAGTGCTTTTGCCCTTTCATAATATTCCTCGTACCCCTTGCCGTAGGACCGGATGTCCATATAGCAGATGATTATGTCGATTCAGGGTTTTTCTCCTTGATCAGTATCGCGTTTTTGATCGCCTGCATGCAACAGACGCAGGAACAGTACGGGCGGTTAATGGTCATATCCCGGGAACCCACGCACTGGATGAAGACTATAGTCTGTGGAACTTCACCATCGCTCAGGCGTTTGATTTTTCCTCCGGTTGGCCCGCTTGCGTTGATCATACGCTCCAGTTCGAGGCTCGTAATCACATCGGGGAGCAGAAGGTGACCGAACTGCGGCTTGTTCATTGCATCAAACACTGCATAACCTGTGCTGATCACGATACTTGCCGCATGAATGGTGATCTCCTTTGCGGTGTCCTCATGGAGAACCGAACCCAGGCCGCAGGCATCGTAGCAGAGTCCGCATTCAATGCAGTGTTCCGGGTCCTTTATTACAATATCCGGAACAGACTGTGGCTGTGGTTTATAGATCGCTTTTCGGACACCAATTCCTGCATCGAACCGGTTGTACACTTCAACAGGGCAGATCTGAATGCAGTCACCGCACCCGTTACAGGTTGATTCATCCACGTACCGTGGATGTTTTTTAATAGTCACGGAAAAGTGACCGACTGATCCTTCAATCTTTTCAACTTCTGCACAGGTATACATGGTAATATGCGGGTGACGCTGAACGTCAACCATCTTTGGGGAGAGGATGCACATCGAGCAGTCGTTTGTCGGAAATGTTTTATCCAGCTGTGCCATATGCCCGCCGATTGATGGTTCACGTTCAATCAGGTGCACATGGATACCGTGATCGGCAATATCCAGGGCAGCCTGGATTCCGGCAATACCGGCACCTATGACAACGACATCACCCATGGTGGGCATACTCCTTGGCAAGTTCGACATAGGAAATCGCGTTATTGAGGATGTGCTGCTGCTGGACCTGATCCGCCAGTTTGACAATCTTTCCCGGCACACCGACAACTACAGAGTTCGGCGGGATATCCTTGCCTTCCGTGATCACGGCACCTGCTCCGATGATTGATCCGTCACCTATCCTGGCACCATTGATGATGATCGCACCCATACCGACCAGCACCCTGTTGCCAATCGTGCAGCCATGCAGGATCGCCCCATGCCCGACCGATACGTCATTACCAATGGTGACCGGAAATCCTTTACTTGTATGCACTACGCAATTATCCTGAATATTCGACCTGTCCCCGATCACAATCCGGTCCCTGTCAGCCCGGATAACAGCGCCAAACCAGATTCCTACCTGTTTTCCGACAGTGACATCGCCAATGACCGTTGCATTGCCGGCTACAAAAAGCGGCAGGCCGGAGATCTGAACATCCATATGCATAATAACATAGGAAATTAAGAATCAAACTGTATGAAGGTTATGGTAGGGGGCACTTTTGATCCTCTTCACGACGGGCATAAACGCCTCCTGACCCGCTCATTCGAAATCGCTGGACCAGATGGTCATGTGGTGATCGGCCTTACGAGTGATTCGTTTGCAAGCCACAAAACCCATCCAATACGCCCGTTTGCCACACGGAAAGCAGATCTCGAGCGATATATCTCCCCTGCTATCCATTCAACCCAATGGGTGGTCGAGCCTCTGAATGATCGATACGGCTCAGCCATTGATGCAGACTTTGACGCTCTTATCGTTTCTGAAGAAACGCTCAAAGTAGGCTGTCGAGATCAACAAATTGCGGCGTGAAAAAGGACATAAGAAGGTAGATATTCACCAGATCAGTTGCGTTCTTGCCGAGGATGGACGCTGGATATCAAGTACACGGATATACCGTGGCGAGATTGATGTCCACGGACACCTGCTGAAGTGACTTTCAGTAAACTCTTACAGTCCCCAGTCTTACTGCCTCTCGCACTTATTGCGATAGTGACTTTTTTTGGAGGTATCCTATTTGTAGGAAGCCCTACCGGAGGGAGGAAATCCCTGTGAGCGATCGGGATTAAATAAGCAGTTCTTCAGAATAATTATCCGGACTGGTCAGGTATGTGTGATTTTTTAAGGAGTGGTAAAAAAGGTAGTTGATTCCGCTTTCATGCCCGATACCAGAAAATAGTGTAAAGGTACCTATCAGACCTGGGGAATGTACATATTTTCTGATAATCCCTCAGATGAAGGTGAGTTACCCTCAAATAAAAAAAGTAATTATTTCCGTTTTGCAATTGCGATCGCGACTATTCCAATGATTGATGCACCCACGGTTACAACGGGGGATAACGGGGCCTGCGTAGCGGTTGGAAGAACTGGTACGGTTGTTATGTCAGGTTGTACTGGTGTCACGGGGGTTGCGATTGGTTTTGATATTGTAGTTGTCGTTAAAGGAATTGGCACAGCATTCCCCCGCTGGGAGGTACTTCCCGTCTTGTAGATGCTGTCTGAACCATACTGGTTCGCAACGGTAAGCCGGACATCATACGATCCTTCAAACGGGTACACGTGTGTCGGGTTCTGTTCTGAAGAGCCGGTTCCATCACCGAATTCCCAATTCCACGTGGTGGGATTTCCGGCGCTGATGTCGCGGAATTTCACAATAAAAGGTGCCTTACCCTGTCGGTTATCTACAGTGAATTCAGCGATGGGCTTCTGGGTTACGGTAATGTAATCAGTCTTCTTTACGGTATCTTCTCCATATGCGTTTAATACGCTCAGGGTCACCGTGAACTTGTTTGTTGACGAGGCATCTGAGGTAGAATAAATATGTGTGGGGTTCTTTTCGGCTGACGTTGCACCATCCCCGAAATCCCATTTCCATCTCGTTGGATTTCCTGTTGATATATCAGTGAATTTCACGGTAAACGGGGTAATCCCTTTGGTCTGATCTGCCCTGAAGTCAGCTTGCGGGGTATTTACCACCGTGATGTAATTTTTCTTCGTATGACTGATTGTAGTGTAGGCATCTGACGCAATCAGGGTAACATCGTACATGCCCGGCTGGCGGTATACATGGTCCGGGTTTTGTCCGGTTCCAGCAGTCCCGTCACCGAAATCCCATTTCCAGTCGGAGGGAGAGTTTGTTGACAGATCCGTGAAGTGAATATACTGGTTCACACTCACCCGTGTTTTGTCAGCTTTGAAGTCAACCCGTGGACCTTCTTTAACCGTGATAATGTTGCTCTTTACCTCTGTATCCTGACCAAAGATATTTTTCACGGTCAATGATACCGTATACGAGCCGTCCTTGGAATAAAGGTGTAGTGGGGGATATTGCTCGCTTGAACTCTGGCCATCTCCAAAGTCCCAGGACCAGGAAGTGGGGTTACCCAGCGGAGGTATCGATGAACCGGACATACTGCCCCCGTGTTCCCTGCTGGTATGACGGAATTTCCGTGATGAAATCTGCAATCGGGACGACACCAGCCGTAATATAATTCGCTTTTCTTTCGGTATCTTTCCCGTTATTATTTGTCGCAGTCAGGATAACTGTGTAAATCCCCTTCACCGGATATGCATGGGTGGGGTTTTGATCGGTTGAGGTAACACCGTCACCGAAATCCCATGACCATGAGGTTGGTGAATTGAGCGTTTTGTCGGTAAAGTGAACAGGAGTATTGACACTGACTGTAGTACTGTCTGCAACAAAATCGGTCGCTGGCACTCCACCAGTGGTAATAGTCTGGCTTGTACTGTCTTTATTGAACCCGCGGGTCACGGTAAGATTGACATGAAACGCACCCGGTGAGGAATAGGTGTGGACAGGATTTGGCTGCGTTGACGTGCTGCCGTCACCAAAATTCCAGACCCATGATTCAGGATTTCCTGTCGATACGTCGGTAAATTTTACGACCAGTGGGGACTTTTCCCTCCCTGGGATCAGCAACGAACCTGGATTTCAGCGGCGGTATTACCTGAATGAAGTACGCCTTTGTGGTATCTGATGTACCATATTCATTGGAGGCAGTCAAAGTCACGGTATACTCCCCGCTCGTCCAGTACGTGTGTACCGGGTTCTGTTCAGATGATCCCTTGCCGTCTCCAAAGTTCCAGATCCAGGAAGTCGGGTAACCGGTTGATCGATCCGTAAACGCTACTGCAAGAGGAGTATTTCCCACTGTAGGCTTTCCCGAAAAATCGGCCTTCGGAGCAAGTCCGATTGCGATATAATTCTCTTTTGTTTCACTGCTGGATCCGTAAGCATTCGTGACGGTGAGTTTGACGGTATACAAGCCCTTGCGGATGTAGATATGTGAGGGATTTTGCTCGGTTGATGTTGCACCGTCTCCAAATTGCCAGAGATAGTTCAGTGGCGTGGTGCCGGTTGAATGATCCCGGAATGCGACCGTAGCCGGTACTGTGTTATATGCGTAAAGCGCATCAAAATCGGCAACAGGTGCCAGACCGACAGTGATATAACCGGATTGCGCACTGATGGAGGCACATGCTCCTGGTATCAGCAATGCGAAGAGCAGCACGGTAATGGCTGCATAAAATCCGCAATTTTTTCTTTTCATGATCATTATAAACCAGTCATATTTACAACACTCTATATATTAACATTCCTCTTAACTCTATTCGCAATAAACAACGAATATTTGTATATTTCTCTTAAAATTACAGGTTTTTTTAATAAAAGTATTAATGTCACCGCTTCTCTATGGATGTGGAGCGGAGCAGGGATAGAAAAAAAAATTCAGATTATATGACTGGTCAGATCCTTTGAGATAACCCAGTCACAATAGTAACAATGGAGCCCTTTTGGAAGCACATCAAATTTGCTCTGGATAGGTTCGTTCGTATTGGAGATGCATCCCGGATTGGGGCACCGGACGATCCCTACAATAAGTGTCGGGATCTCAACCCCCTTCTTTTCACATACTTTAAAATTCCTTATGATATTGATAGTTGCGCGTGGTGAAATGAGTGCAATCCGGTCGACCTCCTCTTTTGAGAGTTCACGGTTGGTAAGTTTGACGATATCCTTACACCCCATATTCCTGCTCGGAACATTGGTTGCGATCGAAAGAGCTTCCTGCGTCGTACCGGTGATTCCAAGGATCTTCACGACATTGAGTGCCTCGCCACCATCGATATGGTCGATCACTGTCCCGTTCTTGATCCGCCGGACAAGGAGCCCTTCATTTTCAGTTGTCTCGGTTTTCTTCATTGCATCACCCGCATGAGCATGGCCATCCGTACCGGAACTCCGTTCCGCGATTGTTCAAAGTAACGTGCGTACGGCAATTCGTCGACCCTCGGGTCTATCTCATCCACCCGGGGGAGGGGATGGAGAATGATAAGATGGTTTCGTGCACCACAAAGAAGTTCCGGGGTGATGCGATAACTTGATGCTACGTTAAAGTAGGATGCCGAGTCAGGGAAACGCTCCCGCTGGATGCGGGTGACATAAAGGACATCCACCTCACTGATTACTTCATTGATGATCGTCATGTTCAACAATCTCCATTCCCTTATCTGAAAGCTCAGCTGCAAGGGTCGCAGGAAGTTCAAGTCCTTTTGGGGAGATGGTATGCAGTCGTACATCGTAAAGCGAGAGTGCAGAGGCCAGTGAATGTGCAGTGCGACCATATCTGAGGTCACCGATAAGTGCCACATCAATTTTATCGATGGGCATTGACTGGCGGATAGTGTACAGATCAAGAAGAGTCTGGGAGGGGTGCTGACCTGCACCATCCCCGGCATTGATTACCGGGACGGTGGAAAATTCAGCAGCAAGTCTCGCTGCTCCCTCTTTCGGGTGCCGGATCACAATTGCATCCGCATACCCGCTTACTACACGGACTCGTATCGGCAAGCGTCTCTCCCTTAGCTATAGAGCATGCTTCAACGCTTCCGACAGAAAGTGAAGTACCCCCCAACCGTGCCATTGCGGATTCAAACGACATCCGTGTCCTTGTACTTGGCTCAAAGAAAAGTGTGGCGAGGATTTTTCCGTACAGGGCATTCTTATCATATTTTTCCCGATCTAATTGCCGCGCATGGTCCAGCAGTTTGTCGATCTCGTTCCGATCAAAATCCCCAATGGATATGAGATGTCGCGTTTTCACCCCTCCCGGTTCGTTCGTACGATAATTGGATGTTCCTGTTCTAATTACCTATCTTTTGGATGAGCTGACCGAATGGTCCGAATGAAATCTGGAAACATGAACAATCCGCGTTCTCCTACAGGAATGATATTTATCCAATCATTACGCATTTTTATTGAAACAATCAAAATTTAAAGGGTGAATTTTAGTGCAGATACCTGTTGCGCGACCGGCCATTGGTCAGGATGAGATCTCTGCGGTTACCGCTGTGCTGGAATCCGGCATGCTGGCTGCCGGAGAGCGAGTTGCGGAATTCGAGAAAAATTTTGCGGATTATTGCGGCACAACGCATGCAGTTGCGATAAATAATGGTACAGCCGCACTCCATGCTGCGCTGCTTGCTGCAGACATCGGTCAGGGGGACGAAGTTATTGTTCCTTCGTTTTCATTTTTCGCTACTGCATCGGCTGTGTCAATGACCGGGGCAAAGCCGATCTTTGTTGATGTAAATGAGAAGACATTCAACATTGACCCGGCACAGGTTGAGAATCAAATAACCCCAAAGACAAAAGCGGTTATCGGCGTGCATCTCTTCGGCCAGCCATTCGATGTACAGGGCATAAAACAGGTCTGCGAATCGCATAACCTGACATTAATAGAGGATGCTGCACAGGCTCAAGGGTGCGATGTGTAATGGGGAAAAGGCCGGGGCTCTGGGGCACATGGGCTGTTTCTCATTCTATGCAACAAAAAACATGACCACCGGGGAGGGGGGTATGGTTACGACCAGCGAAAAGGCATTGAACGAACGCCTTCGCCTGCTTATCAACCATGGGCAGAGCGAGAAATACCTCCATACCCGGATTGGGTATAATTACCGCATGACTGATGTGGCTGCCGCAATCGGGCTTGTACAGCTGAAAAAACTGGAGAAGTTCAATACGCGACGCCGGAAAAACGCAGAGTATTTTGATACTCATATCTCGGTCAAAGGGCTTATCACTCCGGTTGTTGCACCGGGTATGCACCATGTGTATCACCAGTACGTGATCCGGCTGACCGATGAATTTCCTATGAAGCGTGCTGATTTTATGGAATATCTTAAGGTTAAAAGGGATCGGAACGGCAGTGCACTACCCTATCCCGATCCATCACCAGCCAGTCTATGCCCGTGCTAACGAACCCGATTCCTGTCCCGTATCGACCAGTCTTGCATCTTCCGTGCTGAGCATCCCGGTTCACCCGTTGCTTGACCAGAAAGAGCTTGCGTATATCTGTGATGCCATCAACCGGGTGAAATGAATGGATGTTGGTGTAATCGGTGTCGGAGCAATGGGAAAAAACCATGTCCGTGTGTATTCAGAATTAAAAAGTGTGGATTCACTGGGTATTTATGATGTGAATACCCCGGCTGCAAAAGCCCTTGGTGAAAAACACGGCGCAACCGTGTATGAATCAATCAGCGAACTCCTTGATAATTCTGATGCAGTCAGCGTTGTTGTGCCGACACAGTTCCACTCAGGGGTCGTCGGGCAGGTTTTTGCGAAGAAAAAATCCGTACTTATTGAAAAACCAATCTGTGCAACAGCTGATGAAGCCAAACAGCTGATGAAAACAGCACCGGAAGGTATTACCATCGGGGTCGGGCATATCGAACGGTTCAACCCGATCGTTGCAGAGATTAAAAAGATCGTGAAAAATCCCCTGTATATGGAGTTGAAACGGCATAATCCCGCATCGGCACGGATAACCGGAAGTTCCGTTGTTGAAGACCTGATGATTCATGATATCGATATCCTCCTGAATGTATTCTTCCCGGATCCCAGCGATATTCACAGCGTTGGTAATGCGGATGTGATGAGTGTTCTGATGAACTGCAATGACATCCCGGTTTCACTGTCAGCAAGCCGGAAAGCATCAAAGAAGATCCGGCATATTTTATGTCGAGGACGAAGAGTTCACCATTGAAGGTAATTTCATGACTCAGGAAGTTACCATCCACCGCAAACCCGGTCAGTACCATGTCGAAGCGGAACGATACGTGCAGGAAAATATCATCGAGAAAGTGATGGTCAACACGGTCGAACCGCTGAAACGCGAACTGGAAACGTTTATCGACTGTGTGGACAAGAACCGGCCGTTCCTGATCCCCCCGGAACAGGCAATCCGTAACCTTGAGTTCTGTGAAAAAATCAGTTCTGCCATGTGAATCGGGAAGTGAATGTGACAATGACACTTGACGCATTGATACGGAAACGAGGGCCTATCAAAAAGATTGGTGTTCTCGGCATGGGTTATGTGGGGATTCCTGCAGCAGCTCTCTTTGCAGATTCCCCTGCATTTGATTTTGTCTACGGGTTCCAGCGGGACTCCTCTTCATCAGGCTACAAAATCGCCATGCTGAACCGGGGTGAAAGTCCCCTGAAAGGTGAAGAGCCGGGGCTTGAAGAACTGTTGCAGAAAGTGACTGCTGCACAGAAGTTTGTCTGCACCTCTGATTTCTCCAAGATCGCAGAACTCGACGCGGTCACTCTCTCGATCCAGACACCGTTTCTGAACAAGGAAGACCTGCTGCCGGATTTCTCTGCCCTGATGGAGGGAATAAAGAATGTGGGCCTTTACCTCAAGCCCGGCATGCTCGTGGTGCTGGAATCCACGATCACGCCCGGGACTACCATCGGGATCGCCCGCGAGCTCCTTGAAAAGGAGTCCGGCCTTAAGGCGGGTGTTGATTTCGCTCTTGCACATGCACCCGAACGGGTGATGGTAGGAAGACTGCTGCGGAATATCCGGGAACATGACCGGATTGTCGGTGGAATTGACGAGATGAGTACCAAAGGGCAACTGAACTGTATTCCCCCGTACTGACCCAGGGAAAAGTTATCCCGATGTCAGCAACCGCCGCTGAAGTGACCAAGACTGCAGAGAATACCTTCCGGGATCTCCAGACTCGCTGCGATCAACGAGCTGGCACTCTATTGCGAGGCGATGGGGATCAATGTCTACGATGTCCGGACTGGTATCGACAGCCTCAAGGGTGAAGGGATTACCAGAGCGATGCTCTGGCCGGGTGCCGGTGTCGGGGGACATTGCCTGACAAAGGATACCTACCATCTTGAACGGGGTGTCCAGGTTCTGGGAAAGGACCTGCTGGATTACCCGGTCAAACGAGCCGTCGCTCTATGTGCTTGCCCGGCACATCAATGATTTCATGCCCACTCATATGTTCCATCTCACCATGGATGCCCTGAAACGTGCGGGTCGATCTCCTAAAAGGCGCAAAGGTTGCAATTCTTGGCTGGGCATTTCTCGCCAATTCTGATGATACGCGGAACACTCCTGCAGAACCGTACCGGGATCAACTTGATTCAGGCAGGTGCAACGGTAAATGTTCATGATCCCTATGTAGAGGCTTATTCCGGTGTTCCCCTGCTCCAGAACCTTGATGATGCGATGAAAGGTGCGGATGCCATTGTTATCTTTGCCGGGCACAACCAGTACAAAAACCTGGATCCGAAAACGATCAGGAAACTCTTCCGGAAAAGCACATCCGGTAATTATCGATGGCCGGAATATCATAGATCCTGATTCCTTTATATAATCAGGGATTTGTGTACAAGGGAATCGGAAGAGGTGACAAAAACAGTCACCAGATTATCTCATAAAAAAATTCCTTTATTTCCGTGCAATCGTGACATATCCCGAATGGCAAACACTTGTGGAAGGCCGTGTCCCCCTCTTTGACCGGGTCATCTCCCGCTCGATCAGCTCGTGGGTGTGCACCTCGCCAAACAGCCCGGTTGCCGCATCCACTACAATTGCCATCTGCTCTAAAAACGGGGTGTAACACGCAAGATATCCGCCGGATCGCAGCAGAGAATATGCATGTTCATATGCTCGGGCTGGATCTGCAGATCGAGATGCACCACATCATAACATCCCTTCCGCAGCAAGGAAATCTGCGGCAACCGCTTCCACATTGGTGAGTTTTGACTCGGTGATGTTCTTCATCGCGAGCGTGGAAAACTCCGGGCGGATCTCATAGGTTTTGACGGTTTTTGCCACACCGCCAAAGTAGATCGCAGCAATCCCGCTACCGGTACCGGCATCGAGCACATCGTCGTTGTGGTTCATGCCGGTATACGCAATGACAAGCCCGATATCCTTGGGCAGCATCGGGGCACCTGACCGTTTGCCATACGTGAAAAAATCGGTCGGTCGGGGTATGCGGACCGTGAACTTCGAACCGTTATGGGTGGTCAGGATGTCCCCGCCGGATGCTCCCACCAGCGATGGCCAGATCAAGCTGTCCCTTATCGGTCGAGAGCGTGCCCGGCCCGGCTTTGACAAAAAATTCCCTGCCTTCACCAACGAGAAGTACACGATCGCCCGGTTCGATCATGAGCTGGAGAGGCGCATGATCGCTTCTGCGATATCGCCTTTTGTCGCAACGAGGGCTTCTTTTGCCTTCTCTTCAGAGACGTTTGCCTGGGCAGCCACCATGGTGATATCCTCTTTGAGGATATCGGGTGCTGCCGGTTCAAACCGGATATCGCCGACGACCTGGTATGTTGTGGTTCCCTGCATGGTCATCGCTGAAACCTCGGCCGAATCAAAGATATAATTGCCCTTCGGTGTCTTGATGACAATACTCTGCACGTCTTCAATCTGCTCGACCTGCATGCCGAGCTTCTTCATCATCGCCTTCATCTGGCGTGGATTGATATTTCCCGGAAGCATTTTTCTCACTACCCTGCCGTACTCTTACTGCTACTCCATAATTAAATGCAAGCATCTCCGTGCCTGAAACTACCGCAGCCCCGCAGGCTATCAACCGGTCATTTCCTGCAACTACGAGCACATCATCCCCCGCGCGGATTGCCGGGTCTGCTGCGACAACATGTTTTGCAAAGGCATTCTTGCCTTGTGCCACAAACTCCGCGACATCATCACGGATAACCACACGGTATCCTGGTGCTGGGAGCATTGTCCTGGAGACGTTTTGCCCCTTCGATGCCGAGTGTCAACCTGCCGTCCGAGGCCCGGACCGTTGCAAGGCGCACACCCCTAAAAAGGATTTGGCGGATTCTCCCTGTAGTTGAGAAGATAAACGTACAGTCTTCGGGAAAAAGCCCGATGCCTGCACCTCTCGCCGAACTGGTAATCAGCGATTGTCTGGACTCGCCGCAGCGAACTGTTCTCCGAGTATCCTGTTGACACGATTCACAAACTCCTTTTCAGCCGTTTTGGGGATATATGCCCCCGCCGCGATCTTGTGCCCCCCGCCCCCTCCACCATATTCTGCAGATGCATCACTGAGTGCCTGCTGGAGATCGACTCCCTTTTCTACTACCCGTTCATTTGTCCTCATTGATACTTTCGTCAGATTGGTATCCTCGGGCACTTCGCACATGACCAGAATGGGTTTTTTGCTGTTGAGTTTCGAGAGTGCCATTCCGGCACCTATACCAACAATCGTGTCAGGATACCGCCCGCCAACGTGGATCCACTGGAGGTTTTCCAGTCTCTTTAACACCGGTATCAATAATATACTGGAGCAGGTTGCGGATAATTGCCCGGTGGTTGTTGAGCATATGTTCGGCATCACGGTACGCGATACCACGGTCTCCACGGAGAATTGCACCGCCAACCTGTGGTTTTGACCATCGTCCGCAGGCATTGAGCATTGTTGCATATTCCTGTGCATTCCGCAGCGGAGTCCTGGGGATTTCATCAGGGAACCCATATGTTTCTGCAAGGAGCCGGTCAACCGATTCCCCATTGGCGATTAATTGCTCAGCAAGTGCGGAGATGATTGTCCTTTTATCTTCCACCGGGATCTCTTCCCATACAAACCAACGTCCGTTTTCATGCTGTTGCCGGATCCCAAGGCGTTTTAAGAACTGCCGTGCCCCTTCAGGATTGTTGCTGATGCCCTTTGATGAAAGGGTCATCATTATACGCAAGTGAGAGGTGAAGCGGGCGTGTTGCAGTGCCGTAGCAGTTGAGATCCTTTTTACGCACTTCAACCGATTGGTGTCGCATACCGTCTTCAACGATAACGTCACGTGCGGGACCCACCAGTCCGCACTTTTCCCGTGCCATCATATCGCCGACATTACCAACGATAGCGAGCTTGGCAAGATCAATGTTTATGGTGTCCAGCTCGTTTTGCCACGAAATAGGAAACACCGGCAGCACTCATTCGCGAATGACCATAAGGCAGGCAATTCACCTGCGTGTATTGCCGTTCACAAGGCTGACTCACATGGTGGTCGATGATCACGACTTCTTTTTCCCGTAACCCACGCTCAAAAAGAAGATTCTGCTGACCGGCACCAAGATCGGTGAAGACTTTGAGTGATGCATCGGAAGGGATCTGTGGCATGGTTAATGGTTCAAGCTGCCGGACAAAAACAGACCTGACCGTTATCCCCCGTCTGGAGATTGCCTGCGAAAGGATTGCCTCACATGCTATCCCATCCGCATCGATGTGGGAGATGATGGTTATTTCCGGTGCTGCCGCGATCTGTTCTGCGACTGCTTTGACATCATCACTAAAACCCATTGCCTATTATTTAGGGAGTTCATACACATGAAGTGTGCTCTGGAATGCAACCGGAACTGACAGAAGGGTTTCTGGAGAACGGGGATCATCAGTCCTGCCAGAATGCGTGCAGTGGATGTAAATGCGATAGCACTGGGTGTTACCGAGCTCCAGTTGATGGAGAGTGCAGGTCGTGCACTTGCTGATATGGCACTTGCCCTCAGTCCCAAACGGGTTCTCGTCCTTTGCGGTAAAGGCAATAATGGTGGTGACGGGATGGTGGCCGCCCGTCATCTCCAGCGGGGAGTCAGGACAGATGTCTGTTATCTCGATTCCGGAAAAAGGAGCGGTGCCTGTGAGCACCAATTCGCAGCATTAAAACGCTGCCGTGTTACCCTTCACCCGTTCCAGTGCCGTGACGATCTTGTGGCAATGTGTTCCCTGTTTGAGCATGCTGATGTGATTATCGATGCCCTGCTCGGTATTGGTGCAACGGGTTCCCTGAAAGAACCACTCTCTACCTGCGTCGAGATGGCGAATGCATCCACAGCACAGATCATCGCTGCTGATGTCCCCACTCCGGGAATGCGGGCGGACCGGATTTGCGCATTCCACCGGGCAAAGATTCAGGGATCTACGGTGGTTGATATTGGCATTCCCCTTGAAGCGGAGTGCTGTGTTGGTCCCGGGGAACTCACCCTTCTTCCTGCCAGGGGACGTAAGGCACACAAAGGGGCCGGGGGAGAAGTACTGGTTATCGGTGGCGGACCGTATCAGGGTGCCCCCTATCTGGCCGGGCTTGGTGCGCTGCGGGCGGGTGCGGATATCGTACGGATCGCATCCCCGGTCTTTGAGCCTATTCCCGATTTGATCTATGAACGACTGGATGGAGAGCGGATAGGTGAGAACCATATCGAACGGCTGATTGTTCTTGCCAGACGTGCTGATGTGGTCATCTGCGGGAACGGGCTGGGTACTGGGAGTCATGAAGTGATTCGAGCCGTCGCACCCCACTGCAAAAAGGCAGTGATTGATGCGGATGCTCTACGGCTCCCGTTGCCGGTTGCAAAGAATGAGACCCTCTATACTCCGCATGCGGGGGAGTTTACCCGAATCACCGGGATCAAACTTTCTGATGATACAAAAGAACGTGCATTGGCTGCAAAGGGTGCCGGGATAAAGGGTACAGTACTTCTCAAAGGATGCATCGATATAATATACTGATGGGAAGCGGGTGCGGTTCAACCGCACCGGTGATCCGGCAATGACTGTGGGTGGTACCGGTGATGTGCTTGCAGGAGTTGCCGGTGCACTTCTCTGTCACCTGCCCGCTTTTGATGCGGGGTGTATTGCTGCGTATGTTAATGGCAGGGCCGGAGAGATTGTTGCGGCAGAGCGGGGCGAGGGTATGCTTGCTTCTGATCTTGTAGACCGGATTCCTGCGGAATTATTCAGGAATGGTGAGTGAATGGTTGAGTTTACGCATATCCAGAATGAGCGGGCACAGATGGTAGATATCAGTGCAAAAAATGATGTTATCCGCGAAGCAGCCGCGGCCGGAAAAATTTTCTTGAAACCAGAGACAATGAAGGCAATACGGGAGGGAACAGTCGTGAAAGGAAATGTTCTTTCCACTGCCCGTGTTGCAGCGACACTTTCGGTCAAAAATACGCCCTCCCTTATCCCCATGTGCCATTCAATCCCGATCAGTGCGATTACCGTTGATTTTTACGAAGGTGAAGGGTTCATTGAAGTCAACGGTGCGGGTGAAATCCACCGGAAAGACCGGTGTAGAGATGGAGGCGCTTGTCGGGGTTTCAGTTGCGTTGCTTACGGTCTGGGATATGGTGAAGTCAGCAGAAAAAGATGCAGACGGTCAATATCCGGTTACGTGTATTCAGGATATCCGGGTCATTGAGAAGCGCAAGGGCACTTAATTATCAAATTCTCTGGAGTTGCCGGAGCCGGAGTACTTTAATAGCCCTCCGGTTAAAGTATGTGGGAATACGGGATCCGTCCCGTTGAAAGGAATGTCAGCTCCACGTGAGCCGAACCTTAGGTGATCACCATGGTAAAATCGATGTACGCCTTCGTCAGGGAGGCATGGAAAGTACCCGCAAAGAGTGGAGTGAAAGAACTCCTCTGGAACCGCATGCAGGAATGGCGCCGTGAAGGCAGCGTTGTCCGGCTCGAACGCCCTACCCGTATTGACCGCGCGCGTTCCCTTGGCTACAAGGCAAAGCAGGGTATTGCTGTTGCACGTGTGCAGGTCCGCCGCGGTGGCCGCAGGGTATCACGGTATGTCCGTGCACGCCGTTCGGCACGTATGGGCAAGAACCGCTCGACGGCAGGAAAGAGTATCCAGCGTATTGCCGAGGAGCGCGCCTCAAAGAGATTCCCCAACATGGAAGTGCTCAACTCCTACTGGGTCGGGCAGGATGGCAAGCTGAAATATTACGAAGTCATTCTGGTTGACGGCCACCACCCCTCAATCCGGGCTGACAAGAACCTTGCATGGCTGGCAAACGCAACCCACCGTGGTCGTGCAGAGCGTGGCAAGACCTCTGCCGGACGCAAGGGACGGGGTATGAGTGACCCGGGGCAAAGGAACTGAAAAGACCCGCCCGAGCATCCGTTCCCACGCGAACCAGGGCAAATAATCTTATCCTCTTTTTACTCAAAGTTTACTTTCATGAAGATCACCGATGCCTGTGTCTATCCGTACCCTTTCGGGGATTCATCGGTGCGCAGGATGGCGCTGGAAGCCAAAGCTCTGGGATTTGACCGTCTTGTTGCCGCTGACACACCCTCTGGCGAGTTTTATGGGATTGAAATATACTCGGGAATCCTTATCCGGGACACTGCGGTAAGAGATCTCATCAAGCCGCATCAAACGTGAGAGAAACAATAAAGCAGTTGTATCAGTTCAGGCCGGGGATAACGGGTTCAACCGGTCAGTGATCAATCTTAAGGGGGTTCATATTCTCAGAGGCCTCCATTCCGCAGATAAAAATGCATTCGATCATGTGGCCGCTAAGATGGCAGCCGATAACCGTGTTGCTATCGATCTTGACCTGTCGCCCCTCATTTCGGGGCGGGGTTTTACCCGCCAGCGCGCTATGCACCGGTACCGTGATATCCTGGTACTTGAGCGACGGTTTGAGTTCCCAGTAACCCTCTCATCGCATGCCCGTTCTATTCTGGATATGCGTGCAGTCCGCGAGATTGCAGGACTTTGTTCTCTCCTTGGAATGGACATTCCCGATGTTGAGAAGGCTTTTTTTGGTGTAGATATCATCACCACCCCTCCCAATCCAGCGGTTAAGGTGATCTGATGAGTACCCGCCCCCCCACATTGCGAGAGAAGCGCCGGTACCTTTTAGTCCAAATCGAACCTGCGGGAACAATGATTGATCAAAAGGATCTGTATTACGCGGTATCTGATGCTACAACTTCTCTCTGGGGCGATGTGGTGGCTGCAGTCATCACGTCAGCGGTGGTTGCTTCGGAGGGTCAGTATGTGATCATCCGGTGCAAGCGGGGAACAGAGCAGGACCTGTCAGTCGCCCTCTCCACGATTACAACCTGCTGCGATAACCATATTGCCCTGCGAATGGTTGCTGCTTCGGGAACAATCGACACCCTGCGTGACAAGATACGAAGAGAAAAAAAACCTGATCCAGAAGCAATATCTCCGCGCGAATGCATGTTTGATAAAAAATTGTTCCAAATAGCCCAGTGTAACGGTCAGAAGATTGATGTAATTGAAAAGGGATTTAAAAATACAAACCGATTGTTCTTGACAAGAGAAGATCTGGAGGAATTATAATGCAACCACAATATCAGATGGGATACGACAGGGCGATTACGGTCTTTTCTCCCGATGGCAGGCTCTACCAGGTGGAGTACGCCCGTGAGGCAGTAAAGCGCGGGACGACTGCAGTCGGTATCAAGGCAAAAGACGGTGTCGTCCTGATAGTTGATAAACGCGTGAGCTCGAAGCTCCTCGAAGCATCATCTATCGAGAAAATTTTCAAAATTGATGAACATATCGGGGTCGCATCATCCGGACTTGTCGGAGATGCGCGGTCACTTGTAGA
This sequence comes from uncultured Methanoregulaceae archaeon, assembly GCA_963806845.1. Classification (GTDB taxonomy): domain Archaea; phylum Halobacteriota; class Methanomicrobia; order Methanomicrobiales; family Methanospirillaceae; genus Methanoregula. The sequence continues at coordinate 38,539 of CAWDZO010000001.1, forward strand.
CCGGGCCCGGATAGAATGCCAGATAAACCGCGTCTCCTACGATGAACCGATAGAAGTCGAAGCTCTCGCAAAAAAACTCTGTGACCACATGCAGACACTCACCCAGTACGGCGGCATACGCCCGTACGGGACAGCGCTGCTCATTGCAGGTGTGAGTGATGGCGAGTGTCGTCTTTTCGAAACCGATCCCTCCGGAACCCTTCTGGAATACAAGGCAACGGGTATTGGTATCGGACGTCCTGCGGCAATGAAGGTCTTTGAAGAGGAATACAATCCTGAATCAGAGATCAAGGATGTAATCCTTCTGGGACTCAAGGCACTTCACTCCGCCACTGAGGGCAAGTTCGATGTGGATACCGTCGAAATCGGTGTGATCGGACGCGAGAACCCGGTTTTCCGGAAGATGAGCAAAGAAGAAGTTGCCACATTTGTCGGACAATTCAAACAGTGAACTGCCCATGATACCGCTCGATAAGGCCGTGGTAGCACGCCTTGAGAGTTTCGGAGAGCGCTTTGAGATTCTCGTTGACCCAAACCAGGCAGCACTGGTGAGGCAGGGTCAGAAGGTTGACATCGAAGACGTAGTTGCAGCATTAAATGTCTTTGGCAATGCGTCACGGGGAACCCGTGCATCGGATGAATCACTTGGAAAAGGTATTCCATACCACGGACTTTGACACGATTGCACGTCGGATCATCGAGAAGGGTGAGATCCATCTCACTTCCGAACAGCGCAAACACATGATTGAGGAGAAGCGCAGGCAGGTGATCACCTTTATTGCAAGGAATGCCGTTAACCCCCAGACCGGTCACCCACATCCCCCGCACCGGATAGAGATGGCAATGGAAGAGGCGAGGGTTAACATCGATCCGTTCAAACATCTCGATGAACAGGTCAAAGAAACGGTCAAAGCACTGCGACCGCTTCTTCCAATCCGGTTCGAAGAACTCCGGCTTGCGATTCGGATTCCTGCGGATTTTGCTGCAAAAGCCTATGGGGATATCGCTGCCGGGTCCACCATGGAAAAGGATGAGTGGCAGAAAGATGGTTCATGGGTCTGCGTGGTTCGCATTCCTGCCGGGATCCAGGGCGAATTCTATGATCTCATCAATAAACTCTCAAAAGGCGAAGGTCAGGTAAAAATCCTCAATCAAGTATATTAATTCCGACGACAAATAAAAGAAGACAGATCGGTGAGTATCCATTATGGCAAGCTCGACACATAAAGCAAAAGGAAAAGTAACAGGAAGTGCCGGACGTTTTGGCTGCCGGTACGGAAGATTTGTACGCAAGAGAGTAGCAGATATTGAAGCAATTTCAGGAGCACTTCACCGCTGCCCGAAGTGTGACATGCAGTCTGTCCAGCGCAGGGGAACCGGTATCTGGGAATGCCGCAAGTGCGGGTTCAAGTTTGCCGGTGGGGCATATCAGCCGCAGACACCGGCCATGAAGATTGCCCAGCGCGCAATTGACCGGACTCTCGAACAGATCAAAGGATAAATTCTGGATTAGAGTATGGCAAGTTCGTACAAATGTGCACGGTGCAAGCAGAAAGTTGAGATCGACGTCAACGTCCGGTGCCCATACTGTGGACACCGTATTCTTTTCAAAGAACGTGGCGCTGCAATTAAAGAGATGAAAGCCCGTTAATTATTCTATCTGGCAAAAAAGCCGGAATAAAAATATATTTATCATCTTTTTTATTCATATTCCTGTGCGAGGCAATCCCGTGACACTTCACGAAGCGATCTTCCGGTTTTCGACATCCCACGCGCAGCTGATTTTCCAGGCGCTGGCCCCGGAACTTTCCGATGAAGTGAATCCCCGCTCAATAACCCGGTGCTGGCTTGAAGGGGAGGACACGCTGGTGCTCAACGTTGAGGCACAGGATATTGCAGCACTCCGGGCAGCCCTCAATATGGTTCTTCGGCTTGTAAATGTCGCAGATGAGATGCAGGATCTCATATAATCCCATTTAAGAGAATTTCATTTGAGTTTTTTGCACTCAACACATGAAAAGATATACTATACGATGATTTAATCAGAGACTTTTGGAATAATCCTTTTTATCAATTGGAACCGATAGAGTAAGAAGAGTAACAACCATGAACAATCTTTCACCCAAAGTGCAGAACCAGCTGGCCATGCTCCAGCAGATACAGCAGCAACTGCAGACTATCCTTTCGCAGAAAGCCCAGTACGAGATGGCAGTGACGTGAGGCAAAGCGCGCTCAGGAAGAGATCAGCGATTCTCCAGATGATGCAGTCATGTACATGAGTGTCGGTACTGTAATGATGCAGAAGAAAAAAGAGGTCGTGAACACAAAACTCTCCGAGAAGGTTGAGACACTTGAGCTGCGTATCAAGTCGCTCGAAAAGCAGGAAAAGATGATGCAGGGCAAATTTGAGCAGTTGCAGGCACAGATCAAGGCGGCAATCGAGGGCAAAGGTGCCCCGACGGCTGCATAATTGTTCATTTTTCTTCCCGGATAAAAAACAAAAGACCTTTAGACTCCTGGCAGGATTTTTCTGTATGCAGACAGCTGCGGATCACACAAACCCGGACACAGGTCAACGTCTCCTGGCGATCAAGACTGCTGCTGATCATGCCGCACGTGCCCATAAGGGACAGTTTCGCAAGGACCGGAGAACCCCTTATATCATCCACCCGGCCCGGGTTGCCGCTCTTGTCGGGATGTTTGGCGGGACGCACATAGCCATCATCAGCTGCGTGGCTGCATGATATCTATGAGGACTGTTCTCCTGAATGGATTGCGCAGACGGAAGGATTTATTGCACACCTTCCTTTTTCCGAAGATGAAAGAAATGACATCATCGCCATTGTTGATGCACTGACCAAGAAAAATACGATCCGGGGCAAAGCAGCCCGTCTGTCTGACAGCATAGGCCGTATTCTTGACGCACCCCCCGAGGCAACGCTGATAAAGCTCTGTGACCGGATTGATAACTTCCTGGATTCCAGCCCCCGTTGCGGACAGTTCAGGAAACGCTATCTTGCATCAACGGACGAGATCATCGACCGTCTCTCCACACGCGCCCAACTGTATGGCTACAACAATGCACTTACTACTCTCAGGGAGATTCGCGCATCTTCGGAAAAAAAGGATTAGCGTTATTTCCGGTTGATCAGGTTGATCGCGTTGACCAGCGCCTCGACCGATGAAAGCACGATGTCATCACCGCTGCCGCTTGCATCAAAGATTTTACCGTGCTCGTCCTCGACGGCAATGGTCACGTGGCACATGGCATCTGATCCACCGGAGATTGCTTCGATGTTGAACTCCTTGAGCTGAAGGCGTGAAGGGGTAATTCCCAGGATAGCATGGAGTGCTGCATCAACCGGGCCATTGCCCACACTGGAGAAGACATGCTCTTTCCCATTGACTTTTGCTTTCACGCTCGCCGTCGGGATTACGTGGTTGCCCGTCATGATTGCAATATCCTCAAGTTCAAACATTTTGTGGTTCAGTTCTGTGCCCATCACGCTATCAGCGATCTCGTAAAGATCAGCATCAGTCACCCGTTTTCCCTTGTTTGCTACCGCTTTGACCTTCTCGACGATTACATCCAGCTGCGTGTCTGATGGTTTGATATGAACCTCAGAAAGCATCTGGTACACCGCATGCCTTCCCACGTGTTTTCCGAGGGTTAATCTCCTGCGGTGCCCGACCATTTCCGGTGTCATGATGCCGGGTTCAAATGTTGCGGCATTCTTGATTACACCGTGTGAGTGGATGCCACTCTCGTGTGAAAAGACATTCTCACCAACAACCGGTTGGGTAGGAGGGATGCTGATACCGCTGAACCGGGAGATCAGATGTGAGGTTTCGACCAGTCGTTCCTTTTGTATCCCGGTTTTTATCCGGTATATCGCCTCCAGGATCATCACTGTCTGAGCAAGGTCTGCATTTCCCGCCCGCTCACCCAGCCCGTTCACGGTGACCTGCACCTGTGATGCACCGGCTTCGACAGCCGCGATTGTGTTTGCGACCGCGAGCCCGAAGTCGTTGTGGCAGTGCACGTCAATAGGACAATCCACCTCCCGGGCGATCCGGGTGACGAGTGTCTTCATACCGGAAGGTGATATTACCCCCACGGTATCCGGTACATTAATGATGGTGGCGCCGGCATTTGCTGCGGTCTGGAAGACTTCGATAAGATAGTCCCCCGAAGTCCTTGTTGCATCCATAGCAGAGAACATGCACATGTCCGTGTGGTCGCGGATATAGTGGATAATATCAGCAGTAATCCCGAGCACTTCCTCCCGGCTCTTGTTGATCGTGTTCTCCCGCTGGATATCTGATGTCGGGATAAAGACGTGCACCATGTCCACATCGCAATCAAGGCATGCGTCGACATCGGCTTTTACTGAACGGGCGAGCCCGCAAATCTTTGCCTCAAGACCGGACTTTTTAATAGCGGTCACCGTCTCTTTCTCGGCTTTCGATGATGCAGGGAATCCTGCTTCGATTACATGGACGCCGATGTCAGAGAGCTGACGTGCGATCTGGAGTTTCTGTTCAAAGGTGAATGCAATCCCCGGGGTTTGTTCTCCGTCCCGGAGCGTAGTGTCAAAAACAGTCACTTCTTCATGAGCATGGCTATCGGTGAAGAAGGCGATCCCCCGCAACATCCTTGCGAGCAGTCATACATCTCTATGAGCATGCGGATTATTTAAATAATCCCCAGAAATTATTGAAATCCGGGCAAATATTGCCTTTTTTCCTTTATCTTTAACGATACGTTTAATACCAAACTATTCCAACATTTAGAGCACAGTGCCCCGCCTTAACTCGACTCGGTAGAGTGCGCGGCTGTAGTATGGTTTACCGGTATCGGTAACTGCGCGGCTACCGCGATGTCCCCGGTTCGAATCCGGGAGGCGGGACATTTGTTCAAAAGAGAGCCCAGGTAGTGTAGTGGCCCATCATGTTTGCCTGTCACGCAAACGACTCGGATTCGAATTCCGACCTGGGCGTTGTTTTTCATGGTCTTTGGTTATACGGCCAGGCTTTTTTTAAAAATGCGAATTATTTATCGAGATTGTTAGTTATTTCCAATTATTATAATGAATATTCTAAAGTCTGATTTATTCAACCCGGTAGCCTTTGTCTTCCAGATACTTCTGCAACCATATTTCCGCATCATCAGAAAGATGCGAAATTCTTCGCTCCGCCTGCCTCCCACACACTCCTCAATTCGGGATCGTTTGAATGGAGAGACAGATTTCCCGTTACGGTTCCTATCAGGTTCCCCCGCGAATCGAAGATTCGCATGACCACACACCGGTAGTATTTACACTGACAGGGACTCGTTTCATGGATAACGCACCGTAAAAGATCTCCATCGGGCCGGAGAAACCGGCAGGCAATCGGGTGCTGATCCGTAAATGTGTGGTCCAGAAAGATCTGATGCTTATCATCATCGATACGGGCGATAAACGGTGTGCCGGTTGAAACAGACTCGCATGCAAATTCAAAGGGACCTATCTGGTGTTCGATTACGATGTAGTCACCCATATGCATACAGCACGTTCCACATTGCCGGCAGGTAAACACCATCAGAATTCACTCAGATGACAGTGTTTTTTTCGTGAGCTAAAATAGACTTAGGGATGGAGTGGGCTGGCCGGAGGTTTATCAGGAAATGAAGATACTGGACGGGCAGAACAACTAAAAAAATGAGTTTTAGGAATATTGATCAATACCCTTTTTACCTGTCGTACACCTTGGCACAAGGCATTAACCTGGTACAGGAGGTAGTACTCTGGTTTGATTCCGAGCACAAGCACTATTATTTCTGGGGTAAAACATTATGCAAAGGTGAAAAACTTGGAAAAAAACAGCATTGCAATGCTTGACAAGGATCATCACATCCATCTGATTCCGGCCGAACGCGTGCTCATGATGAGCCTCGAACATTCGACCATTAAAAAGGTTGAGAATGAACGTTACGAGGTAGAATGTTACCTTAAACTCTCGGTGGAAGGCTTTCCCCACCCGCTTGAAGACGTGATCAGGTTCACATTTGCTGCATCTAAAATTCCCGGCCAGCAGATGATGACCGAACTCACTTTTGTGCAAAATCATATTATCAAGTACATCTTTGACAAGGGACTTTCCGGCGAGCTATGCAGTTGTGCACCGGATGATCCGATTTCAAGGGAATGCGGGATCACGATTTCATCTGAGATCAAGACTCAGATGCTTGCATCAAGGCAGCTCAAAGAAGTTCTCGCACGTCATGGGGCACTCCCCGATACCATCGCTTTCCTGAAGTGAGGTAATCTTCATATTTTTTTGAAATGAATCCAGTTCTTTTGATGGTAAAATCAAAAAAATCGCATTACACTCCGTTTCACTATCTGTGCCACAAAAGGTTGCATGGAGATGAATTGAATGAGGCACAAAATCTCTGCACTGATCGAATCATCAGCAGTCATTGACCTAACCTGTCCCTGATATGACCTGTCCCTGATGATAATATGGGTATACAATTCCCTCGGGATCGTTCAGAACCCCGAATCCTGGTGATGGTCATTGTATGGATGTAGCTGGAACAAGCTCCCTTCATAAAATGGTAAAAATTGAGTAGTCTGATATATTCCATGCATGGTGGTAGTCCAGGCAAAATTTCAATTAACTATCTTTTTCTAAAGAGACCTACATTTTTTAAGGTAGAATGGGGTAATGTGTGGTATAATGGGTGATCCAGAACTGCGTAGTGATGAGTCTGTTCTCCTCCGGACTCAGGGAATCTTTGTCAAGTCGATCCCGTTTGAAGGTATTCTTACCAACAAACGGATCATCCTTGTCGACAGGGCTACCAATATTATTCCGCAAAAAGAGATTTCGCTTGTCACGCTTAAAGACTTTCAAGCAGGCGAGAATGCAATCCGCGACCAGATAATAACCCTGTCTGTAATGGCTAAGACGGGTGAGACACGGCAGATGATCCTCACCTTCTCTCGTCAGACAGGAGGGAACCGGATCAAGGATCGGGATGACTGGATGAGGGTACTAAAAGAGAATACCTCGTCTTCATTCGAACAGGTCATTCGTAAAGTAATACCCGGGTGCCGGGCAAACTCCTAAAAAAACTCCTCGCGCTGCACCACCCCGGATAGAGGTTATCAGTTCTCCCGTTTCACACAATGTACCGGCTGCAGAGAAAACTGCAGCGAAGAAAGAAGGAGAAGATATTGCTCCAATAAAAAAGATTATTACGACCGGCCCAGTTCCCTCTACCTCCGCAGTAAAAGACTCTGACGCTTCACCACCCGGATTCGGTACCTATTGCTCACGGTGCGGAAACCGCGTGCCGGATGTATCGAGGTTTTGCAACCGCTGTGGATCCCAGATTGTTGTTCCTGGTAACTCTGGCAGAATCCACTACACCAAAAGCTGCAGTACCCCCATCGACTGTTGCGGAACAACCAGCAGGAACTATTCAGCCGATCGAAAAGGGTATCCCTGCAATAGAACCCCTCATAATACCCTCCCTGGCCAGTGTACCCTCCAATCCTCCAGGGGCAGTTCCACAGCAACCAGAGACCCCCTGGGAACAGACATCCATCGTAACCTCCCCGGAATCAATCTCGTCATGGTCGGATTCAGACTTCCCCGGGACAGATGAGATACCCGAAACGGCACGACCGGTTATCATTGACTCCCGCTATTCCGGGCCGATGCCCCCTTCCGGCAAACCTCCGTTCCGCAAAAACCCTGGGAAGGGCTTAACTTAAACCGGGAAAAAAAGTAATTCTCGGTATAATCGTGGTCATAATTATTGTAGCCGTTGTTTTGGGTGCATTTTTCCTCTACCCGATGATTTCAAATAGTGAAGGTAACGGAACTGCACTCAACACTGTTCCAACGATTACAAAAAATACAGGAACGACCGTTATTCCAACCAAGACGTTAAAACCCACAGCAACCGTAACGTACCGCCCTACTCCCGGAAACAGCGGTTCAACGGTTGGTTTCTAATATTCATGGGACTGGTAATAAACCTGAAACCGGCATCATCATATCCCAAAAATTCCGGATAAATTTTTTTCCCGATATGTTTTTTTACCTTGAGTAATTCATCATTCATGAGAATTTTCTATGGTAAAAAGTCAGATCTTCCCGCTTAACACCCCGTTCAAACCCTCGGTTGCCCTTACAACATGGTTCATTGTTGACTTCATCCTGGTTATCCTACTCATCCTTACCTGCACGATAGTTCCTGTGATAATTGCTTCAGAGTCAGACTGGATTATTACGGGTCTTACCCTTACAGGAATGCTTATCCTTATCGTGATCTTTGTTGCCTGGGTCAGGCTCTATTACGCGAGCATGTGGTATGAGCTAAAGGATGATGAGATGAGCTGGAAACGGGGTGTCTGGTTCCGCAGAACAGGTATTGTCCCCTATAATCGCATAACGAACCTTGATGTAATCCAGGGTCCAGTGATGCGAAGGCTGGGGATTTCCACGCTCTCCATCCAGACCGCAGGATATTCCGGGCAGGCTGTTCCGGAGATTCGGATTGAAGGGATCGAACATGCGGATGATTTGCGTGAATTAATCCGAACACTGGTGCGACAATCTGGAGTGCATAGTGACGGTACAGGAGGAGGAGCCCCTCAAATTACCCTGCCAACCGATCAGAAAATAATCGAAGAACTGGTAAAAATCCGTATATTGCTTGAGCAGCAAAAAAAATAACGATCTTTTTTAAAACAATTATTTTTTCTCTGATAGATTCAGGTGGAGCCGCACTTTTCCTGCCTTTTCTCCAGCGGTAGATTGCATACCCGGCACTCCCAACGATGATAAGCGGAAGCAACGTGAAAAGGATGATTATCAGAGCATCGATCATGCCAAAGAACCCGGCGATCCCCTCATTAATGGTTGAAATAAAGTTATGACCTGTCTCACCGCCAACCGGTTCGGGTTCCTGGAGGTTTACGGTGATTGTGGAGAGGTCGATTCGACTGTCAAGGTATTTCAGCCTGCCCTCAAGCCGGTTCAGTTCTGTCTGGACCCGGTCGATCTGCTGCTGGACGGTTATTACATCCTCCACTTTCACTGCCTTTTTCATGATCTCATTATATTGGGCAAGCTGGTTCTGGTAGGAGATTTTCTGTGCCTGGAGATCGACATACTCCTCGGTTACATCCTGCCCTTGGGTTGATGCCGATTTGACCGTGCCGAGAGCCTTAACCCCGGTAAGTGTGGTATCAAATTCTGCTGCAGGAACCCGGATAATTACAGAACCCGAGAGACGGTTGTTATAATTTTTCTGAATATTTGTCGAAGAGATGTAGCCTCCCTTCTGGGCTGCCAGGCTTTTTAGAGTTTCGACTGAACCGGTCACGTCTTTTACTTCTATAGTAATGAAGGCGGTTTTGATGATCTTTGTCTCAACACCGGAAGTACCGGATCCGGACTGGGCAGGAGCGTGTGTTGGAACCGGCGTGGAAGCCGGACCAGAGTATACAACCTTGGATTCGGACTGAACGCGTCCATTGCTGGTATCCTGGGTTGAGGAGGTTTGATCAACACCTATGCCTTGAAACCCCGTGCACCCGGCTGCTGCAACCATTGCAATACACACTACAAAAAGTGCGATAATTTTAATATTCATACACAATGCATCACGTTGTGAAACATTTATATCCGTCGTAAACTTCGAATTGTTTTGAAGTTATCCTGATTCTGTTTTTTTTAAAATTCGTAAGATTCCATTTTCAAGCGATGATGAAAAACGTTTATTATGAATGAGGGGTCTGTGCCTTTCCCTCATTTCTGCCCCTGATTTTATAAAAATAATGGAGTATTGCCTGTTCGCTGGTATCGCATCCGGGGAGTCGAATCGGTGAGTGAAATCCAATATCAAAAAATGCATATCAGAAAAAATCTGCTCAATGAACAGTTTTCATTTCAACTTTGATTTGTGTTTGTCAATCCGTGATCGCCATTATATAACAATACGGGAGATACTTCATGGTGAATTTATGGCTGAAGTAAATATACCCGAAAAACCGGAAGGGGCAGAGGAACTTGAGAAACAGGGAGTGGAGGGATTGGTACACTCCCTTCATGACAGCACTGATCCGATGGTCCGGCAATATGCTGCATACCTGCTCGGTAAGGCACATAACCCGCGAGCGATCCAGCCACTTATCGAGGCGCTGGGTGACTTTGACAAGTCGGTTCGCGAACAGGCGATGCTTGCCCTTGTCGCGATAGGCAAGACAGCAGTCGAACCGCTGTCCTGCTGCGATGAAAGAACCCAAGTGGGAGACCCGGTACCGTGCGGTTGAAGCGCTGGGAAAAATTGCCGATGAAAAAGCAGTCAAACCCCTCATCCAGGCTCTCAAGGATAACCGGGATCACGTGAGATACATGGCTGCAAAAGGTCTGCGTGAATTTGGCGACTCAGATGCTATTGATCCGATGATAATCCTGCTGAAAGATGAGAACAGGTATGTCCGGATGATGACTGTCTGGTCACTCGGTGCTATTGGTGGAAAAAAAGTACACGACGCACTCAAACAAGCGCTTGAAGCCGAAGATGATGAGAAAGTAAAGGAAGCGATTACCCAGGCAATGAAATAGTTTTTCTCATTTCATTTACCTGAACCCTTTTTTTAATCCATACCAGATCATATCGGGTTATCGCAACATTGCTTCCTGAAAAACATCGATCTTTGTCAATTATTCCGTATTTTCTGTCATGTAAAATGTATTGCTATTATGAAGCGTTCGATTTAAAAATCTGAATAATTCCCTGATTTTCTGGGATAAATACCAAACTTTTATTGTCACTTGCGTGGTTTATTCTGTTTATTACGTTTGTATCTCATACGTGAGATGATTATTATCTGACCAGGGATGGACATGACCGATAAGAGTATTTTTCAACATAAAAGGCCGGTCATTCTTTCTCTATATCCTCGTTGCAATGGTAGTCCTGGTCATCATTGTTGTCGGGCTTGTTACGGTGAATGACTACTACAACACAAAAAAAATGTTTGAAAAAAATTCTCAGCACCTCAAGCAACAGACCGAACAGGATATCATTATCACGATCAAGCTGACCGATGAAAGCTACGACCTGTATGACAGCAGCTTAAACGAGCAGATGCGCAGGGGATTTGATGTAGTGCTGGCAGAATACCAGCGTGCCGGGGGCACCCCCTCAACAATGAATCTGACTGGTATAAAACATGAACTGGGAGATCAGTTTGATGTGTATATCATCAATGAATCCGGGGTTATCGAGTTCACCACCTATGAACCTGAACTGGGACTGGACTTCAAAAAAATCCCGTATTTTTTTGCGTACCTGACAAGAATCAGGAATTCTGAAGGTTTCTTCCCGGATCGTATTGTCCAGGAGCAGACAGGGTGAGTGGCAAAATCCGCAAATTTGCCTACATGCCCACACCCGATCACCGGTATGTGCTTGAACTGGGATTTGCAAAATCTTCGTTTTCAAACGAGCGATCAACCATCCAGTACAAAAAAGCTATTGACCTGATCGCCTCAGCCAATCCGTATATCGAACGTGTCCGTATCTTCAACACGATGGGAAAAATTGTTGACAATACGTCAGAAGTAGTGGATGACCCCACACAGGATTATCTTAGAGAAGGTGATGCAGCAACGTCGGGATATTACGGTCACACTGCCTGAAACCGGACATTCTGTCAAATATCTCTTCATTGACCTGAAGAACGAACAGTACGGTTCCGACCTGAGCCGGATTGTAGAGATCACGTATAATGATGCGATGCTCGAAAAAGCATATGAGGGGCATGTACAATCTCACCTGTTTATCACTATTCTGGCACTCATTATCGGTGATTTGTGCAGCCTTTTTACTCTCCCGGTATCTGTCAAAACCGATCTCCGGAATTGTCCGGGATGTTAACCGGATTTCTGATGGTGACCTTGACTGGAAGATCTCGCCAACCCATGTGGCAGAATTTCAGGTGCTGGAAAACAGCATCAACACGATGGTCGGGTCGCTCAAGGATTCCATCAGGGAAGTTAAGGAAGGTGAAATTCTCCGCCGTGAAATAATCGAACAACTGCCTGTTGCTGTCTTCATGAAAAGTGTGAAGGATGGCAAATATATTTTCTGGAATAAAGCGAGCGAACAGATTTTTAATCTGCCTGCAGACTGACGTGATCGGCAGGACAGATCACGAGTCTGTTTTCCCAGAAAATGGTCTCCACTGATTAATAAAGAGGATAATGATGCACGTCTCAATCAGGTTTCAATAAGTAATAAAAAAATTGCCGACAAATTCCGGGGCCAGCGTATCATCCATATGATTATTGTCCCGATATATGATTCGGAACAATACCCTCCAGTATATTCTCGGGATTGGTGAGGATGTCACCGAAGAGACGCTCTCAATGAAAATCGATCTCCTGTTCAGTATTACCCGACGTGATATTCTTGATCAGCTGTCAAATATTGTGAATTATCTGGAGCGTGCACAGCTCAAGACATCCCGCGAGGCGATGCAGACATTTTTTGATAAGACTCTCGAATCGATCGAGTCTATCCGGAACCAGATGACATTTGTCCGATCGCTCCAGGATCTCGGGATTACCTCACCGGCCTGGCAATCAGTAAAAAAGGTGTTTTGGGAAGCGGTCATGTTGAATCCTTCCAGCACCATTGATATCCGTGTGGAAATGGATGATATCGAACTGTATGCAGATCCTCTCCTTCCCCGGGTTTTTTATAATCTCCTGGCAAATTCGATACAGCACGGGGATCACCAGCTGACAAAAATCCGGCTTTATGCACAAAAAACAGGAGAATCCCTCACTCCTGATCTATGAGGATAATGGCAAGGGAATTCCTCTCGATGAAAAAGAAAAAATATTCGAATTCGGCTTTGGTACGGGAACCGGTTTTGGCTTGTTCCTTATTCGTGAGCTCCTGGGATATCACCGGAATTACCATTACTGAAACTGGTGAGCCGGGAAAAGGCGCGAAGTTTGAGATACTGGTGCCGAAAGGTAAATTCAGGAAGTCATCATGAGGATAAAGATGTCCTTTTCCCGGATATTCGGGACGTGCTCTTGTGCCTGATGTATGACGGTATCCGTGGTAACAGATACAGGGATAAAAATATGCCATAAGCACCTACATAATATCACAATTTTTAAAAAAATTAAATTATCCTTATTTTTGCACTGCGCCGAGGTTTGCCTGCTCTACGGTTTTTGCATACCGGGCAAGCACACCGGAAAGTGGCTTTGTTGTGGGTTTCCATGTTTTCTTACGCTGCTCCAGTGTCTTTGCATCGACTAAGATATCAATTTTTTTCCTGAAGAGATCGATCTCAATCTGGTCTTTTTCGGAAACGAGTGCTATCGGTCCACCAATCGCTGCTTCCGGGGCGACATGCCCGATGCAGGGACCCCGTGTACCCCCGGAGAACCTGCCGTCGGTGATCAGGACAACGTTGGTGTATCCAAATCCCATGAGTGCTGATGTGGGAGAGAGCATTTCAGGCATACCCGGTGCACCGCGTGGCCCTTCATACCGTATGATGATCACATCACCCTCGTTGATCTCACGGGCAAGGATCGCTTTCATTGCCAGCTGTTCACCATCAAAGACCCGTGCCGGTCCCGTATGTTTCCACATTTCTTTTGGTACTGCAGCACATTTCACGACAGCCCCATCGGGAGCAAGAGAGCCAAAAAGAATTTTTAACCCCCCTGCAGGACTTATCGGATCCTTGGTGGACCTGATGACAAGTCTCATTTTTCACATTTGCAGTCTTTGTGCAATCTGCAGGATTTTTTTACCCGATACGGTAGGGCAGTCATCAAGATACTTTTCCAGACGTTTGAGTACTGCCGGAATACCCCCAGCCCGATAGAGTGTCTGCATGGAATGCGGGACCGGATGGCTGCATATGACAGATATGGGGAACTGCATCTGCAAGCGTATTGAAATCCTCAAGGGATAGCGGGACTTCGGCCTCAACTGCAATTGCCATCAGGTGCAGGACCGTATTGGTCGATCCACCAAGTGCCATATCCACCCGGATTGCATTGTGGAGGCTCTTTTTTGTAATGATGTCCCGGGGTTTGATTCGTTTTTTCACCAGGGGTATGATGGCTTCTCCGGTCTCCCGTGCAATCCGCAGTTTTCCTGCATCAACAGCAGGAATTGCAGCACACCCGGGAAGCGACATTCCCATTGCTTCGGTCATGCAGGCCATGGTATTTGCCGTATAAAGGCCCTGGCAGCTGCCGCACCCGGGCATGGCACATCACTCCAGTTCGCAGAGTGCTGTCTCACTCATGGTACCTGCTGCAACTTTTCCGACTCCTTCAAAGACATCGATAAGCGAGAGATCTTTTCCATCCTGAAATCCCGAGAGCATCGGCCCCCCGGTAAGAACAATTGTAGGAATATTGCACCGTGCAGCTGCCATCAGCATGCCCGGCACGATCTTGTCACAGGTGCCAACACAGACAAGCCCGTCAAACCGGTGCGCTTCTGCCATCAGTTCAATGGAATCGGCAATATTCTCCCGTGAGGGCAGGGAGTAGCGCATACCTTCATGCCCCATCGCAATCCCGTCACATATGCCAATGACACCGAATTCAAACGGAACGCCCCCTGCAGCAGCAATACCTTCACGGACTTTCTCTGTCAGCCACCTGAGGTGGATATGTCCCGGGACAATCGTATTGTAGGCATTGGCAATTCCTATGAACGGGAGTCCCATCTCCCGTTCAGTGACTCCCAGGGATCGCAGGAGCGAACGGTTGGGAGCCCGCTGGTATCCGGTTTTAACTTCGTCGCTGCGCATGTATTCTCACCAGAATTCTGGTGATGATAGGTTCGCAGTTTGACAATTATATCCCTTGTGGAATAATTTTGAATGGATCATTAATCTTTTATAAGAAAAACCTGTTTTCATTCGTCGCGAAAACTGAAACGCAGCATCAATAAATTGCTTTGCAAATGCATCAGTAAAATATGCATGCGTATAGCAACCAAGTGCATTTCCTGAGATCAGCCCGTCTTTTCCGCCATCAATACCTTTTCCGCGGGACAATCGGAATGCAAACCGGCATCGCATGCGGGAGCACACTGGGAATAATGAAATTCGTGACCGGTTATGCTCTGCAGCGGAGGAAGGAATGAGGTATTCACCATACTTTCTCCTTTTACATAACCAAGTGCCTGAACACGATGGTCATCTCTGCACAGCCGGGAAGGATCCCGCACATCCGGTAGGTTTTATCGCGATTAATTTCCGGTCAGATACATCAGCCCGCCACATTCCGCATACACGGGCATACCGGAATCAGCAGCATGTTTCAATTTCCTGCGTACACCGGGATGATTCGAGCGCCGGAAGATGCAGTTCCGGATAACCCCCTCCAAGATAGACTGCATCAACATCCGGAAGCGAATCGGAGAGGGGACTGAAAAAAACCAGTTCTGCACCTGCGGTCACGTAAGCGATCAAGATTATCCTGATAGTAAAAACAGAACGCTTCATCGAGAGCTACACCGATTTTTGTATGAATCCGTTTTCTTTATTGCAGATAGTAGCATCTTTTTTTGTGCGGATTACCTTCGGAGCCTGATGTGCAGCATGCTAATAAGTGCATCCAGATCACAGGTTTCTTCGATAATTTTTCCAAATTCTCCCATCGATCCTGATTCATGTGCCATCTTAAGACCAAGATGCCGGCTTTCAACCGCAAGTTCTTCGCGTTTTGGAATACACCCAAACGGGGGAACGAGGTAGAACGCTCAATCATCGAGCGGTGTCGGGGACTTCCGATACGGTTGAGGATCACTCCGCTGAACGAAATGGTTGGATCAAATCCCGGTATCCCTCGATCAGTGCATGAACACTGCGGGACATACCTTTGGCATCAACAACAAGTATGACCGGGGCCTTTAGGATCCGTGCGACATGAGCAGTGCTCGCAATATCAGAGCCATCAACACCATCATACATTCCCATGACGCCTTCAATCACGGCAATATCTGCACCTTCTGTTGCCCGGATAAATGTGTCAATGCAACCCTCTTCTCCCATCATGAACGGATCAAGGTTCCGTGAAGTGCGTCCGCAGATCCGGGTATGATGGGAAGGATCAATAAAATCCGGCCCTACTTTGAATGGCTGGACTTTTAGTCCCCGTGCGGTAAGTGCAGCCATAATGCCGCTTGCTATCGTTGTCTTACCGCACCCGCTGTGCGTACCGGCAATAACAATGCGGGGAATACGGATTCATGGCACACTCCCGTTTTTTTCATTGACCCGTTCAGGTTCCGTCGATCAAGCTGGTGAACGGGAATATGGATTCCGCTTTCCAGACCATAGGCATCCACTCTCTGATATACACGTTTGACCATGCTCTCGGTTGTCAGGATCAGGGAATCTTCTCCAAGCAGTGCTTTAAGAATACATTTGTCGATGACACCATAGGTAAAATCCAGATGAATCTGGGAATTTTCTGCACACTGTTTTGCCCGGGTGCCCATGGCTCCGATTGCAAATTCCTGTATGCATCGATAACCATGTCAACGTAATAATTCCCGGTTGTCCAGATCGACATTGCAGACGGTAATTATTCCGTGGCTGGCTATGACTGCAGGATTTTTCAAATAATGTCTCGATGCAGTGCATCATGTCAAGAACCGTCCGGGGTTTTTTACCCTGCAGCAAAAATCCCCGTTTCTGCAGTTCCATGTGCAGTTCAAGAAGAGTCGGAAGGGACAGGTGAGCTCTGCGAACAGATTCAGGATTGCCAAAAGCAACTTCGGGAATATCTTCCTGGAGGATTTTTCCACCAAGCATCAGGATGGCGCGATCAGCCCACGGGTATGCCAGTTCAACATCATGGGTGGAGATGATGATGGTCTTGCCTTCATGGTTCAGTTCATCGAGCAGTTCCATAATATCTTCTGATCCTGATGGATCGAGACCACTGGTTGGTTCATCAAACACCAGCACATCCGGATCCATTGCCAGCACCCCGGCAATTGCCACCCGTTTCTTCTCCCCACCGGAGAGCTGGTGAGGAGGACGGCGTTCAAATCCCTCAAGCCCAACCTGCCGGAGTGCCCGTGTTACTGCTTCTTTTACTTCATCTTCAGTATAGCCGAGATTGGTTGGTCCGAATGCCACATCCTGGTACACGGTCGGGGCAATAATCTGGCGGTCCGGGTTCTGGAGAACAAAACCCACGCGTTTGCGCAGCATCCGCAACGATGCGGTATCATACCGGATTGGCTGATTGTCAAAGAGCATGATACCGGAGTCCGGGCGTATCATACCATTGAACATGGTCAGGAGCGTGGATTTGCCGGCACCGTTCGGACCCACAAGAGCAATCTTCTCTTTTTTGCGGATATGGAAACTGATGCCGCGGATCGCTTCCATTCCCCGCGGATAACGATACCGGATATCCCGGGCTTCAAGTATGATGCTGCTCATGGTTCATAACCTAAATTATGGTAATAGTCCCTGATACAATCACAACAGCTGTCGATAGTGCAAGAAAGATCACAACCGCAAGACAGGGTATCCGTTCAACAGGCCGGTTCTCTCCCAGCAGGGCAAATTTCCCGTCATAACACCGTGCATCCATGGCCCGGATCAGATCTTCTCCGGCATCCCAGCTGGCAATGAATGCGGCTCCGCATAGGGATGCAAAGGAATGGATGGATTCCCGATAGGTGGAATATCCAAGGCGCATTACCTGGGCCTGGTAAATCTGGATCACCTGGTCCATCAGGATAAAGATCGTGCGGTAGATGATCATCATCAGATCAATCACTACTTCCGGAACCCTGCACTGGCGAAACACAATAAAAATATCTGTCATCGGAGTTGTCAGGGCAATAAAAATCATCGCAGACATCCCGCCAATAACCCGGCAGAAGACAAACACGCCCTGGTTTATACTTTCCCGGGTGATGGATAGCGAGAACGATGGCAGGATATCCCATTGCCAGAAAATATCCTGTCCCCCGGTAGATGAGGATAATGCCGGCAACACTCATGATGGCAAACCAGAGGGGGACAATAAAAAGTTCTGCATAGGTTTTTGCATCCACCCGGGCAAGGAAGAGAATTGCTCCGGTGAGAACAATGGCAATAAAAAGCGGAGGAATATAACTCGTTGAGAGGAGACAGAGAAGAATTGCACCAAGACCGGCTGCGAGTTTAAGGTAGGTGTTGACTTCACGGAGTCCGTTCTTCTGGGCAATATCTTCCAGAAGTTCCTCAAACATAGATAGTACGTCTCTCTCTTGTACCGATTATGCTTTCTTCTTCTGTCCAATCCAGTAACCAAATACGCCGCCAACAAGAATCCCGCCAACGGCAGCCTGGAGTGCAAACAGGCAGGATTCAATCTCTCCGCTTGGGGGTTCCCACTGGGGGATTAGCGGTTGGAAATTTTCCACAGGATGTACCGGAAAGTTTTGCGATAAGTCCTGAACCGACATTATCAGAACCGGCAAATTCTGCACCGCTCATTGTCGAACTCGTGTAGAGGAATACATGCACAGAATGCCACAATCGCAATCACGGTCAGGACTTCAAGCGTATATCTGAATCTCATCAGATCTCACTCCGTGCAGCATTGATCTTTTCTTCAGAGAAAATTTTCAGCCGGATCAGGATATCGGGTTTGAGGGCAACGATATATTTGAACACGAGTGCAAGGACAATACCTTCGACAATGGCAAGAGGGATCTGCGTAACGGCAAATATGCCCAGGAACAGGATAAATGAACTGACAAAACCCCCGGTCTCTGCCGGGTATGCCAGTGCCAGTTCAAGCGAGGTTGTTACGTACGTAAACATATCGGCCAGAGCAGTTACCAGAAATACGGTAATATAGATATTGACGGATGTGTCCCGGAGCAACCGGTATATTGCATAACCCACCAGGGGTCCGACAATTCCCATGGAAACAATATTTGCTCCAAGAACAGACAGTCCCCCATGGGCAAGGAACAGGCTCTGGAACAGGAGAACAATTGCACAGACAACTGCGGTGATCCATGGCCCAAATGATATGGTTGAGAGCCCGGTACCGGTAGGATGCGAACAACTGCCGGTAACGGAAGGGAGTTTTAATGATGACAGGATAAAGATAAATCCCCCCGTTACCCCAAGCAGGGGAAGTGCCTCCCGGTCACTGGCAAGGACTTTTTTCAACTGGTATATTCCGAGCATGAGGCAGGGCAGGGCAACAATCCACCAGACCAGACACCATTGCCAGGGCAGGAATCCTTCCATAATATGCATGATAATCAACACAACTTTACTTGTTTTATGTAAATAAAAATACTTGTTAATTTTTAATGTTCATTACTTGATCCGGCTTCTTGTTTTTTCTACCTGACCGGAACGGAGCGATCGGCATTGTTTCAAATGATACAAAGCAGATTCACTCATGTTTGCAGATCATCCGAGATAGGCAGATATCAACCGTCCTCGCAGACGGAAATCTGCAGCACTGGTTCAGCCTAGTGGCTTCGTATCGCCGTTGAGCATCGTTTGACCACTTCTTACTCGTGTTATTTTTTTACCATCTAGATCTTATGCAGTCTCAATCTTCTCTGCCGCTTCAAGCCCGAGTATCCTGATAGAGTCTTCCCGCATCCTGAATTTTTGTATCTTTCCGGTGACGCCCATCGGGAACTCGTTGACAAACATCACGTATCGGGGGGTCTTGAAATGAGCAATTTTGCCTTTACAGAAATCCTTCACCTCCTGTTCGGACAGCATATGTCCCTCCTTTACTTTCACCCATGCGCACAGTTCCTCTCCATATTTTTTTTCCGGGACTCCTACGACATAAACATCGGCAATCTTTTCGTGATGATGCAGGAACTCCTGGATCTCACGCGGGTAGATGTTCTCGCCACCACGGATTACCATGTCCTTGAGGCGACCCACGATTCTGAAGTAACCTGCATCATCCATTGTCCCAAGATTCCGGTGTGGTTCCAGTGGTTTGAGTCAAGTGTTGCGTGGGTTGCAGACGGGTTATTGTAGTAACATTTCATAACACAGTATCCACGTGCGCAGATCTCACCGATCTCTCCTATGGGTACTATCTTTCCTGTCTTGGCATCAACAATCTTGAGCTCGGTATGCGGGAAGGCACGCCCGACTGTCGAGACACGTCGTTCAACCGGATCTTTGGTTGTTGTCATGGTAACACCCGGTGAGGTTTCTGTCTGCCCATAAACGATAACAATCTCGCTCATGTGCATCTTTTTGTTGACCTGTTTCATTACTTCAATCGGGCACGGTGACCCTGCCATGATACCAGTACGCAGAGACTTCAGGTTGTATTTTTCAAAATTCGGGTGCGTTAGTTCAGCGATGAACATGGTTGGCACACCGTGAAGAGCTGTGCACCGCTCTTTCTCAACGGTTTTTAAGACCTCTTCGGCATCGAATGTGGGAGCAGGCAGCACCATCGTTGAACCGTGCGTCACGCAGGCAAGGTTGGAGAGCACCATACCGAAGCAGTGGTAGAAGGGCACGGGAATGCAGAGCCGGTCTTTTTCGGTAAATCCCATCCCCTCACCAATGATGTAGCCGTTGTTGAGGACACCGTGGTGGGTAAGCACAACACCTTTGGGGAATCCGGTCGTACCGCTGGTGATACTGGATATTGATTGCATCGTCAAACGTGAGCATTTCGCCCCGGTCAATCAGTTCGTCATTGGTAATTTCTTCTGCTTTTTTCAGGAGTTCATTCCAGGTAAACATACCCCCGTAGGGGATATCCCCCATGAAGATGGCATTTTTCAGGAACGGGAACTTATCAGATGAGATTCTACCAGGCTTCGCTTCATACGCTTCAGGGCATGCTTCGTAGAACATCCCGACGTAATCAGAGGTTTTGAACCGTCCCTGAATAATCAGTGTCTGAATCTCTGACTGTTTGAGCGCATACTCGAGTTCATAGGTGCGGTAGGCAGGGTTGATGTTCACCATTATTGCACCGATCTTCGCAGTCGCGAACTGGACAACAACCCATTCTGCATGGTTCATGGCCCAGATACCAACACGAAAACCTTTCTCGACCCCAAGGCCCATCAGCCCGCGGGCGACCTCATCTACACGCTCAAGAAATTCGCGATATGTCCAGCGAATATTCTGGTGAACCGAGATGATCGCCTCATTATCCGGATATTTTGCTACAATGCTGTTCAGCATCTCCCCAATCGACATTCCCAGGAGGGGAACTGTCGATGTCCCGCTCGAATAGCGCCCTCAACCATCCCTAAAATATGGGGTGAGAACAGAATATATGATTAATGATATGATGTTTATCCTCTTTTCAAACCTCGGATTTTTTTAAATACACGATTTAAAATTTTCGGGTCCTCTCCACCAGATAATGTATAAATCATAAAGAATCTGCCATCAGGAAAATTTCGGTTATTTTTATCGCATTGGTTTTTCATAAACGACCGCAAAAAGGAAAACTATTAAATTTATTTAGCGCGATTCTGTATAGTCAGCTCAGGGAAAATTAAGTCCCCGCGTGACCAAGGGGTTGTGGCGCTAGCCGGAATGGCGACGGGCTCCAGCGGTCTTTGCGTTCTTTGTGCTCGCAGATGATGAACAATGGGTCTGCTGAATTGATCTTTCTGACCTCAGTCAGAGAGGACATCGATAACTCATTGAAGTTTTGATGTTTGATGATGACCCGTTGGAGCACTGATGCATGTCGGAGAGACCCGTCGATCGTGAGTTCAAATCTCACCAACCCCACATTTTCTCTCTATTCTGATTCTTGGAATCGATGATTTTTCGCACCAAATAATCTATCGAAAACCTTGCCGCCCGAAAATTCCTCACTAGTGTTCATAAAATTCTCCAGGCAGGGAAGAATCCGATTCAGAGGGATGCATTGTTTTTTTATAGGTCCCTGCAGGTTGTCTTCATGAGTTATTGGTAGTGTGCGAAACCTTCGTTTGATAAATTTATCATAATCTACAGACACATAATAACAACGAACGGAGAGTTCCATGTATCTTGTCGGAGAAGCACTCATCGGCGATGGTGCAGAAGTTGCACACATTGACCTTTTAATGGGGGACAAGGAAGGCCCCATCGGAACTGCATTTGCACATGCGGTATCCCAGTTGTCTGCCGGGCACACACCGCTCCTTGCGGTTGTCCGTCCCAACCTGCTCACAAAACCCGTGACCCTTGTTATTCCGAAGGTCACCTTAAAGACAATGACGCAGGTCAACGAAATGTTCGGCCCGGTGCAGGCTGCAGTTGCAAAGGCGGTTGCGGACTGCGTTGAAGAGGGTGTTTTTACCGATGTTGATATTGAAAATGTCGTTATTCTCGCGTCTGCGTTTGTTCATCCGGATGCAATGGACTACAACAAGATTTACCGGTACAACTATGGTGCAACCAAGCTCGCAATCCACCGGGCACTCGACAAGTTCCCCGACGCAAAGACGCTCGTCTACGAAAAAGACCGTGCCGCCCACGCAATCATGGGATTCAAGGTGACCCGGCTCTGGGACCCGCCCTACCTGCAGGTGGCTCTTGACCTTGTCGATATGGGCAAGGTTGCAAAGGTGTTAAAGGAACTTCCCGGAAAATGACCACCTCATCATCGAGGCCGGCACACCGCTGATCAAGAAGTTCGGACTGGGTGTCATTTCCGAGATGCCGGAAGCTGCCGCCGAATGCGTTCATCATTGCGGACATGAAGATCCTTGACACCGGCAACCTCGAAGCACGAATGGCAGCCGGATGCATCTTCGGATGCGGTCGTCGTATCAGGGACTTGCTCCAGTATCGACCATGGAAAAAGCCATTGCGGAAGCCCGAAAAGTTGGCATCTACTCGGTTGTCGACATGCTCAATGTCCAGAACCCGGCAAAAGTCATCGAGAAACTGAAAGTCAAGCCGGACATCGTGGAACTCCACCGTGCCATCGACACCGAAGACACTGCCCATGCATGGGGCGACATCGCCGCAATCAAGAAAGCGGCCGGCGGGAAACTTCTTGTCGCAACCGCGGGCGGAGTCCGGGTTAATGTCGTGAAGGATGCACTGAAAGCCGGTGCAGATATTCTTGTAGTCGGCCGTGCAATCACTGCAAGCAAGGACATCAAGCACTCAGCCGATGAGTTCCTCGACAAACTCGATAAGGAAGAGATTGACCAGTTCCGTGTGATGACTGATTTTTAATATAATCCTGTATTTTTTTTAAAAAAATAATAAAAATTTATCTGCTCCTGACCTTTCTTGAATTGATGGTCCATTCTGATAAATTTTTTTTTAGTTTGAGAAAATGTTGTTTTTTTTGCGGATTCACCGACTCAGAAAATATCTATAAAAATAGAATGAGGGTTATAGTTTTTTTCAAATACTGGTAGGAATTCCTGTTGATTGAAAAATTCTCCAGGACCTGAATAATTATTCAAACAACCGATAATTCGGTGCTTCATCGGTTATCAGGATATTATGCGGGTGACTCTCGGTCATACCGGCATTGGTGATACGGATAAACTTTGCATTTTTCTGCATCTCCGGAATCGTCTTTGAACCCGTGTACCCCATCGCGGATTTAAGCCCGCCAACGAGCTGGTACATCACTTCTGCCACGTGGCCAACATACGGTGTGACTCCTTCCACTCCTTCAGGTACGAACTTGCTGCTGCCGATATCCCTTTTCTGGAAGTACCGGTCACTTGACTGCCCGGTACTCATTACGCCAAGCGATCCCATACCCCGGTACTGCTTATAGCGCCGTCCTTTGATGGTGATTACTTTGCCCGGGGCTTCATCAGTACCCGGCAAACATGCTGCCCATCATAACGGTATCAGCTCCGGCTGCAATCGCTTTTGCCACATCACCGCTGAAACGTACACCCCCATCTGCGATAATGGGAATCTCTGCGTTACGGGCAACGTCTGCAACCTGTGCAATTGCGGTGATCTGGGGAACACCGGTACCCGCGACAATGCGGGTGGTGCAAATCGAGCCCGGACCAATACCGACCTTGATCCCGTCGACACCGGCACTGACCAGTGCCTCCGCTGCTGCTCTCGTAGCAATGTTACCGGCAATAATCTCTGCCTTCATGCTGCCTTTGATGTCTTTGACTGCTGCAACGACTTTCATATTATGGCCGTGGGCGCAATCCACCACAAGTGCATCCACGCTGTTGTTGTCGAGCAATTCGGCGCGGGAAAAATCAAAAGGTCCGACTGCTGCAGCTACACGGAGATTGCCTTTCGTATCCCGGGTCGCAAGCGGGTACTGGCGTTTTTCCAGGATATCCTGCATCGTAATAATACCAAGAAGTTTACCCTTGTTGTTCACCACCGGCAGGCGTTCGATCTTGTTTGTGTACATGATTTCGAGTGCCTTTTCAGCGGTGATTTCCTCGTCCGCGACAATCGGCTTCTTTGTCATGATTGAGGTGATTTTTTCATCGCCACGTTTTGAGACGATAGCCCGGACATCACGTCGGCTGACGATCCCGATAATCTTGCCTTTATCGACAACGGGAACTCCCCCGATACTGTACTGTTGCATAAGATGCTCAGCATCCGAAACCGTAGCGGTATCTTCAACAAAGAGCACATCACGTTCTATCAGTTCTTCTGCCTGTTTGACAAAAATGACTTCCTGCAGCTCATGCTCCGGTGTCATGTTCCGGTGGATTACACCGATACCACCTTCGCGGGCGAGCGCTATCGCCATCGACGCCTCAGTAACCGTGTCCATTGCAGCAGACACAAGCGGGATGTTCAGATCGATTTTTTTCGAAAACTTCGAGCGTGTGTCTGCTTCTGCAGGTTCAAGCCACGATGCCTGGGGTTCGAGCAGCACATCGTCAAAGGTTAAAGAGAGTGGCACATCCAGTTTCTCAATGTACATAAATCACCTGATCATGGCAAGTGCGGTTTTTATGAGGTCTTCACGGATTGTCGCATTCCGGTCGCCCCCACAGACCATTCCCCGCACACCGATTATATCCGGGTTGATCCTTTTGAGCGCTTCAATATCTTCAAATTTCAGCGCACCGGCTATCGCTGTTCTGAGTCCAAGTTGTTTGTTTGTCTGGGTAAATGAACGGAGCGTGTCTTCATTCATGAAGGCAAAGGTGCTCTGACGGTCCTTGATGCCGGTATCGACCATGGCAACATCAGCACCGCAGTCAGCAGCGAGAGGTGCCATCTCAAACGGAGAGATCGAATGCATTCGCTGGTAATCCGAATAGGCAGCAATCACGACATATTTATTCGGGAATTCATCTTTTACTGCTTTAACTACAGCACCTATCACATCTCGCGCCTTTTCCTGCCCGTCAAAAGCAAGCCCAATCTTGATATAGTCAGCCCCGGCACAGGCAGCCCCATAGGCAGCAAGAGCAGCTCCTCCCGGTTTGTAGTCAAAGTCACCAATTGCCGCACTCAAAGGTTTAGCTGAAAGCGATTTGATCTCCCGTATCACCCAGGGAAAGTTGGCGCCCAGAGAGCCCTCTGAAGGTTTTTTGACATCGATTATATCAGCCGCAGCGGATCGTTTTGCTTCGTCAATAGTGCTGGGGCTGACCAACAATTGCATAAAGTTTAATGATCTTTTATCCTAATAGTGATTGCGTTCGCCTATGAAACTATTTCTTGCAATGGATTTGCGGCAAAATCTGGTCGTTCACGGCAAATCCGGGCAACGTGCGACCTATAAACCGCTTGATTGGGGCTATTCTCCGACGGCAGAACCCCTTGGGTTTATTAAAGCCATCAAACCCGGATTTCTCTATATTGCTGATCTCGATCGCATTGAAGGGACCGGGTCTCATGATGCGATTATCCGGCAGTGCGCACAGGAAGTCGCCATGCTGTTTTGTTGACCGGGGTTGTCATTCTCCCTCTGATTTTCTGGAGGGGGAGAATATCGTGAATATTGTCGGGACCGAAACCGGTGGCAGTAATATGTCACGGTATCATGGAGGTATCCTGAGCATCGATGTAAAAGATGGCCGGGTTATACCTCTGGCAAAGAACCCGGTTGAGTGTATTGGCATCAGCGCAACACTGGGATTTTGACGGCGTGTATTCTGCTTAATGTCAGCGCTGTTGGCACAGGGCAGGGTATTGACCGGACAACTCCTGGAAAAAATGCGCAGGGCATATGACCGGCCGCTCTATTACGGGGGGGGTGTAGCAACCGTCAGTGATCTCGAAATAATCAGCCACTCGGGATTTGACGGAGCGATTATTAGTACTGCCTTACACCGGGGAATTGTCCCGATTGAATGGATACGGAGGGGAAGCTGTTGTTAATCACGCTCGAAGGAATAGACGGAAGCGGGAAGAGCACACTGCACCTTGCGCTGCAGGAATTACTTGCCGATCTTGATCCGGTCTTTACCCGTGAGCCGGGTGCCACCTGGGTCGGTGAGTCAGTACGTCGGGCGATAGCAGAACAGATCGATCCGATAACAGAGGCAACCCTCTTTGTTGCTGACCATGCAGCTCATCTCGCAAAAATTGTCCGGCCTGCACTTGCAGACGGCAAACTGGTAATTTCTGACCGGTACAGTGACAGCCGTTATGCCTACCAGGCAGTCACCCTCAAAGGGGTGATTCCAGACCCGGAGGAATGGCTGCGGGCAATGCACAACGGCTGGTCGATCGTGCCGGATAAGACCTTCCTGTGTGTTCTCCCCATTGATGAAGCCCTTGCCCGTCTTAAACCCCAGAACGAGCGCGAGCATTTCGAGAAGCGGGATCGTACTCGAAAATGTCCAGCACAATTACTTACAACTCGCACGGCAAAGACCCGTCACGGTTTGTGATCGTGGATGCGATGAAAGAAAAAGATGAGATAGCAATCAGTTTGTTGCTGATGCAATCAGGCAGCTTTTGCAATTGTCACGATCACGTCGCCGACAGTGACCACGTCCACTTTTGCTCCCTCTTCCACATAGGAAAACTTCGGGGAAAAGGAATTTTCAGGTATCTCTACTTCAGAACCCTCCAGGATGATCGTTTTTGGCGGGTTGGCCAGCTGGTCGGGTGGCAGCGCTTGTATTGCGGTCATAAATGCCTGCGCCTGTTTGCGGAATACAGGTCCGATTACCGCACGGTTGAAATCAATATCAGTAATCACCCGTTCGAGTTTTGCTGCATCGGTGCGCCAGTGGACATCCGCATTCAGTGTGCGCCCGGTATCCCCTTCATCATTAACCGTGTGCGGGCATAGATCGTAACTTTGCCAAGCGGTGCATTGAGTGCAAGTCCTGTATCGTGCTTATACTTGCGCACTTCTGCCACTACCTGTACGAGCAGGTTGCCCTCGTATCTTGCTGCTTCGTCCTCATACGTGAAGGATACCCATGGCTGTTTGTGGACGCTTGCACCTTTATTCAGGTGCGAGTAGCACTCTTCAGCAAAGTAAGGGGTGAACGGTGCGAGCATTTTGCAGAGCGCATCAAACGCGGTATGAAGTACAAGGAGGGCACTCTTGCGGGACGCCTCACCAGTATACAACCTGCCCTTGACCAGCTCGATGTAATTATCAGCAAGAGTATCCCACGCAAACTCCCTGATTGCTTTGAGTGCCGTATCAAACTGGTAGCATTCCATCGCTGCACTCACCTGCTGGATCGTGTCTGAGAGGTGTACAAGCAGCCATCTGTCAGCAAGTGCCGTAACGGGTGCGTTCTGATCGAAACCTTCTTTTTCAAGCTGGATCAGGGCAAACTTTGCGATATTCCACATCTTGGTCTGGAACCGGGATGCAGCAACAACATCGTTCCAGTTGAACATGATATCAGAACCGGTTGCCGCTCCCATTGCTGCCCATTGCCGGAGTGCATCAGCACCGTATTTTCCGAGAATTTCTTCCGGTACGATGATGTTACCCCGGCTCTTGCTCATCTTGAACCCGTCTTCACCCAGCACCATACCGTTGACGAGGATCTCTTCCCACGGCTTTGACCCGGTAAGTGCTACTGAACGCAGGATCGTATAGAATGCCCATGTCCGGATGATGTCATGTCCCTGCGGGCGGATCTGGGCGGGGAAGTAGGGGGGTGTCCCGCTCCCGTCCCAACCCGTCACATTGAGGACCGAGATGGATGAGTCCATCCAGGTATCAAGGACATCAACTTCTCCGATCAAATTCGGTGTTGCCACATTTCGGGCAGGGATGTTTCGGTGTTACCAGCGTTGGATCAACCGGCAGATCTTTCTCTCCGGGTATCACCATTTCACCACATTTTTTACAGAACCATACCGGAATTGGTGTTGCAAAAATCCGCTGCCGGGAGATACACCAGTCCCATTCCATCTGTTCGACCCAGTTTTCCATCCTGAGGAGCATATGCTCAGGATACCAGGTGATCTCGTGAGCGGCCTTCTGGATCTCATCGGGTTTAATCTTTACAAACCACTGGCG
Source organism: uncultured Methanoregulaceae archaeon (assembly GCA_963806845.1). Lineage (GTDB taxonomy): Archaea > Halobacteriota > Methanomicrobia > Methanomicrobiales > Methanospirillaceae > Methanoregula. Next base: position 67,042 of record CAWDZO010000001.1, read on the forward strand.
CTCTGAGAGGATCTCTATCGGAGTCTTACATCGCCAGCAGGTTCCGACACGCTGCGCCAGGTTTTCCTGACGTTTCAGGATTTTCCGGGCCTTCATATCGGCAAGGATCGCAGTGCGGCAATCGGATGTATTCATGCCCTCATATTTACCTGCAATGGCAGTCATCCTTCCCTGCCGATCAATTGCCTTGCGCAAAGAGAGGTTGTGCTGCTTCCACCAGTGGACATCCTGTTTGTCACCAAATGTACAAATCATGACTGCACCGGAGCCAAATGCAGGATCAACTGCCTCATCCTGGACAACCGGAACTTCATGACCGAACAGCGGGACGTTCATCTTCCTGTCTTTTAAGAAATGGTACCGTTCATCTGCCGGGTGTACGGCAACTGCTACACAGGCAGCCAGGAGTTCGGGGCGGGTAGTTGCAATCTCCACACCATCAAAGTCAAAATAATTCAGTCTGTGTTTCACGGTCATCATAGGAAACCTCGGCAAAAGCAATTGCTGTCTCGCACCGGATACAATAATTCACCGGGTGTTCGCTCTGGTAGATGTAACCGGACTTGAGCATGCGCAGGAATGAGAGCTGTGTTTTGCCATAGTAATCCGGCATCATGGTGATGTACTCATTACTCCAGTCGGTGGAGAATGCCATCTTGCGGAGCGTGAGCCTCATCAGAGAAATGTTTTTCTCGGTAAGTTCATGGCACATCCGCCGGAACTCTTCGCGGGAAACATCATTTTTAGTGATATGATTGAGTTCTTCCACTTTCACTTCCGTTGGGAGACCATGGCAGTCCCATCCCTGCGGGAACATCACATTAAAACCTTTCATACGTTTATAGCGGGCAAAAAAGTCGATATAGCACCAGTTTAATGCGTTACCGATATGGAAGTTGCCGGTAGGGTATGGCGGTGGCGTGTCGATCACAAACTGCGGTTTTTTTGAGTTTTTATCAAAATAGTGATCTTCGTCGCGCCAGGTGCCGCGCCAGCGCTCCTCCACCTCAGCGAAATCATAGTTTTTCGGCAGTTGATCAGAGGATACCATTCGCCAGAAGGTTGGTTGTGAAATAAAATATAGTGATCGTATCCTTATTTTTTGTGACCCGATGATGTACCGTCAGCGTTTTAATTTTTGGGAAAATAGAGACACGATAAAACTCTTTTTGCTTAAAAGACAAATGATTGACAAATGGAGAAGCAACGAGGACTGGGTTACGCGGCAGGGCTTGTCGGCGGGTCTATTCTGATCGCCCCCTATGTCCAGCCTGCGTGGCTGATGAGTCTGGTCGTTATTCTCTTTGCTCTCATTCTCTGGCGTTTTTTTGACACCAAATATCTTACCTACTCTATTTGTGTAATTGCATTGCTTTATGGAATCACTCTTCTTCCTCTTTTTGTATTCTGCTGTACGCTTGCCATGCTTGTTCTGGGCGAACTGGTCTTCCAGCGTGGTGCTGATGATTTAAACACGTATCTTTATTATATCATTTCTACTGCATGGGCGGGTGTACTCGTAATCGCTTATCTCCACCAGTACTATTTCTTAACGGTTATCTTCGGAATCATCGCAGCAGTTCTTTTAAAAACCATCCTGCTCAGGTATGAGGACTCTCTGGTTATCGAAGCGGTTGGCATAGCCATGACGATGTGGCTCATCCGTGAACTTAATTACCAGGCAGACCTGCTGCTTGTGGTGATAGCTGTTATTGTCGGGTTTACCTTTGGCTATTTTGCATTCCGGGCAAAAACTGCAGATCTTTCCGGTCTCTTCTCTGCTGCTCTTGTGGGGATTATCCTGCTGGTCTTTGCTGCACCAAAGGGTGCACAATGGTTTTTAATTATGTTGTCATTTTTCATCCTGGGCTCTGCGGCGACCAAATATAAATTTGAGTATAAAAAAAGGATTGGTGTTGAGCAGGGGCAGAGCGGGGCGCGGGGATACCGGAATGTTTTTGCGAATGGGATTGTTGCAGCGGCTGCTGCCGTTCTTTTCGGCGTTTTTCAGTTGCCGGTCTTTATCGTGATGTATGTCGGTTGCGTCGCGACTGCTGCCGCTGATACCATGGCAAGCGAGATTGGTGTGACCGGGGGAATCCCCTATATGATTACAACATTAAAGAAGGTCCCGATTGGAACGAACGGCGGTATTACCCTGACGGGGGAATTTGTCGCGCTCCTGGGAGGATTTGTCGTCTCGCTTGTTGCATTGCTGCTCAATGTGATTACACCGCAAATGCTGGTTATTTGCACGTTTGCGGGTTTTGTCGGTACAAATATTGACAGCCTCGTTGGGGCGACATTGGAAAATCGGGGATTTCTTGGTAATGCCGGAACGAATCTTCTCGCAACGATTGGCGGTGGAGTATGTGCAGTTGCATTGTTTCTGTTCCTTTAATCTTAGAATTTATTGCATCCTTCTTTCAGATCATTCAATTATCGAAGTTCCAGCAGTGAAAAAAAGTTCTCGATGTTATAAGTGTATAGTATCAGATTAAACCCTGAATAAAAAAATGTGGTCTTGTTTGTTAATATTTATACCAACGCCCTTTGCTGTCATAGTCTCCGGTTGTCGGCTGCTGGATGATAACAGCCCCGCGAGCCAGTTTCCTGAAGAAGCATGCCTTATAGGTATAGAGAAGCGGGAGGATTAAAAAAACCCCGATAAAGAGAATAATTGCCGTGATCCACATACCCTCCGGGCCTATCAATGCAATGAGTTGTTCAGGAGTGAATGTCTGGAGCTGTGTCTCATTGTAAAGGGTTATCGGTTCGAGCCTGTCATACAGGAATGCCTCCCAGATAATCATCAGGATAAAAATAATGCCGATACTCATGGCAGCGCAGACCAGCAGGAAGGTGATTACATCGTTGATATGCGTCATGACCAGCTGGATGCTGCGCTGGATAGATTCAAACACCTTTCTTTCCTCAAAAACTGCGGCAGTATCGTAAAAAAAGGTCAGTATGACTATCGGGATCATGAAACCAAATGTCAGGGCGGTCACCATACTGATATCGGACGATGCTCCGATGAGGCTGAAGGTGACCATGACGAGAGTAAAGATGAGCATGACGCCGAATATAATAATGAGCTGGGGCAGCAGAACCCGGAAGTAATACCTGATGCCCCCCGCAAGCATAGTTCTGAGATCTCCTTCATTGTTCCTGATTATCACAAGCATACCCGTAGTGAAGAGGAGGAGAACCAACCCAAAGATCACCAGCAGCCTGCCGGCAAAAAAGGTACCCGAGAGATTGAGGGTCACCCATAGAGCGGCGGCCAGAATTCCGCCAACAATGCCTGGTATCCAGAGTGATGGCATTCGTTTAAGGAGGAGTATCGCCTCTTTGAGTTCGGTGATTGCCATTGTTACCTGACCCTCGGCATGGCAACAATCTCCCGTACCTGGAGATCAAAGAAACTGGCTGAATGTGCTGGCCGGATCACGCAGACCGTGTCTGCACCGCTGTATGTACCGCCAACTGCAATCACTTCCTCATTGATGCCAATTGCTCCCTGGTCAGCAGCCATCAGCACGCACTCCACAGCGACTTTGAGGCCGACTGCCACAACTCTCCGTAGTGCCTCTGCGATTGCTTCGGTACGCGATCCACCCCCAACCTTTGGTGAGCGCGAGAGTGCCCGCTCGAGTCCTGAGAGTGCGTGAGTACCGGTAACGATATGAACTCCCTTTTTCTGTAATAGATCTGCGGTCTCTGCTGAAAACTCCCATTCTCCGGGTTTTGAAAAACCAACAACATGGGTTACCACTACCAGTTCAAGCCCCGATCCGCTCATCGCATCAAAAAAAATCTGTGCTGTCTTTCCCGAAGTGCTTGCTACTACAATCGTTCTGATTTTGAGTTCCTTTGCACGTTCGATGGCAAACCGCGCCGCATCCAGTGTATTGCCTTCTCCCTGGTTTTTCAAAATAATAGATTTTTTTCTGGGTAAACGTCATAAGTACCTTTTAATAAGCAGGCATGAAAAACTTTGGTTGGATTCTGTGCAGCATGAAAACGATCGGCTTTTTTCATGCATGCCAGCAAAAACAGTATAAGATCTCCATGGAAGTATGAAAACCATCAGGATCTTTTAAAAACAGACAAAAATATTGTCAGATTCTCATCATACCAAAAAAGCGGAAATATCTCGAATAGTCATATGAGGAACCATACATGATCACTCTGGCCCTTGCGGGTAAACCCAACTGCGGAAAGTCGACATTTTTCAAGGCTGCGACCCTGGCAAATGTTGAAATCGCCAACTATCCGTTCACGACTATCAATCCGAATTTTGGCGTTGCCTATGTGAAAACGAAGTGCCCGTGCCATGATCTTCATCTCACGTGTGGACACTGTGTTGATGGGAACCGGTTTGTAGCGGTGAATTTAATTGATGTCGCCGGGCTTGTACCTGATGCCCACAAGGGCAAGGGACTGGGCAACCAGTTCCTTGACAACCTCCGGCAGGCAGATGCAATACTCCATATTATCGATGCAAGCGGTGGCACGGACAGCGAGGGGAACCCGGTGGGTGTAGGCAATCATGACCCGGAAGAGGATATCAGGTTCCTGATTTTTGAGATGACGATGTGGGTCCATGGTATTCTCGAAAAGCACTGGACAAGGATAAGCCGTATGTCTCAGGGAAAAGGTACTGCTATCCAGCAGGGGATTGCCGAAACATTCACCGGTCTGGGTATCACCATGGAGGATGTGCGGGATGTGGAGCTGAAACTCAAGCTGGATCTCGTCCACGCTACTATCGAAGATCTTATCCCGCTGTGCGCGGAGATGGTGAAGATATCAAAACCGATGCTGGTCGTGGGGAACAAGTTTGATGAGGCACCGGAAGCGCTACGCTTAAAACTTGCAGAGCGGAAGGTTTCGTTTGCGAGTGCAGCATCGGAACTTGCACTCAGGAATGCAGCAGCGGCACATCTGATTCAGTATCTGCCCGGTGATGTACAATTCAGAATTGCCAATGAAGGGACCCTCTCTCCGGCCCAGAAAGCAGGACTGGCAAAGATTGCAGAAGTGATGAAGCAGTGCAACGGCACAGGTGTTCAGCAGGCAATTAACCGGGCAGTATTTGAGTCTGCTCGATATGATCGTTGTGTACCCTGTCGAAGACGAGAGCCATTACTGCAATAAGAAAGGTGAAGTGCTTCCCGATGCTTTCCTGATGAAGAAAGGATCAACACCCCATGATGTTGCGTTTCAGGTCCACACCGATATTGGTAAGGGATTTCTGTATGCGGTTGATGCACGGACCAGGATGCGGATTAAGGAAAATCACGTACTCAATGATGGCGATATAATCAAAATTGTAAGTGCTGCGAAGTAAGTGCGGGGCAACGTGGCGTAGTACGACGCCCGTCGTCTTATTGTCAGACAATTCCGCCGCTCATGAGGAAAATAACGGTTTAAATCACTTATTTTTCGCGTAAAACAACATTTTTGCCACAAACCTTTTATAAGGACAATTCGAACAGAGAAATTACCTACAGAGTGGGAAGGAGGTGGATTCATGGGTGGAGATATCTATCAGGCACAGGTAATCAGGAATTTCTTTGACACCATAACCGGTACCGACCGGAATTTAACACGGATTTACATGTGTGTCATGAGCCTTGCAAAACTCCGCATGGAACCTCCGGAGAAGATGGCTGCACTTGTTGACCAGTTGCGCAAAGAGCAAGATCCAAAAGGAACTCTCCGTTGACATTCTCGATTATATGTGTGATGCAGCAAACACAGCTTGAACTGAATATGGTTCAGACTGCGTTCGGTGTCAAGGGATATTCAACAGGTTGCCCAGGACTTCAGCGGTATCAGTCTTGACAGCCTCTAATTTTTTCTTTGAAATCGTATCTTTAAAAACAGGCCGATTTTAATTTACCGATTTTATTTTCAACGCGATACGTTTCCAGCTGCCGCTTCTGTACATCATGCCAAGCAGGACGGCCTGGATGATAATACCGACAATTACGGCGATCCAGATCCCGGTGATGCCAAGTCCGAAGTACTGTGGCAGGAAGTAACCAAGGGGGATCTGGATCATTACCATCGATACAAGTGTGGCATACATTGGTTTTTTTGTGTCCCCGGCACCGTTCAGCGCAAAGGAAAGAATGATGCTCACCGCCATAATGATGTAGAATGGCGCTACAGTCTGGAAGTAGGATACCCCTGTCGTCACGCTGGAGCCGCTCGGGTCAAAGAACCAGATCAGGTCTGCTCGGCAAATACGTAGTAACAGATTGAAACTACGAACATGATAGCCCCATAGAACATGAGCCCGAGTTTCACTCCCTCCTCTGCGCGATCCGGTTTTTTTGCGCCGAGGTTCTGTCCAACAATTACTGCGGTTGCCGTAGCGATAGCAAAACCGGGCATGAGAGCGATGAGTTCGAGTCGTTCTGCAATACCATACGCCGGAAATCGCGGCAGTACCGTACACCGCAACAAATGCCATCATCACCAGGAAGGTGCCGCTGCGCAGCCCGGACTGGATCAGAGTTTGGGATGGCGACAGTAAGTATCCGCCAGATCAGCGGGAGGTCAAGGCTCCAGGTTTTCGGGAATGTGATGTGGCTGGAGTACCGCACAAGGAGGAGCATACCGATCAGAATCCTGCTCCCCGTGAGAGGATAGTTGCAAGCGCAGATCCTGCAACACCAAAAGCCGGGAATCCGGAAAGACCGAAGATCAGTACCGGGTTTAAGATGATGTTTACGATGTTTACCCCAACCATCAGGATCATGGGGGTCAGTGAGTTCCCGCAGGCCTGGAAAGAGCTTATCACGACCCAGAGTTCAACCATCGTGAAGATTCCTAAAAAGAGTACCGAAAGATAGGCAGAACCGAGTGTGGCAACCGTTTCGTTCGCTCCGAGTAGCATCAGAAGGTCTTTTGAAAAGAACAGGCCGAATACCGAGATCGCAAGTGAGAAGGTGAGGCCGATATAGAGAGAATGCTGGACAATCAATCCTACGGCATCGTGTTCCTCTGCACCATAGTGCCGCGAAATAAATGCGGTAGTAGCAGTGACAAGACCGACAATGAATGTTGCAAGGACAAAGATGATCGTAGTGCTCATGGCAACACCGGCTATAGCGTCCGCACCCAGTCTGCCCACAAAGTAGAGATCGACCACCTCAAGCACACTCTGGAGGAGGTTACTTGCAATAATGGGTAAGCGATATGGTAATAAGCCCGCGGAAAAGATGTCCTTCGGTCAGATAATTTGTTGAATTCACACTGGATCGCCGTTTTTTTATGTCAAGGGTATTGTTACAGTGATAGCCCGGTCAAAAGAGGTTTGCTTGGCTGACCAGTTTTTCCGATTGAGGGGATTTGATGAAGGATGCAATCAACTGATGCCTAGTGCCTTCTTGTATCCGTTCAGAAGTCTGATAATGAACTTACGGTGCTCGGCCAGTGCCTCTTCATCATCCGGAGAGGTAATAACTGCCACACTATAGATCAGGACAAGTGCGTTGTCCAGTTCGATGAGTGCCAGGATCTTCGATCTGGTCCTGGGGAAGTATGATGGGCACATACTGGCGCTCATTTTCGGAGAATACTATCGATAAATCTGCTGTGAACTGTGCATTTTCGAGATTCTGTGCATTTGCACGGACTATTGAGAGCGCTTTTTTTAACGTGACATTTGCTCCGCTATCAGGAATAAGAGAGATTGCCTGGGTACATTCATGTACTGCATTGCGGTAAAGTCCGAACCTGAAGGCAAGGAATACCGATGCAATCTCGTGTGCGGTTACCAACGGGAACCCGGTGAAGTGGGGTCTCAAGCGATTGATATACTCAGTAAGAAATCGTTCCATCGTGTCAGATCCTCTTTTGTTTTTCTGATGAATCAAATTATAGGGGATAGAACCGAAAGAACGGTATTTAAAGCCGTATCGTAGTACCCCTGGTCGATACCTGTCCATCAGATGTTCCGGTAAGTACCTTGGAATTTCTCGGACATGAACATATCTTAATCTTCCGGTGACCAATGGTATAACCCGAAGTATCATCGGTTTTTATGAGAAAGTAACACTAATACTTTGCCACCATTATGGGTGCAGTAATCTTTTCTGACGTTCATGCAGATTCAGTAGCAATCCGTGCACTTGCATCATGTATACAGACCCCCTTATTCCGACAAGCGTTCGGTCCGGTAGATATTTTGGTAAATCTCGGGGATCTTGTTCATCGGGGAGATCGTCCTCAGGAAACCCTCGAGATGATCCAGACTCTCTCAAAAGAATACCGGCTCGTTTCGGTCCTCGGCAACCATGATCACGCATTTCTCAACAGGCTCATGGTAAGCGGAAGTGATCCGGCAAGTACTTACCGTCATGAGCAGATGCGGGGTTCCCCCCTTCTTTCCCTCTTTGATACAATGCCCATGGAATGGTTGGATCGCGGTATGCTATTTGTCCATGGCGGACCGCTTGATCTGGGAAATCAGACTCTTCGGCTCAAGTGCTGGCAGCGGCTTTCTCATGAATCCGGGGATTCCTTTGCCGGTTTCCACTATACTGCACCAATGGCGTTTAAAGCACTTGCGGCACGGGGGCTCACCCATATGTGCTGCGGGCACCAGCATCAGAACATCTGCTGCCGGAAAATGCCGGACGGGATTGTTGAGAACCCGATTGAGTTAGAACCTCTCGCAGTAAAAAAACAGGATGATGAGAACCATATTGAGGTAGCCAGGATCCCGCTTGACGTTCCAACTCTGCTGCGAGTTGGTGGTTGTCATGGAGATGAACCCGAGTTTGCATACACGGATTTTTCTACGTTTTCGTTCATCCGCATCAATTCCCGACTAAAATAGTCTCATAATAAAATATTTCAGGTTTTTTTAATCGAAAGCATGTGTATTATCACCAATTTATCCTGATTCGGGTTGGGATTCTCCATCTTGTGGGAGAAAAACAAGAGGGGAAAATGATTTTTTTGTGACGGAAGATTACAAAATACAATGAACCCGTACTTACTGCAATAAGGCGTGTTCTCTAACATTATATTCGTCATTTTTCATTTTTTTAAAATTGCTTCTTATCAAAAGTGGTGCAGTAATAACCAGAAATGTTGTATTCAGATCTCTCCAATTTGCGACTATTTTATGCACTGCATATAAAGTCAGACATAGTTTTTGGAATAAGTTTATATAGTGTAACCACGAAGTGGTAATTATGCCTCGTGCTGGCGAGGGGCGTTCAATACGAATAGATCCCGAGGTGTATGAGGCGCTTCTCATGTTAAAACGTGGGAATATGACGTTTTCAGATGTAATTGCACAGATGCTCCATGACTGCTATGGATGGTCTGATGAGTTTTCTGCCAGCCAGAGCGATCTGAGTGATTTTGTGGAGATAAACATCAAATAACTATGCAAATCGACCCGGTAGTGACGGGTCTGGCCGATCATTCAAAAGACGGTGTTGGAACCAATGAACAGGATGTTTGCCGAGGATCTCAACCAGGAAAAAATTCAGTGGGTTATCGAAAATATCGATGAGTTGTTCTTGAATATGGAAGAAGATGAAAATGATATGTATTGACCTCACAACTATCCCGGTGCTCTACTCTCTCATCGGAATGGGGTCGTCTATCTGAAGTTGCACGCTTCCCCCACCTATCTCTTCAATTTTTTTATGAAGTTCTTCAGTGAGAGCAGGGATCCTTCCTCGAGTTTTCTCGCTCCATTCCGCCAGGTCTTTTCTGGACTGGTGCTCCTTTCCCAGCATGTATTCCAGTTGGGTTTTTTCCCGTTCAAGTGAATTCATCCTCATAAGAACAGGGTGTGATGAGAGCGAGTCCTGTACACTTTTGCATGCCAACTCCTGCGTTAGGATATCCGTGCAGATGGCGCACATTTCGGTACAGAAGCTTCCGGTATCGGAAAAAATTGCGCGTTCTTCCTTGTTCTTTAATACAATTTCCCCGGCATCGATCATCCTTTGTGCGACAGGACAGGCAGTGGTAAGGGCAGAGGCCAGATCTTTTGTATCAGGAGCTGTATGATCTGAGAGGAGATCTACCGTATGTCGGAGAGTTGAAATTTCTGTGGCATGCCGTTGTTTTGTGGCAATTTTTTCTGCTTTCCTGAAAACATGGGCAGCAGTCATTGAGAGAGCCGTATAGGTACGGATTCGCTCATCCCGTTTCTTCTCCATCTCACCCAGTGCGGATTTTTTCTCGTTGACTTCTTTCATTCCCGCATCAGAAGACAGATCCATCAATTCTTTTTCAATACACGTAATCCGATGGGTAATTTCAGTGATACGAGTGGTTATCCGCTTATCCTTTTCGAGTGATTTTTCGGAATCAATCCTGATATCCAGGAGGGCATCATGCAGCGTTCGTATTGTGTCCATCAACGTCTTTCTGTTTCCGGTACGCGGTGAGTAATGCAGTTATGGCATTCATCTCGCGCCCGATGGCATCGATCCCGGTTTTAACTGCTTTCATCTCTTCGGGAAATACAACCTGCAGGTACCGGCCCTGCCCGCGGGTGCTGTTGAGGCATCCTTTTACGCATTCCACCGCGGCAGAATAAAACTCTTCAATATCTTCAGGAAGTTCCTTGGATAATGAGGCATTCATCGCCTTCACAAACAAGGGAAGTGAATTTTTTGCAATGCTTTTGAGTTTTGGGTGGATGGCAGGATCATGTTCGGCTTCGGCAATCCCGTTGACAATATGTTGCAGTTGCGCTGTTGCATTCCTGATATTCTGTACGGGGACATCCGTTTCAGTTTCAAGGGAAGCCCGTGAGGTCTTCTCACGTTCATCGAGCCATGCCGGGATCGCATCAAATGCAAGGGTAGATTTCTCCGGCTCTTTTTGTTTCAGGAGATCTTTGATGAATTTATACATGGGTTTCACCGGGATCGGATCGTTTTCAGGGAATAAATCGTAACATTATTTTTTATCAGCTAATCTTTTTTGGCAATCTGGCGAAGCCTGTCAACACCGTCAATCTCTTTGAGTACCTGAACTACTGAGGGAGGCACGAGGTTTTTCCATGGCTCTCCTTTGAGCATACGCCTCCGGATTTCGGTGCCGCTCAGGGTCTCGCGCTCATACATCGTGGGTGACTGTACTTTGATACCTGCCTCTTTGAAGAGCTGCACAACCAGCGGGTTTGAAGAGTAGCAGAGGTCAAAGGGCGGTGTCATCGACAAGACATGGGCAACCCAGAGGGAGTTGCGCTTGATATCTTCAATAGGAATGACATAGAACGGGCATCCAAGTGATGCGAGGGCGCGGGTGATCATCAGGACTCGTTCGCCAGCGGTAAACGGGTTGTCGGTAAGGTGCGAGAGCTGGGCACTTCCTATGCCGATAACGATTTCATCCACTTCGTGTGCCATATGTTCAAGTACAGACTGGTGTCCGTTATGGTACGGCTGAAATCTGCCTATATAAAATCCGCGTTTCATGGTTTTGCTCCCCCATTTGCGATACGCGCGGCAAATGCCCCGGCAGTGAAACCTGCATCGATATTGACTACAGCAATAACCGAGCAGGACTGGAGCATGCTTGCCAGTGCTGCCCTGCCTTCACCCATGTATCCATACCCCGTGCTGACCGGAACACCGATCACGGGCTTATCCACGAGACCGGCAACAACCGCGGGAAGTGTTCCTTCCCGTCCCGCACAGACAATAAAAACATGGGCAGTGAGCAAAGGTTTGAGTGCCGGAAAAAGGCGGTGAATGCCGGCAGCCCCCACATCATATGCAGTCCGGACTTCGCATCCCATCTCCTCAGCGATGATCTTTGCTTCTTCGGCCACCCTGATATCAGATGTACCGGCAGTGATTACCGCCACAACTCCTCCTGTGAGTTTCGGTGCAGGTCCCTTCGCAAGCACGAGTACTCGCCCGGCTTCATGGTAATGGATTTCAATTCCCTTATTTTCTGCAAAATTCTTAATAGTGACTACTTGATCAGGAATCACGCGCGTGATGATACAGCGGCCAGTAGTTTCTGCGTGCCGCACTGCAATCTGGGCAAGGTGTGCAGAATCTTTTCCTTCGGCAAGTACCACTTCGGGCATCCCACACCGCATGGCTCTCCCGAGATCAAGACAGGCAAACTCACCTATGTGGTCAAGTCGGATCCCTTCGATCTCTTCTGCTGCACTCTCGAGGGAGATATCACCGCTCTTGTAGCGCGACAATACATCCTGAAGCGTTTGATTCGGTACCATGATCGTAATAATACAGATATGGAACGGCGTATAATAAGTTAGTTCATTAGTATGACGTACCTCACGTATGTTGCTATTGCCGGTGCTGCAGCTACCCTATTTCTCTGGCTCCGTGATGCGCGGATCTTTTTCCGGACCGGACTCCCGGGATACCGGAAGGCAGCATACTGGGGAGTGGCATACGGTGCCCTTGCGATGCTGGGGTTCGCTGTTACCTCAACCATGCCTGATTTTGAACTGCTTGGGCTAGGTCTGATCCTGGGTGCATTGTATTTACAGGGCAGGATCGAACGCGAGAAGGTGTGGGGAAGTGAAGGAACGCTCCAGCGGTTTTTAGGAAGTGTACCAATCCGCAGGGCGAATAAGAAATAACACCAGCACAAACAGTATAGAACAGGGATTTTTCCTATGCTTCAAAAACCGAGAGGGACACGGGATTTTTTACCGGATGAGATGGAAGCGCGGCGTACTATTGAGTGGCGTATGCGGGAGGTAGCGCGCCGCTGGGGCTACCGGGAAGTCTGCACTCCGGAGTTCGAGGATCTTGATCTCTTTACGATGCGCTCGGGTGAAGGGATCATTGAGGAGATGTATGTCTTCGAGGATAAAGGTGGACGCAAACTTGCCCTGCGGCCAGAGATCACCGCCTCGGTGATTCGGATGTACATCAACGAGGCAAAAGTTGCACCAAAACCATTACGCTGGTGCTACTTTGCTGACTGCTTCCGGTACGAGCGCCCACAAAAAGGGCGGTATCGCCAGTTCTGGCAATTCGGTGTGGAGCTTATTGGAGCAGATACAGCGCTTGCCGATGCTGAAGCCATTATGCTCGCGGCTGAAATGCTCAACGCTACTGGTGTTACGTATGAACTGAAAGTCGGGCACCTGTCGTTCATGAAGAACCTGCTCGAAGATCTCGAGCCCTCTGCTCAGCGGAGGGTGATGGCGAATCTGGATAAGAAGGATTTTGACGGGTTGAAAGCCAGCCTCGAATCCATAGACAAACCTGATCTTGGCAATTCCCTTATTTCACTCGTTGAATGCCGTGATCTTGCAGAGGCATTCGAAATTGCCGGTACTATTCCTGAAAAAGAGCGCATTCACCAGACAATAAATACCCTCGATGCAGCGGGTGTCGGTTATTCTCTTAATTTTGGCATCGCCCGTGGATTAGACTATTATACGGGAATGGTCTTTGAAGGATTTGCACAGAACCTTGGTGCAGAGAACCAGATACTCGGTGGTGGAGCATATCGTCTCGCCCATCTTTTCGGCGGTGATGATGTTGCATCCTGCGGGTTTGCCATTGGATTTGACCGGGTTATGGTCTCACTCGGAGAAACCCAACATAAAAAAGATACCGTTGTTGCCATAGTCTGCACGAATGAGGGTCGTAACCATGCACGTGAAGTAGCCCGTATTTTTCGGGCAGCCGGGATCCGTTCAGAGATGGATCTCATGGAGCGGGGACTGGGTGCCCAGCTTGCCCATGCATCCAGGACCGCTGATTTTGCCATCGTCATTGGCCAGCGTGAAGCAGAATCCGGGAATGTGACGCTCAAGAACCTGCATAGCGGTGAGCAGAAGACTCTGGATCCTGCATCAGCCATTGCCGAGGTGGGATTGCATGGTGCTCGCTGATGAGCTTGCAAAGCAGCAGCGCAGTATCAGTGTCGCAGAGTTCTTTGAGAAGAACAAGCACCTCCTCGGTTTTGATTCCCCCACCCGCGGGGTAATCACTACCATCAAGGAAGCAGTTGACAATGCACTGGACGCCTGTGAAGAGGCACAGGTGCTCCCGGATATTTTTATCAGCATTAAAAAAGTCTCAAACGATATTTTCAGGATTATAGTCGAAGATAACGGTCCCGGTATCGTACCTGCCCAGGTGCCGTTTGTCTTTGGGAAACTCCTCTACGGCTCCCGGTTCCACCAAATCCGGCAGACGCGCGGGCAGCAGGGAATCGGGATCTCGGCAGCGGTACTCTATGCCCAGCTCACCAGTGGTGTTCCTACTATTGTTATCTCCCGCACGGGTGCAAAAGAACCTGCCTACAAATGTGAGATCCAGATCAAGATCGAGACAAATGAACCTGACATTATCTCCCAGCAGGCGTTTGAATGGGACCGGATTCACGGAACGAGGGTACAAATCGAGTTCAAAAGCACGATGTCGGCGAAGAAGAAACTCCTCGAGTATCTCAAGTATACTTCCGTGGTGAACCCCCATGCGCGGTTCCGGGTGGAGCTCGACGATGAATCGTTCACGTTCGAGCGCGTGAGCCAGGAAGTCATAGCCTGCCCTGTCGCAGTCAAGCCTCACCCGCACGGGATCGAGTTCGGTCAACTGAAAAGGATGGCCTTGGCAAGTGACCAGAAACTTGCTGATTTCCTGATGGAAAATTTCAGCCGTGTCGGGAAAAAGACTGCACAGGATATGTGTGATAAGTCCGGCCTGAAAGCCACGGCCAAAGTGTCGGGATTTTCCGCAGATCAGCTCAAGGCGCTCCTTGGCGCAATGCAGGAAGTTTCTGTGCCAGCTCCCCTTACCACCCAGTGCCTGTCGCCCATTGGGGAGGAACTGATCCGGCGCGGGTTGGACAAAGAGTTCCAGATGGACTTTGTCACGGCACGCACCCGGCCTGCTTCAGTCTTCTCCGGGCACTCGTTCGTAGTCGAAGCAGCGATCGGGTATGGAGGAAAGCTGCCCCCTGAGGGAAATGCAATCATCCTCCGTTTCGCCAACCGCGTCCCGCTCATGTACCAGCAGGGTGCCTGTGCAATCACCAGTAGTATCTCAAATGTCAACTGGAAATTGTACAACCTCTCCCAGCAGGGACTCCCGACGGGTCCTATTCTTATCCTCGTCCATGTTGCTTCCACCAATGTGCCATTCACCAGCGAGAGCAAGGATGCAATCGCCAGCATTCCGGAGATTGAAAAGGAGATTGTTCTCGCGCTGCAGGATCTTGGGCGTGATCTCAAACTCTTTGTCTCCCGAAGGGACAAGAACAAGGTTGCCGAGGACCGGGCCCGGGCAGTCTGTGCGATTATCCCGGAGATTGCAGCAAAAGTGAGCGAGATTGTAGAAAAACCGCTTGTCGATACTACACCCATCGAAGGCAAACTGATGCGCAAGCTGATCGTGAAAAAGGGGACGACTGATGGCCGGATCTCGATCGAGCTGAACAATTACACCGCCAACGATGTGGATGTGTCTGTCTACGATATCTCACAGGACGATGCTGCCGATGCCGAGCCCAAAGCCGCATTTGTCAGCGAGATGGACGGCCAGTTCACGAAGGTATGGAAGGTGTCTGTTCCGCCACAGACTGTATGGTGTGTCTCATACTCCGGGAAAGGCGGGGGACTGCTCGACATCCGGGGTATTGACGATAACAAGAAGATGGTGGTGGATCTCGATGTCTAAAGAGGAACTGGAAAGGAAGTCGATGACGGCCCTGCTCAGGATCGCGAGTGCATGGTACGATCAGATGAAGGCAGGTGAGATCCCCTCAATATCGCTGCCCACCCGTACGAAATATAACATTGAATATGATGATGCCAGTGAAGTCTGGAAATATGGTGACAAGGAGAGCATGCGCACAGCAGCTTCGGCCAAGAGTGCTACGCACCTCTTAAAGATGGCGTACGTGATCGGGTTTATCAAACAGCAGCTGAAAGAGAACCGATCGTCAACGCTGAGAGAGATGTACTATATCTCTGAAGGATGGAAGCGGGCGAAGTTCGGGGCGCAGGAAGAGAGCAATTTTCTCATTGAAGATCTTGAGATCATCTCAGAAGTCCCTCGCGAAGGGTTCCATCTCCATCCTGAAGAGAACGGTGCATCCATTTACGGCCCGATGCGGATCCGTGAAGAGACCCGCAGGGGGATGCGGACCCTTCACTGCCAGGATGATGTGGGCCAGGCAGGGTATACGATCCCCAACAATGTTGAAAATATCGAGTTTGTGGATCATGATGCTAAGTTTGTGATCGCACTCGAAACAGGCGGTATGTACGACCGGCTGATCGAGAACGGGTTTGATGAGGAGCACAACGCGATCCTTGTTCACCTGAAAGGGCAGCCGGCGCGCTCGACCCGGAGGATGCTGAACAAGATCAGTTCAACCTGGAACCTTCCGGTTCTCGTTTTCACTGATGGTGATCCGTGGTCGTACCGCATCTTTGCATCGGTTGCCTATGGTTCGATCAAGAGTGCGCACATGTCGGAGCTGCTGGCAACGCCACGGGCGCAGTTTTTAGGCCTGCAGCCCAGCGATATCCGGGATTACAACCTGCCGTCCGATAAATTATCTGATAAGGATGTTGAGGCGTTGACATGCGGAGCTGACCGATCCCCGGTTTGCAACGGATTACTGGAAGAAGCAGATCAACCTGCAGATCGAGATGGGCCTGAAGTCAGAACAGCAGGCATTTGCTGCGCGAGGGCTTGACTTTGTGACGAAGACGTATTTACCGGCGCGGCTGAGCGAGATGGGGATAATATAGGATATCAAGAGTACACGGGGGTGTTATTTGGACAAGTATGTTTTGAAGGAATGTTTCAGTTTCTTATGGTAGCGTCAGAATGGTGTAAACCGGACTGGCAGTACAGATGTTGTCATTTCAAATAAAGCAAATGTACCTGACTGATAAGGAAATGACATTGATCTGACGGGGAATTTTTTTTAAGAAATACGTGATGTTCTTAGCGATCTTATATGGTAATAACAAAAATACTGATAGTCGTAATAATATCACAGCGGAACGGTGAAGATTATCAATCAGGAAGCAGATCACAAATTCACTGGTGATACCAATGATAAGACATTGTTAGTTATTACTCCGGACTTTCCTGACGAAAAAAACCGATATATTGGATCAATCTATGTAAAAGATCAAGTCGAAAATCTCAAATTGTTTTTCAAAAAAATTATCGTTATTTGTCCTGTGCTGTTTTCATGCAAAATCATGCCAAACGATCGGTACTGCACGGATTACCAGTACGATAACGTATCTGTATATTATCCCCGGTGCTTCTTTATCCCAAGGATGGTCCCGGGAATGGGATACAAAAGGAAACTGGATTTTGATTTCCGGCTCCATGCAGTCATGAAATGTATCCAGAAACATGAGATTGGTTTTGATTTGATCCATGCACACTTTACTCTGCCCTCAGCACATTGCGCGGATATGCTTAAAGAAAAATACCACGTTCCCTACGTAATCACTGCAAACGAAGATTCCGGATGGCTTCAGGAAGAGATCGATCTGGCGGATCCGCGAATTGAGAATGCATGGGTCCATGCGGACCAGATCATGACGATCAACAGCCGGGAGATCCCCAAACTGAAACAATACAATCCGTCGCACGATTGCGGTCCCGTACGGATTTATCCTGAATTATTCTCCGCGTGATATGACATCCTGCAGGGTGGGTTCTGAACATTCCTCTGGATAAAAAAATTTTGTTTACGTTTGGAAACCTGCAGAAGAGAAAAGGGCTGGAATATCTCATTGAGGCGATGGAGTATCATCCGGCGGAACAGGGATGATGTTCAGTGTTATATCGGGGGAAAAGCAGAATACGAAAAATCGTATGAGACATTCATCAGAAAACGGGTGACTGAATTAAATCTTGAAGACCGGGTTCATTTCCTCGGATTTATGCATGGACCTGATATTCCGACTTGGATAAATGCGTGCGATCTCTTTGTGCTCCCGAGCCTTGAAGAAGGGTTTGGTATTGCACAGATTGAAGCGCTGGCCTGTGGAAAACCGGTAATTGCCACAAAGAACAGCGGGAGCCTGGATATCCTCACGAGACCCGGATGTCGGAATATTATGTGAACGTGCAGATTCGGAGGATTTCGCACGGGGTATCCTCGCAGGGACTTACCCGCAGCTGGGACCCTGAAAAAATCTGTGCAGTTTTCAGGGAAATACCGCGGGGAAAACGTGGCGCAAATGATACTCTCGGTATATCTGGATGTTCTCTCAAGAAAACATGAGTTCAAGCAGGGTTTGCTATCAATCCCATATTTTTTTCCCAAAAAAAATTGGCAGGATTCTGTTTCGGCAACCCGAAATTTATCAACAAAATGAAAAATAATATCTATGCACACAAAATGCAACATTATTAAATTATGACACCGCCGCTAAGATTTGTCAATAGTATATAAGGACGGAATAATCATTAGTGTATCATGAAGTCAACACTCATAACCGAAATCATGGTTTTGTTGGGGGGTATTTCACCCAATCCCTCGTGAATGGACAACCGTATTTTGTTATTTATGGAGTGAGCAGAAGAAAACCTGCATGGGATTTCATTCACCTTCCGAATCAGGTTATTGATACAATTGCAAATCATCAATGTGATTTGGGAAACCCTTGCAATCTATGACTCACTAATTAAAGAGGAGAAAAAATTGAACGGGTGAATATATGAGTTAAGACCCAATGATAAATATCTCTCAAGAATCTAATCGACGCTCCACGATGGAAGCAATTATTGAAAAATTACTGAGGAAAAAATCATGAAAATCGGGTTCCAATCCTCCATAATTGATGACAATCTGACCGGTCTGGCACCTATGCGAAGAATTTACTGCATAGTTATGCTGCGATGAATAAAAGCGATCAGATCTGCGAAATACACTACCCGCGGTTAAAGCAACGGGATCCCGACGGAAAGAAAAGAGGTGGTTGTCCCGTTCTTCCCCTGCATCTTTCAAAAGTCATTGGGATTCCCCTTGCAATAAAAAAATGTGATATGGATCTCATGCATTTTCCGGTTCACCGCTGCGACGATTTTTTCTCCTATTATATGAATGTCCAGATAAAAAAAATTCTGACTGTGCATGATCTTATCCCGTTCATCTATCCGAGAGAGCAGGATTTTCAGACGAGATATTTATGGACAACTTCATTGAGTGCTCATCGCCAGGGAAATTTCATTTATTATCGCTGACTCGGAAACACGAAGAATGATTGTATCAGATATCTCAATTTCCCGCAAGAAAAGATTCGTGTCATCCCTCTTGCGGCAAATAATATCTTCAGGCCGGCTCCGAACAAAGAAGCAGTCACCTGCAAGGTCCGGGCAAAACTTGGTATTAGCGTCCCCTTCATCTTCTATACCGGATCGCTGATTCAAAGGAAAAATATCCAGCTCCCTATAGAAGTATTCAGTAAACTGAAAGCGAAAGGATACCGGACAAGCTCGCGATCAGCGGGACCTGGAACCCCTATTCTCGTGAACTTTTTGAAGCGACAGCGAGATTTGGGATGACCGGAGAGATTATTTTTACAGGTTATCTTCCCGAACAGGAACTTGTGGATTTTTATAACGCAGCTCAGGTTTTTGTCTATCCTTCAATGTATGAGGGATTTGGATTCCCACCCCTGGAAGCGATGGTCTTGCGGCACACCGGTAATTGCCTCAAATATTTCATCCATTCCCGAAGTGGTTGGTGATGCCGGAAACTTGATAAATCCCTGCAACTGCAAAGAGCTTGAAGATGCTCTCGAGGAATTCGATCCTTGATGAAGGATACTGTGCAGAATTATCGAAGAAAGGGATTGCACGTTCGGGTATGTTTTCCTGGAGCCGGAACGGGGAAGCAGACCTGGAACGTGGACCAGGAAATAAGAGGGAACGTGATATTTAAACCTGAACTCGGGTTTTTTAGGGAATACCAATTTGAATTATTCGAAAATTTAGGTTTAAATTTAGGATTGGCACAAAAATTTAGTTTGTTGTACGCAGTGGTTAATAATGACATAAAAAAAACTTATAAATATGACGTGACGGAAACCGTACCGCTTAATTGTATATCTCAAAGAGGTCAGTGCTTCTTTATATTTTTTATTTCGTAAAAAAGCACCGCCTATAATAGACACGTAGGAGTTAAAATTTATTTTGATTTGTTCATGATATAACCGACGAGCAACATCAAACCGCTCATTTATGATAACTTCAATACACAGTCATAGTGTATTTCGGAACACTCCGTCATTTCAATAATTGAATCAGATGGAATTCCATGGTATTTATGATCATGTACAAATGAAGCATACATATATGTCCTTTTTTTAGCAACTGGACCATCTGGGGACGGTTTTGCCCAGTCTGATGTAGAAAGCCACGATATGCCACTGGAACAGCCAACGAGTAATGTACAATACTTTGTCAACTCAGCATTTTCCCGAAATGACAAGACACTTCCATCAATAATACGTTCATCAGTTGACTGGACTGGATCGTTTGAGGAAATAATCACACAAAGATCGGGAATCCTATCAATAAGTTTTTTTGACACCTCCATGGCAAAATCCAATGTTACGAAAGACTGGCCGCTTTTGGGTGAACATTCAAATAAAATAACATGTTTTCTTTCTTCAAGATGATGAGACTCTGCAAAGTTATGTACGTTTTCAACTTCTGATGCTGAAAGGCGTAAAACCGGAGTAACTGGTACGGTTATTGGTCGGTTATATCCACGAAAAATGGAAGAACGCAATGTCCCATCAAAATTCTTAAGATTATTAGGAAAGACCTGGGTAAGAAATATCTCATCAAAGTCCCCTCGTTTTTTCGTTCTACCGCTTCGTTCTCAAACTGCTGCCAACGATCCAAGAGGTCGTTTCTTGTTGAAAGCGGAAATTCCCAGATCTCGTCAATATACGGATTGCCATCTAAAATCGAGCGATAGATTGAACCGATTCGCCCAAGTCAAATGACAGTCGGGATAATCAGTCTTAATCTGACGTGCGACTGTAGTTGCATAAAGACAGTCTCCAAAAGAACCAAGTTGTCCTATAAGAAAATGTTTACGCCTGTGCGAGTTATTGCTGTTTTCCAGCTGCGGAATGTGTCACAAAATTTCCTGCGATTATAAGGCATGATCATTCTTTTGGCCAGATCCGGAAAATCCACAGTTGGAAACCAGCCAAGGGAATTATTGTTTTGGGATTCTGAAACCAAGCGTTTGTATTCCGGAGTAAATCCTTTTTGAGCCTGACATAATCGTGCCAATCTTTACCGATAATCCCAAAACATTGCTCCAGCCAGTTTTCAATGGAATACGTTATTCCGTGATCCGATTACCGCCTCAAAAACAGTCATCCTGCTCGATCAAGGTAAATATCCCTTTTGCGATGTCATCGGCAAAGGTCCATTCCTTTTCAACAGAAATATCACCCAGTTCCAGTATTTCATCGCTGCCTTTTTCAATACGTTTCACTGCGAGTGCAATTTTCTGACTTACGTGGTTCGGTTTTCGAAGCGGACTTTCATGATGAAATAAATAACCAACATACACCCTTAATCCGAGCGAGCGAAAGTACCGTGCTGCATATACCGATTGAATTCGCGCAACAGAATAGGGACTCTTCGCTTCAAAATTATCAGTTTCCGATATCGGATTTTCCCGTGTTCTCGAACTGGACTCCACTACCGGTAATAAAAACCCTGCTTTCCGGGCTGTGACGTCTGACCGATTCAAGAATATTTAATGTTCCTGTTGAAATGGTCTCATGGTTTTCAAAAAGTGTATCATGTTGTGTGGAGGAGTTTGCAGCAAAATGAAAAATATAATCTGGTTTCTCTCTTTTAATAAAATGTTCAACAAAATTGAAGTTACTTACATCACCTGAATCCAATTTCCTGATGATCGGGAAACACCGAAGAACTTCTATTTTTTTCTTCAGAGAAATCTCTTTAAGATAATATCCATCTTGTCCGTTTATTCCAAAAATAATTGCCTTCATAACGATACTTTTGAAAACACAAATGATGCGAATGTATATCGATATTTATTGAGATATAAAAAATCATAACTTTTACAATCCCAATCTGGAGTTCCTACGATTTTGCAGTCAGGTACATTCGCTAATAATCGTTCATTCAGATCTTTTTTTGTATAAAATCTATAGTCAGCATCCGGAATATCATCTCCTTTTTTATAGTTGTCCTTAAAGTCACACGTTAATATTCCCCATCCTCCCGCTCGGAGTAAAAATGCCATATCCTTAATAAATTGTTCATCGTCTTCTACATGCTCGATAACGGATGTAGAAATAATTATATCAAAACTCTGAGCTTTTACGCTAGGTTTAGTCAAATATGTACTTAAATCATAGTTTATTACTAGGATCGATAAATTCTATCTGAAATCCAAGTTTTTTTAATACGATCGCCGCAGTGTCTTCAAAAGCGCCTACAGAAAGAATTTTTGTTGATTGTTTATCAGATAGAGCTGTACGCGGTATCGAATACAAACGCTTGTTGAATATTTGCCTCTGGAATTTTTTTGGCATTGATTTCTGGAGCGATATTTTCAATAAATTCCAATGTAATTTTATATTTCTCCCTCGCATTATCATCAAGGATACGATTTAAATTTTGATTATTACCGATAGGATTGTATTTTTCATTGATAAATCCATTAAATATATTCCCATCCTCTTTTTTTAGCCACTGTGGTGTCGAAACATATGGATTAAATCGACTTAATTTTGTAATATCAAACAACTGATATAATCGTTTCTCCAGAGGAGATTTCAGCTTTGGCGACTTGTTTAATATATCATCTACAATTCTTTCGTAATCCCACAGCAAATTTTCAGGACTCCACTCTTCACATAGTCTTTCGAGATTGGTTCCCCCATTTTCAAGAATTGTCTTTAATGAATTATCTTCAATACAGATGCTTGGATAACAATCAAACAAATGTCTGAACATCGAGACTTTTAGTAATAGTGAATGGTCGCTTCACAGATATCGCCCAATCCGTGGCACTGGAAATACCCCTGTTTTCTTGATGTTCGTAGAGAAAGACATTAAGGTCGTTTTTCGAAAGAAAATTTAATATTCCCTCTGTGGTAAGATGGTCATGAGAAATATTAAGTTCAATACTTTTTTTCGTTAACATTTTATGACAAATTTCAGTTATTGCCCGTGCATTATCACCACGTTCATCTGCAAATTTTGCATATGAAATATTCAGATTAATAATTGCATCATCGAATTCTTCCTGGACTTTTTCGATAATTTTTGTAAAGCCTTTACCATTGGTTGCAAATCCAAAACTACCTATATTGATTTTTTTATTTTTTAAACGGCTTACTGGAAAACCTGGGTATCAGTCTGCCAGTTTTATATACAATCGGATTTTTCAAGAGGAGTGTAGGATCTGCAGCAATATGATAATCAAAAAGTATTGGTGTTAAACTATCTGCGATTTCTTGCGTTACCTCATGAATAATACCAATTTGTATCACTCGGATTTTATGAGAATTAATAATTAATCCATTCTTTTTTCCAATCCATTCCATTGTGCAAGGATAATAATTATAAATGATAATCGAAGGATTTTCCTTTTTAAATATTTTATAAAATTCGTCCCAACTATCGGCTTCTCGATAAAGAAAATTATATTTTTTGGAATTTACGAGAACATTTCCAATGGCTCGACCGAATTCGTATACACCGCATTTCTGAAATTTATGATTGACAAAAAGAATTGTAGTTTTATTCATTTTCTCTGCTCAATTATCTGTCAAATAATAATAATCACACAATTTCAATTTCCGGGAGCGGAAAAATAAATTTGCCCCCCATTTTCAATAAACTCATGCTCCCTTTCCAGAATAGAATGTTTGAAATGCCAGGGGAAAACCAAGAAATAGTCTGGCTTCATAGCACGTGCTTCTTCCTCTGATATAATCGGGATATGTGTTCCCGGTGTAAAACATCCAAATTTATCTTCATTCACATCCGCAATATAGGGGATGTGTTTGCTCGTCAGTCCGCAGAATTGAAGAAGGACATTGCCCTTGGTGGAAGCACCATATCCGAATATTGTTTTTCCGTCACTGATCAAAGCCTCTACCAGTCCCAGCAAATTTTTCCGATGAAGGAAAACTTTTTCTTCAAAATTTCGATACGGTCTGGGAGTGTCTAACCGCATATCGTCTTCCTGCTGTAACATCCACTCGATTACCGGATGATTTGAGCGGTACGGTGCATTTTTTTTGCATGCTGTAACCGCAAAACTGCCACCATTTATTGAATTCATCTGTACATCAACAATCCGGAGACCGCAGTCTTCCAACAGATTTTTGATTACCTTAAAAGAATAGAATTCAAGATGTTCGTGGCATACTGTATCGTATGCATTGGAGCGAAGCATCGAGGGCATGTAACTTTGTTCAAAGTGCCAGATGCCAGTATCTGACAAAATAGCCTCAATATCCTTTACAAATGCAGCCGGGTCTTCAAGATCGTAGAACATGGCAATAGAGGTTATAATTTTTGCTTTCGCGGTGGGATACTTTTTTGAAAAAACTTCTTTTGAAAAAAAGTCTGGTATAAGATCAATATCATCGGTGTAAAAACTTTTAAATTTTATTCCTGTGGGATCGATTCCGACTTTTTTACATTTTACTGTGTAGGCTTTTAATGATGTGGCATCATTGCTGCCAATATCAAGGACCAGATCGTTTTTGGTAAGATTTCCTAAATTCTCCAGAGTTTTGATTTTATTTGTCAGGTGTTGCACCATAAAAGCGTTCAATCCTGAACGATACCCGTAATTATCGCCATACATTTCATCCAGATTGTACGATTGTTTCAGTTGGAGCAATCCACACTTCGTGCACCAGACCAGATCAAGGGGACCGCTTGATACAGAATCTGAAGTATGACACGGGAAAACACCGGTCAGCGATTGCTCTCCTAATGAAAGTACATTTATGAGAGAGGAATTATGACAAATGCGGCAATTAACTATTTCAGAATACATAATATCACTCTTCTTAACAGGAATTTATGATTCATACTTGTTTAATGTTTATTTACTATCATTTCTTGCAATTTTTTATCAATCAGATCGATACATTGTGTTCGTTGAAGATTCAGTAAAGCAAGCCTGTTTGACAACGTTATCTTTTTCATCGAATGGTACTTTTTCAAATTCGTAGACCTTCTCCTGCTCATGCCACAAATCGCAGTTAACCTTTGCAAGTTCTGAAAAAATTTTGCTGACGGAACCTGTAATTTCGTTGTATTTCATTTCCTTCATTTTTATAGACTTTATTGGAAGAAAAAACCAACCTCTCTTGGGGAATCTTCCCTTTTACCGCATCTTGAATATAATTATCTATCTCTTCACAAAGTTGTGTTCTCCTGGTGAGCGAGACTTTCAAGACGCTTGACATCACCAGTGTGATATTGCTTCAGTTTTACAATCGTCAGCTTATCACAAAGTGAGCCTAAAGTTTCTGC
>CAWDZO010000002.1:0-11887 GCA_963806845.1 uncultured Methanoregulaceae archaeon
GATGCGCAGGGGATTTGATGTAGTTCTTGCGGAGTACAAACGTCCGGGGGCAATTCCCTCAAACATGGATCTCACCGCAGTTAAAACATAACCTGGGTGATCAATATGACATTTATGTGATCAATGAATCCGGAGTAATCGAATACACCACCTACGAACCTGAGTCGGGCTGGACTTTAAAAAAATCCCGTATTTTTTTACCTACCTGACAACAATCAGGAATTCTGAAGGTTTTTTCCCTGATCGGATTGTTGAAGAACAGCATGGCAGCGGTCAGCTGCGCAAATTTGCCTATATGCCCACTCCCGATCACCGGTATGTGCTTGAACTGGGATTTGCAAAATCTTCATTTTCCGGGGAGCGTTCAGCCATCCAGTACAAAAAAGCAATTGAACGGATTGCTTCAGCCAACCCGTATATCGATCGAGTCCGCATCTTCAATACCATGGGAGATCTTGTTGAAAATACCTCCTATGAAGTGGATCACCCACACGGATCACTGTTGAAAAGGTGATCCAGCAACGAGGGGATCTCACGGTTAAAAAACCTGAAACCGGCCAGACGGTCAGGTATCTTTTCATCGATCTGAAGAACGAACAGTATGGTTCTGACCTGAGCCGGATTGTAGAGATTACGTATAATGATGCTTTGTTCGAAAAGAATGCCGGTGAACATGGTCAGTTTCACCTGCTAGTTGCCATTCTGGCACTCATTATCGGTGGTTGTGCATGCATTTTTCCTCTCCCGGTACCTGTTAAAACCTATCACCGGAATTGTCCGGGATGTTGACCGTATATCAGATGGTGACCTTGACTGGAAGATCTCGCCGACCCATGTGACTGAATTTCAGGTGCTGGAACAGAGTATTAACACGATGGTCGCCTCTCTAAAAAATGCCCTCTGTCATGTACAGGATGAAATTCTCAGCAGGAAATGATCGATCACCTTCCGGTAGCTGTATTCGTGAAAAGTGTGAATGATGGTAAATATATTTTCTGGAATAAGACGAGCGAACAGATGTTTGATCGCGTTGCCGCAGACGTAATTGGCAAGACCGCCCGCGATCGAGTTATTCCCACGAATCAATGGTCCAGCGTCATTGAAAAAGAAGATCTTGAGGCACGTTACAATCAGGTTTCATAGGCAATAAAAGAATCTCCAAGGCAAACCCCGGGCCACGCATCATCCATCTGGTGAAAGTGCCGATATGATTCTCCAGGAACACCCTGTCTGTATGTTCTCGGTATGGCAGAGGATTTGACCGAAGCAAACTGCCAACCTGAAACTGGATCTCCTCTACAGCATTACCCGGACGTGATATTCTTGATCAGCCTCTCGGTTATTATGAATTCTCTGGAGCGGGCACAGCTCAAGACTTCAGACGAAGCGATGCAGGCATTTTTTGATAAGACCATCGGTTCCGATTGAGTCTATCCGGAACCAGATGGGATTTATCCGGTCGCTTCAGGATCTGGGAATTGCATCGCCGAAATGGCAATCAGTAAAAAAGGTGTTTTGGGAAGCGGTCATGCTGATCCTTCCAGCACCATTGATATTCGAGTGGAAATGGATGATATCGAGTGTTTGCAGATCCTCTCCTTCCCCGGGTTTTTTATAATCTTCTGGCAAATTCGATACAACACGGGGATCACCGCTGACAAAAATGGGGCTTTGCACAAAAAACAGGAGAATCCCTCTTTCCTAATCTATGAGGATAATGGCAAGGGCATTCCTCTCGATGAAAAAGAAAAAATATTCGAATTCGGAGTTTGGTTACCGGAACCGGTTTTGGCTTGTTCCTGATTCCGCGACTCTGGGATACACCGGAATTACCATTACTGAATCGGGTGAGCCGGGGAAGGGCGCGAGGTTTGAGATTCTGGTGCCGAAGGGTAAATTCAGGAAAGTCATCATGAGGATGCCAGTGTCCTTTTCCCAGACAGGGGATGTTTCTTGTGCCGTGATGATGGTATCCGATGGTCGGGTCAGGGATAAAAAATCCTGGTATAACCATTAATATCACAATTTTTTTAAAAAATTTTATTTACTTATTTTTGCACTGCCCAGATTTGCCTGCTCTACGGTTTTTGCATACCGTGCAAGCACACCGGAAAGTGGTTTTGTTGTGGGTTTCCATGTTTCTCTTACGCTGCTCCAGTGTTTTTGCATCGACTAAGATATCAATTTTTTTCCTGAAGAGATCGATTTCAATCCGGTCTTCTTCCTGAACGAGCGCAATCGGACCCCCAATCGCTGCCTTCGGGGGCCACATGTCCGATGCAGGGCCCCCGGGTACCCCCGGAGAATCGGCCATCCGTGATCAGGACAACCTGGTGTACCCAGTCCCATGAGTGCTGATGTGGGGGAGAGCATCTCGGGCATACCCGGTGCACCCCGTGGCCCTTCATACCGGATGATGATCACATCATCTTCCTGGATCTCACGGGCAAGGATCGCCTTCATTGCAGTTGTTCGCCATCAAAAACCCGTGCCGGTCCCGTATGTTTCCACATCGCTTTTGGTACCGCAGCACTTTTTACGACAGCCCCATCGGGAGCAAGAGATCCGATAAAATTTTGAGTCCCCTTCCTTGCTTATCGGGATTCTTTGTTGACCGGATAATATCTTCATTTCTGATGACTGCGTCTTTTGCAATCTGGAGAATTTTTTTACCTGATACGGTAGATGCTGTCATCAAGATATGATTCCAGTCGTTTCAGCACTGCCGGAATACCCCCGGCACGATGAAGTGTCTGCATGGAATGCGGACCGGAGGGCTGCATATGGCAGATATGGGGGATCTCATCAGCAAGCGTATTGAAATCATCAAGGGTGAGGGGAACTTCGGCTTCAACTGCAATTGCCATCAGGTGCAGGACCGTATTGGTCGATCCGCCGAGTGCCATATCAACCCGGATCGCATTCCGGAGGCTCTTTTTTGTAATGATATCTCGGGGTTTGATCCGTTTTTTCACCAGGGGCAGGATAGCTTCTCCGGTCTCCCGGGCAATCCGCAGTTTTCCGGCATCAACGGCAGGAATAGCGGCACAACCGGGAAGCGACATTCCCATCGCCTCGGTCATGCAGGCCATGGTATTTGCCGTATAAAGTCCCTGGCAGCTGCCACAGCCCGGCATGGCACATCCCTCCAGTTCGCAGAGTGCTGTCTCGCTCATTGTTCCTGCTGCAACTTTCCCGACTCCCTCAAAGACATCAATGAGTGAGAGATCTTTCCCATCCTGGAATCCCGAGAGCATCGGCCCCCCGGTAAGGATAATCGAAGGAATATTTGCACCGTGCTGCTGCCATCAGCATGCCCGGCACGATCTTATCGCAGGTGCCGATACAGACAATCCCGTCAAACCGGTGAGCTTCTGCCATGAGTTCAATGGAGTCGGCAATATTCTCCCGTGAGGGCAGCGAGTAGCGCATCCCTTCATGGCCCATTGCAATCCCGTCACAGATGCCAATCACGCCAAACTCAAACGGAACGCCACCGGCAGCAGCAATACCCTTCACGAACTTTCTCGGCCAGCTGCCGAAGATGGATATGTCCCGGGACGATGGTATTGTACGGCATTGGCAATTCCAATAACGGGCAGTCCCATCTCCCGTTCAGTGACCCCAGGGATCGCAGGAGCGAACGGTTGGGAGCCCGCTGGTATCCGGTTTTTACTTCGTCGCTGCGCATGAATTCTCACCCGAATTCTGTTGATGATAGATTCGCGGTATGACACCTATTATCCCTTGTGTGATTACTTTTGCTGGATTACAAACGTTAAAAAAAAATCTAAATTTCAATCTATTGTTTTGAAAAATGATTCGCAGCAGCAATAAATTGCCGGGTAAATGCATCAGAAAAATAAGCGTGGGTATAGGTCCCAAGCGCATTTCCTGATGTAAGGCCATCCTTTCCCGCATCAATACCTTTTCCCCGAGTCGATCTGAGTGCAAATTGTGCATCGCGATGCGGGAGCACCCGGGAGTAATGAAATTCATGCCCGGTTATACACTGCAATGGTGGAAGGAACGAGGTATTTGCAATACTTTCTCCTTTTACATAGCCAAGTGCCTGAACCCGGGACGTCATTTCTGCATCGGCCGGCAGTACTCGCATAACCGGTATGTCCGATCAGCGATAATTTCACGAGTCAGATACAGGAGTCCCCCACATTCGGCATAGAGGGGAATACCAGCATCAACTATAGATTTCAATTTTTTTGTACTTTGTGAAGATTCCAGTGCAGAAAGATGCAATTCCGGATATCCCCCTCCAAAATAGAGAGCATCAACCTCCGGTAATGGATCAGTCAGGGGGCTGAAAAAGACAATGTCAGCACCGTTGTCACGCAAACGATCGAGGTTATCCTGATAGTAAAAACAGAATGCATTATCCCATGCTATTCCTATAGATACATGCTTTCTTTGCCCTGATCCCGACCGAGAAGCCTTTTTGTGCGAGATCACTTTTGTTGCGTTCTCTGCACATGCAAAAAGTGCATCCAGATCACAGAATTCTTCGATTACTGGTCCAAATTCTGTCATCGATCCGTTTTCATGTGCCATCTTAAGCCCAAGATGGCGACTTTCAATCGCAATATCTTCACGTTTCGGAATCCAGCCAAACACTGGTAACGAAACAGAACCCTCAATCATCTCGCGGTGTCGCTGACTTCCCACGCGATTCAGGATAACTCCTTTTATTGAAATGGTCGTATCAAAGTCCCGGATATCCCCGGATCAGAGCCAGAACACTTCTGGACATTCCTTTAATATCAACGACAAGGATGACCGGGGCTTTCAGGATGCGTGCAACATGAGCAGTGCTCGCAAAATCCGTCCCGTCAATTCCATCATATATTCCCATGACTCCTTCGATTACTGCGATATCAGCCCCTTTTGTCGCCCTGAGAAATGTGTCAATGCAGCCCTGTTCTCCCATCATGAAAGGATCAAGGTTCCGTGAAGGGCGTCTGCAGATCCGGGTATGATGAGAAGGATCGATGAAGTCCGGTCCTACTTTGAAGGGCTGAACGTTCAGCCCCCGTGCTGTGAGTGCAGACATGATACCGCTTGCAACAGTTGTCTTCCCGCAGCCGCTGTGCGTACCGGCAATAACAATGCGGGGAATGCCGCTCATTTCACACTCCCGGTATTTTCCGTGAAAGGCCGGGTTCCCCCATCGAGCTGCTTAACCTGAATAGATATGCCACTTTCCCGGCCATAGGCATCCACCCGCTGATATACACGGTTAATCATGCTTTCAGTTGTCAGGATCAGGGAATCCTCGCCCAGCAGGGCCTTAAGAATACATTTGTCGATGACACCATACGTGAAATCCAGGTTGATATGTTCATTTTCGGCACGCTGCTTTGCCCGGGTGCCCATAGCGCCTGTTGAAAGGGAGGGGTGTGTGGAACAAAATGAACGTAATAATTCAGGACTGTCATGGTCAACATTGCATATCGTAATCGTTCCCGGGTGGGCATGAAAGCAGGTCTTTTTGATTATGGTCTCAAAACACTGCATCATATCAAGAACCGTCCTGGGTTTTTTCCCCTCCAGGAAAAATCCCCTTTTCTGCAATTCCAGATGCAATTCAAGGAGGGTTGGCAGGGACAGGTGTGCTCTGCGAATATATTCAGGATTGCCAAATGCAACTTCGGGAATATCTTCCTGGAGTATTTTTCCTTCAGGCAGGCGCGACGGTGAGCACTTCGGGAATTCCTCCTGCAAATTCAGCATCAGGATGGCACGATCAGCCCACGGGTATGCCAGTTCTACATCGTGGGTGGAGATGATTATTGTCTTGCCTTCATGATTCAGTTCATCGAGAAGTTCCATAATATCTTCTGATCCTGATGGATCGAGACCACTGGTTGGTTCATCAAGGACGAGTACATCCGGATCCATTGCCAGCACACCTGCAATTGCCACTCGTTTCTTCTCCCCCCGGAAAGATGGTGAGGTGGTCGGCGTTCAAAACCTTCCAGCCCCACATGCCGAAGCGCCAGAGTTACCGACTTTTTTACTTCATCTTCAGTATAGCCGAGATTGGTTGGCCCGAATGCCACGTCCTGGTATACGGTCGGTGCAATTATCTGGCGGTCAGGGTTCTGGAGGACAAATCCCACGCGTTTGCGCAGCATCCGTCAGTGATGCATTATCGTACCTGGATTGGCTGATTATCAAAGAGCATGAGACCGGAGTCCGGGCGAATCATTCCGTTGAACATCGTCAGGAGCGTGGATTTGCCGGCTCCGTTAGGACCGACAAGCGCGATCTTCTCTTTCCTGCGGATATGGAAACTGATCCCGCTGATTGCTTCAAGTCCCCGCGGATAGCGATAGCGGATATCCCGTGCTTCAAGTATGATGCTGCTCATGGTTCAGAACCTACATTATGGTAATAGTCCCTGATGCAATCACCACTGCCGCTGAAAGTAAGAGAAAGACCACAACCGCAAGACAGGGTATCCGCTCAACAGGCCGGTTCTCACCCAGCAGGGCAAATTTCCCGTCATAACAGCGTGCATCCATGGCCCGGATCAGATCTTCTCCTGCATCCCAGCTGGCAATGAATGCAGCTCCGCATAAGGAAGCAAAGGAATGGATGGATTCGCGCCATGTGGAATATCCAAGACGCATAACCTGTGCATGGTAGATCTGGATGACCTGGTCCATGAGGATAAAGATTGTACGATAGATGATCATCATCAGATCAATCACCACTTCCGGAACCCTGCACCGGCGAAACACAATGAAAATATCTGTCATGGGCGTTGTCAGGGCAATAAATATCATGGCTGACATCCCGCCAATAACCCGGCAGAAGACAAACATTCCCTGGTTTATACTCTCCCGGGTAATGGACAACGAGAACGATGGCAGGAGATCCCATCTCCAGAAAATATCCTGTCCACCGGAGATAAGGATGATTCCGGCAACACTCATCACTGCAAACCAGAGGGGGACAATAAAAAGTTCTGCATAGGTTTTCGCATCCACCCGCGCAAGGATGAGAATTGCTACCGGTGAGGAGAAGAGCAATAAAAAGGGGAGGCATGATAACTTGTTGAAAGCAGGCAGAGAAGGATAGCCCCGAGACCCGCGGCAAGTTTGAGGTAGGTGTTGACTTCACGGAGTCCGTTCTTCTGGGCAATATCTTCCAGAAGTTCCTCAAACATACATAGTACCTTTCTCTCTTTGTACCGATTATGCTTTCTTCTTCTGCCCCATCCAGAACCCAAATACGCCGCCGACAAGAATTCCGCCAACAGCAGCCTGGAGTGCAAACAGGCAGGCTTCAATCTCGCCGCTTGGGGGTTCCCACTGGGGAATCAAAGGCTGGAAATTTTCCAGAGGTGTACCGGAAAGTTTTGCGATAAGTCCTGAACCTACATTGTCAGAACCGGTAAATTCCGCCCCGCTCATGGTCGAACTCGTGTACAGGAACAATGCGCAGAATGCAATAATTGCAATTACGGTCAGGATTTCCAGCGTATACCTGAATGTCATCAGATCTCACTCCGGGCCGCATTGATCTTTTCTTCTGAGAATATTTTCAGCCGGATCAGGATATCGGGTTTGAGGGCCACGATATATTTGAACACCAGTGCAAGGACAATGCCTTCGACAATGGCAAGAGGAATCTGGGTAACGGCAAATATGCCCATGAACAGGATGAATGAACTGACAAAACCACCGGTCTCTGCCGGGTATGCGAGCGCCAGTTCAAGCGAAGTTGTTACGTAGGTGAACATATCCGCAAGGGCACGTTACCAGGAATACGGTGATGTAGATATTGACCGATGTGTCCCGGAGTAACCGGTATATCGCATACCCGACCAGGGGTCCGACAATACCCATGGAAACAATATTGGCTCCAAGAACGGAAAGTCCTCCGTGGGCAAGGAACAGGCTCTGGAATAGGAGAACGATTGCACAGACAACTGCCGTGATCCAGGGACCAAAGGATATGGTTGAGAGACCGGTCCCGGTAGGATGTGAACAACTTCCCGTAACGGAAGGGAGTTTTAAGGATGACAGGATGAAAATAAATCCCCCCGTCACGCCGAGCAGGGGAAGTGCTTCCCGGTCTGCTGCAAGAACTTTTTTCAACTGGTATATTCCCAGCACCAGGCAGGGCAGGGCAACAATCCACCACACAAGGCACCATTGCCAGGGTAAGAATCCTTCCATAATGTGCATGCTATCACCTGTTGAAAAACTCGATCGGATCTGGCGAAATAAAAATTACTTTAGTTAACTCATTTAATTTTCATAGTAGTGTTAGGAATTTTGGGATATAAAATTTCTTGTTTTTTCATTTTATTTGGGAAAGGGAGAATTACCAGATTTGCGTAAGTTCCGTGGATTTTCCCCCTCTTTTCTGAATATAATTGAGAAGCAGACAGATTTTTTTTTGAAACATCCGTCATAACCGCAGGAAATCTGCAGCACATATTGTTGGCGGATTCAGCTAATGGCATGCAAATAATCAGTACGATTCCCTCATGGTGCATAGTGTACCTGCTTCTTGCCTTTGTTATTTTTTCATCGGAGGGTCTTATGCAGTCTCAATCTTCTCTGCCGCTTCAAGCCCGAGTATCCTGATAGAGTCTTCCGCATCCTGAATTTTTGTATCTTGCCAGTGACGCCCATCGGGAACTCGTTGACAAACATCACGTATCGGGGGGTCTTGAAATGAGCAATTTTGCCTTTACAGAAATCCTTAATCTTCCTGTTCGGACAGCATATGTCCCTCCTTCACTTTCACCTGATGCGCACAGTTCCTCTCCATATTTTTTATCTGGAACTCCGACGACATAAACATCGGTAATCTTTTCGTGGTGATGCAGGAACTCCTCGATCTCACGTGGGTAGATGTTCTCGCCACCACGGATTACCATGTCCTTGAGGCGACCCACGATTCTGAAGTAACCTGCATCATCCATCGTCCGAAGATCTCCGGTGTGGTTCCAGTGGTTTGAGTCAAGTGTTGCGTGGGTTGCAGACGGGTTATTGTAGTAACATTTCATAACACAGTATCCACGTGCGCAGATCTCACCAATCTCTCCTATGGGAACCATCTTTCCTGTTTCTGGCATCAACAATCTGAGCCCGGTATGCGGGAAGGCACGCCCGACTGTCGAGACCCGTCGCTCAACCGGATTTTCGGTCGTAGTCATCGTGACCCCGTGAGGCTTCGGTTTGCCCGTAGACGATAACAATCTCGCTCATGTGCATCTTTGTATTGACTGTTCATTACCTCAATCGGGCATGGTGACCCTGCCATGATGCCGGTTCGCAGAGACTTCAGGTTGTATTTTTGGAAATTCGGGTGCGTCAGTTCAGCGATAAACATGGTTGGTACACCATGAAGAGTGGTGCACCGCTCTTTCTCAACGGTTTTTAAGACCTCCGGCATCGAATGTGGAGCAGGCAGCACCGATTGTCGAACCATGCGTCACGCAGGCGAGGTTGGAGAGCACGATACCGAAGCAACGGGTAGAAGGTATGGAATTGAGAGCCGGCTTATCTGAAATCTGATCTCTCACGATGATGTAGCCGTTGTTGCGGCCACCGTGGTGGAAGGACAACACCTTCGGGATCTGGTTGTACTGCTGGACGACTGAATATTGATTGCGATCGTCAAACGTGAGCATTTCGCCCCGGTCAATCAGCTCGTCATTGGTAATTTCTTCTGGTTTTTCAGGAAGTCATTCAGGTAAACATACCCCGTAGGGTATTCTACTGATGAAGATCTGCATTTTCAGAACGGGAACTTATCAGATGAGATTCTTCTGGGGTTTGCTTCATACGCTTCAGGGCAAATCTTCGTAGAATATTCCGATGTAATCAGAGGCTGAAACTTGTCCCTGAATAAGAGCGTCTGAATCTCTGACTGCTTGAGTGCATACTCCAGTTCGTAGGTGTGGTAAGTATGTTCATGTTCACCATTATAGGACTGATCTTCGCAGTCGTGAACTCGGACAAACCGATTCTGCATGGTTCATGGCCGAGATAACGACACGAAAACCTTCTCGACCCCAAGACCCATCAGCCCCGGGTTGACCTCATCCACACGCTCAAGAAACTTATGATATGTCCATCGAATATTCTGGTGAACCGAGATATTGCCGTCATCGTCCGGATATTCGCTAGAATGCTGTTCGAGTATCTCCCGAATCCACATCCGCAGGAGGGGAACTGTCGATGTCTGGTCTACAGCGCGTAACGCATCCTGAAAATATGGGTGAGAACAGAATATATGATTAATGTATGAGTTTATCTCTTTCAAATCCTTTCATTTTTTTAATACATATTATTTAATTTTTGGGTGTGCCTCTCCACGATAAAATGTATAAATCATAAAAAATCTGCTATTTAGGAAAATTTTCGGTATTTTTTATCCATTGGTTTTTCATAAATTACTCTAAAAGGAAAACTATTAAATTTATTTAGCGTGATTCTGTAGAGTCAGTCGATGGAAAAATCGAGTCCCGCGTGACCAAGGGGGTCGTGGTGTAGCTGGACGGTGTACGGCTCCAGCGGTCTTGGTGTTCTTCGTGCTGCAGATGATGAGCAATGGGTTCTGCTGAATTGATCTTTCTGCACACCGTCAGAGTGCGACATCGACAACTCATCGAAGTTTCGATGTTTGATGATGACCCGTTGGAGCACTGATGCATGTCGGAGAGACCCGTCTATTGTGAGTTCAAACTCTGACCAACCCACATTTTCTCTCTCATCCGACTTCTTGGAATCGATGATTTTTCGCACTCCAAATAATCTATCAATCCTTGCCCCGGAAAATTTGGCGTTCAAAGAATTGTCTCCAGGCAGGGAAGAATCTGATTCAGAGGGATGCATTGTTTTTTATAGGTTTTGTAGGTTTTCTTCGTTATGATTGGTAGTGGTGAGACCTTCGTTGGAGAAAAATCAGATTAGAGATTAGGTGAGCCACGAACGGAGAGTTCCATGTGTCTTGTCGGGAGAAGGATCTATTGGTGATGGTGTAGAATTGCACACATCCCCTTTTAACTGGGGACAGGAAGGCCCCATCGGAACTGCATTTCAACATGCGGTATGGAGTTGCTTGCCGGGCACACACCGCCTCGGCGGTTGTTCCGTTCAATCGTGCTCACAAAACCCGGTGACCCTTGTTATCCGAAGGTCACCTTAAAGACAATGACGCAGGTCAACGAAATGTTCGCGGGGCAGGCCGCAGTTGCAAGGGCGGTTGCGGATCGGGTTGAAGAGGGGTGTTTACAGAAGTTGATATTGAAATGTCGTCTACTCTGTGTCTGCTGTATTTGTTCATCCGGGTGATGGACTATAACAAGATTTACCGGTACAACGACGTGCAACGAAGTCGCGATCTCGGTGGACTCGAGCAGTTTCCTGACGGAGACGCTGTCGATGAAGAAATCCGGCGTGGCCACTTATTCATGGGATTCAGGTCACCCTGTCTTGGGACCCGCCCTACCTGCAGGTCGCCCTTGATCTTGTCGATATG
The DNA here is from genome assembly GCA_963806845.1 of uncultured Methanoregulaceae archaeon. GTDB lineage: Archaea > Halobacteriota > Methanomicrobia > Methanomicrobiales > Methanospirillaceae > Methanoregula. The sequence continues at coordinate 11,521 of CAWDZO010000002.1, forward strand.
GGCAAAGTGGCAAGGTGTTCAGGAACTCCTGGAACGATCATCTCATCGATCAGGCTGGATCCTCTTATCAAGAGCTTCGGGTCGGGGTCATCCATCGCGGAGGTTGCGTGCCGCAATGCGTTGATCATCGCGGACATGAAGATCTTGCGATACCGGCAATTTCGAAGAAAGGATGGCAGCCGATGCATCTGCTGATGCGGTCGTTGTATCGGGACTTGCCCCATCTCGACCATGGAAAAAAGCGATTGCGGGGGCCCGAAAGGTTGGCATTTATGAGGAGTCGAGCATGCTCAATGTCCAGAACCGGGGAAAAGTGCATCGAGAAACTGAAAAACAAGCGGACATCGTGGAGTCTCCACCGTGCCAT
>CAWDZO010000003.1:0-15986 GCA_963806845.1 uncultured Methanoregulaceae archaeon
GAAATGGGATGGACATGACCGATAAGTGTTTATTCAACATAAAAAGCCGGTCATTCTTCTTATATCCTCGTTGCAATGGTAGTCCGATCATCGTTGTTGTTCGGCTTGTAATCGGTGATGACTACAACGACACAGAAAGAATGTTTGAAAAAATCTCGATTATCCTCAAGCAACCAGTACCGACAGTGATATCACAATCACGATTAACTGACTGATGGAAGCTTACGACCTGTATGACAGCAGCCTGAATGAGGAGATGCGCAAGGGATTCGATGTAGTGCTGGCAGATAATCAGCGTGCCGTGGGGCACCCCCTAAACATGATATGACTACAGTGAAAATGAACTGGGAGATCAGTTTGATGTGTATGTCATCAATGAATCCGGTGTCATCGAGTTCACCAGTTATAAACCTGATCTCGGACTGGATTTCAAAAAAATCCCGTATTTTTTCGTGTACCTGACCAGAATCAGGAATTCTGAAGGTTTCTTCCCCGATCGTATCGTCCATGAGCAGACAGGTGGTGGCAAAATCCGCAAATTTGCCTATATGCCCACACCTGATCACCGGTATGTCCTTGAATTAGGATTTTCAAAACCTTCGTTTTCAAACGAGCGATCAGCTATCCAGTTCAAACAAGCGATTGAACAAGTCGCCTCAACCAATCCGTATATCAATCATGTCCGTATCTTCGATTCGATGGGAAAAATTGTTGATAATACATCAGAAGTAGTGGATGACCCCACACGGATAACCTTAAAGACACTGATGCAGCAGCGCCAGGATACGACGGTCACACCTGCCTGAAACCGGGCAGTCTGTCAAGATATCTCTTCATTGACCTGAAGAATGAACAGTACGGTTCCGACATGAGCGGAATTGTAGAGATCACGTATAATGATGCGATGCTCGAAAAGGCATATGAAGGGCATGCACAGTCTCATATCGTTATCACCATACTTGCACTCACTATCGGTGTTTGTGCAGCCTTATTACTATCCTGGTATCTGTTAAAACCGATCTCCAAAATTGTTCGGGATGTTAACAAAACTTCTGATAGGTGACCTTTACTGGAAGATCTCGCCAACTAATGTGGCAGAATTTCGGTGCTGGAAAATAGTATCAACACGATGGTCGCGTCGCTCAGGGATTCCATCAGGGAAGTTAAGGAAGGTGAAATTCTCCGCCGTGAAATGATCGGAACAGACGTTCCTGTTGCAATCTTCTTGAAAAGTGTGAAGGATGGAAAATATATTTTCTGGAATAAAGCAAGTGAAACCATTTTTAACCTGCCTGCAGCTGACGTGATCGGAAAAGACAGACACTGATTTTTTCCCTCAGAAAGTGGTCACCCTGATTAAAAAAGAGGATGATGATGCCCGACTCAACCAGATTTCAATAAATAATAAAAAATTACCGACAAATACCGGGGTCAGCGTATCATCCATATGATTATCGTCCCGATATATGATTCGGAAAACACCCTTCAGTATATTCTCGGGAGTGGTGAGGACGTCACTGAAGAAACTCTCTCTACGAAAATCGATCTCCTCTTTAGTATTACACGACGTGATGTTCTTGATCAGCTGTCAATTATTGTAAATTATCTGGAGCGTGCACAGTACAAGACGTCCCGCGAGGCAATGCAGACATTTTTTGATAAGACTCTCGAATCAATCGAGTCTATCAGGAACCAGATGGCATTTGTCCGATCGCTCCAGGATCTCGGCATTACTTCACCGGCCTGGCAATCCGTGAAAAGGTGTTTAGGGAAGCGGTTTTCCTGAATCCTTCCAGCACCATTGATATTCGTGTGGAAATGGATGATATCGAACTGTATGCCGATCCTCTCTTCCCCCGGTTCTTTTAACCTTGTGGCAAACTCGATTCAGCACGGGGATCACCAGCTGACAAAAATCAGGTTATATGCACAACAAACAGGAGAATCCCTCATCCTGATCTATGAGGATAATGGCAAGGGAATTCCCCTTGATGAAAAAGAAAAAATATTCGAATTCGGCTTTGGTACCGGAACCGGCTTTGGGTTGTTCCTGATCCGCGTAGCTCTGGGATATACCGGAATTACAATAACCGAAACTGGCGTGCCGGGAACGGGCGCGAAGTTTGAGATACTGGTGCCGAAGGGTAAATTCAGGAATCCATTGTGAGGATAAAGATGTCCTGTTCACGGCTTCGGGACGGCTCTTGTTTGATGTTGACGGTATCCCGTGGTAAAAAAGGCTAAAAATATGATATGCACCACAAATATCATAAATTAAAAAAATTAAATTATTTATTTTTGCACTGCCCCGAGATTTGCCTGTTCTACGGTTTTTGCATAGCGGGCAAGCACCCCGGAAAAGTGGTTTTGTTGTGGGTTTCCATGTTCTCTTACGCTGCTCCAGTGTCTTTGTATCGACTAGAATATCAATTTTTTTCCTGAAGAGATCGATCTCGATCTGGTCTTTTTCGGAAATGAGTGCAATCGGTCCCCCAATCGCTGCCTCAGGGCGACATGCCCGATGCAGGGACCCCGTGTACCCCCAGAGAACCTGCCATCCGTGATCAGGACAACGTTGGTGTACCCAAATCCCATAAGCGCCGATGTGGGAGAGCATTTCAGGCATACCCGGAGTCCGCGTGGCCCTTCATAGCGTATGATAATCACATCACCCTCGTTCGATCTCGCGGGCAAGGATCGCTTTCATTGCCAGTTGTTCCCCATCAAGAACCGTGCCGGTCCCTTATGTTTCCACATATCTTTTGGTACTGCAGCACATTTCACAACAGCCCCATCGGGAGCAAGAGAGCCAAAGAATTTTTAACCCCCCTGCAACGAGACTTATCGGATCTCTGGGGGATAGATCCTGATTACAAGTTCATTTTTCACATTTGCAGCTTCAGCTCATCCGGCAGGATTTTTTTACCCGATACGGTAGGGCAGTCATCGAGATTCTTTTCCAGACGTTTGACAACTGCCGGAATACCTCCTGACCGATAGAGTGTCTGCATGGAAATGCGGACCGGAAGGCTGCATATGACAGATATGCGGGAAACTGACTCTGCGATCGTGTTGAAGTCCTGAAGTGATAGCGGCACCTCTGCCTCGACGGCAATCGCCATCAGGTGCAGCACCGTATTTGTCGATCCTCCAAGTGCCATATCCACCCGGATTGCATTGTGGAGGCTCTCTTTTGTAATGATGTCCCGGGGTTTGATTTGCTTTTTAACAAGGGGTACGATGGCTTTCCGGTTCTCCCGCGCAATGCGCAGTTTTCCTGCGTCAACGGCTGGAATTGCTGCACAGCCGGGAAGTGACATTCCCATTGCTTCTGTCATGCATGCCATGGTGTTTGCCGTATAAAGCCCCTGACAGTCCCACAGCCCGGCATTGCACAACGCTCCAGTTCGCATAGTGCAGTTTCACTCATCGTACCTGCCGCAACTTTCCCAACTCCCTCAAAGATATCAATAAGCGACAGATCTTTGCCATCCTGATATCCAGAGTAGCATCGCACCGCCGGTAAGGACAATTGAAGGTATATTGCACCGTGCAGCCGCCATAAGCATTCCCGGGACGATCTTATCACAGGTGCCAATGCAGACCAATCCGTCGAACCGGTGCGCCTGTGCCATGAGTTCTATAGAATCAGCGATGTTCTCCCGTGAAGGCAGGGAATACCTCATCCCCTCATGCCCCATTGCAATTCCGTCACAGATGCCAATTACCCCGAATTCGAACGGAACTCCTCCCGCCGCAGTGATTCCCTCCCGTACCTTCTCTGCCAGCCACCGAAGGTGGACATGTCCCGGAACAATGGTGTTATACGCATTGGCAATTCCAATGAACGGGAGGCTCCATCTCCCGGTCAGTCACTCCCAGTGAACGCAGGAGCGACCGGTTCGGTGCCCGCTGGTATCCGGATTTTACTTCATCGCTGCGCATGTATTCTCACCAGATTCTGTAGATGATAGATTCGCCTTTCTACACTTTTATGCCTTGTGTGAATATTTTGAATGGATCATTAAATTTTTTTTAAAAAAAACCTGTTTTCATTCGTTTGAAAAATGATATGCAGCATCAATAAATTTTTTTACGAATGCATCGGTAAAATAAGCGTGAGTAAAGGTGCCAAGAGCATTTCCCGATGTTAGTCCATCTTTTCCGGAATCAATACCTTTTCCCCGTGTCAATCGGAATGCAAATTGTGCATCGCAATCCGGAAGCACACGGGAGTAATGAAATTCGTGCCCGGTTATGCTCATCAGCGGAGGAAGAAATGAGGTATTCCCCATACTTTCACCTTTAACGTAGCCAAGTGCCTGAACCCGGGAGGTCATCTCTGCATGAGCCGGAAGTACCCGCATAACCGGTATGTCCGATCGGCTTTAATTTCACGAGTCAGGTACAGGAGCCCTCCACATTCCGCATACAGAGGCATGCCTGCATCAACAGCAGATTTCATTTCCCTGGTACATGGTGAAGATTCCAGTGCCGGAAGATGCAGTTCCGGATATCCCCCTCCGAAATAGAGTGCATCAACGTCAGGTAATGGATCAATGAGGGGGCTGAAAAAGACAAGCTCAGCACCAAGGGCACGTAAGCGATCCAGGTTATCCTGATAGTAAAAACAGAATGCATCATCCAGAGCTACACCGATGGTGGCACGAATCCGTTTTCTTTTTGCAGATAATAACATCTTTTTTTGTGGGATTAACTTCGGACTTTTATTTGCGATTGCTATAATTGCATCCAGATCACAAAATTCCTCGATCACTGATCCAAATTCTGCCATCGATCCTGTTTCATGTGCCATCTTAAGACCAAGATGACGACTTTCAATTGCGATATCTTCGCGTTTTGGAATCCAGCCTAACGTTGGCAACGAGGTAGAACCCTCAATCATCCTGCGGTGTCGCAGACTTCCCACGCGATTTAAGATCACTCCGGCGATAGAAATGGTGGTATCGAAGTCCCGCAGAATCCCCGATGAGTGCCAGAACACTTCGGGACATCCCTTTAATATCAACAACAAGGATGACCGGGGCATGGAGGATTCGCGCCACGTGGGCGGTGCTGGCGAAATCCGTGCCGTCAATCCCGTCGAAGAGTCCCATGGCCCCTTCGATCACCGCGATATCCGCGTCACCGGATGCCAGATGAAAATGTCCGCAGGACACCGGCCTCTCCCATCATGAAGGGATCAAGGTTACGGGAGATCCTGCCGCAGGTAATCGAATGGTGGGAAGGATCGATAAAATCCGGTCCGGTCTGAACGGCTGGACCTTGAGCCCGCACTCGGTGAGTGCCGCCATAAGGCCGCTTGCGATCGTTGTCTTACCACAGCCGCTGTGCGTGCCGGCAATTACAATGCGCGATATACGGGTCATTTAACACTCCCGACATTTTCAGTGACCGGTTGAGTTCCATCATCAAGCGGCTTAACGGGAATACTGATTCCGCTTTCCCGGCCATAGGCATCCACGCGCCTGATATACGCGGTTCACCATGCTTTCAGTTGTCAGGATCAGAGAATCCTCCCCAAGCAGAGCCTTGAGAATGCATTTGTCAATGACACCATACGTAAAATCCAGGCTAATCTGTTCACTTTCTGCACGCTGCTTTGCCGGGTACCCATCGCTCCTATTGAAAGGGATGGGTGCGTGGAACGCCATAAAAGTAATAATTCACGATTGTCCCGGTCGACATTGCATATCGTTATTGCACCAGGCCTCGCATGACAGCAGGTTTTCTTCAATACTGTCTCGAAACACTGCATCATATCAAGGACCGTCCTCGGTTTTTTACCCTGCAGTAAAAAGCCCCTGTTCTTCAGTTCCATATGCAATTCAAGAAGAGTCGGAAGGGACAAGTGTGCTCTGCGTACATAATCAGGATTGCCAAATGCAACTTCGGGAATATCTTCCTGGAGTATTTTTCCCCCGAGAATGAGGATGGCGCGATCAGCCCACGGGTATGCCAGTTCTACATCATGGGTGGAGATGATTATAGTCTTGCCTTCATGATTCAGTTCATCAAGAAGTTCCATAATATCTTCTGATCTCCTGATGGATCGAGACCACTGGTTGGCTCATCAAGTATCAGCACGTCCGGGTCCATTGCCAGCACGCCGGCAATAGCAACCCGTTTCTTTCCCCCCCGGGAGATGGTGGGGCGGGCGGCGTTCAAATCCCTCGAGACCGACATGACTGAGCGCCGTTGTAACCGCTTCTTTTGCATCTTTTTCAGTACCCAAGATTGGTTGGCCCAAATGCCACATCCTGGTACACGGTCGGGCAATGAATCTGGCGGTCAGGGTTCTGGAGGACAAATCCCACGCGTTTGCGCAATGTTCGTAATGATACGTTATCATACCGGATCGGCTGGTTGTCAAAGAGCATAACCCCCGAGTCGGGGCGATATCATTCCGTTGAACATTGTCAGGAGCGTGGATTTGCCGCGCCGTTAGGACCCACGAGCGCGATCTTCTCTTTCCTGCGGATATGGAAACTGATTCCACTGATCGCTTCAAGTCCCCGCGGATAGCGATAGCGGATATCCCGTGCTTCAAGAATGATGCCGCTCATGGTTCACAACCTAAATTATGGTAATAGTCCCTGATACAATCACCACTAACGTTGAAAGCAAGAGAAAGACCACCACAGTAAGACAGGGGATCCGCTCAACAGGCCGGTTCTCCCCCAGCAGGGCAAATTTCCCGTCATAACAGCGTGCATCCATGGCCCGTATCAGATCTTCTCCTGCATCCCAGTGGCAATAAATGCAGCTCCGCATAAGGAAGCAAAGGAATGGATGGATTCGCGCCATGTGGAATATCCAAGGCGCATGGACTGTGCATTGTATATCTGGATGACCTGGTCCATCAGGATGAAGATGGTACGATAGATGATCATCATCAGGTCAATGACTACTTCCGGAACCCTGCACTGGCGAAAGACAATGAAAATATCTGTCATGGGAGTTGTCAGGGCTATAAATATCATAGCTGACATTCCGCCAATAACCCGGCAGAAGACAACATCCCCTTGTTTATGCTTTCCCGAGTGATGGACAGCGTGAACGAGGGCAGGAGATCCCAGCTCCAGAAAACATCCTGTCCCCCAGAAATGAGGATGATTCCGGCAACACTCATAACGGCAAACCAGAGGGGGACAACGAAAAGTTCTGCATAGGTTTTTGCATCTACCCGTGCAAGGATGAGAATCGCTCCCGTGAGGAGAAGAGCAATAAAAAGAGGTGGCAGGTAACTCGTTGAGAACAGGCAGAGGAGGATAGCTCCGAGACCCGCGACGAGTTTAAGGTACGTGTTAGTCTCACGGAGTCCGTTCTTCTGGGCAATATCTTCCAGAAGTTCCTCAAACATGCAAGTACCTTTCTCTTTTTGAACCGATTATGCTTTCTTCTGTCCCATCCAGTAACCAAATACGCCCCCGACAAGAATCCCGCCGAACGCAGCCTGAAGGGCAAACAGGGCGGACTCAATCTCGCCGCTCGGAGGTTCCCATTGGGGAATCAAAGGCTGGAAATTTTCCAAAGGTATACCGGAAAGTTCTGCAACAAGTCCGGAACCGACATTGTCAGACCCGGCAAATTCTGCACCGTTCATGGTCGCGCTTGTGTACAGGAATAATGCGCAGAATGCACCGATGGCAATAACCGTCAAAATTTCGAGTGTATACTTGTATACCATCAGACTCTCACTCCGTGCAGCATCGATCTTTTCTTTGGAGAAAATTCCGAGCCGGATCAGGATATCCGGTTTGAGCGCCACAATATACTTGAACACCAGTGCAAGGACAACACCCTCGACAATGGCAAGTGGTATCTGCGTAATGGCAAATATGCCCATGAACAGGATGAATGAACTGACAATCCCGCCGGTTTCTGCCGGGTATGCCAGAGCCAGTTCAATCGAGGTCATCACATAGGTGAACAAATCCGCAAGAGCACATACCAGGAATACCGTTATGTAGATGTTTATCGAAGTATCGCGGAGTAACCGGTATACACCATACCCGACCAGTGGTCCGACGATCCCCATTGAGACAATATTGGCTCCGAGAACGGAAAGTCCCCCATGGGCGAGGAACAGGCTCTGGAACAGGAGAACAATCGCACAGACCAGGGCTGTAATCCATGGTCCGAAGGATATTGTCGAGAGCCCGGTGCCGGTGGGATGCGAACAACTACCCGTGACCGACGGGAGTTTTAAAGACGAGAGGATGAAGATAAATCCGCCTGTCACTCCAAGAAGGGGGAGGGCATCACGGTCACTGGCCATTACTTTTTTCAGCTGGTATATTCCCAGCATAACGCATGGTAATGCGATGATCCACCAGACCAGACACCATTGCCACGGTAAAAATCCCTCCATGATATGCATGATAATACAACACAACTTTACTTGTTTTAGGTAAATAAAACTTGCTAATTTTTAATGGCCACTACCTGATCTCAGCATCGAGTCCTTACTATCTGACCGTAGCCGAGCGATCGACACTTACTTCATATGATGCTTTAGCAGATTCACCAGGTTTGCGATCTCCGAGACATGCGATATCATCCTTGCTCGTAAACGGATCGACAGCACTGATTCTTCCCTGTGCGCTGGAGGCCGTTGTGCATCCTTTACCCTCTTCTTACAATCGATATTTTTTGCCAACTAATCTCATGCAGTCTCAATCTTCTCTGCCGCTTCAAGCCCGAGCACTTTGATAGAGTCTTCCCGCATCCTGAATTTTTGTATCTTGCCCGTGACACCCATCGGGAAATCGTTGACAAACATCACATATCGCGGTGTCTTGAAATGAGCAATTTTACCTTTACAGAAATCCTTGACCTCCTGTTCGGACAGCATTGTCCATCCTTTACTTTCACCCATGCGCAGAGTTCCTCTCCATATTTTTTATCAGGAACTCCTACGACATACACATCCGCAATCTTTTCGTGGTGGTGCAGAAACTCCTCGATCTCACGCGGGTAGATGTTCTCGCCACCCCGGATTACCATGTCCTTGAGGCGACCCACGATCCTGAAGTAACCAGCCTCATCCATTGTCCCAAGATCTCCGGTGTGGTTCCAGTGGTTTGAGTCCAGCGTTGCGTGGGTTGCAGATGGGTTATTGTAGTAGCATTTCATGACACAGTATCCGCGTGCGCAGATCTCACCAATCTCACCTATGGGGACTATCTTTCCCGTCTTGGCATCAACAATCTTGAGCTCGGTATGCGGGAAAGCACGCCCGACTGTCGAGACACGTCGTTCAACCGGATCTTTGGTTGTTGTCATCGTAACACCCGGTGAGGTTTCGGTCTGCCCATACACGATAACAATCTCGCTCATGTGCATCTTTGTGTTGACCTGTTTCATTACTTCAATCGGGCACGGTGACCCTGCCATGATACCAGTACGCAGAGACTTCAGGTTGTATTTTTCAAAATTCGGGTGCGTCAGTTCAGCGATGAACATGGTTGGCACACCGTGAAGAGCTGTGCACCGCTCTTTCTCAACGGTTTTTAAGACCTCTTCTGCATCGAATGTGGGAGCGGGCAGCACCATCGTTGAACCGTGGGTCACGCAGGCAAGGTTGGAGAGCACCATACCAAAGCAGTGGTAGAAGGGCACGGGAATACAGAGCCGGTCTTTTTCGGTAAATTCCATCCCCTCACCAATGATATATCCGTTGTTGAGGACACCATGGTGGGTAAGCACAACACCTTTGGGGAATCCGGTCGTACCGCTGGTGTACTGGATATTGATGGCATCATCAAACGTGAGCATTTCGCCCCGTTCGATGAGTTCGTCGTTGGTAATCTCTTCTGCTTTTTTCAGGAGTTCATTCCAGGTAAACATACCACTGTAGGGGATATCCCCCAAGAAGACGGCATTTTTCAGGAATGGGAACTTATCAGATGAGATTCTACCGGGCTTCGCTTCATAGGCTTCAGGGCATGCTTCGTAGAACATCCCGACATAATCAGAGGTCTTGAACCTTCCCTGAATAATTAAGTGTCTGAATCTCTGACTGTTTGAGCGCATACTCGAGCTCATATGTGCGGTATGCAGGATTGATGTTCACCATTATTGCGCCGATCTTCGCAGTCGCGAACTGAACGACGATCCATTCCGCATGGTTCATAGCCCAGATACCAACACGGAAACCTTTCTCCACGCCAAGGCCCATTAGCGCACGGGCGACCTCGATCTACACGCTCGAGAAATTCGCGGTATGTCCAGCGAATATTCTGGTGAACTGAGATTATTGCCTCATTATCCGGATATTTTGCTACAATGCTGTTCAGCATCTCCCCAATCGACATCCCCAGGAGGGGAACTGTCGATGTCCCGCTCGCATAGCTGCCCTCAACCATCCCTAAAATATGGGGTGAGAACAGAATATATGATTAATGATATGATGTTTATCCTTCATTGTTGACCATGGGAATTTTTTCTCATTGCTGATTATTCAATAATTTTGGGCCTGCTCCATCACAACATGACCTGGACAAATCATAAGGAATCGGGCCATCAGGAAAAATTTCGGTCATTAATCGCATTGTTTTTTCATAAACGACTTCAAAAAGGAAAACTATTAAATTTATTTAGCGCGATTTTGTATAGTCAGCTGATGGGCAAAATCAAGTCCCCGCATGACCAAGGGGTTGTGGCCTAGCCCGGAATGGCGACGGGCTCCAGCGGTCTTTGCGTTCTTTGTGCTCGCAGATGATGAACAATGGGTCTGCTGAATTAATCTTTCTGAGAATCAGTCAGAGAGGACATCGATAACTCATCGAAGTTTTGATGGTTGATGATGACCCGTTGGAGCACTGATGCATGTCGGAGAGACCCGTCGATCGTGAGTTCAAATCTCACCAACCCCACATTTTCTCTCTATTCTGATTCTTGGAGTCAGGTGATTTTTCGCAGTGCAATATAGGGTATCGAAGACCTTGTTGTCGAAAATTCCTCCCTAATGTTCATCAGATTTGTCCAAACAGGGAAGAATCCGATTCAGGAAGGATGCATTGTTTTTCAGAAGTTCCCCGTGGGTTTTCTCAATGAGTAATTCGCAGTGAGCGAAACCTTCGTTTGATAAATTTATCATATCTGACAGACACATAATAACAACGAACGGAGAGTTCCATGTATCTTATCGGAGAAGCACTCATCGGCGATGGTGCAGAAGTTGCACACATTGACCTTTTAATGGGGGACAAGGAAGGTCCCATCGGAACCGCATTTGCACATGCGGTATCGCAGTTGTCTGCCGGGCACACACCGCTCCTTGCGGTTATCCGCCCGAACCTGCTCACAAAACCCGTGACTCTCGTTATCCCGAAGGTCACGCTTAAAGACCATGACGCAGGTAAACGAAATGTTCGGCCCGGTTCAGGCTGCAGTTGCAAAGGCGGTTGCGGACTGCGTTGAAGAGGGTGTATTTACCGATGTTGATATCGAAAATGTCGTTATTCTCGCGTCTGCGTTTGTTCATCCGGATGCAATGGACTATAACAAGATTTACCGGTTCAACTATGGTGCGACCAAACTTGCAATCCACCGTGCACTCGAGAAGTTCCCCGACGCAAAGACACTCATCTACGAAAAAGACCGTGCTGCCCACGCAATCATGGGATTCAAGGTGACACGGCTCTGGGATCCCGCCCTACCTGCAGGTGGCTCTTGACCTTGTCGATATGGGCAAGGTTGCATCCGTGTTAAAGGAACTTCCCGAAAATGACCACCTCATTATCGAGGCCGGCACACCGCTCATTAAAAAGTTCGGGCTCGGTGTCATTTCCGAGATCCGGAAGCTGCGCCCCAATGCGTTCATCATTGCGGACATGAAGATCCTTGACACCGGCAATCTCGAAGCACGAATGGCTGCGGATGCATCATCGGATGCTGTCGTCATATCAGGACTTGCCCCAGTATCGACACTCGAGAAGGCAATTGCTGAAGCCCGTAAAGTCGGCATATACTCGGTTGTTGACATGTTGAATGTCCAGAACCCTGCAAAAGTGATCGAGAAACTGAAAGTCAAGCCGGACATCGTGGAACTCCACCGTGCAATTGACACCGATGACGCTGCCCATGCATGGGGTGACATCGCCGCAATCAAGAAAGCGGCGGGCGGGAAACTTCTTGTCGCAACTGCCGGTGGCGTCCGGGTAAATGTCGTAAAGGATGCACTGAAAGCCGGTGCCGATATTCTCGTTGTCGGGCGTGCAATTACTGCAAGCAAGGACATCAAACATGCAGCCGATGAGTTCCTCGACAAACTCGATAAGGAAGAGATTGACCAGTTCCGTGTTATGACTGACTTTTAATACTTCATTTTTTTAATTTATCCAAAAATCTCTCTTTTACAAAGTTTTTTCGTTTGAATTGAATATTGTTCCAAATTGCCCACTCCCAAATAATCCTCAACGAACAAGGAACTGAGAAATTCTATTCTCTCAAGATGAATGAAAGATGAAGTGCGATCATGGCATGCAATCCCCGTTAGTCCTCCTCTTTATGCAAAATGATGCTGATTGCTCGTCTAAACATCACTAACGGAAACTCATAGATGCAATACCTTTACGGTTTCTCTAATCTGCTGTTATACTGCGATCAAAACAAGCAGGTTTTTAGGTACCTTGATGTTCCCGGAATGACGGGTCAATGGGAAAAAAATATCAAAATTGGAAACATGTTATGCCAAAAGAGATTTAAAACCGTGAAATATCAGCAGGTTACTAAAAAAGAAGTCGGGAATGTTCTTTTTTCAACTCCATTTTCCAACAACGGGTAGTTCCTCACTCCGAAATTATACACTTTATCCGCGGTTGCATCCCACACACCGTTTCCGTTGTAATCCAGATTCCAGTCACCGTTAAGGCTGTTATACACTCCTACCTTGGATTTTCCGTCTCCATTCCAGTCTCCTGTAACGGGTTTAGAGCCGGTTGTTCCAAAACTATAGACTTTAATCAGGCTGCCGTTTCCGTAATAGTCCAGACGCCAGGATCCGTCTTTAAAAACACCCATCTTGGATTTTCCGTCTCCATTCCAGTCACCGGCTACTGGTGTCCAGTATCCGACATCGAAATTCCTCGCTATATCTAAACCTGCATCCCAATTTCCATTTCCGTTATAGTCCAGATTCGCGGCTCCGTCAACGTTATTATACACGCCTGTCTCGGTTTTTCCGTCACCATTCCAGTCGCCCACAACGGGTACGCGGTTGTAATCGTATTCCTGGATAAATGAATAAGCTGCAGTAGTGTTTCCCTGCCCATAATAATCCAAAGACCAGAATCCCCACCTGTAGAAGCCTGCCTTAGTCTTCCCATCCCCGTTCCAGTCCCCTACTACTGGTATCCAGTCGGGGGTCAATCCGAAATTATACTCTTTATCGGAACCGCTATCCCACGCACCGTTTCCGTTGTAGTCCAGATATAAGATGCCAGCCTTGTAAACCCCAATCTTCGTTATTCCATTGCCGTTCCAGTCTCCAACTAAAGGTGTCCAGCCGGCCTCTCCGCGGAATGTGTATGCTGTATTGCCTCCTGTTGTATACACACCATCCCCATTGTAATCCAGATACCAGTTACCGTTCTGGTAGACACCGATCTTATCTTTTTTATCCCCATTCCAGTCTCCAATAACGGGCGTCCAGCCTGCAGCCCCGAACTGGTAATATCTCGTATTAGCATCAATGACACCACTGCCACCATAATCGAGATACCAGACCGCGTCTTTGTAAATCCCTATCTCGCTCTTCCCATCCCCATTCCAGTCACCGACAAGTTGTGTCCAGCCGGTTGCACCATAAGGTATGTATTTGTCACCCGTTGAGGGTATGAACTGCCCGTCACCATTGTAATCAATATACCAGTTACCGGCATTGGTAAATACCGATCTTTGAGATACCGTCAGCAGTCCATTTCCCTACAACAGGGGTCCACCCGGTGGTGCCAAATCCATAATTCTTATCTCCGGTATCCCAAACACCATTCCCATTATAATCGAGATACCAGTTACCGTTCTGGTAGACACCGATCTCATCTTTTTTATCCCCATTCCAGTCACCAATAACGGGTGTCCAGCCTGCAGCCCCGAACTGGTAATATCTCGTATTAGCATCAATGACACCACTGCCACCATAATCGAGATACCAGACCGCGTCTTTGTAAATCCCTATCTCGCTCTTCCCATCCCCATTCCAGTCACCGACAAGTTGTGTCCAGCCGGGAGCACCATAAGGTATGTATTTGTCACCCGTTGAGGGTATGAACTGCCCGTCACCATTGGAATCAATATACCAGTTGCCGGCATTGTAAATACCGATCTTTGAGATACCATCAGCAGTCCATTTTCCTACAACAGGGGTCCACCCGGTTGCTCCGAAACCATAGGCTTTATCGGTGCTCGCACCCGTCCCTCCGTTCCCGTTCCGGTCCAGATACCAGATACCATCCTTGTAGATACCTATCTAGGTAGTGGCATTTGTAACCGTGATGTAATTGATTTTATTTTCAAAATCAGATCCACCGGGACCGGTGACCGTGAGGTTCACCGTATAGGAACCACAGTGGAGTAGGTGTGGGATGGATTCCGGGCGGTTGACGTGTTTCCATCCCCGAAGTCCCAGGCATAGGAAGTTATTACGCCGGTTGATGCATCACTGAATGCAACATTCAGAGGTCTTGGACCAGATGTCGGCGTAGCTGAAAACCCTGCAACTGGCGGGGCTTCACCGACGGTGATATAATTGATTTTATTTTCAAAATCAGAACCCCCGGGACCAGTGACCGTGAGGTTGACCGTATAGGAACCTACAGCGGTGTATTGGTGGGATGGATCTTTGAGTATTGACGCATTTCCATCCCCGAAGTCCCAGGCATAGGAAGTTATTACGCCGGTTGAAGCATCACTGAATGCAACATTCAGAGGTCTGGGACCAGATGTCGGCGTAGCTGAAAACCCTGCAACTGGCGGGGCTTCGCCGACAGTGATATAATTGGTTTTATTTTCAAAATCAGGATCCACCGGGACCGGTGACCGTGAGGTTGACCGTATAGGAACCTACCGTGTAGTAAGTGGTGGGATGGATCTTTGAGTATTGAAGTATTTCCATCCCCAAAATTCCAGGAGTAGGTGGCGATGACACCGGTTGATGCATCAGTAAATTGGACATTTAATGGTTTAGGACCCGATGTCGGCGTACCGGAAAAAGCAGCGACCGGGGGAACTTCGTTTACTGTGATGTAGCCTGGTTGAGTCTTCGTGCTGGAATTGTCTGGTCCATCCACATCAGTGACCGTGAGGTTGACCGTATAGGAACCTACCGTGTAGTAAGTGTGGGATGGATCTTTGAGTATAGAGGAATTTCCATCCCCAAAATTCCAGGCATACGTGAGTGTTCCATTACCGGTTGATGCATCAGTGAATTGAACGTTCAATGGTTTAGGACCCGTCAGGGGTGTACCGGTAAAGTCGGCATTAGGAATAGCAGCAACCGGAATTACCCATGCAATTAACAATAGCACCGCAACTAGGGCAATAATGGTCCAATTGTTTTTACCTCGAACGTTCATTTCTCTCCTTCCCCCATTTTTTCCCAATTATACGATTTGCATCGTGGACAGACCTTCGGCTTTCTTTCACTGTTTGGATACCACGAATGATCACATTTTTGGCAATACTGTTTTTCAATTGTCATACTTCTACGTATAAGTGGAAGCCATAATAAGATAAAGCGAAGCACCGGTGCATTGCATCTCTATTATGGGTAGCGGTCGCTGTAGTATGAACATTAATGATCGATTGTACTGGTTAAACATAATTCTAAGGGCAATGTTGTTGAAAATTGATATATGAGATTTCAGTCGCAGATATCACATCCATAAGAAAAATGTTTAGCCGTTGATTTGCAGTTCTATTCGGTCAAAAAATTATTCAAACAACCTGTAATTCGGTGC
>CAWDZO010000004.1:0-22579 GCA_963806845.1 uncultured Methanoregulaceae archaeon
CAACGGAAGAATACGAACAGAGAAAAGATGCATTAATGAAATAGAGCTGGTGCCGGGCTCCCTAAAAAAGATTTTTAATTACCCGAATCACTTAAACCTGCCACGTTTTCGGTGTACCAGTCCCAGTACCGGGTAATCGGTATACCCCTTTTCCTCACCCGTGTAAAAAGTCGAAATGTCCTCACCTGTTCAGGAGTGCATTCTTCCCGAAGCGATCCGGGAGATCAGGGTTGGTGAGAAACAGCACCCCGAATGACACAAGGTCGGCAAGACCGCTTTCAATCACTCGATCCCCACGGGTAGCATCATACCCCCCGTTCAGCATAAGCGTTCCGTTGAATTTTGCACGGATACGCGGGGCCAGGAGTGCATCGGGGTCTGTCGCGCCAAGCCTCCCGCCTACAGGTTCAACAAGATGGATATACCCGATGCCGATTCTGTCCAGTTCCGTTGCAAGACGGGAGAAGGTTTAGCGGGATCTGTGTCAGACATACCATGGAAGGAGAAATGGGGAGATATCCGGTATCCCACTCTTTGCAGCCCCCATTCCTTCGTAACGGCCTTTGCAACTTCGAGCGGGAACCGCATGCGGTTCTCCAGGCTTCCTCCATAATCATCGGTACGCCTGTTCGATCCGTCCCGCAGGAACTGGTCCAGCAGGTAGCCGTTCGCACCGTGGATCTCGACGCCGTCAAAACCGGCTTCCTTTGCGTTCTTCGCTCCCTGCCTGAACTGGTATACGATACCCGGGATCTCACCCCGTGCAAGGGCCCGGGGAACCGGGATCTTCTTTTTTCCCTGCGGGGTATGTATCTCTTCTTCCACAGGTATTGCAGACGGTGCAACCGGCAGGTCACCCGTTGAGATAATCCGGGTGCGACATCCGCCCGACATGCCAGAGCTGGAGGAAAATGTTCCCGCCGGCCTGGTGAACCGCAGCGGTTACTTTCTTCCAGCCTGCAACCTGGTCTGAAGAGTAAATCCCCGGAGTACGGTCAAAACCGACTCCCTGCGGGCTCACCTGGGAGCCCTCGGTGATGATCAGCCCCGCTGATGCCCGCTGGGAATAATAGGTGACAGCCAGCGGGTCCGGGACATTCCCTTCAACCGCCCGGCAGCGGGTCATCGGCGCCATTACCATCCGGTTGCGAAAGGTAAGGTCTCCCATCTTGTATGGCGATAACAGACACATCATGTTCATTCCCTCATCCCGGGACAAGTTTCCCGATCTCCCCGGTTGCTGCAGCCGGATCAGGGCCGCTCTTCCTGCTTGTCATGATGTAGAGCTCGTGGTTTTCGTCCTCAAAAAATCCCCTGACGAATACATTCATTCGTCCGTCTGGATTGTTCATAACGTTCAATCTAACAATCTACGCCCCACGTGGGGAAGCTGAAATCGGCACCGAAGGTGGTCACTGACGATGGGATCCGCGGAGGTGACGCCGGGGGCGGAGACACATCCGGGGTAATATAAGGAGGTGCCGGCTTCGGGGATTGCCATAATTGCCCCCGTTCCTGATGTCACCCGGCAGTGCAGGAATATGCCAGTAGTATCAGGACGAGGATGAGATCGGATCCGAATTTTCATAGTTGCGAGTTAGGGATCGTTCGGCAATAAGGATACCTATCATGGACACATGGCAGGTGGAAAATGTTTACCGTTACCACGGGAGGATAAACGTATTCTGACGCTATTTCAACAGACTTTCCATCTTCTTCTGGTCGAACCCGAAAATGAACTCGTCCCCGATCTGGACGATGGGAGCACCGATGTGCCCGGTCTTTGCGATAATCATATCTCTCGCCTCTTTGTTGGAAGCGAGATCAATCTCCTCGAATTCCACATTCCTTGACTTGAGGAACGCCTTTATCTCATGGCAGTTATGGCATCTCGGCGTTGCGTAGACGTTGACTTTTTTTCCCGCTCTCCATATCTGCTCAATGAAGGCCTCGCGCCCGGAGTAGGTCTTGTAGAGCTGGTATTCCCGGGGCTTCTTCTTCGCGTAGTTCTGGTGGTACTCTTCGGCAGGGTAAAACGTTGTGTACCGCCGGATCTCTGTGGCAACGGGTTTTTTAAACTTCCCGGAATCGTCGAGTTTCTTCTTCGAGGCCACAGCAACCCGTTTCTGCTCCTCATCGTGGTAGAAGATGGCAGTCCTGTACTGGGATCCCTTGTCCGCGAACTGGCCCTCCTGGTCGGTCGGATCGATCTGCGTCCAGAAGACGTCGAGGAGCTGCTACGTACCAGACCTTTTCCGGGTTGTAGGTGACCTGCACCGATTCGAGGTGTCCTGTTGCGCCGGAAGTGACTTGCTCGTATCTGGGGTTATCCTGGGTTCCACCGGCATACCCCGCCACGGCTTCAGTTACCCCTTCAATCTGCTGGAATGGTGGTTGCATGCACCAGAAGCAGCCTCCCGCAAAAGTTGCCTTCATGTAGTTTCCTCCTCGAATACCTCTATCCTGAGGTATTTATGCATATGTTCATGTTTGGAAAAAATCGAACGAACACCCGTTTCTTACTATAGGCCGGATCTTCCTCATTGGTAAGTAAACCGGGGAAACTTTGCCACACCTCTGGATGCGATCCGGTCTGGAGATTGGTATGTGTCCCTATGAAAAGCGTATTATCAGAACAGGCAGTAACGTTACCGGAACACGTGTGTCCACGGTATAAGGGACGGGATCCTATCTCATGACAGTCGCAATCCATATCGAAAACCTGACCCGGCGATTCAACGATCTGGTCGCCGTGGACAATATATCCTTTGATATCGAACACGGGGAGATTTTTGGCCTGCTTGGCCCCAACGGTGCCGGGAAGACAACGACCCTCTCCATGCTCTCCACTATGCTCAAACCCACATCCGGTTCAGCGACGGTCAATGGCATCGATATTGAACGTGATGAAGACGGGGTCAGGAAATCCATCGGCATTGTCTTCCAGGACCAGAGCCTTGATGAAGAACTGACCGCCTGGGAAAACATGGACTTCCACGGGCGGCTCTACCGGATCCCCGCAGATATACGGAAACAACGGATCACCGAACTCCTCAACCTCGTTGAGCTGGAAGACCGGAAAAATGACATTGTCAAAACATTTTCCGGAGGGATGCGGAGACGCCTCGAGATCGCACGCGGTCTTCTCCACCACCCTACGGTCCTCTTCTTGGACGAACCAACGCTGGGCCTTGACCCCCAGACCCGCAATCACCTCTGGCAGTATATTGCCACGCTGGCACGCGAGAAGGGGATCACCATTATCCTCACCACGCATTACATGGAGGAAGCCGACCGGTTGTGCAACCGGGTCGCCATCATCGATCACGGGAAGATCATTGCCCTTGATACCCCAAAAAACTTAAAAGACGGGATTGGCGGGGACGTCGTGACCATCCGCTCACCGGACCCGGCAGCAATTATCGCAGCCCTGACTGAACCGTGGATCACCCGCGTGGAACAACATAACGATGAGGTGATTGTCAGCCTGCAGAACGCCGAACAGCATATCAGCACTATCGTGACGCTGCTCAACACAAAACAGATCCCCATTGAGTCCATCGCGATCCACAAACCGACCCTTGAGGATGTGTTCCTCTCCTTTACCGGAAAAACCATCCGGGAAGAGGAAGCGGACCATAAAACGAACATGCGCATGTACCAGAAAATGGTGAGGCATTAATCATGGACATCATTTACACCATCTGGCTCCGGAATATGAAACGCTTCCTCCGGTCAAAGAGCCGGATCGTCGGCAGTATCGCCATGCCGCTCTTCTTCCTGCTCTTTTTGGGCGTCGGCCTGAATTCTGTCGTGCAGTTGCCCGGCTGGGGGAGAACTACATCGTATTCCTGATCCCGGGCATGGTCGCCATGAGCGTGCTGTTCACCTCTGTTTTTTCCGGGATCCAGATCATCTGGGACAAACAGTTCGGGTTTTTGAAAGAGACGCTTGTTGCACCGGTCTCACGGCTTGAGATCATGTCAGGCCAGACCCTTGGCGGGGCAACCACCGCAGTCATCCAGGGATCCCTGATCCTTGTCCTGTCAGTGTTCGTCGGGTTCCCGCTCATAAATCCGGTTGGTTTTCTTATCGCTCTCGCATTCATGGTCCTGATCGGTATATCGTTCACGGCGTTTGGTATTGCGATTGCGTCACGGATGGAAGATATGACCGGTTTCCAGCTCATCATGAATTTTGTCGTCTTCCCGATATTCGGCCTGTCCGGGGCACTCTTTCCCATCAGTTCATTGCCGGCGTGGATGGTACCGCTTACCCTGCTCGATCCCCTGACCTATGGGGTGGAAGGTATCCGTTACGGTCTTACCGGTGTTTCGCAGATCAATCCGCTGGTCTGTGGTGCGGTTATCGGGGGTTTCACCCTGGTTATGACCATACTCGGGGCATACCTGTTCAGGAAAATCAGGATCTGAAAAGAAAAAGGCCCGGGAGAAATGGGGGGAATTGATCCGGAAGAACCAGAACAATGAAAATCATTCACCATTTGACGCCCCCGCCTGAGGGCCTCTCCGAGGCTCGGCGGGCAGGTTTCTTTTAATTTTTTTGTCATCAATCCGCCGCGGGGGCGTCCGTTTGCGGGACGGCGGCACTTCTTGTACCCGATTGACAGAGAAGTACCAATTCCTGCATCATACCAAAATAATACGATTTTCATAGAAAATATTCAAAAAATTCTGAACACTTACCAGGTTCCCTACAGGAGTCAGGAAATCGATGCGGTGTGCTGATAACATGTGGTTATGCTTCGAGCAAAAAATTCGGGGTAATTGCCCCATTAATCGCCCCAATTTCAATTTTACAGCAGATAACTGCGATTTTTTTGGTAGTCAAGGGCTTTTTTATTACGGGATACAGCACAACTACCTGCATGCAACCAGAAAAGAAGACCGAAAAACTCCCTCTGCTCCCCGTGCTTGCCGGGGCCATGATACTCATCCCCTTACTTCTTGCAGCAGGATGCACCGGGCAGGCACCTGAACCCCGGCTGGGTGGAACCGGATGGACCCTGACGGGCTATGTCCACAATGGCACTCCTGTGCAGGCCCTTACAACGACCAAAGTCACCCTTGATTTCGGAAATGAAAGTAAAATCAGCGGTACGGCCGGGTGTAACCACTACTTTGCCTCTTATGAGGTGAAAGGCACAGCGATCACTATCGGTCAGGCGGGGTCTACCATGATGTTCTGCGGTGAACCTGGCGTGATGGACCAGGAGAGTGCCTACCTTACCCTCCTCGGCCAGGCAAAGATTATCGTTGTTGCAGGTGACCGGCTCACTTTGGCAGATGCGAAGGGTACAACGATCCTCACGTTTGCAAAGACAGTTCCGCCAGCGCCTGAACCCCTTGTCGGGACAAACTGGACGCTGGAATCCTTCCATACGGCTGATGCAGTCTCATCGGTTATCGCGGGAACGACGATCACCGCCGTCTTTGGTGATGACGGGCAGGTTTCCGGTTCAGCCGGGTGCAACCGATACTTCGCCTCGTTTAATGTGACGGGGACCTCGCTTTCGATCGGCCCGGCCGGGTCAACAAAAATGGCCTGTGGAACACCGGGCGTGATGCAGCAGGAAAGTGCCTACCTGTCGCTCCTCGGCCAGACAAAAACCTTCACCATAAAAGGTGACCGGCTCGCCTTAGCAGACGTGAAGGGTACACCAATCCTCACATTTGCAAAATCAGTCATGCCCGCATAAATTCAGAAACAATACGGTTGTGCGTTGACCCGGCGAAACGCATATTACTCTGAAGCGTTATCTCAAACTATCCCAGTTGGGATGTTGTCAGGAGATGAACAAAGATGAAAAATACCCATGAAAAAGAACATATGTCCGTTGCCAAGGTAGTAGAGTTGATCGGAAGCTCGCCAAAAAGCTGGGAAGAAGCAACCGCAAACGCCGTGGAGGCAGCAGGTCAGACCATCCGGAATATCAAGGGTGTTGACGTAAAGCGATGTACGGCAAAAGTAGTGAACAACAAGATTGTGGAATATCGTGCTGTTGTTAAAATTGCCTTCATCGTGGAGAGAGAATAATCTCCTTTTTTGGATTGGGTGTACCCATCGTTTGCTATCCTTTCCTCTTCGGCGCTTCACCGATTCAGATCATCAGGAAACAAAGTCCAGGTCGTACTTATCGGAAATCTTTGCGAGTTCTGCACGGTAACTCTGGTTCAGGTTTCCTCCCATCGCCTCGAGTTGTTTCATTCTCCTGGCATCACCGTATTCCGGACCCACGTCGATGGCTTTTCTTCCTCCAATCAGGTGAATAATACGCGGATTTTGGGATATGCTGAAACCGCCATAACCGGTATCGGGTTCATAGGTTATGATAGTCGGTCGTGTTGTCTCGATATAGGCATATCCGGTATCATAAAAACTGTATTTTGAGGAAGATTTAACACCAACCGCCATATGGCTGGGAAATTCGAATAACACGGTTTCAAACCCCAGTTCATTCAGGATATACGCCAGCAAAACCGATTTGTCTGCAGCTGACCCCGTATTGTTATGGACTGTTTCATAGGGATAGTACCAGTCCGGTGCAGCTCTGGTGTACCTGTTCCCGTTGTTGGGAATACGCTGGACCAGACTTATTGCAATCTTCGCCTGATCCTCGCCCGTGATTGATCGTTGTCGGATCATCTCAATGAAGGGTCGCATAAATTCATTCTGGACTTCATTTTCCAGAAGTTCTACTATCACCCCGTTATCAGGATCGTAGTGATAGGAATGGCTCTTATTGGAGAAAAAACCCGATAACCCGCCATACGTTGTAAAGCTGATGGATCCCGGTTTACCATCAATAAAATACGAGAACACGGTGGTTTTTGGAGATTGCCGGTAATCCGCATCGGGAAGTATTGTAGTCTGGGGGCTCAGGGTGGTTGAGAGGGTGAAGACAGGATTGGGACCTCATTGGTGTTCACCGGAGGAGAAATTGCTGGTGAGGGTATACTGAGTGAGGGAAGAACCTGAGAGAGAAAAACCAAACCCACTGCTGCCACTACGAAGATTATCACTCCATAGAGTAACCGGGAGGAAACCCGGGGAATTTTTTTTGCCGGTTTGATTACCCGTTGGAAGGTATGGGCTGTTCGCCAGTAAGAAAGAGTGAGATTACCCTGTTCAACGGTGTACTGGACCATATAATCGTAGGGATCACCATAGAATACCGTTTTATACGTATTCCTGATCCATCGTTGTGGTTTTGAGTCCTCTTTCACCCAATCGGGAAGATCACGATACTGGACCGGTTCCCAATCGTCAGCGTGCGTCATTTTTTTAGCGAACCCCGCCGGATTTTTTACTCTCAAAACGCAGTAAAAAAATCAGAACTTTCATTTTAGTAGGATCATAACAGTGTCTGGATAAAAAAACTGTTTGGTTCATGTTTGCGGGACGGATATACCCTTTATGCCTTCCGGCACCTTTCAGCAAAGCGCCCTGAATAGTCTTTTTTTGATGGCCATTCCCCAGCTCCTTTCTCCCGTTGTCTTTTTAAAAAAAGGAATTAAAGGGCAGAGAGAGAGAAAAACTCCCTGTCTTACACCGGATAACACTATTACTCTTATCCGAAACGGCCGAAGAGACCGCGATCTTCCTGCTCACGTGTTGCCAGTTGTGATAACCTGTCCTGATCTTTCTGCACGATCCGGACCTGGTCTTCTATCACAGCCCTGACCTCGGAATTCAGGGTTGCACTGCTTATCAGCCTTTGCAGCTCAGCGATGCGGGCATTGTTTTGGGCGGTCTGGGCAGCAAGTTCCCGGGCAGCATCCCGATCTCCGCCGAACAACAGCCGCACAAATGAGTTCCTGGACTGAATACGATCCTCTAACTTCCGGGTTGAACTGGCGGAGTTATTGAAGTCCCGGGCGATCGCTGAAACGTTACGACCGATTCCCCCGCTCAGGTCTTCCACATCCAGCAGGGTGGTGACCGCGATCCTGACTTCATTCTCGTTTTTGATCTGTTCCCGCTCCCCGGAACTTATATTACGGAGGGTAGCATTGAGGCTCTCAAGGCTCTTATGACGGTCCTCCCGCACCTGGGCGATAGTTCGTCCTGATGTTTTTTTACTATCGTCAATCTGATTTTCT
Source organism: uncultured Methanoregulaceae archaeon (assembly GCA_963806845.1). GTDB lineage: Archaea > Halobacteriota > Methanomicrobia > Methanomicrobiales > Methanospirillaceae > Methanoregula. The sequence continues at coordinate 8,124 of CAWDZO010000004.1, forward strand.
GTTCCATGCTCCACTTCGGGGGTTTCGCGGGTGGTCGGGGTAACGGTGACCGTGTCATCCGCCCCGTGCCTGTTCTCCTGCTCCCCTGAAGAGGTTGTCTGGGTTTTCGCAGCCGCTACCGTAATACCAGCCTTAACCCCGTTATCCTCCTTTGCTGCGATCACCGGCATCGCAAACGTGGCAAGAACCACGATGATTATCAGCGCTAAAATTATTTTTTTCATTGACATTCACTCCAAAAAGAGTGATCATCACTTCCCTTTTCAGACATATTATTTTTTTCCCCGTACCCGGTCAAAGCACAGAGGAAGAAAAACGAAAGTGAGATGGGTGTGCCAGAGTATACATGAGGTGACAGGGTAAGGGAGGTTAACGAGAAGATTTTATCAATCCTTTCACCCGTTGCCCCTCTCAAGTAACCCGGATAAAAGTTTGGACGGGTGAAGGACCTGATCTTCATAAGAAACCACGCATTTTATATCTGGCTCCCGATAATCTACCTTCCGGTGAAATGATGAAGAAATTCCTCATTATTATATTATTTGCCCTCCTGGCAATCCCATCAGGTGTATCTGCACTCGTCACCTATTCAGGGAACCAAGTGAGCATCAACGATCCTGTCAATGATGATATTTTTGCTACAGGGAACATTATCGAGGTGAATGCGCCGGTTCAGAGTATCGTTGCAGCCGGAGGTACGATTACGATCAACGCACCGGTTAAAGGCGATGTAGTTGCAGCCGGAGGAACCGTTACCATTAATGACGATGTCGGCGGCAAGGTTGTCGCGGTTGGTGGCAGTATCGATCTTGCAGGCAATGTCAGTACGAATGCGGTGCTCCAGGGGGGCACCGTGAACATAAGGAAATCGGTCACTATTGGAAAAGATGCAGCGATCAGCGCCGGGTCAGTCCGAAACGCCGGGACGGTTATGGGCACACTTTCGGTTCAGAGCCAGTCGGTGGAAAACACGGGAAGTGCCCGGAACGTTTGAAGTAAAATCCGATCAATCCCGGGATACACTACCGATATGGCTGTTTTCCCTTGTTGCATTCCTGCTAACCATGGGATGGTTCATTATCGGGCTTCTCCTCATCAGGATTATGCCTGTCCGGTTCCTTCAGGTTGAATACGAAGTTCGCACCAAACCGGTTGTCAAATGTGTTGTTGGACTTGCCGCAATGATCATCTCCATCATAGCGTTTATCCTCCTTGCCATCACCATTGTACTCCTGCCCCTGGCACTTGTTCTCGGGGGACTCGTTCTTATCAGTCTCCTGCTTGCCAACCTCTTTGTGGCCTCAAGCATTGGACGTATCATCTTCGGATACATGAAGTGGAACGGAAGGGAATGGCAACTCTATACTGTTGGATTTCTGGCGCTCTGTATACTCTTCATTATCCCTATCATCAATATCTTCACGTTTGTAATCAGTTTCAGCCTTGGATTTGGGGCAATCCTGTATGCAGTCCAGAATAACTGGGGATCGATTACGGGGTCTTCCCCATCCTGATTTTTTAATGGTGTTTTTTTATCCTTATCGCGCCGGATAACACCACTATCCTGCTTTTTTCTTACGGTTGACCTTCGATCGTCACCTCTACCCGCTTGAAGTGAGGCGGGTAATAGAGATACCCCTTCTCGCGAAGAGGGTCTGAGAGGATGAGAACCGATCCGATCCTTTCGGCAGTAACGCAGTAGGAGTGGAAGAACAACCGCCGGACTTCGGGAAACCGTAAGGCGCTCTTCACTTCGGTATCACTGGTACCCTTATACTTAGTAAAAACCGATTCACTGGAGAAGCCGCGGAACAGGGCGTAGTGCCGTACAGTGCAGTACGTATCATCCTCGCTGATTGCCATCCACTGGAGAGGATTTACTCCAGGTATCTTCCGTCCCGGCAACCGTACACCGGCAACCAGGAACGATCCCAAGCGGACGGCAAGGTAGAGCAGGACAGTCCATGCATAGAAAGTAAGGGCCTGGTGAAATGTCAGAAACTGTGTGATCGTCACCACGACAACTCCGAGCGCTGCGCCGGCGAGCAGGATGCTTGGGCCGGGCAGGATACCCAGGGTGTATTTCCGGTCAACAAACGGGGCGAACAGCGGGATGCCAGGGCAGGCCAGGACGTCGATCGCAAGATGAGAGAGGGCACCGCCAAGAATTGCGGCAAACCCGTACGCCCCGTATCCTGCCAGTGCCGGAAGGGGAATGATCCCTGCAAGCGCGATCAGGACAAGAGTGAGGTACGCCAGCACGGACAGGACAAGGGCGCCCGCGAGGCTGTGGGCAATACCCCCGTGGGTAAACAGGTAGAGGGACGGGAGGGTATCTGAGATGAGCGAAAAGAAAATATCCGCATCCATTATCACCGCCCCCAGGATCGCAAACGGAAGGAGGGGGGAGAGACCGGTCCCGGAGAACAGGATCCAGGCTATCAGTGCGTGGGAGAGTGCGTCCACGAAGAAAAGATTCGCACCACGACAAAAAAAGGCTGTTGGACAGGTACCGCACCTGAATGACAGAAAGGCACGCTCATATACTTCCCTGCATAACAAAACTCTGGGGCAAAGGAATATCATGACGACGGAGACCCGTGAACTGAAACGCGATGAATTTTATCTGGCAGAGAAACTGTGGGAACAGTACCGGGACCAGAAAGCAGACCCGCTCCACGAGAGAATATTCGGGGTCTTTGTTGACGGTGACCTTGCAGCAACTGCCCGCTATACAAAGCACCCTGACGGTGTTGAGATGGACTGTATCTTTGTGCCTGAAACATACCGCGGGAAAGGATATGCCCGGTACGCCGTGGAAGAGCTGATCAGGCAATGCGGTTCAGAATCGATCTACATTCATTCAACCATCGTCCTGATCTCGTTTTACAAGACATTCGGGTTCTCCCCTATCCCCGAAGACCAGCTCCCGCGGAGTATCAAGGAGCGGTTCTTGTTCTGCTTTGGCGAAATGATGGGCTGTAATGTATGCCCCATGGTCAGGAAAGGGACAGAGGTACGGTAAAGCCGGGACAGGTTCCCGGTCCCGACTTTACTACCGCTCGCAATAATATGACATACAACCCGGAAACTCCCTGAAAATTCTTCACAGATCTTTCACTCTCTAACAATCCTTCCCCGCAACCTTCTTCTTTGCACCACCCCATATACACCTGTAGTGATACCCTCCATGAACACTCCCGACCCGTTCTTTTTAAACGATGCCTGGGCACAGGAAGCCGGTATCGAGCTGATGGAAGTCTCGGCAGGCAGGGCGAAGGTCCGGTTGCGGATTGCCGGCTGGCACAAGAACAGCCACGGGACCGTGCACGGCGGGGCGATCTTCACGCTGGCCGACACGGCGTTTGCCCTTGCCTCCAATTCCCACGGGATCCCTGCAGCTGCCATCAACGCCCACATCTCGTATGTAAAAGCAGCGACCAGCGGCACCCTGTATGCAGTGGCTGAGGAGTTTTCAGTAAATCCGAAGATTGCCACCTACACGGTCACGGTTACGGACGATCATGGGGAGAAGATCGCCCTTTTCCAGGGGATGGTATACCGGAAAACACCGGAAAAGTAAGGTGTTCTCTGCACTCCCAAAACAGGTGAACGGTCATTACAAAAATATACATCTTCTCTTTTCGGACTATTGTCGCACTGCATATAAAATCAAACATATTACCTGAAAAAAATTTATATAAGATAACCACAGAGTGGTTAGCGGATATTACGTGGTTGGGGGATCTTAGAACAATGCAAGTTTTAACCAGGCAAAAACCGGTAGAGATAGAACGGAAAGGGATAAGCAGATCACCCATGGCGTTATGCATATGCAAAGATCTCGGGATTGATTGTTCATTTGAAGCGACAGGAACAACGGATAATGAAATTATGAGAAAATTTATAGACCATGCAGAATCTGCACACAATATGGATTTACTGACCGCGGATGTCATTTACCGCGTTCAGAAAGCAATTAAAAAGTAATTCTCTTTTTTTTAGGTTTTTTTAGAACACTTCTCTACGTTTCAAACCCGGAACAATCGTATGATTTCTTCACCGGATCTTATTGCTCCTCTTAATTTTCGGCTCTGGAGAAATGCTCAATTACCAGCAAAACGCTCCAGGGGGTTAACCCCCGCCGCTGTGGCTCCCCCAAATGCGATAAACCCGAACAGGAACTATTTCGTCATCGCTCTTGACTGCAGGAGTGGGCTGGAGGGACAGGCACTCTACTCTCTTCACCGTACCAATGCCTGATATTTCATATCATTGCAAAAGGATTTCTCAAGAGCCTGACAGTCTCATAGTGCGGGTTCTGTTACTGCACGACCTTCACGTTGGCCGGAACGGACCAGAAGGAAAGGATAGTCCGGCACCCCGTTTTATTGCCCCTCTTCTCCGCTCATGGGGCAATGCAGGGACAGAGGAAATGGAAAATTTTTAACGGGATTCAGGCAGGTTCCCCCTATGCATGCAAACGCATTGCGATGAACCATAGCTGGCGATATATGGGCATCTGGAGGAAAGGGAATTGGATTTAGAGGATGTGTGCAAAAGGGTGTGTGAAGAATTGTTTGTTGTATTCCATCACGGTTTCCTGAAATTCAGGAAAAACCTGTAAATCCAATTCTAACAATCAGAGGGAGTGCATGGATATAAAATACTCAATCGGTTTTGGTTCACTGGTTAAACCAAATGGTATAACGATGTATTCTCCAGGATGCAGCAAAAACATGGGTTCTGACAACCGACAGGTGCAGCAGGCTGACTGCTGAACGGGTGTTCCGGATCACTTCTCTTTTCTTCGCGTTTTTTGATTCTGTTCGTGATGTTCTACCATTGCTGTTGTTGTGAAGAAGGACGGAAAATCTTATTTTTTTACTATTTAACAGTCAACGGTGTCTTATTAAAAAAAAAGATTCTGTTTTATTTTCAATACTTCGCCAGACTGGATTCGAATGCATCGAGATGATTCAGGGAGCCCTGCAAAAGTTTGCTGTAAACAGTCTTAAGGTCATTGTGCCGGGTTGTAGCGATTGCTTCGTTCAGGTCATCAATGTCCGTTTCTTCTATGATTACACCCACCTTAAGTGCTTCAGCTTTTGAAATGCTTCCCTGCTGGATCAGGTCATCGTAAAGCTGCTGGAGATCCGGGTTGGTAAATTCGCCTGTTCCCTTGCCTGCTGCCGGATCCGGAATATTATACGTGGCCAGCAGTTGCTTTATGGCATCCATATGCTGCTGCTCACTTGCAGCAATGTTTTTAAAGATACGCAAATTCCACGTATCGTTGAGAGAGAGATAAACGTCTCTTGCAACTTTCTCTTCTTCACGTAAATAAGTCAGCCAGTATTTCTCATCATCAGTCAATGGAGCAGTCAGTACGGAATTGTCTGAAAGAGTAACTGCCCTTTCTTCAGGGCTTCCATACGTTGAACCCATACCCTGAACTCCCGCGGCTATAACACCAGCAGGCAGGAGGATCAGGGCAAGGAGGGCAAAGATGCTGAATTTTCTTATCATGGGATGTTCACTCCTCGGTTCCGGTGCGGGCAGGAGTCTCCTGGTTATTCCGGTCCCTTATGTTTGGTTGAAGGGTGATAATAAACGATTTCTGACGGGAGAAGCTACATATGGTTCTTGTCCTTGATTTAAATCCAGAAAAAATTTAAAATTCATGGTTTGACATCTATAGAACAAGAATAAGACGAATAGAGCTGTTCATTTAAGTGATTTTAATCCTATGCATTATTGAAAACGTACATGCCCGGCACTGAAGCTCGTGAATGATCTCCCGTCATCCGTTATTCTTATTCTTATTCTTTCGCTCTGGTGATGTTGACATGTAGCTGCCGCTATGAGATTGTATTTATGGAGCTTTTCTGCATAGAGTACCTGAATGAACAGGCAATTCTGCTGGAGGGTAATGATCCTGTCGCTGGGCATTCTTATTGTATGCCTGCCAGCACAGGCTGCCCATACCGGCCAATCCGGTCTTTCTTCGCCGATGAGCGACCATGGTGCCCAGGTTACCGTCTCTTCTGGATTGTCCACGGGTATCTCCCCGGAATCTGTGGGGAAAGTATCAGACATCGATATCGGTAGTAGTGTTTCTTCGCAGTCACCTGTGCAGGTTGGATCCGAGGAGATGATCTCCGGTAAAGCCCAGGACCGTCCGGTTACTACCGATAAGATTCGCCAAGTTGGTCAGGTAAATACCATTGCCGGATCTTCTTCCCTCATCAGGCCAGTCGGGAGACAATTCAGGTCAATCAGATATCATCTATAACGGACGTGCTGATGTGGCAGGGAGGCACGGGATCTCCTCAGGGAACCGGAGGGGAAAATACAGCCGGAACTCCCGATGCAAAGGGACAATCCAGAGGATCTGACAGACTGGCTGGTATGATGATATCGATGAGTGGGACAGCTGCCGCCCGATCGGGATCCGTGAGCGAGAACAGCAATACCCCTGTACCGGGTGCCAACCGTGGACCATTCATCCGAGCGGCAACACCACGGACCTCCCGCACAATCCGGTAGTTATCCCTGCGGTCCTGCACAGGCAAGCCCGCTTCCTCCGGCGTCAGGTCAGACCCGGGACGAGTCAAAAGAGGATACTCCCTCGCGGCAACGATCCAAACGGATCGGGTTCCTGTCCTGGATACTGGAGCCAATCGTTCCCGACCCTGCATCTGCCGCTTTCCCTCTGCAGTCGCTCTTCCCCCTCAACATGCTGCTCATCGGAGGATACCGCAGAATTTCAAAGAAGAATGTGCTGGAACATGATGCACGACAGGTCATTTACCACGCAATCACCGCAACGCCAGGCATCGATGTGAAGACACTCACCGATATGACCGGTATCAATGAGAATACCCTGCGGTATCACCTGGACAGACTCGTGGCGACCGGAAAGATCAGCTGCTTTGCCCGCCCGGGTGTCGTGCGATACTTCCAGAACCAGGGAGCATTCAGCCCAGTTCGAACACACGGTGTTCCACTATCTCTGGACCGATACGCCACGCGGGATCATCTGGCTCCTTTACCAGCACCCGGGACTGACCCGCCAGCATATTGCAGATGCTCTGGCAATCTCCGGCCCATCGGTCACCCGGCAGATGGACAACCTGATTGAAGACGGGATTGTGGAGAACCGTTTCCCGGGCAGGTCAAACCACTATTACCTTACTGCAGAAGCTGCCCTGACAATCGATAAGTTAATGATCCATGCTCCGGTGATGATCCACAAGGAAGCGGGTATAATGCCAATTTCGGCCACAGCTGGATAAGTATCTCATCATTTTTTTAGGCATTCTACCCTGTTTTTCGGATTCTCTCCCGGTAAAACGGTATGAGTGCGCATCAGGTGTTCGCAAGGGTGAATGGCGGACATGTAGTTAACCATTCGAGAAAAGGTTTGATAATCCCTGCTGATGGTTTGATGGAAACGGGTGAGCCGGGACCAATTGTCCCGGACCCGCATATCCAGGAATGAAAAACTATGTTCAAGAAGATTGCACTGTGCGCAATGCTCGTTCTTATTCTTGCACCGGCTGCTGTTATGGCAGCAGGACAGCAGGGGCAGGCACAAGGCATTGGCAAAGAGGCGGGCAACTGCCTGAATGTTCAGCAGCAGACAGCCGGCAACACTATGACCCAGGAAAAATCCCAGAATGCCCAGGGACAGGGAAATGGGATCGCGTCCCAGAACGGCGATATCCAGAAGCTCCAGACCCGTGTCCAGGACCAGACAAGCGAACAGGACCAGGCCATGGTTCGGAATATGACCCGGGACCAGATCCAGCAGGGTTCCGATTCCGGTCCCGCTGGTGAAAGCCAGGGAACAGGATCAAACGGCGACGTCCAGAAACTCCAGACCCGTTCCAACGACCAGACGCATGACCAGGATCAGGCCATGGTTTGGAATATGACCCAAAACCAGAGCCGGCGGAGTTCTGATTCCGGTCCCGCTGGTGAAAGCCGGGGAACCGGATCAAACGGTGGAAATTGTGCAGGGGACGGCAGTAACCTGCAGAAGCAGGATGAATCGGCCGACATGGTCCAGAACCGGTCCGGAATCACCAAAGGAAATGGTCAGAATATCCTGGCCAGTTTCGCTGAACATCTGGGTGTCCAGTTCCGAAATGCGGGTGGAATATTTCAGGCACTGGGTCATTGAACCTCCCCCGCCTTTATCTTTTTTTCTCCTTTCTTATCCCATAATATCCGCGGAATAGTTACGTGGTAATGACGAAAGCAAAAGAGCCAGACAGCCAGCTGACTTTGGCAGCCACTTACAAAAAAATTCTCCATTCTCTCCTTGAGGTTCGAGAGCGATCATCCTTCACGCAAGGTTTATCAGGTCCGGAATTCCTCTTTAATTTTCTTATTAATGATGACAAAGGACGGGATATTTTAATGTTTGAACGGTTTGATCTGACAAAAAAGACTGATGACAAAGAGTTTTTGAAGGAGATCGAACCCCTGCAAAAGCAGCTGGGTATACTCCAGAGAGATCTCCGGGATAAAAAGATCCCGGTGATGATTGTCGTTGAAGGCTGGAATGCATCCGGCATCACGATGGTAATGAACGAACTCATCCATTTCCTTGATCCCCGGGGGTTTTCCCTGCATTCGATCGGTTCCCCTTCCGAGGATGAGAGGGCACGGCCATTATTATTGCGGTTCTGGGAAAAAATTCCTGCAAAAGGACGCATCGCTCTCTTTGCCCGGAGCTGGTACAGCCGTTCACTTGCAGAGACAATTTCCGGAATCGAGTGGAAGCGGGGAATCAAACGTTCCCTGTCGCAGATCAACCAGTTTGAACGCCAGCTCGCTGATGACGGGACCATCGTTTTAAAATTTTTTCTCCATATCAGCAAGGAGGAACAGAAAAAACGCCTGGATGAACGCGAACAAAACCTTCTGACCTCCTGGATGATCACCAAAGGTGACTGGGATTTCCATAACCAGTATGACAGTTATCTTCCTGTCATTGAGGAATTTATTGAAGGAACCGACCGTCATTACGCCCCCTGGGTGATTATTGAGGCAACAGACAGGAATTACACGATTCTTAAAGTCTTTTCAGCAGTGATAAAGACCCTGGAAAAAAATCTTGCAGCATCAGATCAAAAAGCGAAGGAGAAAGAGTGGGAATTCCGAGATCAGCAGGCCAAAGAAAGTCGAGGTCAAGCGGAAATCGTTACCGGCAGTTACCTTGACCAGACCTGAATACGAACACAATCTGGTTACCTGCCAGGAGCAGGTGCGGGATATCCAGTACCGGTTGTATAAAAGGAAAATTCCCCTTATGATCGTGTATGAAGGATGGGATGCAGCAGGCAAAGGGGGCAATATTATGCGCCTTGTCCGGTAGATGAACCCGCGGGGATATGATGTCATTCCCATATCACGGCCAAACGATACGGAAAACACGTACCACTATCTCTGGAGATTTATCCGGCAGTTCCCCCGAGAAGGACAACTGACCATCTTTGACCGGAGCTGGTACGGGCGGGTTCTTGTCGAACGGGTCGAAGGGTTCTGTTCAGAGACCGAGTGGAAACGGGCGTACAGCGAGATCAATGAGATGGAAGAGACCTACGTGGAAAACGGCGGGGGGATTATAAAGTTCTGGCTCGAGATCGATAAAGATGAGCAGATCCGGCGGTTCAGGCAGCGGGAAAAGGACCCGCTTAAAGAGTGGAAGATGACGGATGAGGACTGGAGGAACCGCGAGAAATGGGATCTCTATGAAGAGGCAGTCGACGAAATGCTCGCCCGCACCAACACCGCGGCCGCTCCCTGGACAGTCGTTGAATCCGGTAATAAATGGTATGCACGGTTAAAAACCCTGCAGACCGTAATCTCCTACGGTGAACAGATATTGTAAGAGTTCTGGATACATGGACGTCACTGAGGTAATCCAATACAGAAAAAAAGTTACAAAGAAGTAGATTATTCCGGTATATTACAGGAAGGGGGGAGCGGAGTGAAACTTCAAGATCTCCCTGGAAGTCTTAAAAAAATACATAGCCTTAACTATCTACCCATTATTTTTGCACGTCTTTTTCTGAACACAAATGAGAACAAGGTAATTCTTTCCCTTAAAAAAGAATAAACTACCCATAAGATCCTATGACCCAATCCATAAAATCCTACAACGAAGCCGTAGCGTTCCACGGGCACGCCTGCCCCGGACTTGCACTCGGCTACCGGGCGGCAGAGTACGCATTACAGCACCTCCGCGCCGGCCGTTCTGAAGATGAAGATCTTGTCGCGATTGTCGAGAACGATGCCTGTGGAGTCGATGCGATCCAGCTGGTTGCCGGCTGCTCGGTGGGCAAGGGAAACCTGATCCTGCAGGACTTCGGCAAGCATGCCTATACGTTTATCGACAGAAAATCAAACCGGGCAATCCGCCTTGTCCAGCGCCCGGGGCCGGTTATTCAGCGCATTGACCCGATCGCATCAGCACTGCGGGAGAAAGTGATGAGCGGGACTGCAACACCCGCTCAACAGACAGAGTTCCACGAGCGGCAGGCAGCGGTCATTCAAAAGATCCTCAGGATGCCGATCGATGAATTGTTCATTGTCAAAGAAGTTAAACCGGATATCCCTGTGCGGGCAAAGATCTTTACCTCCGTTCAATGTGCCATCTGTGGTGAGATGGTGGCCGAGCACCGGGCCCGGGTCCGTGACGGGAAGTTCATCTGCATGCCCTGTGCCGGGGAGTACAGCCGGGGCTGGTGAGTGTTGAAAATATGCTGATTAAAACCAGATATGCAGGTTTCTGAGTGATGGGGTAAAAAAGCCCTATACGGGCTCAATTTCCCTGGTTCGCCTCATCGGTCCGTTTCAATTGCCGGGAAATTGAAATCAATGATCTCAGGAGACAAAAGGGGAATTTTTCCTGGGTCTATGTCCTGTTTTCCTGAGAACGCACAAATTGTTCAACAGATGCCGAAAAATTTTTTGTGGCATTGTCCATTGTTACCGGGACAGTGATTGCAGGGGTAACCGTTGGTAAGGAGGTCCCCGTCACATTCCCGCCGGCACTCTTGTTTAAGGCTGACAATCTGAACCGTAAACGTGAGGTTCTGACCGGCAAGCGGATGGTTCTCGTCCCACGTCACGGTTGATGGCGTGATATTGAGGATCCTGACCATGCTCAAGGCATTGTCGGTCTTGCGGTGGATAGTAAAATATTGCCCTTCGATGAAGCTCGTATTGGCGATGAGACCGGTGCGATTAACGACACGGATAAGATCACTCCGGTACGGACCATATGCCTGATCGTAAGGAATGATGACCGTTTTCTTCTGGTTTACCCCCATTCCCACGATCGCATCCGAAAGACCCGGGATACTTTCGGGATCGCCAACCGTTACTGCCAGGGGAGTCCGGTTCATATTGGTACTAATAACGGTTCCGTTTTCATACATCAAGGTGAAATACATTGATACGTTATCACCTTTCACCGCAACAACCGGGTTGGGAAGGATGAACACTGCGGTAACCGCAATAGCAACAAGGACGATTGCACCAGCGGCAATCATGAGATATTTCCTGTTCCGGGCACCGGTCATTTCCTCTTCCTTCTCCTGTCTGGTCTTTTTTCCCTTAATGGAAGGTTCACTCATGGTTGTATCTCCGGATTGAACTGGATCGTTGAACAGGTAATCCTTGAGAAGATAGATGAGGTATACGTTAAATCTTTACCGGGTACAAAGGAATCTGACAGGTTTACTCTTTTGGTTGCTCATACCTGCCGGATTGTTTCCCTTATGTCGGTAATATCCAGAATTTTTACCCAGAGGAGAACATCGCATTGAAAAAAGGTGGAGAAATTTAAACCGATGGATTGAATCCTCAGTAAAAAAAGTGAACACATTATTTCTTTACATATCCTGTCTTCTCATCAAGTTTTTTCTCAAGATCCCAGAGCAGGAACAGGTCAATATCTGCATAGGTTTTCTTCCCGACCTCAAACGGGTTGTCCATGTCCTTGATCAGCAGCAGGAGGGCAATCAGCAGCATGCATGAGGACGGTAAAGAGGACCAGCCCTTCGTAACAGGGATCGAGTTTGACAAAGAATAACAGGATAATGACACCGGCAGCAGCGAGTTCGGAAATTGCATAGGCTGCAGGAATGAATGAAGTCTCGGCAATGGTCTTGACCCGGTGCGAAATCCGGTCAATATTGGTCATTTCCGTTTTCAGTTTAATGACATAGTTCGGAGCGACATTCAGGTCAACAAGCTTTGCAATATCTGCATTGATAGGATCGATCGCCTTGTCCATTTCCTCCATGCTCCATACATTGTTCCGGAAATTCGTGTTGATGCATCGCATCAGAGCAGCGGTATTTTCCTGCATACGGGGCACAAGCGTCTTATCTGGAACACGGATGAGATCGAGATCACTGTAGAACGTCCGGATTGATGTGGCTATCTCGCTGGGGATCTTTTCACTTTCCTTGTAATCGGTCAGGGTGCCGGCAAAAATAATCGCGATGGTAAAAATTGCCCCACCGATAAATGCGGTGATAAGGTTAGTCACTGAAAGCACGTCAAAATTCAGGTAATCAAAGATCAGCCTGACTACAAGCAGGGCGAGAGTAATCGCGAATGCCTTGAATATAAGTCCCCATTTTGTCATGAATGATTCCATCCTTCCTCCTCATATCTCGATTTTTTATCATATACATTGATCGAGAAACGGGTAAAAGATTTGCCACAGGAAAAGGCGTGGTGACAGTTTTTCTCCATGTATCCGGATTGCGGGATACGTCATTCATCCCCGCTCAGCCTTCCTTGAGCTCCAGTACTTGTAGCACTCAAACCAGACGACGCTCAATCCACCGGCTATGACGCATACAACAAGATCAACAAATGGCACGGTACCGAAATGGAAGAGATCCTGGAGAACCGGGACGGAGAGGACAAGGATCAGGCAGGTTATCGTTCCTGCAAATACCCAGATCATCGCCTTGTTGGGAGTGCGTAACGTGGTAACTATGGTTTCAGACCATGACCGGTTTGTCAGGATCAGGCAGAGGTTTGCAATCACGATGGTCGTAAACGTCAGGGTCCTCACTTCATCCTCACTAAAACCCCTGCTCACTGCATTCACGTAAATGATGAAGACCACGGCTAATACGACAAATCCCTGCAGGAGACTGAGTGCGAGCGTCTTCTTGGTAAAAAGCCCTTCATCTTTGTGCCGGGGCGGGCGGTTCATCACGTTCCGCTCTTCTTTTTCTGATTCAAACACGATCGAACAGGCAGGATCAATAATCAGTTCGAGAAAAACGATCTGCACCGGCAGCAGGACCAGCGGCATGTTGAAGAGCACGGGAATGAGTGACATGCCTGCGATGGGGACGTGGATGGAGAAGATATACGCCATTGCTTTTTTCAGGTTATCAAAAATCCTCCGTCCCAGCCGCACCGCAGAAACAATGGACGTGAAGTTGTCATCGAGCAGGACGAGCGATGAAGATTCACGGGCTACATCGGTTCCCCGTCCACCCATGGCAATCCCGATATCTGCGGATTTCAACGCAGGGGCATCATTCACCCCATCGCCGGTCATGGCAACAACTTCACCGTTGGCCTTGAGTGCATTGACAATACGCAGTTTCTGTTCCGGAACTGCCCGTGCAAAGAGGGTTGCGGTACTGATACGCTTCCTGAGCTCCTCTTCACTCATCTGTTCGAGTTCAGCGCCGGTGATACACTGGTCGGTATGGGCAAGACCGATCTGCCGCCCGATATTCTGGGCAGTGAGGGGATAATCCCCGGTGATCATGATCACCCGGATCCCTGCGGTATAGCATTCACGCACTGCATCGGCTACCTGCGGCCGGACCGGGTCGGCAAACCCGACAAGCCCAAGGAAGGTAAACGTGAAATCATGCTGTCCATCCGGCAGTTCGGGCCGGGTGAACGATGCTTTTGCCACACCCAGGACTCTCAGACCCTGCGCTGCCATGGTGTTGATATTCACGGCAAGTGCCTGTCGCTTCTCCTCATCGAAATGGCACAGGTCGGCAATTGCTTCAGGAGCCCCTTTTGCAGCGATAATATAATCTTTGCCGTCGGGAGATCGCCATACGTTTGACATCGCAAGGAGGTCCGGGGAAAGCGGGTATTCGGTGATGAGCTCCCAGCTGGTATGGATATGTTCAGTCCTTCCAAAATCCCCTTCACGGAGATGGAGCAATGCCTTTTCCATAGGATCGAACGGATCTTTTTTACAGGCAAGAATGGCAAATTCGGCAACCTCGTGGCAGATTTCCGCAACTGAATTTTTTCCCGTGGCATCGTGTTCACACAGCTGCCCGGCTGCAAAAAACGTATGGACGGTCATCCGGTTCTGGGTGAGAGTGCCGGTCTTGTCCACGCACAGCACGGTTGCCGAACCAAGGGTTTCTATCGCG
>CAWDZO010000005.1:0-11454 GCA_963806845.1 uncultured Methanoregulaceae archaeon
TTCGCCTTCCCGGGTCCTTTTGCAGTGCAGTACCATACGGCACATCTGCTGCTCACATCTGCTATGCATATTTATTAATATTTATAAAAATACTCAGATAATTTGGTCGTTGTTCTTAGTGAGTGACGACACAGGGAGGGGTATGGTATGGGATGGAAGTATATCTATGCAAAGGGTGTACCTATAGAGGCGCAATACCTCTACAAGAAGGCGATGGAGATGTTCAGCATCGGGGAAGACCGAAAGTGCACTGAAATATCTCAGACAGACACTGGTGATCGCTCCCTGTTATTCAAAGGCACTCTTTAAATGGGCAACTGCCTTACCAAGCTGGGCCTGCATGATGAGGCACGTGCTCGATATGAACAGGCTGTTGCCGGATCGATCCATCGTTAAAAGATACTGCTGGATAAAGCGAAGATGATATACTTTTAAGTTTTTACGGCGATGCATCCAGCCAAAAAACTCATCCCCGTGCAAGCATCGGTTTCAGGAAGCTGCCCGGTATTAGCTCCCTTGCGACCCTGCCACTTTTACCGGGGCCCCGTAGCCACCATCTTCGCCACCGGCATCCCCGCCGTCAGGGCCAATATCGATAAGGTGATCTGCCGATTTAATTACATCAAGGTTATGTTCAATTACAATGACCGTGTTGCCCTTTGCGACCAGATCATCGAGCACCTTGATCAGTTTTTTCGTATCATCAAAGTGGAGCCCGGTGTCGGCTCGTCCAGCAGGTACAGCGTTTTTCCCGTTGCCGCTTGGCAAGTTTCCGTCAGTTTGATCCGCTGGGCTTCGCCACCCGAGAGTGTGGTAGAACTCTGCCCGAGTTTTATATAATCAAGACCAACCCGGCAGAGTGTATCGAGACTGATTCCTGATTGACAGGGATGTTCTCGAACATCTTCATGGCCTCTTCGACACTCATGCCCGGTCCATCAGCAATCGACTTGCCCTTGTATTTCACCTCAAGCGTTTCACGGTTGTACCGTTTTCCCTTGCACTCCTCGCATTCGATATAGACATCCGGCAGGAAGTTCATCTCGATCCGGATCAGCCCGTCGCCCTCGCACGCCTCGCACCTGCCCGCCACGGATGTTAAACGAGAACCTGCCCCGGTTTATAACCACGCATCTTTGCCTCTTTTGTCTCGGCAAATACGGCCCGGATCTCGTCAAAGACTTTGGTATACGTTGCCGGGTTGCCGGGGGGTTTTTCCGATCGGGGACTGGTCAATCACGATTACCTTGTCGATCTCGGCATCAAAGATAATCCCCTCATGTCTCCCAGCCGGTCTCTGACTGGTGGAGGATCTGCATCATACCCTTGTAGAGCGTTTCGTACACGAGCGTGGATTTCCCGCTGCCCGAGACCCCGGTGATTACGGTGAGCAGGCCGAGGGGGAACTTTACGGTGATATTCTTGAGGTTGTTCTCCCGGCAGCCTTTTACCGTGATGAATTTTGCTGATGCCCGGCGTTTTGCCGGTATATCGATCTGTTTTTGCCGCCGGATAAGTGACTCCCGTTGAAGACTTTTCTTGTTCTCTCGATCTCGGGCAGGTGTCCCTTCTGCAACTATTGCACCGCCGTGAAGCCCGGCACCGGGCCCCATATCAATCACGTGATCGGCAGAACGGATCATATCCTCGTCGTGCTCTACGACAATCAGGGTATTTCCGAGATCGCGGAGGGTTCTCAGGGTCCCGATCAGTTTGCGGTTGTCCCGCTGGTGCAGCCCGATCGAAGGTTCATCCAGCACGTAGAGCACACCCATCAGGTTCGAACCGATCTGGGTGGCAAGCGGATCCTCTGGGCTTCCCCTCCTGAGAGGGTCCCGGCATTGCGCGAGAGGGTGAGATACCCCAGCCCGACTTTTTCCAAAAATTCAAGACGGGAACGGAATCTCTTTTATGATCTGTTTTGCGATCTCAGTCTTCTTTATCGGTAAGCTGATGCGGCAAAGAACGCAACGCTGTCACTGACCGAAAGGTCCGTGACATCAATGATCGATTTTCCGCTGATCCGTGACGGCGAGCACCTTGTCCTTGAGCCGCCGGCCTTTGCAGGCAGGGCAGTCAAAGACCCTCATATACCCCTCCAGTTCGCGCTTGCGGTATTCTGACTGGGTCTGGGAATACAGCCGGGCCGTCTGGGGGAGGAGTCCTTCCCACTCGCCGGTATGCGACCAGTGGGCATCCCCGTTCTTCATGCTCATGGAAAATGCATCCGTTCCGAAGAGCCGAACATCAGGGCGTTGTACTGCTTTTCGGTGAGATCCTTTATCGGGGTGAGTACATCAAACCCGAAGTGTTTTGCAACGGTTGCGAGATACTGACCGCGGAACCCGTCCATCGGGTTGCGGTACGGGGCTACGGCCCCGTCTGCAATACAGCGGGTCTTGTCCGGGATGATCAGGTCCGGGTCAAACTCCATCTTCACGCCAAGACCGTGACAGTCCTCGCAGGCACCGAACGGGCTGTTGAACGAGAACATGCGGGGCTGGAGTTCCTCAAAGGCAAGCCCGCAGACCGGGCAGGCCATGAGCGAGGAGTAGGTGGACTCTTTTTCATCCTCACCAACGACCAGCACCAGTCCTTCGGATTTTTTGAGCGCGTTCTCAACCGCTTCGGTAAGACGGGACCGATCAGAGGTTTCGAGCCGGTCGATCACGATCTCGATATCCTGCTTTTTGTACCGGTCGAGGCTGATCTCTTCATCGGTCCGGATGATCTTTTTATTCACCCGGACGCGTGCGTAGCCCTCTTTGTTCAGGTCTTTTAGGAGCTGCTGGTACGTGCCCTTCTTCTGCCGGACAACCGGAGACAGGATCGTCACCATGCCCGGGTGTTCAGCGGCGATCTGGTCGGCGATCCGGTCAGGAGTCTGGGAGGCGATCGGGATATTGTGCTCGGGACAGTATGGCGTACCGATGCGGGCAAAGAGCAGACGGAGGTAATCGTAGATCTCGGTGGTTGTACCAACCGTGCTGCGGGGATTTTTCGAGGTGGTCTTCTGTTCAATCGAGATTGCCGGGGACAGCCCTTCGATGCTGTCCACGTCCGGCTTGTGCATCAGACCGAGGAACTGGCGGGCATAGGTGGAGAGCGACTCGACGTAGCGTCGCTGTCCCTCCGCGTAGAGGGTATCGAATGCGAGGGTGGATTTACCGGAACCTGATACTCCGGTGATGACCACGAGCTTGTCGCGGGGGATCTCGACACTGATATTTTTCAGGTTATGCTGGCGTGCGCCTTTGATGATGATGTTTTTCATGCTGATGTGTGGTATACATCGGCGCCATCATTTAAAGATATAAGGATAAAACCAGCTCGTATTATATAGGTCGGGATAGTGGGGGAGGTTCCCTCAGGATTATTTTTTTCCCGGTCTTTATTGTGGATCCCCTTTTGAAACCATAGTGGCATTGTTTTAAAATCACTATTAAAAGGTGACAAAACAGATGCGTCGATTCTCCATTGACCTTCGAGTTGAACCGCGTGCATGCGGTGATGTTCGCAGAGTCTGATTATCTCATCTTCGGGAAAATCAAAGATTTTTGCAATTTCTTCCGGACTCTATATTTTTCACTGAACCATGGATGAATGATTGAATCACCAGACAATAAATTGATCATTAAAAAAGAGACTGAATGACGTTGCAATTGATCGAGGATCCCAGTTCCTGACTGCATTTTGTGCACATCCTGTTCATGCCAATTCCATCATTGACGAATTTAACCAAAAAAATGTAAATTGCCTGATAAACGTTATTCAACTTTTCGTTAATTGTGTACAGACATTAGAACACAGAATACAATCAAAACTGACCCTTTAAAGGTAAGGACCCACCAGCACGTAGAATACAGGTTCAGAAATTAGGTTCAGAAATTTATTGCTATAGTTTCATACATTCCCAAAAAAGTGAGAGTACTTACTGTAATAGTAATAATTATGGAATTTTTTGTCGAGGAGAATAATCCGATCCTATAAAAGATCCTGCTTCATCACACAACCAACAGTCTGAATCCAGTTTCGTATCGCTAAACGTTGAATTTGCTAATTTCTCGATCCTCCTGCAATGCATACATTTATTATAATTCATTACGTTCATAATTACTAATTTATAATATATTATATAAAGTTTTCTATTTAAGGATATACAGGAATTTGACGATATTTAAAATTTATAAAAAGAAAATTGAATATTTTGAAAATAATGAAGAAAATTAATGTGAATTTTAATGAGAGGACAAAAATGGTGTTACCAAGAAAATCATAAGAATTGCATAAAAATATTACAACAGAAATGAGCTTGTCAATGAAATGTTCCGAAATGAAGCATGTGAACCTTTCACTTAAAAAAAATAATGATAACAGGCAGTGTAAGGGTTGATCTTAGGAGTTAGGGATCTTTTTGTAATCTTTTGAAAAAGGAAGATCTACCGGGCAGGGCAACCATAATTGGTTTGTGCTATATACTCGTTTCACCAAATACTTCAGGAATTACGGAGAACATTACTATGCCCGTCGTAATCCTGAAAACAAAAAAAGGTCTGTCAAGAGAGCAGAAGCGTAGAATCGTGCGTGAATTTACCGGGACGCTGGTCAGCACAACGGGGATCACACCGGAACTCGTGACCATCCTTATTGAAGAGCACGAGCTGGAAGATATCGGCAAAGCGGGAAAACTACGGTGTGACTGATCCCCGTCACCATCCCTTTTTTCAAAGCCGGTCCTCCCTTGGATTCAAAGCCGGTCCTGAAAAAATTTGTCGCAGCTCCCTCATAAATGGGAAGGAGTAAACTTCATTCATAAAGGATGCCAATATCTTTTTTGCAATGTCTGAAGAAAATATGACAACCGAACCGTCTCTCATAAAACCGTTTGGAAAAAGACGATCTATCTTGCCAAGTGGAGTGCACGGTTCTGGGCATTTCTTATAGATTTTATCCTGTTCATCCTTTTTTTAAATATTATAAGGGATATTTTCACACCGATCTGGAAATTACCGCTTCTCTGGGATTACCAGCAATGGAGATTTTTTGCACTCGGCTTTGAATTCATATTCTTATTTGCCTACTGGACAGTCATGGAGGGGTACCATGGCCAGTCAATCGGAAAGATGGTAATGAATTTAAAAGTCGTCAACCGTGACGGCACGAAGATCAAATACACAACCGCCGCAATCGAGAGCTTTGGAAAAGCGTTCCTTCTTCCGCTGGACTGCCTGATCGGGTGGCTTGCCATGCCGGGCACAAAATTGCGGGTGTTCAACCGGATTTCAAACACCATTGTGATCAAATCCGATTACAAGGAACCGCATGGTATCCTGTACGTCAGGGAAAAAGAATAATCAGGTGTGCATCCATTCTTTCTTTCATGAAGAAATATGCAATTCTGCTCATCGTATTGATCTGTGGAGCATTGATCTGCGGGTGTATATCCGTGCCATCCAGCTCAAAAGAGACTTCCCCGTCCAACCGGATCACGACAAGTGTCCCGAACACAGGGACGGTTACGGTGATTATTAAGGCCAGGGCTTTTGATCCTACCACAATCACCATCAAAGAGGGCACCACAGTAACCTGGATTAACGAAGATCCGATGCTACACCGTGTTGTCCACCTTCCCGAGGTGACCAATGCAGAGCTCTTCAATTCAGGATCGCTCTCATCCGGGCAGAGTTACAGCTACACGTTTACGAAAAAAGGGCGGTACAATTACGGTGACCCGCAAATCGGGGGCGGGCGATCTTCGCTTGTCATCGTTGAATAACGTGTTGTCAGGCAGGATGACGATCACGGATTGACGAATCTGCGATGGGGATGAAAGAGACGGGGAGTACCTGATCATGAGAGAGAAACCGGCGGACCTGATTCTGAACAGGAAACCGTGGGATCCGGAACCGGGGCGGAAGAGCGGCTGGCACATTTCATCCGGATGCTTTCCGATGATGACGAGACCAGCCGCTGGAAGGCCGCAGAGTCGCTCGGAAGAATGCGGGATCCCGGAGCGGTGGAGCCGCTCATCGATACACTCTGGGATGAAGATTCCCGGGTGAGACTGAAAGCTGCCTGGGCCCTGGGCCAGATCGGGGACATACGGGCGATCCCGCCCCTCGGGCGCCTGTACCGTATGGAAAATGAGGGAGTGCAGGAGATTATTACCGAAGCGATCGAAGAGATCAATCTCCGGATGGGCCAGCAATAATACGTCAGTAATAGGGTAACCACATTCGGCCAGAAGAACCCCTCTGCGGGACAAATCGACAACCCGGTGGCAGGATCAAACGATGCCAAAGGCAGGTTTATCGACTTTGCCAATGAATAGCAATTCGGGACACATAGGAATGGCGGATATCGAGTCATTGTACAAAAAAGAGAACGGCAGGATCCTGATCGAGATCAAACTCTCTTCAGTGGCACAGCTTTCAACTCGTTTGATCCCGCACCATTCCACGAAAAAGAACTCGACTCCGCTGCAGAACATTACATTGTCGATATGGTCAAGGACTTCCCGCAAAAAACCCCGTTCAAGATGATTATTTACCTTCCTTCGGATATCGCCACCACTGAGCGGGCGATGAAGATCCCTCCCGCGATCCATAATCATTTCCAGTACAAAATGCTGGTCGCAGAACGGAAATTTCGTTCCCACCTCAGGTATGGCAGGAGTACCTTCCTCATCGGGCTTACATTCCTGACAATAGCCCTGATAGCCCGGCAGCTTGTTTCATCAATGAACAATCATTTGCTTGCCCAGATTGTTGCTGATGCACTCCTGATCATCGGCTGGGTTGCCATGTGGGAACCGGTCACCGTGCTTCTCTACGAACTCTGGCCTATCATCCAGCTGAAAAAAACCTACGAGAAGATCAGCACTATGGAAATCGATATCCTTTCCTCACCATGAGAGATCAGGGAAGACGGTGTTCTGATTTCAGCCATGAGACGATCTTTTGTGTTCGTTCGGAGGGCATTCCTGATGCATTCACCGTCAACATCAGGTAAGCCCTGCGAATATATGATGCACCGCTGCACCATGCGACGGACTGTATCCTCCCTCCAGCACCAGCGCCAGAGGGCCGCTTGCTGCCCGGACAAGCATCCGGGTCAGGGGCTCGAAATCCTTCGGCCGGATCCTCATCCTGCCGATCGGGTCATCAAAGAGTATGTCCTGGCCAGCGGAAACGATCATGACATCAGGAGAAAAACGCTCGATCGCAGGGACAAAGATATCAGAAAAAACAACCAGGTAATCGGCAATGGTCGATCCTGCCTGCAGGGGGGCATTTATGGTATATCCTTTACCGTCTCCAACACCA
The DNA here is from genome assembly GCA_963806845.1 of uncultured Methanoregulaceae archaeon. Classification (GTDB taxonomy): domain Archaea; phylum Halobacteriota; class Methanomicrobia; order Methanomicrobiales; family Methanospirillaceae; genus Methanoregula. The sequence goes on from CAWDZO010000005.1 coordinate 7,326, forward strand.
ACTTCGTCGATAGTGCCGGAATACGGGAAAAAATGCTCCTGGTGCACTGAACAGTAGAGCACCCGGTCAGTACCATAAAAACTGTTCTGCGTTCCGTTCCCATGGTGAGCATCCCAGTCAACGATCGCAAGAGTATCAACGTGTTCCAGGGCTTTTTTTGCAGCAACCGCCACGTTATTAATCAGGCAAAATCCCATAGCGCGATCAAACTCAGCGTGGTGCCCGGGAGGGCGCACAAGGGCAAAACAATGTTCACCTTCCATGGATCGCTCCACAGCAGCAATCGCTGCACCGGCAGCGTGCAGGGCAACATCAAAGGATCGGCGGGTAATATAGGTATCAGAATCCAGCCAGCCAAGCGTGGCAGTCGCGGCACACCGCTGCTCAAGCCATGAGAGGTAACGGGGGTCATGAACACGTTCAACATCCTCACGCAATGCAGGTTCCGGTCGCCAGCAGCGCAATATCCTGAGGAATTCCTGAACATGCATTTACAAGACGGGCATTGCACTCAGGGTGTGAAGGATTATCATGATCAGCGCAGATCGGATCGATGATTGCACAACAGCGTCCCATTCCAGATCATTCTCATAGTGAATCTGGTGCGACAGGGAACTATCTTTGGTATAAGAAGATCCGTTTTGTGCTTAAAATCGCGGTACTCCTCATCTCCCGGCTGTGATGCACAGGAAGATCACGTGTTCTTCATAATGTTCATATAATGTAGGGAATTATACTCAGAACCGGGTAATTTTCTACGAATTATGGTATTTCCGGATTTCTTCAGCTCGCGGTTGCCAAACGTTGAAGCACTGAAAGGCTAAGCAGGACATCAAAGGGCTGATCAGGCTGCTTGATCACCGTAATGTTGATATCCAGTGGCAGAGCGCTGATGCACTTGGAACTATGGGGACCCTTGCCACGCTGCCCCTTCTTGAAGCGCTCAACCACAGGAATATAACGGTGCGGCTTGGCGCGATCGAAGCGCTCGGGACTATCCGTGACCGGCGATGCTGTAAGGCCCTGATATACCTGCTTGAAAAGGATGCGAATGCTGAAGTGCGCTGGGTTGCCGCCCTTGCAATCGGCAGATTGGGAAGTCCTGATGCATTCAACCCACTTGTCAGGGCTTTGAAGGACAGGGATCGGTACGTAAGATATGGAGCAGGCTCAGGCACTCCAGGAGTTGTCATGGGTTCCCCAAAACGATACCGACCGTGCGTATCATTCCATTGCCTTTCAGGACTGGAAAGACGTAGCACAGATCGGTCCCGTGGCAACAGGGCCCTTAATTGAGATTCTCAGCGACCGACGATGCCACAACACGGGCAGAGGTAGTGGAAGTTCTCGGAGAGATCGGAGATACTCCCTCGCAGCGGGGGTGTGAACTGGTTCTCAAAGATCCCCAGCAGCACCGTCCGCTGGAAAGCAATCCTTGCAGCAAAGAAATGTGGTGTACCGGTTACCCATCTTCCGAGAGGGCTGTCCAGACGCCCCCGTTCCTGGGCAGAACCCGTGGGCAGCAGCGATATTAAATTTCCTGTTTCTCGGTCTGGGGTATAACTATCTCGGGTACTGGTGGGGATTTCTGGTCTTTATGAGTGACATGAGTATTCTTGTACTTCTCCCAGATGGAGTGGGGACCGTTCATTCCCTACCTGATCGTGTACCCGGTCACAGCACTATTCGCAGTCCAGACCTTCTTTATGGCAAAACGAAAGGAGACTATGTGAGGTGTCTTTAATGAGGGGTTTATCATTTTTTCAAAAAAAACCGGATATTGACACACTCGGGCAACAAAAAAATATTCCTGCACTTATACAGGCATTGCGCTACAATGATTTTGAGGTCCAGACCAAAGCAGCACAAGCGCTCGGGTACACTGGGTAGCGAAGGAATCAACGAGTCTATCCTCGCGTTACGAGACAAAGACAGGGATGTCAGGTTGGGCATTATTGAGGCTTTGACCGTTATCAGGGATCAGCGGGCGGTACCACCGCTCATTGAGTCGCTCAACGATAAAAGCAGTGAGGTGCGGTGGGAAACGGCAATAGCTCTGGGAGAGATCGGCGGCCCTGATATAACTTCACCACTCAAAAACGCCCTCAGGGACCCTGACAAGTATGTGCGGTACGGTGCAGCATCTGCCCTCTCAAAGACAGGCTGGAATCCGGTATCAGATGAGGAAAGGGCATTCTATTATGTGGGAATGCAGGAATGGCAGGCGGTTAATGATTGCGGTCCGGCAGCAATCGGCGCACTTTCGCTTGTTCTGCATGACCAGGATAGCAGCGTCAGGATACAAGCTCATCGCAGATCCTCGGTTCTATCGGAGATAAAAAAGCGATCCCGGGACTGATGGAATCGCTCCGTGACGAGAATGCTGATGTCAGGTGGAAAACCGTTCTCGCATCGCCGAAATGTGGGATATCAGTGTTGCATATTCCCCGCGGCCTGAGCCGGAGACGACGGTTGAGAAAAAATCCCCTGATCGCAGGATTTTTAAATTTCATGCTGCCGGGTCTGGGATACGGGTACTGGGCAAATGGTGGGGAATTATGATATTCCAGGTTGACATCACCTTAACAGTGTGGCTGTTCAAATATCAGGGCGAGATCAGTAGTGATGGCCTGCTTTTTCCGGTTTATCTTGTCCTCGCGTTCCATGCATGGTATATCGCGCAGAAGATGCCGGATCTATAACCCGCTTTTTTCGGAATTTTCGAGGGTGGAGCATTGATAATAAGAGAAAAAGGGTACTGTTGTATTATAATGCATAACGCCATGACCGGTTCACCTCATCGGTGAGAGACCCCTTGCAACCTGCTCCGGTCTGAACCTCCTTATTATTTTTAAATCCGCCCCGAAAATATCCCGTCATTCTGAAGAGAGATGTCCTTCCAGCCGTTCACTGCATATTTTACAGAGCACCTTTTTCTTCCGATCCAGTTCATCGAGAGTGTCGGGTTTAAACATGATGCATTCCCTGTCAGGGCAGTGATCAAGGCCAGCAGGTGCCCGACTTCGTGCCCACCTTCTTTTGTTATCCGATCAATGAGGTCATCATCGTTCCCTTCCCGCCCGTAATACTCATTACCCAGCCGGGCAGTCGAAACCACCGCCGCACCGACAGACTGGCGGGCAAGCCCAAATACAAAACTGTTACCATTGTTAAAAAGATCCTGATGAACCACAAGGAGGAGGGGATCTTTTAGGGCATGGCGGTGTTTGTATGACTGGATACTGTCTAAGAAGACCGGCGCATTGATCTGTTTGCGCCCGTCAACATATCCCATCATGCGCACATGGTTTTCCGATACCGATGCCGGAACACCGATTATCGAAGATATATTGCGAGTGACCGGAATCTGGAGACCGGGGGGGGACAGGGAATCCCAAAAAATATGGATATGCATCGCTATATTCTGTTTAAATGGGCTCCTATAAACATATTGAGACGTGCATCGGGGAATATATAGCAAAACACTATATCAATACTGTTGAGGTCGGGATTGGGAAAAACACTGAGGCAGCACGCATTCTCCTGGATGCGGGTGCCCGTGTGCGCTGGACCCGATGTCAAGGATATTAGCGTTCCCGAAGGGCTCTGCTTCATGATCGATGATGTATTCTCACCGGAGATCAACCTGTACAAAGGAGCAGATGTCATCTACGCGATCCGCCCTGCCATCGAAATGATCCCCCCGCTGCTCGCGCTTGCCCGAACGCTCGACTGTGATCTTATCATCTATCACCTGGGCTTTGAATCCTACGGTAACGGTGGCGAAAAAATTGACTGCGGGGTCCTCCTCCACCGCTATTATAAAGCCTCAAAACCCGTCAAACAGCGTTGACTGAGACCGGGAGGGTAGTTTCTTCTTCACGGTTCTGATGATACACCTGGTTCATCCAGCTCCCGTTGAGCCGGTTTCTGGACTTTTTCTTTTTTGGGTTTTTCTCCTGCTCTTTTCCCGCCTTTTCTTCGAAAGAGGGAATTCCACGATTCCCGCGAGCGCGCCTTGTCATGCAGGAAGAAATTGAGTGATTGGCATCGAACATCAGTTCGCGCACCCAGGGGGCAGGATCATGCTCGACCAGCAGGGAAATGGTGTCCAGGTAGTTCTCGCGCA
>CAWDZO010000006.1:0-72170 GCA_963806845.1 uncultured Methanoregulaceae archaeon
ACCTTCCGGGAATTAAGCAAAACAGGTTCTATAAAAAAACCTGAATAGAAACCATAAAATTTTCGCTTAGCCCATGATGGTGAGATAGAATTTGAATTGGAATTAAATCCATTAATACTTAAGCCAGATGATAATCTATTTATATAAAAACATCCTTTTATCGTTCCAACAAAATTATTGCCATGGTCCAGATTACTATACCCTGCCAGAAAACTTAAGTATTTACTTTTAAGTACTTTAGACTCTTTTTCTGATGCCAAATATCTTGCAATAATTTTAATCTTATAATTATCCCCCACTAATTCATCAGTATCGTTTAATACATCCCAAACGATTCTTTTATTCTTACCCTGAAGGACCCCAATGCCTGCATCACCGAAAATACTAATAGGAGAGATTTGATAAGTATTTCCTCCATCATCTGACAAAAATATCTCAATTTTTAATATCCTATTTTCATCAACTTCAGTTAAATCATAGAAGATATGGATTTGATCATTTGCCTGCTCAACTCTGATGTTTTCAATTTTTTGCCATTGCGCAGAGAGATTGCATATGAATCTTTTCGTCTTTCATATCCCGGTCGAAACGCCGTGTCATGAAATGTGCTCGCTGGCCCTCTACCAAAAGGCGACATTCGTTCATTTCAACGCCAGCCGCAACGGCCATTTGATGATAGGCATACTCAATCCTTCCGAAGCCATGCGGCTCGCCCAGAATCTGATCATGGACGCCATCAAACTTGAGAATCCATGGTTCAAATCCTTGGGGCGCTGGGATTTGACCAGACCGAACCTCGTGTGTTTTGGGATCGAGGCAATAACGGCCTTGGCCCTGTGCGCCGCCAGCGGATGTCCCAACCTGAATGATAGTGTTGAGCGCTTCCGATTTAGCGCCCCGGAGGTTTACGGTGAGTTGTCCGCGATGAGCAAGAATCTCTCGCGCCAGTTCCGTCAGCTCAGCCACCTCCAACGGAACTGCCTTGATGGATTCACGAGTAAGCGCAGGTTTGAACTCCAAGGCGCCCATGGCGCGTGATCCCATGTAACAGAGCCGCTCCACAGGGCTGAAGTCGTTGACGTCACGCCCCCGTTGTTGCAACCACAGATCAATCAACGCGTTACCAAAACGATCCGGCAGAGAATCGGCCAGCAAGCCGGGGGATCTACTATGTTAGAAAAAATATTATGAAGCAGATGCGGATCTCTCGGTGCTGAAAGGGAAGCGCATTGCTGTGATTGGCTATGGCTCATCAGGGGCGCGGGCAGTCTCTTAACCTGAAGGACAGCGGGCTTGATGTAATGATCGGTCTCCGGCCTGGGAAGAGCTGGGACGCAGCAGTCAAAGATGGCATGAAGGTGATGCCGGTTGCCGAGGCAGTAAAAAAGGCTGATATTATCCAGATCCTTTTACCGGATGAACACCAGGCAGCTGTTTACAAGAGCGAGATCATGCCCAACCTCTCGGATAAGAAATGCCTCATGTTCTCCCACGGGTTCAACATCCACTTCGGACAGATCGTTCCGCCACCCACTGTTGATGTGATCATGGTGGCGCCCAAAGGACCCGGATTCATGGTACGCAGGCAATATGAAGAAGGGAAAGGTGTTCCCGCGCTTATCGCCATTCACCAGGACCCACCGGAAAAGCCCACCAGATTGCCCTAGCCTATGCAAAGGGGATTGGTGCGACCCGTGCGGTTGTGCTGGAAACTTCTTTCCGAGAAGAAACCGAAACGGATCTTTTCGGAGAGCAGGCTGTTCTCTGCGGGGGTTGCACATCTCTTGTCAAGGCCGGTTTTGAAACGCTTGTCGATGCCGGTTACGAGCCGGAAATGGCATATCTCGAAATTCTCCACGAGCTCAAACTTATTGTTGATCTGATCTATGAGGGGGGGCTTACCAACATGCGCAAGTATATCAGTAACACGGCGCAGTATGGGGATCTCACCCGAGGTCCCCGTGTCATTGGTCCGGAAGCCTATGATGCGATGCAGCAGATTCTTGAAGAGATCCAGAGCGGCAGGTTTGCGCGGGAATGGATGCTTGAAAACATGGTGAATCGTCCTGTTTTCAATGCGCTTACCAAAGCAGATGAAGAGCATCTCATTGAGGAAGTGGGTAAAGAAGTCCGCGGTATGATGCCCCAATTTAAGAAATAATTTTTTTTTAAAAATCTTTTTTATTTCTTCTTCCACTATACTCATGATGAAAATTTGTATTATTTACCATAGCGAGACCGGTAACACCCGCCACGTAGCCCAGCATATTGCTATGGCATTCGATGCAGACCTGATCGAAGTCCTTGACACGGCGTCCTATTCCTGGCTGACGCGCTTTCTTGTCCGGTGCAACATGGCGAGAGGTGAAGAGAAAACCACGATCGAACCTTCATCGCCCGATGTATCGGCATATGATCTGGTTGTATTCGGATCACCGGTCTGGGCGTTCAAACCAACACCGGTTATACATGCGGCAATCGATGAATTGGAAGGTTGTATGGGTAAACCTGCTGTTGCCTTTTCAACCCATGGGGGCAGGCCGGGTCAGACTGATGAGACGTTCAAAAAATGGATCGAAGCCCGTGGTATGATTCCGGTTGCGGTCACGAACATCCACCAGAATGCAATTGAAAACGATAAGAAGGTAGATGAACTCGTCGCGCTTGTCGCGGCTTCAATAAAAGTGTAAGCTTATTTTTTTTAGCGGATGAAAATGGAACTTCATACGCCCGTCAGCCGTTGCTTCCATCCCCTTATGAGCATAATGCATTCGGTTGTATCTGGCACCTGTTCGAAAATGAGGAAAAAGCAGATTTGACACACCGTGCATGTACCGGGAGAAAGCCTTTTGGCGGCATGGCGCCTTTATATTATACAACTATGACGGACGAATATGAAAATCTCCTCAAACAGGCATACTCCAATATCACCGAAAAAACAGAATCTTCAGAGCGTTTTGTAGTTCCTGAAGCCAAGGCATATGTTGAAGGCAAGACAACTGTCCTTGAAAATTTTTCTGAGATTGTGAGCAAGGTTCGACGTGACCCGGATCACCTGATGAAATTCCTTCTCGGGGAGCTGGGTACTTCCGGAAAAATTGATGGAAACCGTGCAATTTTTAACGGAAAATTTGAGATCACGCTCATCAAAATGATGATCAAGAGTTATGTTGAGGATTACGTTATCTGCTCTGAATGTGGTAAACCGGATACACGGCTTGTTAAAGATGATCGTGTGATGCAGCTCCGTTGCGATGCCTGCGGAAGTCATCGCCCGGTAAGAAAGAGAAAAGCTCGTACCGAACCCGTGTCCGAGAACCTTGAGGAAGGTACAATCATGGAAGTGGAGATCCAGTCTACCTCAAAACGAGGCGATGGCGTGGTGAAGATGGGGCGCTATATCATGTATGTTGCAAATGCAAAGCCCGGCCAGAAGGTAAAAATCAAGATCTCAAGGATTTCGGGATCGATCGTATTTACCGAACGGGCAACGGAAGAATAAATTTTTTTAAATTCGTTCTCTCTTTTTTGCAGGTGCTTTTTTATAAAAATCCTTCAGCAGTATCCAACCATGCTGCTAAAGGCTTTGCCTCAGCGGTTGTAACCTTTTTTCCAATTTATCGTTTGATTAAGACAAGAAAAAAATTACAAAAAAAAGTAATGAGGTGTACTGTTTTAGAAATCAAAGGATTGCTTGGTCGGCCCCCCGGTCTTTGTGATGGTGATCTCGTAAGTGAAGGTCTGGATATTATCGTATACAGGATCATAACTCATCCACCGTCCGTCAACAACATAGGTTAGTGGATGAACTTCTCCTTTAGTTTTATTCATCGCAATACTCTTGTCACCCTCATAACGATACTCGACATAATCCCCATAGATGAATTCACCTGTGGAATTCGTCGCTTTCTCAAGGACAAAAGAGGGGTCTATGAGGCCCCACTGGACTTTATTCGAATAAGATTCATAGTGAGGAATCAACTGCGATCCCTGCAAACCGGTTGCCTGTTCTGAATTGAGTGCATATCCCAGAACGGGCTTTTGAGTCTTTGAGAGTAATCCGGAATTTATCCCCAGGGTATATGAATTTAAAGCCTAAATCCTTGAAATCGTAGGTTTTATAGGTTTTTGTCGTGAGGATACCCGTATCATACAGGATTTCCTTTTCAACGATAACTTCAGTTGTTGGGGTTGTCACTACGGTACTGGTAACTTTGGGGGCTTCACTCGTCACCGAAGGGAGGGTCGGGATCACTGTAGTAGGTGCCAGGGTCTGGACAGGAGCAGGGGTGGAAGGTGACGCACATCCTGCAATAAAGATCGTCACTATCAGGCAGACCCCAATCCCTATCAAAGATTTATTGCCAATCATATAACCAGAATCTTTTTACTTCACTTTATAACTGTTCTCAATCCGTCAGCAGGTTACTTTTGCATTCATGAGATCATTTGTGGGGAGAAAAGTGGTTTAAAAAACCTTTGGGTCTGTTAGTCTTCACAGATGAGGAAAAAATCTGAATATGACAAACTCGTGTTAATGTTAATGATTGGAAAAAAGGTGTCAGCGGTGTGAGTGGTGTGGGATATTGAAAAAACGGGTTGCTTCCAAGTCTGAAAATTATGGTCACAGACGATTATAGTAAATAGTTGGTTATAAAAAGTATATCCTATCAGGAATATTTTAAATCACTTTTTCTTCAGGTCTTTTATGAGCTCATCGCAATGACCCGATATCCGCCGGCACGCCTTTTTAATAATGGGCAGGGGATTTTTCTTGCCTTTTGTGGTGACGAGAAGTTCCGGGTCCGAAAACTGAAACTCAATCATATATTTTGCTACATCCACATCCGGATCATTTAGTATTTCCTCAACAAGGGCGTTCATGAACGTATGCCCCTCCCCCTTGATGATAAGCCGCACTTTGTCTTTTTCGAGATCGAGAACTTTTACAATCATGCACCTATGTTTGGGCACCTGAAAACTATTAAAGTATGGGTGGGGACGTACACTGGAATGCTTGCCCTGAAACCAGACTTCTGCCTTTTTTACTAAAAAAGGATTACCGGAAACTCGAATAGATCTCCATCCTTTCCGAGATGCGGAAGTTCCCAGGGAATAAGGTGGCTCAGATGAACGCAGCGATACTCTTCCGGTTCAAGACTCTGGGCAAGGGTACAGGCATCAAGATAATTCATGTGCTTGTGAATCCTGATATCGGAGGGTACAAGTGCATCCAGCAGCAGAAGATCCAGATCGGTGAGAAGGTCAAGGCTCTGTTGGGGAATATCGATGTTTGTATCTGAGGTAAACCCTACCCGTGAGTCAGCGGTTTCAAACACTATGCCGCAGGTAAATGCCGGGGGGTGTTTTACCATGAACAGCGTGATTGTAAGGCCGAACATATCAAATGGCTCGTAGGGCTGAATCTCTCCTTTATCAAAGGTGAGAAACCGGAAGACTTCAGAACAGTAATTGAGGACCGGGGGAGCAGCAAAGACCGGTGGGATCTTCTGAACCCGGTAAAACTCGCCAAATCCGATGAAATGATCATAATGCCCATGAGTCCAGATCACAGCATCGATATGAGGGGAACCCTGCAGAAGAAGCTGCTGCCGGAGATCCGGTGACGAATCAATGAGGATGCGTCTTCCCTCATTCTCTACAAGAAGCGAGGTTCTAAGGCGCATTGAACCCGTATTTTTTGCGTGATTACACTGGGGACAGTCACAACCTACCTTTGGCGTACCAATCGCATCGCCCGTTCCCAGGAGGGTTATTTTCATGTTATATCCAGGTCAGGTGCCGGATTGCATCCCGGTTTTTCACCATATAAATGCCCTTCTCGATATCTTCAGGGCCGATAGTCTTCCGGTTGGCCATGAGGGAAGAAAGAATCGCCTCCTTGACCATCATGCGGAGATCGGAACCAGAAAATCCATCTGTCTGGGAAGCAAGCTGCTGATAATCGAGCGAACACTGGAAGGAGGAAGTAACCTTCATCAGGATATTCTTCCGCATCTCTTCATTGGGAAGTGAGAACTCCACAACTTCGTCAAACCTTCGCCATGCTGCCTCATCGAGCAGCTGCGGATGATTGGTTGCACTAATCAGGATCACATTGTTTCTTACCAGGTTGATCTTATCGATGTTTTTTAACAGGGAGTTAACTGCACGTTTCATCGCCCCATGATCATCAGCGATACGGCTTTTGGCAACAAAATCGAATTCATCGATAAAAAGAATGGAGGGCGCAAGTTTTTTGGCTAATTCAAAGATGCGGTCAATATTTTTGGAAGTCTCTCCGAGATACTGGGATGTGATCATCGAGAGCCGGACCTCAAGAACCGGCATGTGCATGGTCCGGGACATGGCAAGTGCAAGCGAGGTCTTTCCTGTTCCCGGTGGGCCCACAAAAAGGAGTTTTCCTACTTCATGGATCCTGTGCCGGTGCAGGAATTCCCGATGGTTGATCGCGAGTTGTATCTTGGTGATAATCGCGGTCTGTTCCTGCGTGCAGACAAGGTCGTCCATCTGCTGCTCCACTTCTTCGGGGGCAAGGATAATGACAAGGTCAAGTGCGCTCCGGAGTTTTTCGTCTTCCCCTATTAGTTTTGAAACCCGTGCATCGAGGTATGCCTTGGTATCTTCAAATGGCGGATTTACTTTGCGAACGGTCGTGTAGGTTATTCCTGTCGAATCAATATTCTCGAAGAAGAAGGCGAGGGCGGGATTTTTCTCAATGATAGGTTTGCCACCCTGTTTGAGGAACCACAGTGCTGCGGGTTCAAGCGCGGTGATACGGATGCGCTGCCCGAACTCCTCGTAAGCGACAAAGGGGTTTGCGGATAGTTTCTGGTGGGCGTCCGCAATGGCAAGTGAGCGTTTGATCAGACCGTCGCTTACGTAGACCGGCCGTTTGAGATCCGTGGAAGAGGTGATGGAAAAAATCTCACGGCAGGTGGGTGTCAGATCATTGATATCAAGCTGGGGGTTCTGGTTGAATATTTCAGCGGTCAGAACAACTTCCATTATTCGCAGGATTTCAGAATCTCCAGACATGGCTGTAACCTTAATTATTCATTCCCAGAATGAATAAGGCTATCTCATCGTGTTGTTACAATGCAACCCTCACTGGTCACGATCACCGTATGCTCATGCTGGGAGACCAGGGATCCCGGGATATCGGAAAGGACCGGATAAACATGGAGCACCTGCGATCTGACGAGTGAGGAGAGAGCGATATCCAGTTTTTTCCCATCAATCCAGCGTCGTGCAAATGGCAGCCCATGTGCGATCCTTTACCTTATCAAGGATGGCACGCGCTGCAGGGATCCTGACGGGTTTTTGTGAAATCTGCGAATAAATTTCTTTACGGGTTTTCTCCCCGACATGTCCGCTCCCCGTGGTTGCGAATGGTTCAATAGCAAATACCATTCCTTCCTCGAGTACAACACCCCCATTAACCCCGACATTGGGAATGGTGGGAGGGCGGTGGAGAATATACCGATCAAGTCCATGTCCGGTAAGATTTGAAATTGGCCGATATCCACGGCACTCAATCTCTTTCTGGATTGCTGCCCCGAGATCCCCCGCGGTCGCTCCCGGACGGATCGCTTTTATTGCAGCATCGAGGGCCCGTTCAGATGCCTCAAGGAGGAGTGAGTTGCTTCCAAGATCGATAGTAGTCGCGGTGTCAGCGATATACCCATCTATCTGGACACCAAGATCGAGTTTTGCTACATCCCCTTTGGTAAATACCCGTGCTTCTCCTGGTGATGCAGTATCGTGTGCAGCATCTTCATTTAACGAAAGGTTGAGAGGAAACGCGAGTTCTGCACCCTCTTCTTTTACCTGCACCTCAATTGATTCGACAAGATCAAGGTATGACACTCCTACGCGGATTTCCTGTGCACCCCTGCGGAGAATTTTTGCGGCAAGAACTCCGGCATCACGATACTTTTCAAAAATCTCATCATTCATACGATCAGGTCCTCAGGAAATACCGTGAAGTTTTCAAACCCTTTAGCCGTGACAACTCCAATGTCCTCAAGACGCACACCACCGATGCCGGGATAGTAGAGTCCCGGCTCAATAGTGATTACGTTGCCGGAAGCAAGGGCTTTTCCTGCGGGTCCGACCGTGGGCAGCTCGTGCACCTGAAGCCCTACACCATGACCGAGATTGTGCACAAATCCGCGTGTGTTGCTCTCGTATCCCCGCTCTTTGAAAAAGTCAACTACTGCCAGATGGATATCTGCTCCCGAGGCTCCTGTCTTTACGCGGGAGATCCCGAGCTGTTTTGCTTCACGGAGGGTATCGTACATCTCGAGGATATCCGGTGAAGGTTTCCCCTTCACAACGGTCCGGGTCATATCCGCATAATATCCTGATATCTCTTCTACGGGAAAGAGATCAATTACAATGGGCTCATCAGATTTGAGTGGCCCCGATCCTGCTATGTGGGGTGTTGCGGTATCCTCTCCGCATGATACGATGGTATCCACCGCACCGCATCCATGCTGCAGGAGCAGACTATGCATGGAGAATTTTACGTGTTCTGCCGTCAAGGGTTTTTGATCGATATGGAGGATTCCTTTTTTTACCGACGCGCTCTTGATAAGAGAGATCGCACACCCCATTGCCTTTTCCGTCACTTTCTGCACATTCTTCATCAACAGGATTTCATTTTTACTCTTCTTTGCCCTCATCAACTGGACCGTTCCACTGTCTACCAGAACGGTACAATGGTTACTCAGGGCATTTGCCAAAGCAATCGGGAAATTAGGGGGAACGAGAATTTTTTTCCCAACCTGACCGGCAATCATCTTCGCAGTTGCCCGGTACGGGTCCTTTTCTTTTTTGAGTATGTCCGGAAGCCCGGCCTGCGTTCTGGTCATCACTGCAGCAGACGCTTCACGTGATGCGCGCCCGATCTCCATCTGGGATACGATAATAACCCCGGGATCGCCAGGTTTTTTAAAAAAGACGAAGGGATCGCTTGTCGTAAAATGTGTCAGGTATCTCATATCGGCGTCACGCGATGATGCATATATTACATAGGCATCAGCACCGCTTTTTTTGACCGCGTTTGAAAGTGGGTCCATCTCTCAGGATATATGTAGTTAAACGTCAAGTACTTTTATTTCGGAGTTGACATACCAGTGATGGAAGAGGATGCAAAAAACCGGTTTAAATATAAATTTTACCGGCTTACTATTGCAGCTCAATATCATTATTCTCCTCGTAGCCATGTCAATAATTGTTTTTTTTATTGTACATTCTCCGTATAGCGTTCCAATAATTATTGGGATGCTCATCCTGGCACTCATTCTTTCTTTGGATTTTTTTAAGAAATACAAAGATACAAAAAAGTGGCTTGATAAACAGCCGGAAAAAGATAAAAAAGATGATAGTACCAGCGAGAATGATAAGATAAATAGCGTGGGATAAGGGTTTTATTGGAGTACTATGCTCAAGAAGATGAAGGACGAAATCGAGTTACTAAGCCGTCATATCGAGGTGGCAAAAGCGGTGGCAGATCACGAGCCGATCGGTATCATGAAGCTCGCTGAGCTTCTCGATCTGCCCTCTCACCGTATCCGCTACTCCCTGCATGTTCTGGAACAACTCGGGTATATCCGCGCTTCACCGGAAGGTGCTGTTGCCACCCCCCAAACGGTTGAATTATTCCAGCATCTCAATGGTGATCTGGATGAACTCATCCGGCTGCTTGCCGCGATGAAGCGTCATTGATCCAGCATGATGTTACAATCCCTACTTTTGTCAAATTCGATCGTCATCAGAGTTACCTTTAAAAGCACTCACAAAGAATCTAATAAGGCGTATTGGTATTGCCTCCCTAACTCAGTTGGTAGAGTGTCGGACTGTTAATCCGAATGTCACAGGTTCGAGCCCTGTGGGGGGCGTTTTTGGGCCCGTAGCTCAGTCCGGTTAGAGCGCCCGGCTCATAACCGGGCGGTCATGCGTTCGAATCGCATCGGGCCCATTATTTTTTTGTTTTGGTATTTTTTAAGAGGGAATGTCATGTTTGACTACCCTGTCCTGGGATATTTTGAAAACCTTTCTATCTCTGAACAATCATACGAAGGAGCATGAAGTGTCCTGTGTGCGAGATGGATTGTGTCAAGTCAGCAAAAGACCTTCTTGCCACACTTCCCACAATTTTTCTGCCGTGTGCAGACTGCAGCATGCGGATCCTTGACAAACGCTCCCCGCTCCCAATGCTTGAATATGCAGAACCCTGCTCATGCGGAAAACGATTTATCGATGAAGTTTTTGCCCACATGTATGTCATCATGGTTGAGGAGGGTGATCTTAACAATACAGATCCGCTTATCGCGGTGGGATCCCCGCTCGTTCACCCCGGATTTGCCATGGATCGTCCGCCGTTCCTTCCGGAAAAGTCACTTGTGCTTCTCACCACAAGAGCAACTAAAATTACTGCAGAACGTCTCGTTACAGAAGTTCCCGAACTCCGCGGTATCGTGAAGAAAGGCGATTTTGTTCCGGGAATTACAAATCCCGATCTTCATTCCTGTTCCAAAAGTCTACGAACTTCTTGCAGGATGTGATGTAAGGGCTGACATTTTTCCGCTCTGGACGGGTCCCATGGTGATGTATAAACAACAGTCGCTTATCCATATCGAATTCCCGCGCACGGGTTACCCGAAGATCCGTGCGGTCGAGCAACATGTGGGAAAACCTCCGGTTACCTGTTTCGTTGACGCATGTTCCGGTGTGGGAACCCTGGGTCTCACCGCAGCATGCCTCGGTGTGCCCCATGTTGTGATGAATGATGCCTGGTATGCCTCGGCATTCTGGTCAGCATTCAATCTCGAAGTAAACCGGGGGTATCTCAAAATCAGCCGGGTAAAGATCTTTGAACAGTTACAGGATATGCAGAAACATCCGGTTACTATCGACCCGATAAAAATTGCAGAAACTGAAGGGGATCAGGTAATCGAGGTATATCAGGGAGATTTCCACCAATTATATAGTGTATTATCCCCCGGGAGCAATCCTGTGACCGCACTTGATATTTTCGATAAAAAAGATCTCACTTCCCTTGAACCGTTCAAGCGCGAATGGCTGGAAAAGGTGGGCGGAGAGGTCTTCGTTCCTTAAATATTGTCATTGGTTGAAAGGGAAACTCTGGACAAGAGATCCTGATTACGGGTAAAAAGCCTTTATTGACCAGTGCACAAAGGTATATGGGGACTAGCCCGGGTGGTTCGGCGTCACCTGTAACCTGAAACCGTCGGTACGCGGGGGGCGAAGTTTGACGAAGGCTGCAACGGCCTGCGGGAGCCTGTGCGTTCTGACTGTGAAACCTCGTCCCATGAGGTCGATGGCCAGGTATCAATATTCCGGAGGGAATGGCGACCTGTCGCTGCGGGGACCGGTTCAGGCCCGGAAGGGAGCAGACTTACCGTAGACATCCGGCGCCCATGGGGTAACGGGGCGGAGGATGAATGCTTTGGCAAACGTAGTAACGTACAGTCGACTGATGACGCGTCCCCATTTACGATTACCATGTCAAAAGTGACCATCATCGGTGCAACCGGCAATGTGGGGATGTTTGCCTCTTATGCAATATCAGCAAATCCTCATGTGAGGGAAATCCTTCTCTATGGGACGGGAAGGACGGGAAACACTTCTCCGGGGAATTACCCAGGATTTTGTCGATTCATTTGCTGCACGTGGAACGAATATCAAGATCAACTGGACGACAAACCTAAAGGATGCTGCCGGATCAGATGTTGTTGTTATTACGGCCGGTATCCCGCGCACTCCGGGACAGGATCGTCTTGATCTTGCGCTGGGAAATGCAAAGGTTATCGCGCCACTTGCGCAGACTATCGGTGTCATTGCACCTGAAACCAAGATTCTCGTGGTGACAAATCCGGTTGATGTGATGACCTGCGTTGCCTTGAAATATTCCGGCCTTAAGACCCAGCCAGGTATTCGGGCTTGGAACACATCTCGATTCGATGCGATTAAAATCTCTTATTGCTGCCTATTTCAAAGTCCATGTGAGCGAGGTCCATACACGTATTATCGGTGAGCATGGCGACAGCATGGTCCCGCTCTGGTCAGCTACGACAATTGGCGGAATCAAGATATCCAACCTGCCAGCATTTGCGCATCTCCCGGTAAAAGAGATCATTGAATCGGTAAAATGCAGCGGACAACTGATTATCAAAGATAAGGGATCGACCGTTTATGGTCCCGGGGAAGCAATTGCCTCGTTGGTAAAGACCGTTCTTGGCGATGAAAACCGGATCCTTACCGTGTCTGCTTATATCAAAAGCGAAGTCCACGGTATCGGAGAAGGGGATGTCTGCATTGGTGTTCCGGCGCGGGTTAACCGCAACGGGGTATTTCCGATTACTATCAGGATCGATGAATCCGAAGTAATTGCATTCCGTGAATCGGTTGAAAAAATCCGGACGAATCACCAGGAAGGTTCTCGCAGATCTTGAAGAATAAGAAAAAAAGATGTATTTATAACCTGAATCAGGTTAATGTTACTTCAATAATTTCTGCCCGTTCGACACCTGCATACTTCATTCAGGGACTTCTCGATTGCATCGGTTTCGCCACCGGCGTCATTGACGACGGCAAGAACTTTGAGCGCCTTTAAGCCAAAACCTATCGGCTCCTCTCTCATTTCCTGAATGCCGGGCAGCTTTTGTTTTAATGCCTTTTTCAATTGTTCAAGGTTCACTTCCGGTGATTCGGGCATAACCCTGAGAATGACTGCAACACTACCCATGAATTACGGTCCCCCAAATCCACATTTTGGGCAGATATAGGGAATGCTCTGCTCCCTGCACCGGTAACACCGGTTGATCTCAACACCACACGCGGGGCATCCGAATTCGGTTGCGCCCTCTTCTGCAAGCGGGGCATTGCAGGATGTACATTTTTTATCTGACATTATTGTTCCTCCAAGGATTCCTATAGTATCTCTTTTAGAACCTTTAAAAGGTTGTACCGATCTCAGTACGGGGGACCAGATCCCCCTTCAGGTATTTTTCCACGCGATCCGGTTGTGATCCATTGATAATGGTTGTTTTCACCGTATTTTTTATCACAAACGGAATAAAAAATGGGTCAATTATATCTGATTCCACCGGCCCGGTTACCTGCTCCTGGAAAATTCCATTGATGAAAATGCCATCAACGGATTTGAGAAGGAGAAGATCGAGATGAAGGGTGCCTGCAACCCATGCAGCGATAGTGTCAGATGTCACATCCCATGTGTGGGGCAGGACGATCAGTTAACCTGAGGCACCGATAAGGAAGAAATACTGTTGTTGTCAGGGGCACTGCTAATTCTATCCGTCGTTAAAATCCCAAATGATGAGATAAACCAACCATACTGCTCCATTGCTGCGATGGCCATCCAGTGTGCCGCATCGTTATTTACCTGAATCTGTCGCACAAGATCGGCAAACGGCCCTCCTCCCGGGATAATGAATAATGGGCGTTTTGATGCAATAAGAATCGGTACAAGGTCGGGAATCTGATTATACAGGCTTCCACCTACTTTCACGATTAATGGTGATGGTTGATTGATCTTTGTCTGATTCCCTGCCCTGTTTCATACTTCCGGAGAATTATATCGCCAGATTATAAAAGGAGCATGGCGAAATGGAGAGTCTATGCGTCTGGTTCCTTGTGCTTCATCCTCACATTGTGGTGTGTGATGCACGCGGGTGCTGCAGTCCAGATTATTGAGTTCTGTCCTGATCCTCATAGCTTCATGATGATGCGGATGAGTATCTTGGTCTTCTCAGGTAACGGTTCTCTTGATGGTATCACGATTTCCGATGGAGAGGGTGGGTTTCGGTTTCCCACCGGGGACAAAGATTAACGGTTTACTCACCATTGCCCGCAGCGGAACAGCATTTAAACAAAGTCATGGAAAATATCCGGATTTTGAATGGCTGGATTATTCACAAGCTGGTACCCAATGTGATCAATGGAGATCCGCTCCGTCTGGCAAATTCAAAAGACGCTCTCATGCTGTATGAGAATGGGATACTTGTTCAGAAAGTTTCATGGCCTGAAGATGTGAAACCTCGCGAAGGGCAGATCCATTATCTCGAAAAAGGAGTGTGGGATCCCCGCCCGCTCATGATCGGGCAGTCACGTTTCTCTCCGGCAGTATTCCGGAATGTAACAGTAACGACATTTGTCTCCCCGGATTGTTCCAGTGAAATTTTTTCTTATGCTGTGAACAGGCATCTGATGAAGTACTCCTTAATGTGTATGAATTTTCGAGTCCGGCTATGGCAGATTCGCTGATTGACAGCACAAAACGCGGGGGGTTGATGTCAGAGTTCTTATTGAAGGTGGACCCGTTGGGGGGATTAGTCCGGAAGGAAAAGAGGCTGATCCGAAAGTTGACCGACAGTGGAATTCCTGTCTCTATGATGATATCACCAAAGGAGATCCTGCCCCTTATCGCTACGATCATGCAAAATATGTGGTTATCGATCGGCAGGCAATCCTGCTTACGAGTGAGAATTTCAAATATAGCGGATTTCCCCCTCCGGGAATGACTGGTAATCGTGGTTGGGGTGTATATCTCGAAGATCCTGCACTTGCTGAGTATTTTTCAACAGTTTACCATGACTGATTACAGCGGAAAATCTGTGACTCCTTATAATGGAATCATGCGGGAAATCCGGAATCCATGCCTGCAGGGAAACATACAGTGGAGTTCACGCCTGGATATTTTACCGGTGCTACGGTTCGTCCGGTTATCGCACCAGATACCAGCAACCAGATTACCGATCTGATAAACTCTGCTGAAAAGAGCATCGAGATCGAGCAGGCATATATCACCAATGAGACTCCTATTCCCTGAATCCGTATCTTTCAGCAGCGATCAATGCTTCACGCCGAGGTGTTCATGTAAGGGTACTGCTGGATTCGTACTGGTATAATATTGAAGATGAAAAGGACAATGACGAGATGGTTGCCCTGATCAACCGGATCGGCGCGTCCGAACATATCCCCTGGAAGCCCGGTGTGCAGATCTCTCAGACGAATCGAGATCGAAAAAATCCATAATAAAGGAGTAATCGTTGATGATAGTCGTGTGCTTGTGAGCAGTATCAACTGGAATAGCAATTCTCCTAATTTCAACCGGGAAGCAGGTGTGATTATCGATCATCCTGGCGTTGCCCATTATTTCCTTGAGGTATTTGAAGACGACTGGAATCCATCGGTAAAATCACCAGAAATTAAAACCGATTATCTGAAAATTGCCATAGTTGCAGTCGTGCTCGTCCTGTCTCCTCGTCATCTATTATCACCGTCAAAGAGTATGACTACAGTTATCACAATCTCACTGGATGATAAAGAGGAAAACCGGATCCTAAAAAGAAATATCAAAAATTCAGAACTTTTTTAATGCACACTGGCACACGTCACACAGATTGATGTCGCTTTCACCGGTAACTACGGCAAGTGCCCAACGGTCTATCATGGAATCAAGTTCTGTTGATATCTGAACTTCGCCCGCACCTCTCTTCCTGCTCATGTACTGGCGATACTGCTGCTCTTGTTACTCCGAGACGTTTTGCAGCATCACTCTGGCTGAGCCCTTGCTTTTGCACCAACCGGGATACCATCTCGGCTCTCATTGGCGGCAAGAAGATTCCTGACCATCGTGTCACAATGCATCAGGGTACAGGTATGTTTTGTCATACACACGCGGGCTGGGGCTTTAGTTGTTTGTTCAGTGCGGTTCTGGTAGATAATCTGACGTGCATCGCGGAAGTTGAACTTCTCAATGATCAGATGCCTTTCTTTGAGTTTCTTTAATGCATAACGCACCGTCCGTGGGGCAAGGTGTGTTTTTTGCACAAGATCCTTGTGGGTCATTGCACCACCTGCATCCAGTATCTCCAGCACCGTCTTTGATGACGGGGGTAATGTTGTAGAATACATGATTATATGTTAACACTGTTAACATATGAATCTGTCGGTAATTTAAATGAGCCTTCTCAATACTCAATTATGTTCGAGCGCCAGGAACGGGTGGCAATTTTGCTTTTACTGGGTGTTGCAGTTGCAGTAATTGCTGCACACCTGATTCTCGGGACGCTCGGAAAACAACCATTTGCACAAGCCATTTCACCAACAATTCAGCAGATGGTGAACTGGTAAATGTTGACGGCACAATCGATCAGGTTGCTCTTACCAAAACTGGTGGGCATATGAATGTAGTATCTGACGAATATCACCATTTTTGTCCCGGCTCAGGTTGCACAGGAATTGACGCTTCAAGAAAGGAGATTCAATATTTCCGTGTATGGAATTGTCGAGACCTATCGCGGGAAAAAAGAGATTGTGGTGAGTTCCGGGAAAGATATCTCTTTCATTCCTGTATATACATCAAATCTTTCCCAACTGTATAGATTGCATAATCAGGTGCCTGAAAGAAATCGTCGTATCGGTTCAGGGTCTATGGGGGAACTCAAGTCGAGTAATTTGCAATCTCCTCTCCGTACACGATCTAAAGCGAGTATCTGTGCTCTTTCTGAGTTTTTTCATTTTGTATCGAATCCAGAGCTTTTTGTGCTGCATCACGCACATCTCCATCTGCATCAGTGAGTATCTGGGTCAGCCCTGTCAATGGCCCGTTCATCACCGATATTGCCAAGAGCCCAGGCAGCTGTTTTCCGGACAATTTTCTTTTTATCTTTGAGAAGCGGGAGAAGCGGTTCGACAGCCCGTGAATCACGAAGTCTTCCCAGTCCCCATGCAGCACCCTGTACGGAGCCATTTATCCTCAGATTTCAAGCGCTGCAATAAGGGGCTCAACAGCACGAAGATCCCCTAATTTTCCCAAGGATTTTGCAGCAAGCCACTGGACATCTACAAAAGGATCTTTGAGTGCATTAATCAGTGGTTCAACGGCTGATGGATCCCCCTCATCCCCAATGCCTCTGCTGCTCTCCAGCGGTAATTGAGATTTGGATCTTTCAGCAGGGTGATATATTCTTTAATCCGCCGTTTCCGACGCTCTTCGATTGCAGCTAACTCAGATAGTGTCGGTTCATCGGGAGACTTCGGCACCAATTACCTGCGGTTTCAGGATTACCCATTATATCCCTCAATAGCCACCGATACGTGGTATCGGACTATTAAGGTTTTTAATATTATGCTGTGATTCTTATAGCGTTATACAAAAACGAGATATCCGGATTTGAAAACAAGATTCTGAAGAAAATGTGTGAGTATTAATCAAATAATGTGGGGAGAAAAATATCACAGGATTATTCTGGAATAATTTCAAGTTTTACGGAAAAATTTCTGACCGTGTGGGTGAGTGCACCCATGCTGATCACATCAACATCCAAGTGCAGCATACTGTGAGAGTGAACTCTCGTTCAATACCTCCGGAAAGTTCGATAATGACACGATCCCGCAGTCCTTCGTCCTTGAGTGCATCGATAGTGCGTTTAACCTGTCCGGATTCATGTTGTCGAGCAGGATAATATCTGCACCCGCTGATGCCGCCAGCAGGGCATCATCAGGTGTCTCGACTTCCACTTCGATTTTTTTATAGGCTGAAACTTTTTTTGCAGCCAGAATTGCATTTTTTAAGAGAAACCAGTGCCAGATGGTTGTCTTTGATGAGAATCCCGTCACTTAAGTTCCACGATGGGGATCACCGCCCCCAATCTGTACTGCCTTTTTGTCAAGTATCCCTGAATCCGGGACAGGTTTTTCGTGTTGCTGCTATCCTGCAGTGTCGGTTTATTGCTGATACGATATCTGACCATCTCCCGTGTCTGGGTTGCAATACCACTCATTCTTCCGATGATGTTGAGTGCAGTCCGTTCAACCAGCAGGATCTTTTTTGCATCTCCGTTGAGTGAGAGGAGGTTATCTCCTGTTTGACAGTATCGCCCATCCTTTGCGAACTGTGTCTACCGTCACACCATAATGGGAAAAGAGCATGGTTGCTTCGCAGAGTCCTGCAATGATACCATCCTGCTCTGCAGAGAATCTCTGCATGACAGCAGATATCAGGTATCACGGCATTCCGATGTTACATCCCCGGATGGTGCATCCTCATCGATAAAGTGCAGCAGGTAATCGAGCGATACCATAGATTTCTTCACCAATATGCCTGTATCATGTTCCCACGACAATCGGACTGTTGAGATCTTCAAGGAGTGAGAGGATCGAAAGGGCTGCCAGGTAACTTGTTGCAGGATTGTCCGGGCTTGGGAAATTGGTCACTTTGACATAGGTTTCACCAAAATCCCCTTCAACGAATAACTCGTGCACGTTCCGGTCAACTGCGGGATCAACCCAGAGTTCCACATCCGTATCCTGTCCTGCTGCAAGACTCATGGCAACTGAGACATTGACATTTTTCGGGAATGCCTTTATGCATTCATTGGCTTTTCCTGAGAATATCATCCTGCGGGAATCAGAAGCAATACCCAGAGATGCCGGACTTTTTGTTGTCCTGAGCAGGAACTTTTTGAACTTTGAGATCCTGCCGATCTTCAGGTTATCGAGCCCGAATATCGCCCCGCTGGGGATGTGGATTTTTTGTCCGGATCTTTAGCGCCAGTCTTCTGGATCTCTTCCCGGAATACCGGGTCGGCAAGCGCACCAACACTCATGATCACCAGATCTTTGTTGCTGGGATAAGACACTGCTCCTGCATAGATTTTAACGGCGCTGACCGATGCTGCTTCGACAACGATATCGATATCTGCAGCAATAAACGTCTCAAAATTTTCATAGGCCTGTGCACCGGAAATCGTTGCGATCTCCTGTGCCCGTTCAAATACCTGATCATATACTGCCCATATTTCGAAACTGCCCGCGTGCTGTGCGATGATATGCCCGATATTACCACAGCCGAGCAGCCCGATTCTCATCATGGTAAACAGATTATGGGTGCCATTGGTTAAGCGTTGTGCTCCCGAGAAGAAGTGTATCTTGGAATTCTGTCAACTGAATAAAATCCGATGTTTCAAACTTTTCGACCTTCTTCCGTCATTTTGCAGTTTAATACTATTTATTGAAGTGCGTTCAATAATCCTGTAGTGCTGAAATGGTGGCAGAATCCCAGGATACCGGGAGGGGAAATAGTACTGATATTCAAGTTCTGGAAACGTTTCGTGACCGGAGCGTCTACATCGAAACGTATGGGTGCCGCTATAACTTTGGTGATACAGCAAAACTTATCGAGATTTTAAAGCACAAAGGAAGTACCTTTGTCGATTCAGCGGAAGCGGCAGACGCAGTAATCATTAATACCTGCACAGTTGTCGGACCAACTGAGAGACGTATGCTCAGAAGGCTTTCACGGTTCCGGGATTATGATCTCTATGTTACGGGATGCATGCCGGAAGTGCAGCGCGATGCAATTTTTGCGGTATGCACGCCAACCATTCTCCCTTCTGAAACTATTCACAAGGAATACCAGAGTATCAGAACTGTTGGGGGTGGGGGAGTGGCGATTGTGCAGGTGGCTCAGGGATGTTTGGGAAGATGCACCTACTGTCTTACCCGGATCGCCCGCGGATCTCTGAAAAGTTTTCCTGAAGAAGAAATCCAGGCAGAGATACTGAAGCATGCAAATACCGGGACACCAGAGATCCAGATTACTGCACAGGATGTAAGTTGCTGGGGACGGGATATCGGAAAATCACTTCCCGATCTTTTAAATGGTATCGGGGATCTGCCAGGGCGGTTTATGATCCGGGTGGGGATGATGAATCCCGCAACCGTGAAAGGAATTCTTGACGATCTGGTCGATGCTTATGCCAGTGACCGTATTTTTAAATTCGTTCATCTCCCCGTTCAGTCAGGATCTGATGCAATACTTGACCAAATGGGGAGAGGATATACTGTTGCAGATTTTGAAGAGATTGTTGCTGCGTTCAGGAAACGGTTTCCAAAAATTACTTTCGCTACTGATATGATTGTCGGGTTTCCTGGTGAAACACCAGAAGACTTTTCAGAGTCGCTTGAACTGATAGAGAGGGTGCGCCCGAACAAAGTGAATATCACCCGGTATTCACAACGTCCTTTTACTCCCCTCTCTTCAAAAGAAGACTTTCCTGAATGGGTTAAGAAGGATCGTTCACGAACCATGAATTCCCTGGCGGAAAAGGTCTACGCCTCGATCAACGCCGGCTGTCTTGAAAAACAGGTAGCCTTTCGTGTGACAGAAACAATCAAAAAGGGATCAGTCATGGCCAGAGCGTCCAATTATCTGGGAATTGTGATTAATGAGAATCTTCCTGTTGGATACGTGGGTCGGGCAATCCTGAAAAAAGACCGGAAGTATTTTTTTATCGGGAAACCGGTCGGTTGATATTCAAATCTCTGTTCTCTCAAGCTGGCGAAGTTGTAGTATGAAATGATCACTTGTTTCTGCTGAAATATAAACGCCTTAAAGGATCCCTGAGGGGATTCCCGCTATCCACCTGCCGTAAAGACCTCATTTAAAGACCTGTCGTGGCTTTCTTAAAAACGAGCGGATTTATACCTCCGGAATATACACTTCTTATCGTACAATAACCGCTGTGTAATGGTGAAGTCAATGGATGAAATTGAAGCTGGACTAAAAAAACTGGAGCAGAAGATACAAGACCTGCAGGAAAAAGGTGATTCGCTCTCACAGGAAATCAAGGACCATGATACAGAACTCCTGGCTCGGATGGCCAAATCCACTATTCCGGTTGTCAAGGTTGTCGGTCTGAATATGCTGAGGAAAGGTAAGCAGGACACCAAGGGAGAAATCTACGATCCCGCCTATTACCCGCAAAAGATGATCATTCTTGGGAAGGCTGCACAGGCCGCTGCATTCCGGCCGGACAACCCCCAAATGCCGGTCACCGACCAGTTTTGCGTGATGTCTGAAGAGGGTAAATTTTATGAACTTATGTACAGTTTTGATGGGTTTCTAACCGATTCGTACCTTAATCCTATTGATGCAAAGACCGCAATCGAGCACTACGGGTATGATATTATGTTCATGCTTTACCGCGCGATGCACGATTACCTGAAAGGAGAAGAAGCGCTTGTTGAAGCACTTGAAAAAGTGATGGGGTATATCTTTTCTAAAAAACCATAACCCGTGAAATCCTTTTTTAATTATTTTTTATTCCTGCCATGAGGGGAATTGAGATTGTGGCTGAAGATTACCGGATTCCCTTGTGAAAAAAAGCGGTAATAAAAGGTATTATTTCAAGCACAGCACTGTCATTTGCTTATTGTACCTTGTGTACATGAGCGGGCAAAATACCCTTTCCATCGCAACGTCGCAATGGGTCCCGGCATAAATCCGGTGTTGAACGGGGACCGGTGTGGGATGAATTTTGAACGCTGATGCATACCCTTGTTTTACCAGTATAATCCCCTCTACACGATACTGTAATCAAGCTGAAGTATTGGAAAGATTGCGGGAATCTCGCTTATGAAAATTTTTAATGTGAAAGCAGCAAGGAAATCCTCTCCGCTAGCACTAGAATTACGATCCATAAAAACCGTAACGGATGGGCAATAATTCCGTTGCTGTGAATGTGGATATAAACTCTCTTAAATGGCAAAACTGTGAGAGAAAAACAATATCAAAATGTGCAGGATGGGCCCGATGTGATTCGAACACATGACCTCCCGGTTATCAGCCGGGCGCACCACCGGGCTATGCTACGGGCCCAAAAGTTTGCCTGAAATTTACCTTATTTACTACTCCATCAGAGTTTTTATAAGTTGTGAATTGCAGAGTGAGTTGGCAAAAACATTCAGATAGGGATATGTGTAAAAAAGCCACGGTATAAGTACGGATCTGAGATCATGGGACGAAAATATCTCCTCGGGAATGAAGCGATCGCCCACGCATGTGTTGAGTCCGGTGTGGATTTTGTAAGCGGATACCCTGGCACACCATCATCAGAAGTGATTGATGTGCTGCGTGTACAGCCGGACCGATCATACTATGTTGAGTGGTCAGTCAACGAAAAGGTGGCATTGGAAAACGCTCTCGCTGCCGCATGGTGCGGCATCCGTTCACTCTGCACCATGAAACACGTCGGACTCAATGTTGCTGCGGATCCATTGATGACGAGTGCCTATACGGGTGTCACTGGAGGACTCGTAATAATGAGTGCGGATGATCCATTCGCCCACAGTTCGCAGAACGAACAGGATACACGGTGCTATGCAAATTTTGCCCGGGTACCGTGTCTCGATCCCGCAAGCATACAGGAAGCACATGATATGATACCCGAAGCGTTCGGTCTTTCCGAGGAGTTCGGACTGCCCGTCATCTTCCGCCCCACGACACGTATCTGCCACTCGAAAGGTGATGTGGATGCTGGGCGAGTCTGTCGTGAGCATTCGGAAAGGTGAGTTCCATAAAGATCCTCGTCAGTATGTCGTGATCCCGGCGCATACCCGTGTCCTGCATAAAAAACTTAACGAGAAACAATCTGCAATCAGGAAGCGGTTGGTTGAACGGGGATTCAACACACTTCAAAATACGGGGAAAAACCGCAATCATCGCGAGCGGGATTGGCGCCACCTATGTGCAGGAGTTATTACCGGAAGGAGTCTCGTTCATGAAAATCGGTGCGTACCCGATCGATGAAGAATGGTTGGGGGATTTTGTAAAAAAACATGAAAAAGTGCTCGTAATTGAGGAACTCGCACCAGAAGTGGAAGAGGTTGTACGGCAGGTCGCCGGCTGTGTCCCGGTCTTTGGGAAAAAGAACGGGTATGCACCGTACGAAGGGGAGTTATCTCCCCCGGCAGTTGCGGCGATAATGGAAAAGGCAGGATTTTTGACAAAACACCCCTTCCCGCACGTTGATCCTGTACAAAACCTTCCGCCCCGCCCCCCAATCCTTTGTGCCGGTTGCCTGCACCGCGGTGCGTTCTATGCAATAAAAAAAGTATTCAGGGATGCGATTTACCCCAGTGACATCGGATGCTATACCCTCGGACTCCAGCTGGGTGTTGTTGACACTACCATCTGTATGGGCGCGTCGATTACTGTGGCAAGCGGTATTTCTCATGCCGGTGATCTGCATGACATTGTCTGTACAATCGGGGACTCTACGTTCCTGCACACAGGAATTCAGGGTTTAATAAACGCGGTTTACAACGGAGCAAATATTACCGTTGTGATTCTTGATAACCGGATCACGGCTATGACCGGACACCAGCCAAACCCGAACACGGGGGTGACTGCATGTGGCGTGGAGAGTCCTCCGGTATCACTCGATGCATTGTGCCGCTCCTGCGGTGTCAGTTTTGTTGAGAGTGTTGACCCGTACGATATTACCGGTATGGTCAACCGTCTTACAGGAGGCAAAGAAACGCAAAGGCGTGAAGGTCATCATCGCCAAACAGATGTGTGTTATCTCAGCGCGTCGTGCCGGGGTGAAACGCGGGAGGTATAGGATCAATCCAGAGATATGTACCGGTTGTGGGACCTGTGTCCGGTTTGGTTGCCCTGCCATTGAATTCGAAGATGAAAAAGCCCGGATTAATGAATTGTGCAGCGGTTGTGCGGTATGTGCTGCAGCTCTGTCCTGTCGGTGCAATTGTCCGGGAGGGGAAGAAATGAGCGGAAGTTTTGATATCCTGATCGTCGGAATTGGTGGCCAGGGAACAATTCTTGCCTCCAACATTCTCGGCGAAGCATGCCTGATTGAAGGGAGGCATGTGAAGGGGGCAGAGACACATGGCATGGCACAACGCGGCGGTTCGGTCGAGAGTCATATACGGATCGACGGGTTGTTCGGACCACTGATCTCCCCCGGGCAGGCTGATCTCCTGATCTCGTTCGATCTTCTTGAAGCACTCCGCTATTCCCATTACCTGAAAAAAGGTGGGAAGATGGTGGTGAACCGGCACCTTGTTCTACCGACATCAGTATATACGCAAAATCTTGTGGCGCCCACGGAAGATGAGATCATTGCAACGTTGAAAAAACATGCACTCTGCCTGCTTGATGCTGATAAAATGGCAGAGGAAGCAGGAAGTCCCCTATCGCAAAATGTGGTGATGCTGGGTGCAGCATCGCTATCCATGCCACTCAAACCCGAATCACTTTTAACGGCAGTCAAGAATCTTGTTCCGAAAAAGACAATCGAAATCAATGTAAAAGCGTTTGAGATGGGTAGGGAATTTGGCGGGACGTGCTGATGAAACGGTGGCTGGGTGAATTCGATCCTGATACCATTTACCCTGGAAATGCACTCGAGCTTATGCCGAAGATTCCTGATGGAGTAATTGACCTTATCGTCACTGATCCGCCATTTGCCATCGATTTCAAAGCGCAACGAGAGAATTATAACCGCACCGGTTCCAACGTCCTGGAAGGATATCAGGAAATCCCGAAAGCAGAGTACCATGATTTCACTCAAAGATGGATGGCAGAAGCTGCACGGGTGCTCACTCCTGATGGGAGTATGTATGTATTTTCCGGCTGAAACGGCTTCGGGATATCCTTGAAGGGCTTGACGCAGCAGGTTTCACAACAATCAACCACCTCATCTGGAAATACCAGTTCGGTGTTTTCACGAAGAAAAAATACGTGACAAGTCACTATCACATCCTGTTTGTGGTAAAAAACCCGAAAAAGTATACCTTCAATAAAATTGATCATTACCCGGAAGATGTGTGGGTCATTAACCGCGAGTACTGGAAAGGAAGAAAGAAGACACCAACCAAACTACCCTCGGAAATTGTAAAAAAGATGCTGATGTATTCGAGTAATTCCGGCGATCTGGTTTTTGACCCGTTCCTTGGTTCAGGAACGGTGGCAATCGTCTCACAGCGGGAGGGACGACATTTCCTTGGATTTGAAGTCGTGCCCGAATATTTTGCCTTTGCAAATGAATGCCTCTATACCCCCTTTAAAAAAAACGTGTAAAAGAAGGGGAGTATATTCAGACGCTGAGGGGGGGAATTGAACCCCCGAGGCACTTTCGCACCACAGGCTTTCCAGGCCTGCGCCCTACCGCTAGACTACCTCAGCAAAAAGTGTATCCTATTTGTTTGCCGGGTATTTTTTTAATGGTATCTTTTTCTCTGCGATGTTTTTGTTCACGGTTTTTTATCTGGTATTTCTTGCACCTTATCGGATTTTGTCCAGCCCCGGGGATAGGTCCCCGGCGGCAGGAAAACGGCTGTAGGTGCGATAACCAGCCCGGTGTCTCCGGGTTTGAACGAATTGGATGGGACAAGCGCCTTGCCCAGACAGATAAATTCTTTTTTCTGCGAGAGAACAGCAACGGTCTGGTCTTTTTCGAACTCATCGCAGCTGATCACCCCAACTCCTGCGAGCACTGCGCCGCGGCAGATAGCATCGATTGCGGTATCGCGCACAATAACTGCCGGAAGATCCGGCACTGCGGCATCGACCGACAGCATCATGGATGCAAGTGCCATCCGATTTCCCTGCTTCTGCTGCACTGCAGGCATCCTTCATCTCGTGGAGTGTATGCATCTCCTGTTCACCGAATGCGCCCGAGCGTGTGCGGCGCAGTTCCACCATGTGTGCACCAACACCCAGCGCAAGTCCCATGTGGTGGCAGAGCGAGCGGATGTAGGTGCCTGCATCGCAGTGGACCCGGAAGAGGACGAGGCGCCCTTCACTATCAAGAATCTCGAGTTTCTGGATGGTGCGGATTCGGAGGACGCGCTTTACCGCACTCTTTCGTGGCGGGCGCTGGTAGAGTCTTCCCGTGAACTCCTCGCCAATCTTTTCAATTCAGGTTTTGTCAACATCGCCATGCAGCCGCATCAGGCAGATATATTCCTTGTCGTGCTGGAGGAGGAGCGGGGCGAGGCGCACCGCGTTGCCGAGCATGACCAGGAGCACACCGGAAACCTGCGGATCGAGCGTTCCTGCATGCCCCACCTGGCAGCCGAGCATCTTTCCCACCCATGCAGCTACCTGATGACTTGACGGGCCTCTTGTCTTGTCAACTACGATGATGCCGGCATCTTTCCACAAATGGATTGGGGCTGCATCCTTATCAGCATCTCCGGTCATCCTATTCACTTCCTGTCTGGTGAGATAATTGTTCAGTGCTACCAGGGTTCCTTCAAGTGAACCGTCCCCAACGACCGCAGGGTTCGTTCCCGCTGCCCGCATTGGCAGCAGCGGTGATGTCACCAATTGCCATCACGAGCAGATCCGGGTGCTTGCATCCATATCGCTTTTGTAAATGACATGGCACTGGTAAAGAGAATCGCATCTGCAGTATCAAGATCCAGCGTCTCTCCGGTAGGTTCAAGCCCGTAACACCGGAATTCGTGGGGATTCCCCCTGCTGCAGTAATTGCATCAATGAGTGAGGGATTCGGGACATCAGCCCGGGGGATGCCGATATGTTTTCCCCCAATCCAGTCTCCGAGATAGGGCACAAAGTCCCGCGAATAGAAACTGGGCAGAGTTTCACAATCGATACCAGATTGCTCCAGTTCCTTTGCCGTCTGCGGGCCGATCGCAATCACGCGGGGGAACCTGTTCAGGAGCGGGGCAATAATCTTTGCCGGGAGGGCACTCGTAAAGAAGATGCAGTCGAATTCATTGTTGATCGACTCCTTTGACGAACTCTGCAATCGCACTCGCGTCTGATTTCCGAGCGGAGCGGGTGGACACTGTAGCAGGTATGCCCGGCCTTTGCACAGCGTGCAGCATCGCTCTTCTCCTTTCCCAAAAGACGGGTGACTGCGATCTTCATTACGGATTCATGACCCCTGTATGATATTATGATATGCATTTCGGTGAATTTATGTTCACTCTCCCGTATCTCTAGTGAATGATAGAGATCCTGCTGGGTATTCTTATTGGGGTGATTCTTGGCACCATCAGCGGGATCATCCCCGGCGTGCATGCCAACACCCTTGCCGGGGTGCTCTTAAGTCTTCAGGTTGCACTCCTGTCTCTTCTCGGACCGCTCGCGCTTGCCGGTGCGATGTTTGCAGCCCTCATCACCCACACGTTTGTGGATGCGATTCCCAGCACATTTCTCGGTATTCCGGATGCCGATACTTCGCTTGCGGTTCTGCCTGCCCATGCACTCTGCCTTGAAGGCAATGGCGAGGAAGCCGTGCGGATCGCAGCACTCGGCAGTGCCTGTGCAATGGTAATCGCAGTGCCGCTTTCGGTGCTCTGTTTTTTGCTTCTCCCTGCTCTCCAGCCGTACTTTGACTGGTGGATTGGCATTCTGCTGATTGCATCGGTGGGGTATATGATCGTCACCAGCGAGGCCCCGGCTGGGCATTTGCACTATTTTGTGTATCCGGGCTTCTTGGGGTATTCTCGCTCCACTATGCGTTTCTCAGCTGGCATACTCTTGCGGGAGGCAGTGCGATCCTTATGCCGCTGCTCACCGGGCTGTTTGGTATTTCGGTGCTCCTCACCTCATCGCAGGGAAAGATGCCGGATCAGCAGTTCCGAGGGATCCGGATGGAAGACAGGACCGTAGTGAAATGCTCGGTGCTCGGAACAGCTGCCGGTGTTGCAGTTGGATGGCTTCCCGGACTTTCCACGGCATCGGCAAACGGTGTGCTCGCTTCAGTTATCGGGTACGAGAAGGATCGCCGCGCGTATATCCTTGCGACGAATGCAGCGAACACCTCAAATGCCTTCATCGGGCTTGCTGCGCTCTTTGCCCTGTCGCGGATGCGCAATGGCGTGATGGTTGCGCTATCAGAACTTCCGTTGCCCTCGATGAGTGAACTGACCGTTATCGGTGTTCTTGCTGCGTGTGCTGCGTATGTTATTACCGTAGTGGCTCTCCCAATCTGCGCAGCAGGTTCAACGGGATTGATGGGTGGTTGCTGAACCGTGCGGTTATTGCGTTTATTGTCATTCTCTGCCTCATCCTCACGGGTCCGTTCGGCGTGCATTATCCTGATCCTTGCAACTGCGCTCGGGCTTGTGCCGCATCTGGTGAATGTGCCGAGGATGTACTGCATGGGCGCGATCATGATCCCGGTGATGCTTTACTCGTTTGGTATTGCATGGATTTGATCAGTTAACGATTGTCTGCATCATCCTCCCTACGCGATCTATGGTTTTATACGGGCACACACCCCTTATTTTTCTACTATGCAATCCTACTGGTTCGGGGATGTGGAGGATGGACGCTGCACACCGTTTGATCGGTGATGTCACACTGCCAAAGCTGATCGTATCCGATCGATTTCGCACCAGTATGGACTCCTTTGTTCCGCTCGAATGGGAACAGGCAGTTCTCTGCGGTGCCTGTCGTGACCGTGCGGATTATATCGCACAGATTCCAGGCAGTCTGTTTTGCCGCTGCAGAACGTTCAATACGGGAGCAGTATTCCGGAAAGGATGCCGAACTGCTCCAGATGGTAAGAACTCTTGATGAGATGGATACGGTCATCAACCTGCTCACCGAACGGGCGGTGGAATGGTATCAGGTCCGGCACCCGACATTCTCCCGTAAGTATCGCAAGACCCCTGCACATATTCTGGTAAAAAACATCCGCGAGAAGAGTCAGTGGTGCGCTTGGCCGTGTTGCAGGAGAGATCGAGCGTCTTTCTGCTACCCGGACCGAACTTGCAAAAGCGGTTTCGGGACGGGCAAATGAAGTGATGCCGAATACCAGCGCACTTATCGGCGGACTTGTTGCCGCCCGGCTCATGTCACATGCCGGGGGACTTCTCGAACTCTCCCGGCTGCCTGCCAGTGCCATCCAGGTGCTCGGTGCCCGGACTGCCCTGTTTGCCCACCTGAGAACAAAGTCCCCCTCTCCCAAGCACGGGATCATCTTCCAGCACCGGCGGGTGCACAATGCGCCCCGGGATGTCGGGGCAAAGTTGCCCGTGTGCTTGCCGGAAAACTGGCGATTGCCGCCCGGCTTGATTATTTCCGGGGAGTTGCGGTCCCGGAATTTCTTGAATCTGCCCAGGCACGCATCGATGCGTCACGGGAAGGAGGAATGAATCATGATCTGGATCGGTGATGTGCTGGTATCGCAGGGTGAGGGCGGTGTATACAATGAACGTATGCTGGGTAATGCGCGGGTATGGGATCCGTTCCGCAGCAAGTTGTCTGCACTCTATCATATGGGAACCGGTGTCGAGATCACTCCCGGAATGCGGGTGCTGTATCTTGGCGCAGCAAACGGGACAACGGTATCGCATGTGGCAGATTATGCCGATGTGGTGTACGCTGTGGAGTTTGCCCCCCGTCCCATGCAGGATCTCCTGGAAGTGTCCCGTCGCCGCAAAAATATTGTGCCGATCATGGCAGATGCAACCCGCCCGGAACAGTATGCCCCTCTGGTCGAAGCTGTGGATCTGCTCTACCAGGATGTAGCCCAACCGGATCAGGCAACTATTGCAATACGGAACTGTGCGTTCTTAAAAACCGGGGGATTTCTGATCCTGATGCTCAAGACCCGGAGCGTTGATGTGAGAAAGGAACCTGCTGAAGTATTTCAGGATACCCTTGATGCTCTTACTTCAGCCGGACTTGTTGTGCAGGAAAGTGTCTGGCTTGCCCCCTACCACCACGATCATGCGGCGATTGTCTGCACAAAACCAGAAGTGTGAGGAATTACCATGAGTGATGGAGTCCGTTTCTCTTCTGCTGGTCCGCTTTCCGTGTTCGCAATTATTCTTCTTATCGCGCTTGTGATCATTCTCATCCCGCTGCTCATTCTTGGGGTGATCGGGGCTGCATTTACCAGACTGGGATTTTCCTGGATTTCTGCAATTGCAGTTGTCCTGCTGATGCTGTTTGGGAGTTTTGTTAATATCCCGGTGTATCGTATCAGGCGTGACATGATCCGGGTTTCCCACGATGAAGCATCCGTCTTTGATGTATGTGTTCCCTGCAGCCTCGGTCCGGTCTGGGACACAATGATCTCCATTAATCTTGGGGGTGCTGTTATTCCTGTGTGTGTATCGCTGTACATGGTGTATCAGGCGATCCTGATCACCGGAACCTCCCTTCTTTTTCCGGTATGTGCTGGGCATCACTCATTGTAGCACTCATTACCTTTGTTTCAACGCGTCTTGTGACCGGTGTGGGTATACAGGTACCTCTTCTCATTCCGGGACTTACAGCACTTCTTGCTGGTTTGCTTCTTGCCGGGGGAACCGGGCTTTCGGCAGCGGTAATCGCATTTGTGAGCGGGATGACCGGGATTTTGCTGGGTGGAAATATTGCCCATTTGTACCGGATAAAAGATCTTGAAGTCCCTGAGGTGAGTATTGGCGGTGCCGGTACATTTGGTGCTATATTCATCTGTTGCATGCTACCGGCGCTGATTGCATAATTGTATAGCGTAAGCCAAAACGGCAGATACCCTTTAGATTAATTAAAAAAACACGGTGAAAAGAAGTAGCCCGGAGCAGATTCGAACTGCTGTCGGGGGATCCAGAGTCCCCCATGATTGACCGCTACACTACCGGGCTTTGTGCCTCTTACTTTTTGCCGCTGTTGCTTAATTAAAGTGACGGACTGCCATTAGTCATACTGCCTTTGCCCGTCCACACTTCTGGCAGGCATGACATACCTCCTTAACCGGCTGAATGAACTCCCCTTTTCCGCAGAACGGTTCGATATCATCGATATCACGAATATAGTAGATGTGGGGGACGAGCGAAATGTGGGTATACGTCCCGCAGGGGACTCCAAGTTTATCGGCTATTGATTTCTGGAGTTGAACGAGGGCATACATATTGGCTCCGGCTGCAGTGAGCATATCATTTGACCGGAAGATTACCCGCATGTGGAGTTTACCTTCCCGCAGGACACACTGTACAAGCTGGAGGCAGGGGCAGTCATCGAGTTTCTCATCAATGACCGGGTTCCAGGTAATGGCGATCGCCCTCCGCGTTGCCGGAGAGGATTTGAGTTTGTCAACGATATAGGCAATCTGGTCTATGTGCACCGGCTGCCCATCCGCAACAAGTCGCTCCCCCCAGTCAAAGAGCCTGCCGTGATAATCGTACTCGAAAGAAGCATGCGATCCCTGTAACAGATCCCGGGCGTACTGTTCAACAAATCTTTGCTGGAACCGGGAGTGCGGGCTCACCGCAGGTTCTGCGAGCGGGGTATCAACCTGCAAGGTAATTTCCTCGAATTCGATGGTTGCTTCGGCATCTTCGGTGTGAAGAACCCAGCCTTTCTCCAGGATCAATTTTAATGACCAGTTCGTGTGCCCGCCCGATGCTTGGCGCCCGGATAATTCTCATAAAAAAATGTGTGTTATGGTAGATTGTATATTTGTTGAAATGATATGGGGGATAGCGAACTACGCACATATTTCAACAAATTTGAAGTCCAATAACTGACGATTAGATTGTGAAGCACTTTCACCAAGGTGCAGTGATGGATTGTTTCCTGTTACGGATAATTGGTGGAGGATGGCTGGAAAAATTTTATTGTATATTAGTATACATAGATGTACATATAATATTACTATAATCTGCAATAATTATGCGCGAAACTGGAAAATCTATTAGTAGTAATTTACTCAGGCATGAAACAACCGGGGAAGTTGGATGGATCGCACAAAACTCATTTTAATCGGTCTGATTAAGAAACAGGCATCATATTGCGTTCAGAATCCCCTGAAAAAACCGACCACAAAGGATATATTAAGTCTTTTACAAATACTCTTTCATATTCCGTCTAAACGGAGTATGGGGCTCGCAGAACTGATATTCGGCATTTGTCGAAATCGTTCGCGGCTTGAAATGTATGATGTAAACTTTGGAGGAATTGAACAAATGACTAAGCGATTAACTATTGCACTCGTTGCACTTGCGATGTTCGTGCTTGTTGCAGTTATGCCGGTATCGGCAGTCTCAACAAACGGTTACTATCTGGTAGCCCCGAACATTAACCAGGGCGCAACGGTATTTATTGGAGAGCAGGGATTAAACATAGCCCCCGCTCTGGCTTCAGCGAATGCAGCAGGGGTAGCCTCTGCTTATACCACCATCGGATGGTGGGCATCAGCTGCTGATATCCAAACCACAGCACCAACCGTTTCCGTTGACACAACCGGACGGGCTGGTACAGTTTACCGTAACCCAGTCAGAATTTGACGGTTATGAAGGTCAGTGGTATCTCGTTGCCTCTGATCTCAACCAGCGGGCAAAGCCTGGCGCAGGAGCAGTATTCAACGTTAAAGCACCAAAACTCGATGTAACCATCAGAGATCCCAACCAGAATGATGGTGCTGACGTTTCCGGCAAGTCTGTTCCGACAGGCTCGCAACTCCAGTTCCAGATTGGCACCAACATGTACACGGTTCTTGACCCAGTATTGAGGAACCCGGTATATGGTGCAGGTGCTGGAGATAACACCAGCGGTTACCTCGATATTGTGGTAAAAACCGATTCCGGAGCTATTCTCACGGCGCTGTATAACACCAGCGGCACGAGCAATACTATCAAAGCCCTGAACGTTTCAGTCCAGCCCTATGTCTGGGGAAGAAGCGCTAATGGGGCTGGAACCGGAGCAGGTTCGGTTCTCTACGTCTGGGACACCGCAGCGTTGACACCCGGTACGAATGAGAAAGCCTACCCGGCAGGTACCTATACTGTCAGTGTTGTGTCCAAACTGAACAACATGAACAGCAACTACCTGAGCGGTGCTGCAGCGTACACCGGAAGAACGGTTTCCGAGACAAAAACAACTACCCTTGTCTCTGACACGGTGAGTATCACCGCAAACAAGGACACCGTTGTCCGGACCAAGCCATTCTCAGTAACAGTCGTTGGCAGACCCAGTGCATTTTACAATGTCTGGATCAAGAGCACCAACAACATGAAACTTACTGAGTATGACAATGCTGCTCCGATAGTTACCGCATTCCAGGATAATGTAGTTCCCGGCAGCGCGATCACCGATGCCTACCTCTACCAGAATGGTGGTGGAAGAAACGTTACCCAGGATTCCTATGGTGACGGTGCAAACTGGGCCTACGCTCGGATTAAACTCAGCACGTCTGGTACCAGAACCGTTGAGTTCACTACCACTTCAAACACCAAAGCACAGAAGTTCACCGTCCGTGTTGAAACAAACACCTATGGAGACGGCCTTGGTAACACCACGACCGATTACCAGAACGGCGAATTTAAGGGAGACGAAGTCGATGTGAAGGTCGAGAAGGGCGCAGTCACCATCGTGGCAGCCGGCGACCAGAGCTACTATCTCGGCGAGGAGATTAAACTCTCCGGTACTAACACCGAGAGCACTACCACCTACCTGTTCATTATCGGACCGAACCTGCCCGCCAATGGTGGCGTGCTTACCATGCCGAAAACAGCCATTATACCAGAAGTTAATCTTCCGGCGGACGCAGGACGATGGAATTCCGTTACTGCGGATGTTCTGGCAGACAACACCTGGTCCTACAAGTGGGGAACCTCAAACGTTGACCTCGATGCAGGAACATACACGATCTACGGCGTAAGCAAGCCTTACGACAAGACACCAGAACTCCTCTCCAAAGCAGCATACGGCACGGTTTCAATCATCATCAAGAAGCCCTTCGTCTCTGCAACGGCATCTCAGTCAACTGTAGCACAGGGTGACAAGATCTTCATCACCGGTACCGCAGAAGGCCAGCCAGAGCTCAGTTGCAATCTGGATACTCGGTAAGAACTTTGCAGTCAAACAACACGGAGACTGTGAACTCTGACGGTACCTTCAAGTATGAGGTTAAGCAGGATACAACCAAGTCCATGTACAGCGGTCAGTACTTCGTTGTCGTCCAGCACCCGATGATGAACGGCAAGTACGATATTGACTGGTCAGGTGCCCCGGCAGAGTACGTCTATGACTACGGTCTTGGCGAATCCACCGGAGCAGGTACCTCAGTCTCTTCAAGATCTACGGACCCGGCAGCCTGCAGGGATCCGATGCAGCTGAAGCACTTGTACAGGGTATCAACCAGCCGTACATTGACGATACCTACACCAAGCTCCAGTTCCTGATTGAGCAACCCGTCATCACTATCGTCCCGATTGGCGACAAGCACGTTGGTGACAAGTTCACCATCACCGCAGCCACCAACCTCGCGGTAGATGACGAAATCCTCGTTCAGGTCTACTCATCATCGTTCAAGCCGACTCAGAAGAGCCAGAGCGGCGAGTTCAGCGGCGCAACCGGTACGGTCAAAGTCCAGAAGGGCGACACCGGCATGAACAAGATCTCGTTCGATGTTGATTCATCAACATTCAAACCGGACGAGTACATTGTTACTGAAGACGCAGTCATTCAGGAAGCAACCGGCACTGCACTGTTCAACGTCCTTGAAGGTGCTGCCCCAACCCCAGAGCCAACCAAGGTAGTAGTAGTTGTAGTCCCAACCGCGGCAACAACTGTTCCGACCCCGCCCCCGACCCCGGTCCCGACCCCAACCAAGTCGCCCGGATACGGTGCATTGATTGCATTGATCGGTCTCGGTGCAGTTGCATTCATCGTCGTGCGCAGGCACTGAACTAACATCTAAAAACTCTTTTTTTTCGCAACTCTTCTTAAAAAAAATCGTAATTGTGCTCTTTTGTAGCCATAGGTTAATTCTATGGGGACTTTTCTGGTCTGACTTTTCAGAGTGGCACCCTTTTAATGTCCGAGCGGTCAACGTAGATGTGAAAACGATTCATTTTCGGGGAAGCATCCCCACCGTTGGAGGGCCAAGCAGTGAAATTAAGGGTAAAAAATCTGGATATTGCATCACGGGGTGTGCTGCTCAACCGGGCTGATGCCCGCAGTATAGGTGTGCTCGATGGTGATCGTGTCCAGGTAATCAATTCGAAAAACGGCGTATCGGTTGCGGCATTTGTGGAGACCACCTCAACCATCACACAGCAGGGAACGATTGGTGTCTACCGTTTCACGAATGAGCGACTTCATCTTGAAGATGGTACTGAAATTGAAGTCAGGGAAGCAGGAAGACCGGCATCCCTTGACTTTATCAAAAAGAAGATGGATGGTGGCAAACTCACCAAAGAAGAGACGCTGACCATTATCAAGGATGTTGTTAGCGATGATCTATCCGCGGCGGAACTCACGGCATTTATCATTGCATCTTACATCAACCCGCTCGATATGGATGAGGTGGAGCATCTCACCCGTGCCATGGTTGAAACCGGTGAACAGATAAAGTTTGCATCCAGACCGATTGTGGATAAACATTCAATCGGGGGCGTTCCCGGTAACAAGATCTCCCTGCTCGTTGTCCCCATCATTGCTGCAAGCGGGCTGAAAATACCCAAAGACAAGTTCGCGTGCGATCACCGGTGCAGGTGGCACTGCCGATCTCATGGAAGTTCTTGCAAATGTCGAGTTCTCCGCTGGTGAAGTGCAGCAGATGACTGAAAAGGTGGGCGGAGTCATTGTCTGGGGTGGTGCGACAAATATCGCACCTGCAGATGATCGCATCATCATTCAGGAATATCCGTTTAAGATTGATGCCCGCGGTCAGATGCTTGCCAGTGTCATGGCAAAAAAATTTGCCGTCGGTGCAAATCTTGTTGTGATTGATATTCCTGTTGGACAGCATACCAAGGTTGCGACCATGCAGGAAGGAAGAAAACTTGCCCGGGAATTTATCGAACTGGGCGAACGGCTTAATATGAAAGTTGAGTGTGCCCTCACCTATGGAGATATTCCGGTTGGACACAGTATTGGTCCAAAACTTGAAGTGATAGAAGCTCTTCGGGTGCTTGAGGGAGCAACGGAACCGAACTCCTTCATCCAGAAGAGTTTGTCGCTTGCGGGTATTGCGCTTGAGATGTCAGGAAAAGCTGCACGAGGTACCGGCGCTGCAATGGCACAGGATATCCTCACAAAAGGAAAAGCTCTTGAAAAATTCCGCCAGATCATTGAGATCCAGGGCGGTGATCCAAACGTCAAATCCACGGATATTATTCCCGGTGAACACCAGTTTGTGGTAAATGCTCCCTCATCAGGATATGTGATCGAGATGAACAACCGTTCTCTCATAACCCTTGCCCGTACAGCAGGGGCACCCCATGATCCCGGTGCCGGTATTCTCCTGCATGCAAAGAAAGGGAAGCTCATCAAAACCGGAGAACCGCTTTTTACCCTGTATGCAGAAAGAAACTGGCGGCTCCAGAATGCAATCGAGGAAGGACGGCGGCTTATGCCAGTTCTCGTAGAAGGCATGCTTTTAGACCGGGTGCCCTCAATTTCGGAATTATAGACCGATGTGCTCATATATGAGCAGAAGGCGATAATTCATTATGTATCGCCAGAGAAATCGTTTCCTTTTTGCCCTGCTGTGCATCCTTCTTCTCTGCAGCTCTGTACAGGCAACGAACCTGCAAATCTCCGTGCAGGACAGTATTGATAATTCAACGATTCCTCACGCAACGGTATTTCTCAATGGAGATAAATATGCCAGGACCAATAATACTGGACAGGTGTATCTCACTCATTCCGGGTTGAATGATCTGCTTATCCGGGTTTCAATGACCGGTTATGATGACTGGGAAAAGCTGGTGGCAGAAATGAAACATCAGTTTTTGTTAACCTGAGTCGAAAGAATCTCACCCTCAAAGTGAATCTTTACGACTCTGATTCCCTGGGACCGGTTTCAGGTGCCAGTGTAAATATTTCTGCAGAAAATAGTGAAACAGACAAATCTGACAGATGTTTCCGGTTCAGCATCTTTTGGTGTGAATGCAACAACCCTGTATTCAGTGGATATTAATGCTCCAATTACCAGCCCCGCAGTGGAATGATCGATATGGGTACAGAAAATAAGGATGCTCAGTACTGGATGCTCCCCGGAAACCGGTTCTCTTTTATTGATAAAAGATAAAAATGGAAAGGCACCCGTTCCTGATGCAGAAGTGCGTATCGACAATGCACTTGTAGGAAAAACCGATACCAGAGGAAGTCTGATTATACCTGTTACCCGAGGAAAAGTATATACTATTGAGATTAAAAAGGGTGGTTACCAGACATTTACTGAATCAAGAATAATCAGTGAAACCGATGCTCTCTATTCTGTTAAACTTTCAAAAGCACCTATTGGTGCGTTTATCTCTGTTTTTGATGAAAATCATGTTCCGATCAATGGTGCAGATGTATATATCAATGGTACTCTTTCAGGAACCACCAACCAG
The DNA here is from genome assembly GCA_963806845.1 of uncultured Methanoregulaceae archaeon. Lineage (GTDB taxonomy): Archaea > Halobacteriota > Methanomicrobia > Methanomicrobiales > Methanospirillaceae > Methanoregula. Next base: position 37,192 of record CAWDZO010000006.1, read on the forward strand.
TCTGGACGCATTAATTTTCCCAATCTTGTTTCCGGATCCTATACTGTCGAGGTCAGGAAAACCGGATATGTTACAGTGAATCGTACGATTCACATCATCAAATAAGGGTGAAGACTTTACTTTCGAGATACCTGTTGAAAATGCAGATCTCACTCTCTTTGTCCAGGAAAAAGACCAGAAAATTGTGCCAAATGCCACAATCTCATGAATGGAAACACAATGGGTGTTACTGATGATCATGGTCAGTACAGGACCAAGGTCAAATTCAATACGCTTTACAATATTACCGCTATAAAGGATGCCTACCAGCCAGTTTCAGTCCAGAAACAGTTTGCTCAGGGAAATGCCACAGCATCAGTGACTCTCATCATGGAAAAGAATCTTGACTGGGGGATTATCACCATTATTGTTATTGGAGCACTTGGGTGTTCTTATAGCGTTTGCCGTTATCAGGATGTGGCGGTGACCGGAAGCGACAGCACAGTATGAGAAGGAACGACATATAATCTCTTTTTCTGGCATTAATAGTTTTTACTCAGAAATTTTGCAATTAAAAGAGATAATGATCGGTATCTTATTAACCCAGCATTCAGAAGAAGTGAGGCGATTGTATAACCAGATGTTCTTAGCTTACGCAATGCAGAACCTTCCCAGCAATCGAAATCGTTGATCAGGACCATAATCAAATTCTCAGAAAATTTGTTTTGGAGATCAACCATTTTAATAAAAACGGACCCAGCGGGAATCGAACCCGCGTCCTTGGGTTCGAAGCCCAAGAGGATATCCTCTACCCCATGGATCCTTCTCATCTCTTTACATCAAAAGATATTAAGTATTTTCTACCGATAATCTAGTGAATGATTTTATCTGCACCAGAAATTAACCGCCGTCTCGATCAGGACAGTCGACAGGGCAACCTTGTTATCACCCCGTAAGGGGCGAATGCCAGCAACCCGCATCCTATGATCTCCGTGCTGCCGCTGACAGTCTCCTTCCTCAAGGTACATGTACGCTCGTCCCGACACTTGAATGGGTTGAACTTCCCATGGATCTTGCCGGAACGCTGCGGTGCAGATCCTCGATCGGGAGACGTGGTGTATTCTGGGTGCAGGTTTTGTGGACCCGGGATTTCGGGGACAATTGACGCTCTGCCTGACCAATATGGGAGCGATGATATTATTGTCCAGAAGAACGACCGCGTAGTGCAGATGATTCTTCACGAGGTGCGGGAAGGAACCAGAGTTATTCAGGTCGTTATCAGGATAGCAAGGGAGTTGTGGAGGCAAAGTGACGATGATCCGTACTGAAAGAAAATATATCGAGATTCTTCGCATTCTAAAAGAACACAGGATCCTATGGGTGCAAAACGACTTTCAGAACTTATGGCAGATCGGGGTTTTGTCCTCAGTGATCGTGCAGTCCAGTATTATCTCAGTTATCTTGACACGATGGGGTTTACGGAGAAGATCGGGAACCAGGGAAGGATATTGACACGGGCAGGACGGGATGAGACAGATAATGCTCTTGTTGATGACCGGATTGGTTTTGTCATTTCAAAACTCGAACGGCTGGCGTACCGGAGTACGTTTGATCCTGCAACCAGTACTGGCGATGTTGCCTATAATCTCTCCATTGTTCCCATTGAATCATTTGAAAAAGTTAAAATCGCATTTGACGAGGTTGTAAAGTCAGGATGCGGCTTTTTTAATTCATACCGGATAATTGATCGTGATCCCCGTGTTCCTTCAGGATCGGTGGGTTTCATTACCATCTGCAGTATCTCCATGGATGGAGTATTCCAAAGAAATGGCATCCCGGTAAAAATGGCATATGGTGGAAGACTGGAGATCGAACAGGGGACACCAAAACAGTTCAAGGATCTGATTGGTTACCGGGGAACAACCATCGATCCGCTCGAACTTTTCATTTCATCAGGACTCACATCGATATCCAGGTTTGCCCGATCAAAAACCGGGATTGCACTGGCAAATGTCCGCGAAGTTCCCTGCTCCGCAAAAACAAAGGTAGAAGAGACGATCAGTCTGATGAATAACTGCGGTTTTGTTTTTCCCGTTGCGATGGGGAATCAGGTCTTTAATTTGCCTTATAATCCTTTCCGCATATCGATTGTTGCATTCAGCGGGCTGAATTATATTGGAAATACTGTTGAACACGGTATTGAGATTACAACCGAGATCGGTGCTGGAAATATTCAGTTTTCAAAAGTGATGGAGATTAACTGATTATATCCAGGAAATATCGTCTTTTTTTGTAGTGTTTTTCTCCCGTTTTTTAGGTGCTTTGGATGATTCCGTGACATGATCACTGCTTCCCGGATCACTTTCAACATCCTTTGATTCCCCCGTAGTTTTTTTCGATTTTAGATCCGTATGAATGAGTGCCGAATCCCGTACCTGGGGGGCAGCAGGTCTCTGAACACCTTTTCCCTCAAAAATTTCGTCCTTTGATTTATACGCAGAATTCTTAATGCTGACCTTTGACTCTTCAGAATCAGTTTGTCGGGAATAGACCTCAGGACGCCTTATGACAGAAAGATCGTCATCTTCGACATAGGCATCCCTGTTATCATCCTCAGGGACAGGTGAATCCTGAGTCATTGGATGCACCTTCTTTTTTTGTATGATAACCGTTCTTTTCTTGTGCACCTGATGTACGACTCCGTCAGGATCGGATGGCTCATGTTCTTTTTTGAGGGACATCTTGTCCGTAACTTCCCGTTTTAATCTGATAATTTCTGGAGAGGGTATGGGATGCGGTGACGCGTCCGACCCTGGTCTTGGGTGTCCGACCTGAGATTGCCATCATTCTCTGTCGTTGCAGTTCTTTCTCAATTATCTGCCGCTCCATCTCTTTGGTCCTCAAACGTTCATCGCTTGAATGCGGCAAATGTTTTTCATCAAACCCCCGCGAATCTGGGACATATGAGGATTTTTTGCCGTGAGGTGTTCCATGAACTGATGACACATGGGATGTTGTACGTGGTGATGATTTGGTGGTTTGATCGGCGTTATCCGTTGCCACAACAACCCGATGTCGTGATACATGAGAACCGGTACTCTTCTGCATCCCTCCCTCATCTGCAGGCAGTCTGAGGAATCGCCTCTTCAATAATATGAGGTTTTGTTCGGGGGTGGGGGGCTGCCCTTTTTTCAGCAACTTCTGGTTCCGCAGAGATTTCTCGCCGCAACGAAGGCCGGGGTGGGATTACTTCAGCGGAATCTTCGGGTTCATGTGGATAATCTTCCTCTGCCCGATCTGAAAATCTTCTGGAATCCCCGAGAGGGGATTCCTCTATTTTGCGCGCTTTAATGGGGAGAATGAGACTTTCACCTTTTACTTTTTCTTCCCCTCGTTTGGTTGATGTGCCCAGAGTGCTGCTGATTCCCGTATCTTCAGATAAATTAATTGTATAGGCGCCAGATTGTCTGACTACTGCACTACCCTCCTGAAGATGGGTCTTATACTGGTTCTGGATTTCTTTAAGTTCGGTGATGCGGGGAATATTTTCAAGCCCGGAGAGCATGATGATAATTGCTACATTTTTGGTATTCATCACCGGATAATCACCGGATCTCGTTTCCACTCCCGGCAATACTTCTGTCTATCCATTTTCGTACTGTCATATATCCTTTAAGGGACAGCTCATGAGAGGGCCCGGCGATAAGAATTAACGCCTTGTGCGCACTCGTCATATCGCAGGGTGTCGAAATCTCGTGATAGATCGCCTGCTTTGCAAGGTCAACGATTCGTGAGGCTTTCTTTATATGCTCATCAGCGAAAAAACCGGTCGGACGCCAGCCTGGTCAGGAAACTCAATGGATTATGGGGGAGACGTTCAACCGCATACCCGATAGTAATATACCCCATCCCTTTCATGGTATTGAGCACCTCGCCTGAGTCCAGTACAACCTCTGCAAAATCGAGCCCGCCATCCGCCTTGAATTCTCCGGCTCTCAAAATGAGGCTAATCCTCCTGACAATTGCCTCGTTCAGAAGTAAATATGTGGCAAGTTCTGGAGAGAGTCTCGGGTTCACCTTTCCTGATCCCGAGTTTTTCAGCAAACCCCTTCTCTTTTTTTGTCAGCGTTGATTTCTGTGCTTTGGTTTTTTTATACCAGGTTTCGTTATCAAAGAGAATTATACCGTCAAGGAGAGATGTCAGCATATCGAGATCATCTGCGGCTTTTGCCGAACTGACGTTCTCCTTCAGCAAGACAGGGAAGTGTAACAAGACCAAAGATCGGTTCCGTAATCGAGGAACGAAGTGCAGCGATGATGTGCGGTGCAACATCCACCATGCTATCCGCCAAGCCCACAACATACAAAGATTGCATCAGTCTCCCCAATCTCAATGTTCTGGATGCGGGCAATGATTTCCCCGATATCGATTGTTGCGGTCTGAGTCATCTCCATTCTCTTCAGTCTGAATGTCCAGGTCGATGGGTGGGAAAAATAGTTTTGCGATTATCCGGCAGACCCCCCATCTGAGCTAATGTATCTGCATTTACATCGATTGCAAGTGCCTGGACACACACGACTTTACTGCTACGTCGATCTGTTGTATACAGACTGTTAACAATCCTGCAGCCTGCGCCGCCCAATCCGATAGCAAGTATGCGCATGAACAAATCCCAAATAAAACCCGTATAGGGCATCCTAGTAGTTATATGTACTATTATTTGCTCGAAGTTCAATATCTTATAGTATACTGTGATGTTATGGGATATAGCAGATTGGATTGTCACAAAAAAATCGTTCTAATTTTAAAAAAACTATTACAAAATCAGCTACTCCTGTTCATACATCTCTCCACAGTGAATCAACTACTCGGGACAGTCGATGAACATGTCATTGAATAAATATTTAATGACCGCACTACAGAAAAACACCAGAGGGCCAACGGAATGCTGTATATTCCGGTGCGTTCACCTCCGCTCCACGACTCTCCTGTCAGATTGCAAAAGAAAAAAACGATAAAATGGGCATATTTTGAGCGGATAGCGCAAAATACTCAACATAAAATCATAATTTATTTAAATGCGTGTACGATAATACTCCATGAGGTGAACAAACCTTGACATATGGAATTGAATTTGTACCAGGAAATGTCAATGTAAAGCAAGTTGTCAACTTCTGTAAACTTGCAGAATCCAAAGACATAGATTTCGCATGGATCACTAACCACTACAACAACCGTCACTGCTACCCCACCCTCGCCGCCATCGCGCAGGCGACCACGATCCCTCAAGATGGGTCCGGGTATCATGAACGCGTTTACCGACACCCCCGCCGCAATGGCATCTTTTGCCTGCACACTGAATGAGATCTCCGATGGACGTGCAGTCCTCGGTATCGGTCCCGGTGACCTCTCCACGCTCCCGAAGCTGGCAATCAACGCTGAAAAGCCAGTCGGACGCCTCGAGGAAGCCGTAGTCCAGATCCGCAAGCTCTGTGCCGGTGAAGAAGTCAAGAAGTCAGGAATGCAGTTCTTCGACTACGACGGTGCAAAGCTGACTGGTGTCACCCTCCCCGGAAAGAAGGGTATCCCGATGTACATCGGTGCACAGGGACCCAAGGTTCTTGAGCTCGCCGGAAGGATCGGCGACGGTGCATTGATCAACGCATCCAACCCCAAGGACTTTGCCATTGCAATCCCGATCATCCAGGCAGCAGCTGACAAAGTCGGCAAGAAGAGACTTTGATATCGGTGCATACACCGCAATGTCAATTGACCAGAGCGAGAAGAAGGCCCGCAATTCAGCAAAGATCGTTGCAGCATTCATTGCAGCCGGCTCTCCGGAAGCACTGCTCACCCGCCACGGACTCGACCTTGCCAATGTTGCAAAGATCAAGGCAGCACTCGGAAAGTTCGACTTCAAGACGGTCGGAGAACTCGTTGGAGACAAGGAGATCGACGCATTCACCATTGCAGGAACCCCTGAGATGGTCAAGCAGAAATGCGAAGACCTCACCAAGGCCGGTGTCACCCAGATCATCTTCGGCTCACCGCTTGGTCCCGACATGACCACACTCGATCCGCCTGCTCGGCAAGTACGTCGTATAAGCGCAGCAACAATACCTGCCGGGATACAATCCAAAAGGCAGTAATCCCGGCAGATATTACCAACTCTTTTTTATTTCTCAATTTTCCGGTATCTCCTTCTTGAGCGAAAAAATCCTGAACAGTGAACCGGGCTCAATTGCCCCTTAATCCGACCATAGCCAGTTCATTGACGATGACAGCCCGTGACTCGGATGGATACCAGGGCTAGTGGAGGACCCTGTCTTAAATCATGAAGGCTATTAGTGAGATTACCCTGGGTGCACCTCCCCTCAAAATAAAGGAGATACATCCACTATGTAATGAGTCTCACGATAGGCCTCGGAAACTCTTGAAAACTCCCACGGTCAGCAGGTCACTGTGCAAACGACTATCTGATCTCTCGGAAATATATATCCTGAACAGGCATGTTTTCGGTCAGGGAAGTTGTCACCAGCAGGGGCACACTACAATATCGCGAAGAACATCTCACCGGGCTCAGGTGCAGGATCAGTCCGGACCGGTTAAAAAGGCAGATCGATCAGACATTATACCTTCCTTCAAATGCAGAGGGTTGCCCGTTCTGCCGCGATGCAGTTATGACTGTCACACCCACATTTCCCGATGGCAGCCGGATCATCCGTGGCGAAAGTGTCACATTCCCCAACCTGTTTCCTTTCGGGGAAGGCCATGTGGTAACCGTTATGACCCGTGAGCACGCGGTCGCTGCCTTCAGCCGGCAACAGATAGTGGATGCACTTCTCTCGCAGATCGATGCACTCACGGCAGGTTGATGGCTATCCCAGCATCAACTGGAACTTTCTGCCATCGTCAGGGGCGAGTCTTGTGCACCCCCATATGCAGGGGTTGTCAGATTCATGCCCATCCCGTATTGTTGACTGCTTATCTTACCGCAAGTGAGCAGTACCGCAGAAAACAGGGCAGGAACTACTGGGATGCAGTAAGGGAGCAGGAAAGATCCTCTGATCGGTACCTGTTCGGTGATGAAATTCTCTGGTCTGCCCATGCGGTACCGGTTGGTGAGCGCGAGGTGCGGGGGATACTGCCAATCTCCACGCTTGATGAAATGGAAAATTACGTGGATCTCGTGGCGCGGGGCATACTTGAGATCATCTCATTATACCGGGAACTGGGAACCCATGCGTTCAATATGTCCATTTTTTTTGATAAGAGCGGCAACGATCATGGATTCCGGGCGTTCTGCTCCATGATCTCCCGGATCAACCCCAACCCTTCATCCACGAGTGATTCTGCATTCATGGAACGGCTCCATCTGGAACCGGTAATAATGACGCTTCCCGAAGACCTGGGAAAATTCTACAAAAAAGAGAAAAAATAAAAAATTTACTCGAATTTTGCAACGAGTTTGTTCTTGGAGACGAGCGTGCCGTCTTTCTTGTGGGGCTTGCGCAGAATGCTGTCGCCTGCCTTCTCGATCTCGCGGGCCTCGTCACAGAGCATTGCTGCAACTTTCATCATTTCGTGAGCGCTTGCAACGATCGGGATATATTTCTCCCATTCCTTGGTCATGAAGCAGCCCTTGACGTTCTGTCCTGCAACAGCCATGGCGATCTCGTGGGCAGCGCGTGCCTTTGCGAGTGCATAGTTGTTGGTGAATTCACCGTCGACAGCCTTGTCGGTGGTCATGACGATCTTCGGGAGCACAAGTTCTGCGCCCTTCTTTCCTGCCTTCACCTGGTCGATGACCAAGTCAAGAGCAATCTGCATTTTGCGGAATGCACCGGTAATTGCCAGCACTTTGACAAGGTTGCCGTTGAAGTCTGCCATCTCGACGGGGTCAAGGAACTCGCGGCGTGCACCGATCATGGAGTCTGCCTTCATGATGATGTAGCCGAAATTGCTTGCCTTGACTCCTTCCCATTCCTTCTTCGTGGTTACATCATCAGTGATGATGATGACCGGGATACCTGCTGCAGCGAGCTGTTCGCGGGCACCGGTTGGTCCGGGGAGAACCCCGTTGGGGGAGACTACAATACAGAAGTCCGGTTTGTATGCCTTCAGGTTGGAAACTACACGGTCAACATCCGCCGGCTCAAGTTTTGTGCCGCTGGTCGCCATGAATGTCTGCATGTCTTCACGGTCTGCTCTCTCATCGAGAAGCAGTTCTGCCATTACACCACTTGCAATATTGCCGAGTTTTGCAACTCCTACTTTAACAACCATCTAAATCACCTCGATTTTTTTTATAACACGTTATTATGACCCGGTATTCATATAAACATTTTGAAATGTCCTCTCTCGCTCGAAAAATTATGGGAAAACCAATTTTTTACAGTACATGAGGATTTCTTAATGAAGACATTTTCAACAGTACATTTGTATTTGGAATAGTTAACGAAAAGTGTTTAAGTTTAGATATAGTATTTAATACTATGAAAGATGGTCTGCTCACTGAACGCCAGATGGAGGTTCTCAGGTACCGTAAACAAGGGCTGACCCAGCAGCAGATTGCTGATATTATCTCCACATCCAAAGCGAATGTCTGTACGATTGAAAAGAGCGCTATGGAGAATATTAGAAGGGCAAAAGAAACACTTGAATTTCTCTATACGCTGGATGCAACCCACCTCTGCACTATCCCTTCAGGGACTGATCTTTTTGATGTGCCCTCCATTATCTTTGGAGAAGCAGAAAAAATAAACATAAAAGTAATGTATGATACAATTTCCCTGATAAACCGTTTGAGAGAGACCCGTCCCCAGTGTTGTAAAGCGCGTTGTGTATGTGAAGATATTATCGTGTATATAACCGATCTCGGTGAATTGTACTTTGGATGAAATCAACATGAAAATAATGAAAAATTAAAATGCGTTTTTCCCCTCTGGACACCATAGCATCTTGTAACCAGACTTTGGCATATGTTTATATCCTTTTTTATGCAATGATTAAGGAAGCCGATATGAGGTTATCCTCTGATGGAACCGTGTGCTGACATGATGAAAAGCACATTTTTGATACCATCATACGGCGGAACCAGAATTCCGGACACAGGAAAGTCGGTTGTGCCGTGGGTAATCCTCGATTGGTAAACTCCGCTTTATTGCGGGGGAAACCCGAGAAGGAGTTGTGACTCGTCACAACAGGCTGACTGAGTGGGATCTGACCAGCACGCATGGGTCGACGTTTGAACAAACGAGCCCGTTCCAATTGCTCTCATCATGGAGCAGATGGATGCGTTATTGTCAGGATCTTCTTTCGCGAGACAGGAATGCTGGTGCATACCAGCTCAAGGATGATGATACTATTATCCCTATGTCCGTAGCCAGATGAAAAAACTGGACGTTCAATAATACATAAAAAATCCACAACTGCGGATTAGTGTATTACCCGAGTTCTCCGGTTTTCTCAACTGGCGTCGCGTGTTGGCATCTTAACCAGACAAAGTTATCACACAGTCTCGGATTAATCAAAAATTCGTGTCGCAATAGGAATAACCTACACGCAGAAAAAGGATTGATTAACACATGCCAAAAATTAACAGACCACGCCGTGGTTCTCTTGCATTCAGCCCAAGAAAGCGTGCAAAGAGCCCGATCCCGAAATATCAATCGTGGCCTCTCTATGATGGGGCACCGGTACTGCAGGGGTTTGCTGGATATAAAGTAGGTATGACGCATGTTATCATGGTAGATGATCACAAGAACAGTCCCACCGAGGGAAAGGAAATTATGGTGCCGGTCACCGTTATTGAAATCCCCTCGATGAAGGTCGCTGCAATTCGTGCCTACTCTAAAGATACCTACGGCAAACATGCGCTGACAGAAGTCTGGGCAGACCAGCTCGATACCGTGCTTGGTCGCCGTATCACCCTGCCAAAAGACTATGACAAAGATGCTGCGCAGAAGAAATTTTCGGATGCAGTTGCAGCCGGTACAGTTACCGAGATCTATGCGGTCTCCTATACACAACCCGCGATCCTCACTGGCGTCCCGAAGAAAGTGCCCGATCTCATGGAGATCAAGGTGGGTGGCGGAGACATCAAAAAGCAGTGGGAGTTTGCACAGGGTATTCTTGGGAAAAGAGGTTTCGTTGAACAATGTCATCCAGACCGGAGCATATGCCGATATTACTGCCATCACCACCGGTAAGGGTACGAATGGTGCAGTAAAGCGGTGGGGTATAGCGCTGCGCAAGCGCAAACACTCCGTTGGTGGAAAGGAGCGCCACCTGGGTACCCTCGGACCCTGGAATCCCCATCATGTGAGGTGGCAAGTACCCTCAGATGGGTCAGCTGGGATTCCAGCAGCGGACAGAGTTTAACAAACGTATTTTAAGGGTTAGTGAAAACGCCAGCGAGATCACACCCTCCGGCGGATTCCTGCACTATGGTGTACTCAGGAGCCCGTATGTCCTTGTCAAGGGTTCTATTCCAGGCCCGGTCAAGCGGCTTATCCGTATTCGTCCGGCAATGCGCCTTGGTGAACATGTCGTCAGGATGCCGACAATCCAGTTTGTGAGCGTCCAGAGCAAACAGGGATGATCAGAGATGAAAGCACAGGTTAAAACACTTGATGGCGGAATCGCGAGAGATATTGAACTTCCGGAACTCTTTTCCGAGGAGTACCGCCCCGATCTGATCAAAAAGGCAGTCATGGCACTTCAGAGCACGCGGCGGCAACCCCATGGGACAAATCCGTATGCCGGTATCTGTTCTTCAGCAGTCGGCTGGGGAAGTGGCCGCGGTTCATCGCATGTGCCCCGTATCAAAAATGGTTCACGCGCTGCAAAAGTTCCGCAGGCTAAAGGGGGTCGTGAAGCACATCCTCCGAAAGTCGCCAAAATTTTGATCAAAGAGATCAACCAGAAAGAAAAACAAAAGGCATTCCGTTCAGCGGTAGCTGCGAGTATCTCTGCGGATCTCATCCGCGGTCGCGGTCACCGGTTCGATGGTGCAGTTCCCGTTATCCTTGAGGATAAATTTGAGTCACTCGACCGTACGCAGGACGTCATATCAGCGCTTACCACTGCAGGTGTCTATCATGATATCGAACGGGCAAAGGAGAGCAAGAAAGTCCGTGCCGGAAGAGGTAAGATGCGTGGTCGCAGGTTCAAGCAGAGAAAGAGCCTGCTCATTGTCACCGCTGGAAAACCGCTGCGTGCAGCACGCAACCTTTCCGGTGTCGATGTAGTGACTGTAGACCAGCTGAATGTCGAGCACCTTGCACCGGGTATGCTGGCAGGACGTCTGACGGTCTGGACAGAGAGTGCCCTTGTGCGCCTGGAGGGGAGATAAATGGTTCTGAAATACCCGTTTGTAACGGAAAAAGCAATGGTCCTTTTAGAGAACCAGAGCAAACTCCAGTTCCTCGTCAGCCGTGAAGCCTCCAAGAGCCAGATCAAACGTGAAATCGAAAAAGCGTTTGGACAGAACGTCAAAAGCGTTCGCACGCTCATGACCATGCACGGTCAAAAGAAGGCAATCGTGAGTTTTGAGAACGAAAAAGCCGCCGAGGAAATTCTCAGCGGCTTGGCATTATGTAGGTGGGAACATGGGACATCGTATTACAACACAAAGCCGGGGCAAGGGAGGCCCGACCTATCGAGCACCATCCCACCGGTACAAGGCCGAACTGAAGCACATCGGTGATGATACACAAAAAATCACGGGAAGTGTCATCGATATCGAACATGATCCGGCACGCAATGCACCGATAGCACTCGTGAAACTCGAGGACGGGGCCAAAGTCTACATGCTGGTCACCGAAGGTCTCGGTATTGGTGAAATCATAACCTGGGGATCCAATGTTGAAGTAAAGAACGGCAACACGCTCACTCTTCAGCATATTCCCACCGGGACATACATCTGCAATATCGAAGCACGCCCGAATGATGGCGGCAAATTTGTCCGTGCATCTGGTGTTCAGGCGGTTGTTATCGATAAGATTGAGGACCGGGTCGGCATCAGGATGCCCAGTGGAAAGACCAAATGGTTCAACCACCGTTGCCGCGCAACTATCGGCATTGTTGCCGGCGGCGGTCGTGTCGACAAGCCGTTTGTGAAAGCAGGTAACAAGTTCCACAAGATGCAGAACACAGCGTCAAACTGGCCACGCGTCCGTGGTGTCGCTATGAACGTCATCGACCACCCGTTTGGTGGCGGCGGTCACCAGCACACCGGTCGCCCGAAGACGATTGCACGAGGGACCTCTCCCGGGCAGGACTGTCGGACATGTGGCTGCACGCAGGACAGGTAAGAGCAGGAAGTGAAGGGTATGGCAGCACCAAAAAAGACTCAGAAGAGAATGCCAAGAAGGCGTGAAGAGTTCACCTATCGGGGATACAGGATTGACGAGCTGAAGGCGATGGGGATAAGCGAACTCCTCCCGCTCATGACGGCCCGTGCACGCCGCAAGGTAGTACGCGGTTTCTCCCGTGGTGAAGAGATATTGCTTACAAAGGTCCGTGAAGGTGACGAGAAGATCAGAACGCACCTGCGCGAAATGATTGTCATGCCTGAGATGGTAGGTAAAACCATTGAGATTTATAACGGCAAGGAATTCATGAAAGTTGAATTTCAGCCGGAAGTCTGTCTTCCACTATCTGGGGGAGTTTGCACTGACAAGAAGGAAGGTCGCTCATGGTAGCGCCGGTATCGGTGCAACAAGAGGCAGCAAATACGTTCCGCTGAAGTGATGAACATGGCACGAATTGATTATTCACAAAAAATCAGTGGCGACAACATCGCAAAAGCGAAGGCTAACGAACTTAATATGTCGCCCAAGCATTCGATCGAAATTGCCACGTTCATCAGGCACCAGCGCGTGAACGACGCAATCGCGTACCTGAATGAGGTTGTCGGTTTGAAGAAAGCAATCCCGTTCCGGCGTTTTAACCGGAATGTGGCGCACAAACGTGGCCTCCCGGGAAACTGGGATGCAGGAAGGTACCCGGTGAAGGCATCAAAGGCATATATCCGTGTTCTTGAATCGGTAAAGAAGAATGCCGAGTATATCGGTCTCGATGCCGACAATCTTGAGATCATTCACGTATCTGCAAACCGCGGGCGGGCCCAGAAATCTTTCTTCCCCCGTGCAATGGGACGGGCAACGCCCAAGGTCCGTGAAACCGTGAACCTCGAAGTCGTGGTCCGTGAGGTGGTCTGATGGCAGTAGAGCAGAAGTTTATATCAGAAGGTGTGCGGAAAGCCCGTGTTGAAAAGTACCTGTCAAAGGAATTGAAACGTGCAGGATACGGTGGCATGGATATTGCAAGAACCCCGCTGGGCACACAGGTCACCATCTTTGCAGAAAAACCAGGTATTGTTATCGGAAAAGGCGGCAAACTGGTTCACCAGTTGACCCTGGACCTTGCTCAGAATTATGGGGTTGAATCTCCCCAGATTGAAGTTCAGCAGGTTACAAACCCCAGCTTCAACGCCCAGATTATGGCAGAACGGCTGGCAAACGCCCTTGAACGAGGTTGGTACTTCCGTAAAGCGGGATCAAGCATTCTTCGCAGGGTTATGGACTCCGGTGCGCTGGGATGTGAAGTCGTGATTGCCGGTAAATTAACCGGAGCACGTGCCCGTACCCAGAAATTTACTGAAGGATACATCAAGCATTGCGGCGAACCGAGCAACACCATTGTTGAGAAAGGCTATGCCGTCGCTATCAAGAAACTCGGTGTTATTGGCGTTCAGGTAAAGCTCGTACCTGCCGGTGCGAAATTACCGGATCACTTTGAAATTATTGAACAGGAGAAGAAGCGCCCGGCACCTAAAGTAACCGTCACTGATATTGGCGATATTGACTCTGATGAACCAGCCCTTCCCGATGAAATACCCTTCAGGGAGGATCGGTAATGGCAATATTACGAGCACGGGAAGTCCAGCAGCTTTCTGAAGTAGAACTGCAGGAACAGATGGAAAAACTCCGGATGGAGCTCGTCCAGCATTACGGTAAAGTAAGTGCCGGTGGCGCCACAGAGAACCCGGGTCATATAGGAGAAATCCGGCGAACAATCGCCCGTTTGATGACTGAGCAGAACCGCAGGAGAAACGTATGATCTCTCCCCAGAATGTCCTCCGGCATGAACTGATCGGACTGGACGTTCTGGTATCGGGAGCTGCAAACCCCCTTCACCGGGGACTATGCGGGCACATCATCGATGAAACAAAAAACCTGCTGATAATTGAGACCTCACACGGGGTCAAACGCATCCCCAAGATGCACAGCAGATTTCAGCTGCACCTTCCAGGCAGTGAACTTGTTGAGATAGATGGATCCGTGATGGTTCTGGCTCCTGAAAAGAGAATCAACCTGCACGAAAAGAAGAGGATAAAATAATGGCACTAAACATTGGATTGAACGTCCAGGCACCAAAACAAGAATGCCAGGACGTTAATTGTCCGTTTCACGGCACTTTACCGGTGCGCGGCCAGGTGATCACCGGCAAAGTCGTGAGCGATCGAATGATGGGAACGGTCGTAGTTGCACGTAATTACCTGCACTACATCCGTAAATACAAGCGGTATGAAAAACGCAGCTCGAAACTTCACGCCCACAACCCTCCCTGTATCCAGGTGAAGGTTGGCGACATGGTGAAGATCGCTGAGTGCAGACCGCTGTCTAAGAGTACAACTTTTGTTGTCGTGGAGGTGCTGCAGCCATGAAGGCAAAGCAGTCCACCATTCCTCGCGCACTTGCAACCGGGACAAGACTTGCCTGTGCAGACAATACCGGTGCCAGGACAGGTACAGATCATTTCTGTCTTCGGCTACCACGGTGTCAGACGCCGTCAGCCCAAGCTGGGCCTCGGGGATCTCTGCACTGCGAGTGTCCAGAAAGGTACCCCCGACATGCGCCGCAAACTTGTGCGTGCTGTAGTGATCCGTCAGAAAAAGGAGATGCGCAGACCTAACGGCATGCGGGTATCCTTTGATGACAACGCAGTTGTTGTTGTGGATGAGAAGAACGAGCCAAAAGGGACGGAGATCAAGGGTCCGATCGCCCGCGAGGTCGCGGAACGGTTCCCCAAGCTCGGTTCCATGGCAACGATCATTGTGTGAGGTGGGAAGAATGGTACGAATCGAAAGCGAACAGCCAAGAAAGCAGAGAAAGGCACGCTACCAGGCACCTTCACACGTGAAGACCAAATACCTCAACGCCCCGCTCTCCGCTGCGCTCAAAGAAAAATACAAGAAAAAGACGCTGCGTGTGATTAAGGGTGATACGGTTAAAGTAACCCGCGGAGATTTTGTTGGCAACGAGGGAATTGTGGATGCAGTTGATACCAAGAAGTCAAAAATTGTTGTCCATGGTGTTTCTTCCACGAAAGCAGATGGAACTGAAGTACCCCGGACCGTCGATGCCTCAAATGTGCAACTCACCAAACTGAATCTCACTGACAAGCGCCGTGAAGCAAAATTAGGGGAGGCTGAATAATGTCGGATCATCTCAAGCGATTAAACGCCCCGGACTCGTGGCATATTGCAAAGAAGACCACGAAATTCATTACGAAAACGGCGCCCGGACCGCACAACGCAAATGCAATGCCGATTGCAGTCTGGCTCCGTGATCACATGGGTCTTGCGCGGAATTTAAAAGAGGTCAAGCAGATCCTTCATCAGAATGATGTAATTATCAATGGAAGACCCTGCCGTGACGCAAAGATGGGTATTGGTATCTTTGATATTATCTCGTTACCGAAGATCAACAAATTCTACCGTATCCTGCGTGACAAGAACGGTCGTCATGTCTCCATTGAGATTGATGCTGAGGCAGCAAAGACTCGTCTGTGCAAGGTCAAAAACAAGACTATTGTCGCAGGCGGAAAGGTTCAGCTCAACATGAGGGATGGAGCCAACCTGCTTGCTGATAACACTTACAAAGCCGGTGACTCGATCATCCTTTCGCTTGAACCCGAAACAAGGTTCAAGATTGTTGACCACTTCCCGTTTGCTATTGGTAACATGGCAATGGTTATCGGGGGTCGTCATTCAGGAAAGGTCGCACGAATCGTTGACATTGTCCTGATACCAGGCAGTGTGCCCAATAAGATCATCCTGGAGGATGAAGCGACAAAGACACGGTTTGACACGATTGCTCCCTATATTTACATAGTCGGTAAACAGACATCCGCGATAGCAGCCTGGGGGATTGAACAGTGATGTCGATGCGCGATATCTATATCGACAAGGTGGTCGTTCACATGGGAGTCGGCGAGAGCGGCGAAAAGCTCGTAAAAGCTGAAAACATCATGAAGACGATCACCAAACAGACTCCTATCAGGAGCATTGCCAAGATGACCCAACCGGCATTCTCCATAAGGAAAGGTGCCCCGATAGGTTGCAAGGTCACCCTCCGCGGTAAATCAGCCCGGGATTTTTTCTCGACATCAATTGGGATCATCAACAAAACGGTCTTTGAGACCCAGTTCGACAAGAGCGGGAATATCTCATTTGGTATAGAAGAACATACTGATTTTCCTGGCATGTCCTACGACCCACAGATTGGTATCTTTGGTATGGATGTCAATGTGGTGCTCGAACGCAAAGGCATACGGATCACCCGCAGGCGCATGGAGCAGAAAAAACTCCCGGCAAAACAGCGCGTGAAAAAAGAAGATGCGATTGCATTTCTCAAAGAGCAGTATCAGGTTGAGGTGCGCTAATGGCTGGAGTACAGAAAAAGATCTATGGTCGCGGTGCGAACGAATGCAAGATGTGCGGGCGTAAACAGGGGCTTGTGCGCAGATATCATATCATGTTCTGCAGGCAGTGCTTCCGTGAGTGGGCCCGGAAAATCGGATTTAAAAAGATGAGCTGAAGGTGGATGCACAATGACACGAAGTAATCCTATAGCAGACGGAATGTGTGCCTTAAAAAATGCCGGTGACACCGGTAAGTCCGTGTGCATCATCGAACCAGCGAGTAAACTCATCGGCGCGATGCTCCGTATTATGCAGGACGCCGGTTACATCAGCAGTTTCGAGTTCATCGATGATGGCAGGGGTGGACAGCTTAAGGTTCACCTCACAGGCAAAATTAACCGCTGCGGCGCAATAACCCCACGGTTTTCGGTACAGATGGATGAGATGGAATACTGGGAGAAGCAGTACCTGCCCGGAAAGAACTTCGGGCTGCTGATACTTTCTACCTCGCGTGGGGTAATCTCACACGAACAGGCGAGAAAGGATGGTATCGGTGGCGAACTGCTCGGGTATGTTTATTAAAAGGTGCGATATCATGTCAGCAATAAGAATAGTAAAAATTCCCGAGGGCGTAAAAGCGCATCTGGATGGTTCGCAGCTTCGAGTAACAGGGCCAAAAGGGCAGCTCTCACGTAATATACGGTTCCCCCAGGTAACCGTGACCTGCGAGGGAAACGACGTTACCATTTCAACCGAATCCAAAAGGAAAGAGATGGCGGCGATGGTTGGGACACTGGAGGCACATACCAAAAATATGTGCCGTGGTGTCACCGAAGGGTTTGAGTACCACCTGAAAATGGTCTACAGCCACTTCCCGATCCAGCTGAAACTTCAGGGAAACCGGCTTGAGATAGCCAACTTCCTTGGTGAGAAGAAGGCACGTTACGCACGGATTGAACCGGGTGTTACCGCAAAGATTGCAAATGATGAAGTTGTGCTCACGGGAATCGACCGCGAACTGGTCGGGACCTCGGCAGCAAACATTGAGCATGCAACTCATATACGCAACCGTGACCCCAGAGTCTTCCAGGATGGCATCTATATTGTGCAGAGGGGCTGATATCGATGACCACTGAAATAAAACGGTTAATCCGGGTGCGCGTAGAAAAGGGTGCAAGCTTCAAGCGTGACGGATACGGTAAGAAGAAGCAACTCTCTGACTCCTGGAGAAAGCCCCGGGGGCAGCACAATAAGCAGAGAGAGCAGAAGAAGGCAAAGGGAGCTCTCCCCAAGCCCGGGTTTGGAAGCCCGATTGCGGTGCGCGGTATGCACCCCAGCGGATTTTTCGAGGTGTTGATCTCCTCGGTCAAGGAACTTGAGGGAATCGATCCAAAGACTCATGCGATCCGTATAGGAGCAACAGTCGGTGAGCGCACACGTGCTTGGTCTCCAGGAAAAGGCACTTGCTGCAGGTTTCAAGGTGTTGAATCCCCACATGGTAAAGACCGAACCGAAACAGGAAAAGACCCGGGAACCAGCAAAGAGCGTGGACAAAAAGAAGAAGGAAGAAAAGAAGCCCGAAAAGTCAAAAGCCCCGGCAGAACCTGTCAAGAAAGATACAAAGAAGGCAAAGAAAACTCCCGAGGCAGAAGAGAAAAAGGCTCCGGTAAAAGAGAAGACATCTGCAAAACCGAAAGCGGAACCAGCAGAAAAAGCACCGGAAAAAACTAAGGCAGCAGATCCTGCAAAAACAACCAAGAAAACTGCTAAGCCAAAGACGGATGCTTCTGCTGAAGCCAAACCCAAGGCAGCTGCAAAACCCAAGGCAAAAAAGAAGACCGAGTCAGAGGTGAAGAAGAATGAGTGATGTCGCCAGCCAGAAACGCATCGCTGCCGCAGTATTAAAGTGCGGTGTCAACCGTGTCTGGTTTGACCCGGCCCGTATCTCGGATATCGAGAACGCAATCTCACGTGAAGACCTGAGAGGGCTTGTCACTGATGGCGCAATCAAGGCACATCAGAAGAAAGGTGTAAGCCGTGGCAGGGCCCGTGCACGGATCGCAAAACGGTCATACGGTCACTGCAAAGGCGCCGGAAAAAGGAAGGGTGCGGCAGGTGCCCGCAATCCGAGCAAAACGGCGTGGGTCCAGAAGATCCGTGCTATCAGAAAAGTGCTCGTTGAACTCCGCGATGCCGGTACGATTGACCGGCATTTGTACCGCATAATTTACCGGAAAGCGGCCGGCGGGCAGTTCAGGAGCGTTGCGCACATGAAGGCACAGATGGAGATCCTCGCAGGGAGGATGAAGTAACATGGCGACAGGACCACGGTATTTTGTTCCCTTCAGAAGACGAAGAGAGGGCAAAACCGATTAC
This sequence comes from uncultured Methanoregulaceae archaeon, assembly GCA_963806845.1. Classification (GTDB taxonomy): domain Archaea; phylum Halobacteriota; class Methanomicrobia; order Methanomicrobiales; family Methanospirillaceae; genus Methanoregula. The sequence continues at coordinate 56,261 of CAWDZO010000006.1, forward strand.
TACAAGCGGACCAGGCTCGTCGTAGCAGATGCGCCACGAATGGTTGTGCGCAAGACAAACCGGCATATCATCATCCAACTCGTTACAGCAGAGATGGATGGCGACCGCACACTCGTTGCAGCAAATTCTGCCGAGCTGGAAACATACGGATACAAGGGATCGACATCCAACACACCGGCAGCCTACCTGACCGGTATGCTCTTTGCCGTAAAAGCGAAAAAAGCAGATTACGGCAGGGCTATTCTGGATATCGGGCTCAATCGCGCAACACCTGGTGCCCGGGTCTTTGCCGCGCTTAAAGGTGCGGTTGAAGCAGGACTTGATGTTCCCCATGGGGAGAAGATCCTCCCCTCAGATGAACGGGCCAAAGGTGCACATATCGCGGCATACAACAAAAACGCCGGTGATATTGTTGCGAATGTCGAGCAGGTGGCAGACGCCATAAAAAAGGAGCTGGTGTAAATGGCTTATGAAAGAGAAGAGTGGCGCCCGGTCACCGGTCTTGGCAAACTCGTTGCCTCGGGAGAGATCAAAAATATCGACCAGGTACTTGAGAGCGGAAGGCCGATCAAGGAACCCCAGATCGTCGATATGTTCCTTCCCGATCTGGAAGATGAGGTTCTTGATATCGCCATGATGCAGCGGATGACCGACTCAGGTCGCCGCGTTCAGTTCCGTGCCGTTGTTATCGTTGGCAACCGGAACGGTTATATCGGATTCGGTCAGGGTAAGGACGTACAGGTCGGGAATGCGATCAAGAAGGCGATCGTGAAAGCAAAGATGAATCTTATTAAGGTGCGGCGCGGTTGCGGCAGCTGGGAATGCGGGTGCGATGCAACCCATTCGATTCCGATGCAGGTTCAGGGAACTGCAGGCAGCGTCCGGGTCACCCTTAAACCCGCACCCCAGGGTATCGGGCTTGTTACTGGTGATATCAGTAAGAAAGTGCTTGAGCTCGCAGGTATCAAGGATGTGTGGACTTTTGCACGCGGACAGACGCGCACTACTATCAACTTCGCGAAAGCTACCTTCAACGCCCTCAATGAAACCAATATGATCAGGACAGGGAGGTCGCCGTAAATGTTCGCGGTTGTGCAGGTCCGTGGCGTCGTTAAAACCCGCCGGGATATCAAGGACACACTCAAGATGTTGCGCCTTCATCACATCAACCACTGCGTGCTTGTTCCGGACACACCGGAAAACCTCGGCATGATCCGCAAGGTAAAGGATTATGTTGCCTATGGCGAAGCCGATGCATCCACCATTGAGACCCTGCTGCTGACCCGCGGCAGGGTTATTGGTGATGCACCGCTCACCGATGAGTACATCAAATCGAACTCGACGTACGGCAGCATCTCTCAATTTGCACAGGCGCTTGCGAGTGGTGAAACAAAACTGCGCGAAATTCCGGGCCTCAAACCCGTATTACGCCTTCATCCACCGCGCAAGGGATACAAGACCACCAAACGTACCTTCCCTCAGGGCGGGGCGCTTGGCTATTATGGTCAGGAGATCAATACTCTCCTCTATAAGATGAGGTGAAGCAGGATGCCAACCAACAAACGTTCAAAGTACCGCGGATCGCGGACATGCGGTGGCGGCACCCATAAGAATCGGCGGGGTGCAGGTAACCGCGGCGGCCGGGGACGTGCCGGTATTAACGCTCACCACTTTGTCAAGTGGTATAAAGAGATGGGAGGACCGGTCTTTGGAAAGGATGGTTTCTCGAATTGTTCCCAGACTACCGTAACGGTAATGGATGTCGGGATTATCGACCAGATCATACCATCGCTCCTGGCTCAGGGTATTGCAAAGTATGAAGGGGATGTCATCGTGATCAATACTGCTGATATGGGCATCGATAAGGTGCTGGGCAGCGGCAAAGTCACAAAAAAGTTAAACATCTCCTCGCAGGCATTCTCTGAAGTCGGCGAAGGCAAAGATCGAGAAGATGGGTGGAAAGACGCAAATCGTCTGACCAGACCTGTAATTTTTTGGTGAAACAATGGGAAACCTGCTGGATCGAATGGAACCCCTGCTCGCTGCGATGCCTGCAGTCAAGAGTCCTGAGGGACATGTCCATTTCAAGAATAAACTGATCTGGACGTTGCAATATTAATTCTGTATTTTGCCCTGACGAATATCCCGCTTTTTGGCATGGCACCCCAGTCCGAGGATTTATTCCAGGCATGGCGTGCACTTCTTGCAGGTGCAAGTGGTTCAATCGTTCAACTGGGTATCGGACCAATCGTTACAGCATCCATCGTGCTCCAGCTGCTCAAAGGAGCAGATATCCTCCATATTGATACAAGCGAGACGCGCGGACAGGTCATGTACATGGGTCTTCAGAAGATCCTTATCATGGTCATGATCGTCATTGAAGCTGCCCCGAACCTTGTGGGGGGTTTCATTCAACCCGACCCGGTTATCGCCCAGCAATTCTTTGGTGGCAACCTCTTTGCAGTATCTTTCCTCATCTTCATTCAGATCTGTATCGGCGGTCTCCTCATCTTCTTCATGGATGAAGTAGTAACAAAATGGGGTATCGGTTCAGGTGTCGGTCTCTTCATCATCGCCGGTATATCCCAGGCACTTGTTAACGGTTTCATTCAGTGGGCAGCGGTTGCCGATCCGTATCCTGTCGGATTTTTCCCTCGTGCTCGTTGCCATCGGTCTCGATGGGGCAAGTTATATCACCTACTTTGGCAGGGATATGCTTGCATTTGTTACGACCATTACAATTTTCCTAATCATTGTCTATGTCGAATCAACGCGTATCGAGATCCCGCTCGCTCACGCTCAGGTGAGGGGTGCACGGGCACGTTTCCCGGTCAAACTCATCTACGCCAGTGTCCTGCCAATGATCCTCGTCAGGGTGTTACAGGCAAACATCCAGATGATTGGAATGTTCCTCTCCAATATTGGTATTACCATATTCGGGACATTTGTTGGTGCGACAGCCGATTAATGGTATAATGTATTACCTGACACCCAATCAACGGTCCCAGTGACTGGATGTGGTGGTCTTACTGATCTCGGGCATGCTCCATGGCAGGTTCTATTACGTCTGGGAGTAGATATCACATTCATGGTGGTCGGTGGTGCGATCTTCGCGCTCTTCTGGATCAAAACTGCCGGGCTTGATTCAAAAGATGTGGCCCGGCAAATCCAGTTATCGGGTATGTCCATTCCCGGCTACCGCAGGAACCCGCAGGTACTTGAAAAGTATCTTGACCGGTATATCCCCCGGGTCACGGTCATTGGTGGTGTTTTTATTGGTGTACTCAGTGTAATTGCAAACCTCTTTGGTGTCATCGGTGGTGTGAGCGGAACTGGACTGCTGCTGACGGTAAGTATCACTTACCGTCTCTATGAGGAAATCGCAAGCCAGCAGATCATGGAGATGTACCCGTTCATGCGGACATTCTTTGGTAAAGAGTGAAGACGTGGAAGGGACCAGGATGGATGGAAAAAAGGTCATCATAACCGGAGTACCGGGCGTCGGAAAGACGACGGTCGTCAACGAGGCGTTAAAGAAAATCAAAGATGAAGGTGTCGAATACAAATCCATTAATTTCGGCACCTTCATGTTTGAGGTGGCAATGAACGACAAAATCGTTCAGGACCGGGACCAGATGCGTACACTGGACCGTGCAGTCCAGAAACGACTGCAACAGCGTGCTGCGCAGGCAATTGCACAGGTCCAGGGCAACGTGCTGATCGATACGCATGCATCGGTAAAGACGCCGAAAGGTTACTCTTGCGGGACTTCCCGAATGGGTGCTGCGCGAGATTATGCCTGATACTATTGTTCTCGTTGAAACGGATGATGACCAGATCCTCATGCGGCGTCTGACGGATGAGACGCGATCCCGGGACAAAGAGGGTGCACGATCGATAGCAGAACACCAGCAGTTCAATCGCTCTATTGCTGCTGCATATGCGATGCTTACCGGTTGCACGGTAAAAATTGTGATAAACGCTGACTTCCTACTCGAACGTGCTGCAGAGGATATGGCAGCCGTGCTCAGGTGAATATATGGATTTTGGAAAGATCTGGGATAAATACGGTATCTACATTGCATTAGGCTTTATGATGCTGATGATGTTTTCCTACAGCATCGAGTGGCTGACGGGTGGGAGTCGGGCAGGGTATCGATGGTGCATTCTCACCCTTGTCGACGGGTTTAAAATTCCCTTTTATATTCTCATTGTGATCCTCTCGGCATTTACGGGATTGTACTCCTCGATCATCCAGAAATATACGATAGATTACGAGAAGATGACTGAGACTCAGGAACGGATGAAGGAGTTCCAGACCGAGTATCGCGAAGCGCAACTCTCCCAGGATGAGAAGAAGATCAAGAAAATGGATGCAAAAAAAGACCGGGTTATGAAGGAACAGCTTGAAATGTCCCAGAACCAGTTCAAGCCGATGGCATATATCCTGGTAGTGACCGTACCGATCTTTTTCTGGCTGCTCTTCCGGCTTGAACGAGGTGCCGAGTCACTATCACGTTGCCCTATATCGGAACTGTCGGTCTGCATGATCCGGCTGTCTGGATTATCCCTGCATGGATGCTCTGGTATATGATCTGTTCAATCACCTTGAGCCAGGTCATCAGGAAATCCTTAAACATCGGGGGTCTCTGATGCGGATTACCGTGAGCGGGTTGCCCGGTAGCGGGACAACCTCACTCTCACGGTACCTCTCAGAACGCCACGGTTTTTCATTAATCTCTGCAGGTGAAGTCTTCCGCCAGCTTGCACAGGAACACAATATGGGACTGGCAGAGTTCGGGCGCCTGGCACAGGAAAATCCGTCATTTGATACAATGATTGATACCCGGCAAAAAGAGATTGCAGAGCAGCGGGACAATATCATTGTTGAAGGCAGGCTTTCCGGCTGGATGGTCAAGGATGCGGATCTCAGGATCTGGCTCTTTGCCCCGATTGGCTGCCGGGTAAAACGGATTGTCTTCCGTGACCAGATAGCGGATGAAAAGACTGCAGAACGGATCACCCTCGAGCGGGAAGCGTGCGAAGCGCAAAGGTATCACAGTTATTATACTATTGATATCAACGATCTCTCCATCTATCAGCTAATCCTGAACTCCGAGCACTGGGGTGTTGAAGGACTCGGCTCAATTGTTGATACTGCAATCATGCGGCTCAATTCTCATGAAACCCGGTAATTTTTTTACTCTGCATACAACAGAATATTACTACGATCTCGTTAATCGCATATCCTTTTTTTACCCGGGATATAGAAGCGAAAATCCTTTAACTCGGTGTCAGGGAACGTGATTACTGTGGGAGATGACATTGCAATCCAGCTCGTTCAAACCTGGAATGAGGGGGAGATCGCAAACCTGTACCGTGCCGGCGGATGGTGGAAGGAGGAATATGATCAAAGGAGATCTGCCCCGTCTTATCCGGGGTAGTTTCCTGTTTGCAGTTGCGGTCGACAGGAAAACAGGTCATGCTGTAGGAATGGGCAGAGTCATATCTGATGGGGTTTCTGATGGATATATCCAGGATCTTGTGGTGCTTCCGGAATACCGGAAAACCGGGATCGGTGCTCAAGATCGTTTCAATATTAGTAAAAAAATGCGTTGAACGGGGAATTTCCTGGATCGGTCTTATTGCAGAACCGGATACAGAAAAATTTTACCTGCCCTTCGGATTTCACCCTATGGAAGGACATGTTCCGCTGAAATTCCGGAGTGATTAAGTGATGCTTACTCAGGAAGATTTTAAACCCGTTACTCTTGCAGATCGGGCTTTTTTCGAGCAACATTATGCACATTATCCGCAGACACATAGTGATAATACCTTTACGAATATGGTCTGCTGGAATCATTACGCACACTACCAGTATGCCTATGTACAAAAAAATCTCATTATCGCAAGCACCATTGATGATGTCACCCGGTTCCGTCCCCCGATCGGTCCACGGGATCCTGCGCTCCTTCGATCGTTGCTACGGCTGGCATCGGATGTCAGCGACAATGAACCCGTCGTGCTGATAGATCCGGACACTGCCCGCTGGATGCGGGAAATCTGTCCTGGAATAAACCTTGTTCCCGACCGTAATCATTTTGAATACGTGTACCGCTCTGCAGACCTTGCAGAGCTTCCGGGGAAAAATTACCTGACAATCCGTCACCAGATAAACAAGTTCCGTCGCAACTGCACCAACTCAGTTGAGCCGATTACCCGGGAAAACTGGGAGGAAGTAAAACGATTCCTGATCGAATGGTGTGAATGGAAAGGGTGTGAAAACGATAAGGTCCTTGCCCATGAAAAGGACGCGGTTTTTTTTGCCATTGATCATTTTGACGAACTGGCGATCAAGGGATTGATTATACGGGTCTTTTCAAAAATCGGTGCAATGTCCCTCTTCGAACCTCTCAATGCTGATACCGCGCTTGGTACATTTTGAAAAAGGACTGCCCGATTGTGAAGGGATCTATAAGGTGATCAATGCCGAAACCGCAGCATTTCTGACAAAAAAATATCCCTGTCTTAACCGGGAAAGCGATCTCGGTATTAGCCGGACTCCGTGAAGCAAAAATGCGCTATCATCCCCATCACATGGTCGAAGTTTATTCAGTAAAGCGCGATTCCTGATAAAATTGGTGCTGGCAACCAGGTTTACCTGTTGTGGGCAAAAAAAGTCTTATGCCAATGTAAGATAAGCCATGATACCTGATGCAATAATATTCACCGCGATAGCAGCCACCAGCATACCAAGGACTTTTCCCATGATATCAGTTACAACCTCTCCTAAGACGCGCTGGATGTTCTCTGAATAGTAGAGAACGAGCCAGGTGGCGATGAGGGAAAGGGTAATAGCAATAAATGGGACAAGGATGCCATAATCTCTTGAAAGAAGCATTACCGTGGTGATGGCGCCCGGCCCACACAGAAGTGGTGTTCCGATGACCACACCCGCGGCTGTTTTTGAATGATCCTTACAATGCCCGATTTCGATACCAAGTGCTTCCTGAATACCCAGAAGGAAAAGAAGAATACCTCCGGCGATCTGGAAGCTGGCCATATTGAGCCTGAAGATATCAAAGATCATCTTATTGAAAATTAAGAAGACGTACATCAGTCCTCCTGCAACCGCTACTGCAATGAACGCCTGTTTATGGATTTCTGCCGGTGTCTGACCTTTGGTCATTGCAGCAAAGATCGGTACGGAAAGAAGCGGGTCAAGGATGATGAACAGGGCAGCAAATGCATAGATGATTTCTGAAAGTATGTCCTGCATAGTCTGATTTAAGATATACGCTCTGATTGCGGATAAAATTGCGGGATCTGTTGGTTGCGGATTGTGTTTGCTTTTTAAGATACATTCCCTAAATGATAAAGTAAATGATGAGGATAGCAGCAGTTGAGATCGCTCCGGCGGCAGATACCAGACGGGCCCGGGTATCGGTCACCAGCACCCATGAGGCAAGACAGAAAAAGATGTAGGGGATCAGGGTTGTGATAACGGAAATTGTCGCAAGCTGGGCAAAATGATTGGAAAAGAGCAGGAGAGCCGCGCTGATCGAGCAACCTGCAATAAGGGCATACACAGGAGTGCCCTGACGGTTTATATCCCGAATCTTAGGAACGGAAAACCGGGCAGACATGGATTGGAGTATCCGGGAAGTTCCGATTATATAGGCGTTTATTGCGGAGAGCATTGCCACAATCCCGATTATTGCAATAAAGGAACCTGAACTTTCAAAGAGCATCCCGGCTGCAGTGGCAAGAGGAGCGGGTGATGCAGCAAGTGCTTCTGCACCAACACTGCCGATAAGTGCAACATTGAGAAGAAGATACAGTGACACCACAATTCCCATGACCAGTATGAGCGATCGCCGGATAAGTTTCGGGTCCCGCGTCTCATCAACCGGGATTGCGCTGATCTCAAAACCGGTAAACGGCCAGTACACAATAATAATCGTTGCGAGGAAACCCGTGACAGTGACCGGAGTCTGGGGGACAAAATTATCAACGTTTATCGAAGGGAATAAGCAGGACCGCGATGATCACGAGGGGAATAATCTTAAGGGTGGTGAGAATATTTTCGGTCATCCCCGAAAGAGAGATACCGGTGATGTTTAGCCAGCAGAAGGCACCAATGATGGCGATCTCGATGAGCAGCACGTTGGATATGCCAAAGTAGGATAAGTACTGACCTATCCCTGCTGCAATGGTTGAGATGCCAAATACAGAAGAAATGAGGTACAGTATGATGAGTGGTACTGCAACCGGTATGCCAAATACCGAACTGAAGAGCGAAAAAAAACTGTTGGATGACGTAAACCTGAAAGACACATACGCAAGGGAAAGAAGAACACAGGACGCGGATATGGCAACAATCAACCAGGCAAGGAGTGACCACGGGCCACTGAGCTTCGCGGCCACGCCGGGCACCACGAAAATACCCGAACCAATCGTCCCTCCTACCCCGAGGCTGACAAGTTCAAACAATCCCAAAGATCGTTTGTAAGTACCAACCTCTGCCATATATCCCCACTCATACTTGCATTAAACAAAATTTATAATAGCCGGTAGTCTCCATTTTCACCTATAACCGGCTCTTCAAAAAAAAGAGGTTGATGAAGGGCTGAGGAGTGTGAATTACTTATGGTAAAAGCAGCAACAACGTCAAAAAAGAGCAGTGCGAAAAAGACCAAAAAACCGGTTGCACCGATAAAGAAAGCCGCAGCCGCAACAAAAAAAATTTCCACCAGCTCGGGCAAAGCCGCAGGTAAGAAAACTACATTGGCAGTAAAAAAGGTTGCAGCATCAAAAAAACCTGTGAAAAAAAATAAAGGTAAATCTCTTTTACGGTACAAGTGCAGGATCTGCGGGTATGTCTATTCACCGCTTCGCGGGGAACCGCACAATGGAATTCCTACAGGCACTGCCTTTGAGGATCTTCCTGATACGTATCTTTGCCCGGTCTGCGGATTTCAGGGAAAAGGCAAGATTGGCAAGTGGGGCTTTGATGAATGGCGCCCGACTCGCTATATCTGTTCCATGTGCGACTATATCTATGATGAAAAACGCGGGGAACCCCACCGTGGAATCAAACCCGGGACAAAATTTGAGGATCTTCCTGAAGATTATGTCTGTCCTGTCTGTGCAACCGATCCAAAAATTGTTTTACGGTATGGGAATGTTGTCAAGCAGGGTTTCTCACCCCTGTATGAATAACTGAATAGCATCATCCCCTCTTTTTTTTAATGTGTACCGTACCAGGGTAGATTTTTCACGGTCCTGATCGTGATTACATCCTTGGAACTTACTGCAGTACTCCAGACATTTCCTAAAGTTTCGGTTCACTGCTTCACCCCTGTCGTGAGGCGACCCTGACGCGATAGTATCGTTAAATCAGATTATGCATCATCATCGCACCACGAAAAAGGCGGGTAACGGAAGGGAACATACTCTGGCCCTTCCTGTATCCCAAGAATGGATCTGGCACAACCACCTTTTTTTTAAATTATGCAGAGCAAGAGTCATGAACTTTTTTAGGATTCTCTTCTCCCCGATTGAAGTATCTCTTCGCCTTGGTGGTGTTCAGTTCTGACACCGTTTGTATAAACTCACCGGCAGTTTATTTCATAAAAAACAGAAATTATCCCCCCTATTCTTTTCTTACTCCCGGTCAGGTATTCTTCTGGACATCCAATGTGAATGTTCCGTTGATGTTAGTAGGGTAGAGTAGAGCAAAGTAGAGCAGACTCCCCCTTTATCAAAGACTAGAGGAGTGCTCCTATCCCTCTTCAAACGATCGTACTTGAAAAAAAACAGGAGATAGATTATTTACGCATGCTATGAGTATTTCCATCACCTTGGGTCTCTTCAGCGGACCAAACCCCAAAAACAGATGCTGGTGATTTCAGTGAAAAAAGTCCCAAGTTCGAAGATATCAGACAATTTCAACGCATATGGATAATCTCATTTTGCTTTCCTTTGAGCAGTGCCCGAAGAAATCTGAAATTTCTTATCTGGCGAAATAACCCGCAGCGCTTGAAAATACAAAAAAAAATTAGATAAGTTTGAAGATTGGGTGATTTTCTGCTTTGCACTCGATACCCAGTTGACGGGTAGCCTCAAGGACAACGATATCCGTGTAGGCCTGTGCGGTGATCATTGCTTCTACGTTCTCGATAGGTCCGTACATAATCAGGTCTGCACCGAGCGTGCTGGCAATCATGTTGCAGCCGATATCGGGAGCTGACCATGCTGCCTGCTTGATGCCTTCCATACCGCCGAGGTAGTGGTGGGACATCTGCTTGAGGAGGAGGTCTTTACCCTCGTATCCTGCCGCGAGTACTGAGGGGGTTTTGCTCGTTCCCTTCCAGCGCTTGAGCCAGGTCCAGGAAACGGTCATGTTGTGGTATGCACCACCGGTTGGGTAGCCGTGGATTGCCTTGCATGCAAGGATCTCACGGTATGAGCCACCGCTGCCAAGACCGAGTGGGGTTGCTGCAGTGTCGAGAATCGGGCGTTTGATACCACAATATTCTGCAATCTCCAGCATACCTTTGGTCTGTCCGGCAACGCCACCCTCTACGAGCACCTTCTCCCTGCCGACCACGGATGGGTCAGCCGGGTTAAAGGCGAGGACGATAGCTGCATCGACATCACTGTTCTTGAGTGCTTCGATGCTCTCGGGCATGATCGAACCGTTGATCGAGTTGTAGATCGCACGGTGTGCAAGCCCGACATCGGTCACGTACTTGCATGCATGGGCAAGTGCCTTGGGAACTGATGAGTCCATCAGGAAGGCGGTCTTGTTGTCAATGCTGTCGAACCAGCTGAAGTCAGCTCTCGAATGCTTCGCCGTATTCCGCGATAATCTGGATGAAGTGCGGGATACCGGTCAGGTCAGAGAGGACCTGACAGCGGTTCCAGAGGGCTTCTGCTTTTGCCTTGTCGATCTTTCCTGTCTTGTCATCAAGCACGCACTTCGTGCTTGTTATAGAAGATTGAGGCACCCAATACCGTCGGGTACTCCCCGGGCTGTCCACCGATCATGGTGCCGTTGAAGTCCCAGACACTCTGTTCTTTTTCAAATTTGAACATGTTATTTTACACCTCCTTATACCAATGTCATCAATTTCTGGTACAAAAACAACAGCATCACAAATACGGTTAACCCTGCTACCAGGCCGTAGAGTATGCCGATATCTCGTCCGATCTTTCTCCCAACACGCTGCGCAACCTCAGCATCCACGAATTCGATCTGCTTCTCGATCTTATCGAGTCTCTTCTCAATTTCGAGGAACTGGGGATTTGCACCTGCGGCAGCAGTCTCAACGCCACCTGCAGCTTCCTTGACCTCTACGACAATGGCATCAGCAGCGAACGCACCCGGGTCACGGGCTTTGAGTTCGTTGATTTTTGCCTTGATTACGTTGAGGTCTTCGCTTTCCATGATGTTGACGATTTCCGTCTGTTCCTGGAAGCGCTTGATAGCTGCATCATTGAGGTTCTCGATGAAAGGAATAGCACCTTCAGCACCGACAACTCTGCCTTCTTTGACACCGCCTTTATGGAGTGCCCCGAATGTCTGGCCGGATAGGTGGCCTTTGACTTCGGTACCGCAGAACAGCATGAACCTGATGTTGGGGTTGGCGATGACGTTGGCGATGACCTTTTCAAGACCGAGGTTTTCAGTCTTACAGGAACCGCACAATGCCGCACCTGCGTCACAGATGCCCTTTTCGTCGAGGTGTGAACCCATGGTGACAACAGCCACCGGGCTGTTTGCGTCACCTGCGTGGAAGTCACCCTTGACGAGCGGCCAGCCACTTGCTGGTGATTTCTTGTCTGCCATTTTTTCCACCTCATCCCACCAGAAATACCGGTATTAATATCAGGATCAATGCACAGAGCAATCCTGCCATGAACCCGATTACACCGGTCGCGCTGACTGCCGAGTCAATTTTGTTGGTCCGTGCCAGGATTTGTGATTTATAGCGGATGTTTTCCACCATATTTTCAATCGCAACCATCCTGACTGGTCCTGTATTCTTTGCGTCTTCTGCCATCTCTTTCACCTCATCATCAGGAATCCGACCAGGGCGAACGAGATGATCAGACCGATCATCAGGCCTTCGATCTTACCTGCATAGACCCCGGCAGCAAATTTGTCCCGGTATCCGATATTCGTCACCATCTTTTCGATGACTTTCATGCGGGCAGTGATAAGTGCCATTTCACCGGACAACGGGCGAACTTCGCCACCAGTCTCTTCTGCACCACCTGCAGCTTCCTTGACCTCTACGACAATGGCATCAGCAGCGAACGCACCCGGGTCACGGGCTTTGAGTTCGTTGATTTTTGCCTTGATTACATTGAGGTCTTCGCTTTCCATGATGTTGACGATTTCCGTCTGTTCCTGGAAGCGCTTGATCGCTGCATCATTGAGGTTCTCGATGAAAGGAATAGCACCTTCAGCACCGACAACTCTGCCTTCTTTGACACCGCCTTTATGGAGTGCCCCGAATGTCTGGCCGGATAGGTGGCCCTTGACTTCGGTACCGCAGAACAGCATGAACCTGATGTTGGGGTTGGCGATGACGTTGGCGATGACCTTTTCAAGACCGAGGTTTTCAGTCTTACAGGAACCGCACAATGCCGCACCTGCGTCACAGATGCCCTTTTCGTCGAGGTGTGAACCCATGGTGACAACAGCCACCGGGCTGTTTGCGTCACCTGCGTGGAAGTCACCCTTGACGAGCGGCCAGCCACTTGCTGGTGATTTCTTGTCTGCCATATCAGCCCACCTTTATCAGCTGGAATGCAACGATTCCGGCAATGAATAGTCCGATTGCAAGCCCGTACCAGAATGAGGTGATAGTGCCACCGATTGCGAGACCGTTTTCCCTGTTGGGGAATGATGCAAGCATATTGCCTGACCCCGAGAGCATGTTAATAAGGTCGTCGCTTGTTGCTTCAAGGACAGACTATCTTTTCAAGAACGGGGGAGAATGATTCGCCGGCAGAGGTCACGAGCCCGACAAGGGGATCAGCGACAAGCCCGAATTCCGGAAGTATCTGAATGTATGCCATTTCAGTGTCCCTCCACATCGGGAATCGGCTTTGCATCAAGCCATGCAGCGGCGTCGCGCTTTGACAGGCATATATACTGGTTGTAGGTGTATGCCCACCCGAGAATCGCAACAATCAACGATATCATTGCAGATCCCATGCTGATAAGTGCAAAGGACATGATTGCAGCGACGATCATGCTCAGGAAACCACATTCTGCGGTCAACATAAGCATACGGTCCTGTTTCCAGCCAGGTCCCAGGGTTGCGTTGAACGGGTGCTGGATTGCGATAGCTCCCAGCAGGAATGCAACGGCGATAAGTGCGCCACCGATGAATGAGTTCTCGGTAGAGCTTATGGTTAAGCCGAGCATCGAGACCTCACCTGTGGTCAGGCCGGCGAAGGTGAATCCCCCGGTCATCAGTGCTGCGAATCCCATGAGGGAAAGTGCACCGACTACTGCCATCTCGGTAAGTGCCTGGACCATCGCCGGGATCTTCATGTTCAGGATATTATTTGAAATATACCCGAGGATGAACCCGACAAAAGCTGCGAGAACAGTTGCTACGATTGGAGCTGCCATTCCGAATATTGGTTTAGTGGCAAGCACCATTGCAATGACACCGGAACCGAATGCGATCATACCTGCTGACGGAACACCGGTACCAATACCATAACTGCACAGCACCTTGATGGTGTGGCTTCCCCAGATCAATGCGATAACCATCGCAAGTCCACCAAAGAATGCGAACATTTCGGTGTTGGTGAGCACGTTGAGGTACGTCAGGTAGAGGCACACAAGTGTGCCCACGAGTCCCCCAATCATGATCTTCTGGTGAGGAATGCCCCCTTCAATTACTTCAATTTTTACTGACATCTTCAACACCTCAAATTGCAACGATCAGGATAGCCAGAAAACCGCAGAGGGCTGATGCGACAGCGGATGCAACGATTGCCCGTGGCCAGCGCTTGAATTTCGGGTCGTGGGGTCCTTCGATTGTTCCCGTGATGTTATATGCGGTCAGCACTGCATTCACGAGGAACAGACCAACCGCGAAAATACCTGCGGCTGCGACTGCAATTGGCATCACCTGTTCGGGACGCATACTCATTACGGCCGGGAGCGTTGCCTCGTAGAGGGTAAGAAGTTGCAGGTAAATGATCGTACCGCCAGCGCCTCCGAGAAAACCCCCGATGACACCACCGACGAATGATACAAACGGAAGACCGTGACCTTCAGTTCCCTGGGATTTGAATTCCTTCTGTGAATCTCCGGTGATGGGGTCATTGAGCACTTTACCTGATGCTGCAGGAATACCCATGCCGAAAACATAGACGAAATTCACCATCATACAGGTGATGGCCATCATCAGTCCGCCACCGACTCCACCGGTTATTGTCGCGACGACAAGACCCTGTTCAGCAGCCCATGCGCCACCGAAGAGCCCGGCGAGACCAGCACCAGCTGCAAGCATCGCAACACCCGTTGCAATACCTGGTGCCTGCCCCATTGCTGCCGGAGCACCACCGACTGGTACGAAGTGGGTACCGAATCCAATCAGGACACCACCGATGATGATACCGATAAGTGCCATGAGACCAATACCTGGTGAAACATACCAGCAGAGTGCCAAGGATGATAAGAAGCATGACGACACCGACCCCCATTGCGGTCGGGTTCATTGCGCCCGCCTGCCTGTGGTTTTGCTGCAACTGCGCTCATGATTCCACCTTGACTTCAGTATATGGTCCGTAATTCTTGCGTGCCCAGACTTCAATGTACCGGTCAGCAACCGTGAAGATGAGAATCATCAGGATACCGACAACGATTGCACCCCAGCCGGCGCTGACCTGCTCAAAGAGAACGGTACGCCAGATTTCAAGGAATACAATCAGACCAAAACAGACACCGGATGCCGAACCGCCAATCTTATGGGTGAAAAACCCGTTGTCCAGTGAGTTGCGTTCACCGGCTTCAGCGTACCGGACGATGTTCCCCGATGCCGAGATCGGGACACCTGCACCGAACTTCTGGTTCTGGTACTGGCGTTCCTTTCCATAGTACGGGTTGCCTGTCGCAGAACCTGCTGCACCGAGTGCAATACCCCAGATCAGACCGAGCAGCGGCAGCGGGAACGGGTGTCCCAGTGCACCGTTGATCAGGTGACAGAGTGTTACTACGCAGAATATTGCGATGAAGGCATGTGCCATAGTGACCGATGTCATGGACTTGAGAACGTCCACGTAGACCGGCTGACCGAACTTGGCGAGACTTGCGGTCCTGCCAAGATACGCGGTTGTTGCATAGACGCCCTGTACAAAGACTGCGAGAACACAGCCAAGGACGATAGCAAGGACCGCGTTTACTTGCATTGCCATAAAAGCCCATGCGAGACCTGCGCCCAGTGCACACCAGAGACCGTATGCTGGGGGTTCACCGGCAACCGCCTTGTTGAAGATGCGGTGCACGAAACCCATCTGCGGTGCGAGCTGAACTTGTGAGTTCGGGTCACCCTGGGACCCGATGTTGGATTCAGTATCTTCCGCAGAACCGGCTATAGTGGCAAGAGCTCCTGTCAATGCAGTAATTCCAATGCCAAATACAATTTGTTCCATTTAGCCTCCTCCCTACGTGCAAATGCACGAGAGTATTCAAAATGCAATGCCACGCACATTGAGTTAAAACTCTTTGTGGTTAGTGTAAATTGAGTGAGAGCTTAATTAAAAGGTTTCGAAACTTAATTTTCGAGATCGCACTGTAAATCGCCCGAATTATAAAACCAGCGATAATATTGGTTTATTTAATCATGTAAATTTACTTTAACGAAAAAAAAGTTGA
>CAWDZO010000007.1:0-9834 GCA_963806845.1 uncultured Methanoregulaceae archaeon
TACAGGGGCTGAGAAATCCCTGGTGAGTGTTCAGGTTTTTTTAACATTTCACCAGATCCAATTTTTCCTGTGAAAATCATAGTATTCAGAGATGATGCGGAGATGGCATCTTTTTTATTATTAGGGTCCGATGAATGCCGCCGCCCCCGAAGGGACGCCCCCGCGGCGGATTGATGACTAAAATTTTAAAAAAAAACTTCCTTACCCCGCTGTGCCTCGGGAGAGGCCCTGAAGCGGGGGTCCTTCGTATAACACGATTTTCATGGTTTGGGTGTGAACCAAATCAATTCATATATGATTCCACAACTATCATTTTTCATACCAGATGTCCGGAAAAACGGCAATACCGGCTGATCGGGCAGACTTCACACTGTGGTTTTTTCGCATCGCAGCATGCCCGCCCGTGAGCAATCAGGACATCGGTGAGATCGCCCCATTGCTCCTGCGGGAAGAGTGCCATTAGATCCCGTTCAATCACCGCTGACATTATCGGTATTGGAAAAACCGATCCGCTGTGCAAGCCTGCGGACATGGGTGTCGACTGCGATCCCCTCGTTCCTGCCCGAGCGCATGGTAGAGCACGATGTTGGCAGTCTTCCTGCCAACCCCGGGAATGGTGAGCAGTTCGTCCATCGATTCGGGAACATTTCCCCCAAATGTTGAGAGCAGGGCCTGGGAAGCAGCGATGATATTGCGGGCTTTTGCGTGAAAATAGCCAAGACTGTGGATGATCGTTTCCACATCTTCCGTCTTTGCCTTTGCAAGAGCAGACGGTGTCGGGTATTTTGAAAAAAGCGGTCCCCGTACCTTCAGCACCGCACGATCAGTAGTCTGCGCTGACAGGATCGTGAGGATGAGCACTTCAAAGGCAGAGCCTTTCGAGAGGATGGCAGGAGAATCACGGGCATCAGGATAGCGCTTGACAAGAAGAGAATAGATCTGCGCTGCGTCCTGTTTTTTCATAGCCAATGGGGTAGGGCGGATTCGAACCGCCGTCAAAGCGTCCCAAACGCTCTAGGATGGACCAGGCTACCCTACTACCCCGCGACATCATAGATGTGTCGGGATGATAAAAATAGGTAATGGTTCCCGGTCACTCTACGAATCGGTTAGAGGGGCAGGATTTTTGTCTTCTTCGGAAACAACCGTCCCGGTAAATGTTCCCTTGAGGATCGCGTTGGACAGGTTCTCCGGCTCCGTGCCGTCAAGCACCACGAGAGGGATATGGCTGCGCTCGACTATCCGGGCGGCGATGATGTCGAGCACATTGTTGGATCCTGCACCAAGACCAATCTGGCTGACAATCACCAGCAGCTGCTGGGGGGTGAGGGTCTCAAACCGCTTTGCATCCTTATGCTTTTTCGGGTCTTTGTCATAGATGCCATTTACCGAGGTTGCGTTGATAAAAACCGATGCCCTCACGCGTTCAGCGAGCACCGCAGCAACTGCATCGGTGGTCTGGCCGGGTGTGATACCGCCCATCACCACGATCTTATTGGATTCTGCAAACTTCTTTGCCTCTGCATGGCTCTCTGCCACTTTCGGGTAGGCCGCATCCCCCAGCGCAGCAATAAGGAGGGTGGCGTTGAGCCGGGTGACCAGGATGCCGATCTCATCGGAGGTCCCCTCGTCCACACCGAGTTTTCGTGGCAACTCAATATAATCCCGGGCTGCACCGCCCCCGCCAACGACAACAAAGAGCCGGTGGTGCTCTGCAATCGTCTTCAAGCACCGGGACATATTCTCTGATCCTGTTCTTCTCGAGTGATGGGATCAGGATCGAACCGCCCAGCGAGATGACAATATTCCTCATTGCACTAGTTTTTGTACCTGATGCTCATATAGAGTTGTTTACTATGCTTTACTGCCTGAACTGTAAAAGCCAGGATATCTTTCCCGTTGCCGGCGGGTATGTCGGACAGGTGTATCTCTGCAAAGACTGCGGATACCGCGGTTCGTTTGTGCTCGAGATTGATGATGCAGATGACCTCAACGGGAGAGAAAAGAAGAATAAAGACCATCCCTGCAATACTTCGTTTGAGAGTCAGCGTATGCACGAAGCACGCCAGTACGACAAAACTCGAAAATAATGCGGTGAAGTGCTCGCTGTGCAACCACCGCTGCACTATTCAGGACGGAAAGCACGGCATCTGCGGTGTGCGGGTGAACGAACACGGCACCCTGAATGCGACGACCTACGGGAAGATCAGCGCCGAAGCGGTTGATCCCGATCGAGAAAAAACCTCTTTTCCACTACCTGCCCGGCACCCTTTCGTACTCGCTGGGCAGTATCGGCTGCAACTTCCACTGCGAGCACTGCCAGAACTGGCATATCTCCCGGGCGGCACTGGAGGGTGCACGCTTCCGCAACCTGTCACCGGAAGAAGGGGTGAAGCGGGCAATTGCGAGCGGGAGTGCAAGCATCTCGTGGACCTACAATGAACCTACGATCTGGCACGAGTATGCACTCGATATGGGCACACTCGCCCGGGCAAAAGGGCTCGGTACCATTTACGTGACGAACGGGTACATCACGGAAGAAGCACTCCGCGAACTTGCACCCATGCTCGGTGCATTCCGGGTGGATCTCAAGGCATTCACGGATGATTTTTACAAAAAGATCTGCGGTGCCCGCCTCCAGCCGGTGCTCGACTCGGCGCAGCTTGCACGGGAACTCGGCATGCATGTCGAGACCGTTACGCTGGTGATTCCCGGGCTCAATGACAGCATGGAAGAGAAGGAGAAGCTGATCCGCTGGGTGATCGAACATCTCGGCCCGGAAACCCCGATGCACTTCTCCGCGTTCCACCCGGATTACAAGATGACTGACCGGGGGGCAACTCCGGTTGCAACGCTGGAAAAGATCTACACGAAGGCAAAAGATCTCGGGCTCCGGTTCCCCTATCTCGGCAACGTGTATAACCACCCGTACGAGAACACCTACTGCCCGGCCTGCAATGCAACGCTGATCGAGCGGCAGGGATTTTCCAGCACGGTTCGTGGCACTTGACGGGAAGCAGTGCACAAACTGCGGTGAAAAGATCGAGATCGTACGCCATGTCTCCTGAATCGACCCCGCTGAAACACGGTTCATCACCGACCGTATGCTCGGGACCCTCACCCGGTACCTCCGGTTTATGGGCTATGATACGATCAGTGCAAACGGGCTTGCCGAAGGGAATGCAAAAGAGGATACCCTGCTTCTCGAACCTTGCGTACCAGGAAAACCGCATCCTGCTCACGCGGGATGCCGAACTTGCACGGCGCGGGAAAGGAACGGGCGATTCTGGTGAAATCCGATGAGGTGATGGAACAGGTGCAGCAACTTATCGATCGCGGGTTGATCGTCCGCAGGTTGATGATGAGCCGCTGTTCGCTCTGCAATACGGAACTGAGGGAAGCGACAATAGGGAGATTACCGGTGCGGATTATGCACCACAAGATGACCGGGTGTATGTTCTTCTGGTGCGAGCAGTGCAGGAAACTCTACTGGAACGGTTCGCACGGGAAGCACATTTCAGAAAGAATTGAGCATGAGCTGACAGGATAGAGAAAAGGTAAAAAAGGCTCAGGTGAAACGATCGCAAGTTAATTTGGATCTTTCAAGAATCATGATACTTGACCTGCACGAATGACCCCGCCTCAGGGATTCTCCGAGGCACGGCGTACGGAGAGGGTTTATTAAATTTTGGTCACCGATCCTCCGCGGGGGCATCCCTTCGCGGGCGGCGGCATTTATCGTACCTGAAGAGACAGACTGGCAACAATCCCGAATACTACGATTTTCATTTGAAGCCCTGTACCCCTCATTCGATCACTGTAACTTTTCAAATGAGGAGTATTTTTTTTATTCAGGCATGTCGTATCTGTAGGCAATAAAGGGAATGAGAAAAATCCATGGTGGAGCGGTCAGATTTTATTCACCGGTTTTCAGCCCCGGAAATTCACTTCAAGATTTCACCGGAATTTGGAGGGCGGGACGTCATTTCTTTTCAAAGGACCCTGATAGAGTACCAAATCAGTCAGCGTTAATCGGTGCCGGCAAGAGTTCTCACCCCGGATCATTAAACACTATATCCCTAAACAACAGATCAGTTCTCATGGCAGTCCACCCCATCGAGGAGCGGTACGGCACGCCCGAGATGCGTGCTGTATGGAGTGAGAAGACCCGGTTTGCCTGTGTTGTTGCCGTGGAAGTGGCGCTGGCAAAGGCCGAAGCGGCACATGGCATGATCCCGGCAGCAGCAGCAGCCGAAATCGGCCAGCATGCACAGAAGGCATCGCTGGAGCGGGCAAAAGCAATCGAACACGAGATCAGCCACGACATGATGGCGATGGTAAAAGCAATCTCTGAAGTCTGCGGGGATTCCGGGCGGTGGGTACACTATGGTGCAACGAGCAACGATATCCTTGATACCGCAACCGGGCTGCAGCTCCTGCAGGCGCTCACGCTGATCGATAAGAAACTGCGTCTCCTGCTCGAGGTACTCCTAAAAAGATCAGAGGAAACAAAATCACTGGTCTGCATCGGCCGGACCCACGGACAGCACGGGGTGCCGACCACGTACGGTCTGCGGTTTGCCATCTGGGCAAGCGAGGTCGGGCAGGCACATCGAACGCCTCGAACAGCTCCGTCCGCGTGTCGTGGTCGGGCAGATGACCGGTGCCGTTGGCACCCAGGCAGCACTCGGGCCACAGGCAATGGAGATCCAGGCAACGATGATGGAGGTGCTCGGTATTGGTTCGGTGGACGTATCCAACCAGGTAATCTCCCGTGACCGGTATGCGGAATACTTCATGTTCTGTGCAAATGTGGCAACCACACTTGACAAAATCGGGATTGAGATCCGCTCGCTCCAGCGGACCGAGATTGGCGAGGTGGAAGAAGCATTCGGTGCGAACCAGGTGGGTTCATCCACCATGCCGCACAAACGCAATCCCATCAAATCCGAGCAGGTCTGCGGTCTTGCCCGTATCGTACGGTCAGCGGTCGAACCGGCACTCCAGAACAATACGCTCTGGGACGAACGGGACTTAACCAACTCTTCCTGCGAACGGGTGTTGTTCCCCGAGGCATCCATCCTCACGGATCACTGCATCCGGCTGATGACAACCGTGCTCGAAGGGCTCGTGATCAACCGTGCGGCAATCCGCCGGAACCTTGCCTTCCTCCATGGCATCAACATGGCAGAGTCCGTCATGATCGAACTCACCAGAAAGGGCATGAACCGCCAGGATGCACACGAACGGATCCGGATGGCAAGCATGCAGGCACTTGTTGAAGAGCGGCCGCTCGCTGATGTGCTGGGAACGGATCCTGAAGTACTTCGCTATTGTTCCCGGACCGATATTGCTGCACTCCTCAACCCGGATTCTTATATCGGTACATCAGTCCGGCAGGTTGAGCGGGTCATAGAAAAACTCTCACCACTGTGCTTTTAGATCCGATCCCTTTTTTCTTAATCCTGTTCTCACTGCTATGGATGTGTCTTTTGCGGTGCTTTACTGAGTCTGGAAAAAAGTATTGCGGGAGATTTCCCTTGTCAGGGAACGAAAAAAATCAACCGCCTATGAAAGGAGCGGACAGTGTCTTTCCAGCCGTATCGCCGCTTGCGCTTGCAGCAATGGGGACGAAGTACCTGTTTTTAAAAAAATTATTGCATTTGGGGCTCGTTAGAAACGGACATGAATCTGTAACGTTCTTACCGTTATCATAAAAATCGCCAGAATAGGATAGACACCCGCTTCAGGGCCTCTCCGAGGCACAGCGGGGCAAGGGAGTTTTTTAAAATTTTCAGTTATCAACCCGCTGCTGGGGCGTCCCTTCAGGGGCGGCGGCATTCATCGTACCTGAATAAAAAAAATATTATCTCCGCATCATGGATGAATACTACGATTTTCATAGGAAACGCATATGAGTCACTGACTCAGGCAAACATGATGAATAACCGTGGGTCTTTCATGGTAATTCCTTTTGTTATGATATGAAATACAAAACACTGGTACGACAAAGAAGGGGACATGAGCCCTCCCCCATATCGCCCCTGCGCTTTTAGCGATAATGACGTATTCCCTGTTCGGAGTCATTGCATTTGGTGGGAGCCGAAACGACAGGGGTTAATGCACCGGGAGTGTTCAGGTTTTTTGAACATTTCTCCAGATGCTGAAAATACTATATTTATAAATTCTGAAAATGAACATAGAGAGTAGGCATGAAACCGTACGTCAGGATTTTAGGACATTCGGTTTCACATACGGATCTTACCCGTTTTATTATTATTGCATCCCTCACCCTCGTGTGCATCATAATCACCACGTTATCTATCTCCCGGGCTCTTGAAACATTATACGCCCAGCTCTTCTATTTTCCTATTGTCTATGCAACCTATTTTTATCCCCGACGGGGACTCTGGCTGGCCGGTGCCTGTGCAGTTCTCTATGAGGGCTTTGCGTACTTCTACCTGTTTCCCAATACCGGCGCGTTGATCTACGTTACCGGACAAGCGATCCTGTTCATCGGTGTTGCAGCCCTGGTTGCCTATGTGAGTGAGAAAGTGAATTCCAGTGAGGCACGCAGTCGCAGCATTGTTGAGAAATCGCAATCGGGTATCATTCTTTTTGACCAGAATACCCTTGCGATCCACCTTACCAATGCCCATCTGGAACACATGCTGGGATATACCGGTGAAGAGCTTGCCGGTATGACATTTCCCCAGCTCTTCTCCTCCACAGAAGACCAGCAGAAATTCTTTGAATCCCTGAAATCGGGAGAGGACTCCAAAAATATCGAGACCATTTTTGTGACCAGGGATAAAGGAACCATCTGGGTAAATCTTTCCGGGAGCCGGATCACCGAAAACCTGGTGAGCTGCACGGTCATCGATATCAACAAATACAAACTCGCCAAGCAGGCAGCCGATGAAATTGATGCCCAATACAAACAGGTTGCCGATAGTATCCCGACCTGCATAATCATCATACGGAACCAGATGATTGTGTACACAAATCCGTCATTTGAGGTATTTTCCAACTACACGCGTAAAGACCTGATGGGTAAAGACCCAATCTCGCTCATTCATCCAAACGACCATGAGGATTTCCGGAATTCCTGTCATCTTGCAGAGACCCGGTCACCACCTCCTGGCAAAATTAGAGGTTGGTATTCGTATAAAATCCGGTAAGATACGACCTGCAACCCTGTTTTTTACCCGGATACTGCAGGGTGAGATACCAGCCGTACTTATCAACCTCGTAGATATCCCCGGACAAGAGGGCTTAAAAGAACAGGTTCTGCAGGATTCCAAACGACAACGCGGCATCATCAGCACCTTTGCCTATGAGCTGCGCACGCCCCTGCAGCCAATCATGGGATATATCAACCTGCTGACTCAGGATCCTGATAAATACGGGGTCACTGATGAGACCAAGCTCATTCTTGACCGCTGCGCAAAGAGCGTTGACCGGGAACGCCAGATCATCAACCAGATGCTCGAACTCTCCGTCATCGATGCAGGAAAGATACCCCTGGATTACTCGATATTCACTGTCCATGATCTGCTCACAACAATCATCGATGCCGGGGGATATCGGAAAAACGCGGAGATTACAATTGATATCCCGCCTTATCTCACGTTTGATGCCGACAAGAACAAGATTTCAACGGTGATGGACACCATGATCTCCAATGCAGTGAATTACTCAACCCCTCCCCGCAAGATCCACATTGCGTATCTGTCTTCGCCGAATGATACCATGGACCGCCTTTCCATCAAGGACAATGGTATCGGCATCACGGATTCCCGGCTTGATGAGATCTTTGAACCATTCCCGGTTTCCGATTACGGGGAGAAGAAACAGAAATATGAACGAATCGGGCTTTCGCTTGCAATTGCAAAAAAATATATCAAAATGCATGAGGGATATATCAGCGTGGACAGCATCATGAACCTCGAGACAACATTCTGCATTCACATCCCGAAAAAAAGACCTGCGGAGCACAGAGCACAATGTCACGTAAAATCATGGTAGTGGAGGATGATCAGCCCATCCTCGATCTGATGGATCTGATGATCCGGAAACTCGGATACGAACCGATCCTGATTGCAAACGGTCTCGAAGCGCTTGAACTCATTACAAAAGGAGCCACCAGCCCTTATCCTGCTGGATATCATGATGACGCCCATCAACGGCTGGGAATTTTTAGAAAAACTCCGCGGGGATTATGGAATGCGGGAGATGCCGGTCATTCTTTTTACTGCATCACCCCTGGTTGATGAAAAGATGGGGCAGCTCAAAGATCCGTATCCTGGGTGTGCTCACCAAGCCGGTCTCGTTTGCTGAACTGAAAGACGGAATCGCACGTTATCTTGGGTAAATAAGAGCGATCGCCGCTGTAATCCACGGATAGGATCATCAATTTTTTCTAATAGAGAAATTCAGGTATCTGACTCTTTTGGGGTTCAGAAACATCCATAAGTCAATTCGTCCATCAGGCCATAGTGATCGTCACGGCACTATTCCTTACGATGAAACACCGCTCCGACGGACGTCCTGGGCGGATAGATGACTAGGAATTTGTTCTTAAAAAATTCACGGTGCTATCCTCTAAAGTCACGAAGGAGGTCTATCGTATAAAGCACAATTGGATACAGTTTATATGATTACTAAAACTTTCGTAGGAAATGTTCAAAAAAACTTAACGTTCCTAAGAATTGTACTCTAATGGCTCGGCACCACCGAATGCAATACCTCCAGGAAGGTAATGACAGCACTATCGAAAGGCGCAGGGACGGTACGGGGGGACAGGCATTGTTTCCTCTGGTTATAGTAAGAAGTCAAATTAAAAAACAATTAAAAAATTGAGATCTGAAATCAGATATACCGTGCCTTCTTTGAAAGTTTCCGCGGCGTGTAAAGGGGCCTGAATGGCTTATCCGCAGTATCCTTGTGCACCGCTTCGATCAGCGCATCAAGAGTAAGCTGCTCTTTGAACGGTTTGTTGGGCTGCGACTTCCTGCGGACAGTGACCGTTAATTTTCTGCTGGCGACTTCTTCATCACCAACAACGATCACAAACGGTATCCAGTCCATTCCGGCTTCGCGGACTTTCTTGCCAACACTCTCTTCACGGTCATCGATATCGCAGCGGATTTGTGCGGCATTGATCGCCGAGCAGATCTCTTCTGCAAAGGCACCATGGCGCTCTGCAACAGGCACAACCCGCACCTGCACCGGTGAGAGCCAGGTGGGCAGTGCAGGTACTGCCTGCGTGGAGATGTTTTCCAGAATGGCGCAGATCACGCGCTCGACGCTCCCGGTGGGAGAGCAGTGGAGGATAGGCGGGTGAACAACCGTGCCATCTTCCTTATGGTATTTGATATTGAAACGGGTCGAACTCTCGACATCGATCTGGACCGTCGGGTTCTCGATCGGGCGCATCTGCCCGTCAATGGCGGCGAGGTCGATCTTGGCAACCCAGTAATGGACGCGGTCTGACAGGATCTCGATGAGCATCGGGCAGTCTGATTCCTTGACGATCTTCTTTACCCATGCTTCGTTCTGGGCATAGAAGTCCTTTGTGCAGCGGAATGCAGCGACGAGCTTCGTCTCAAAGTCTTTGCCCGGTCTGCCAGCCCATGGCAAGCTGCTCTTCAAAGCACTGTCAATGCTTCGGGCATATCCGTGCAGAGCGAGTGCATATCGGGCATGGTGAATGCCCTGAGGCGCTTAAGGCCGATCACTTCACCCTTCTGTTCGTGCCGGAACGAGTAGGTGGAGAGCTCGTACATCTTCATCGGGAGGTTGTGGGGCGAGATGTGCATGTCCCGCATGATC
>CAWDZO010000008.1:0-23529 GCA_963806845.1 uncultured Methanoregulaceae archaeon
GTGTAATCTCTCCTGATAATGGTTGATATTTTTCACATCCTGATAAAACAGAACAGGCTGGCTGTGTGGTGGAGCACAAGTTGGGAGTGTTACCGAATTGCTGGGAAGGGTATTCCTAAAGGGTATTATCCAGGAAATGCCGGATTATACACCTTGCAAAGGGTAAAAAAATGTTTTTCCAGAGATTCTTCAGTCACCATGAAATCATCAGAATTAAGGATAATCAGATGAGGTAGTTGCATACCGGTTTACGGTACAGGAAAAACAGGGAATTAATTCCATTTCCCGATAACCGGCGTCCACCCGGTTGTACCAAAGCCGTAGCTCCTGTCCCCTGCACTCCAGACTCCGGTTCCGTCATAATCGAGATGCCAGTTACCGTCCTGGTAGACGCCGATCTCATCTCTGGTATCAGCATTCCAGTCACCAATAATCGGTGTCAAGCCCGTGACCACCGAACGAGTAATATTTTGTATTGGCATCTATCACCCCACTACCACCATAGTCGACGTACCAGAGGCCGTCCTGTAGATCCCGATCTCACTCTTCCCGTCTCCATTCCAGTCCCCGACGAGGTGGGTCCAGCCGGTTGCTCCATAGGGAATATACCGGTCACCGGTTGCAGGAATGAACTGACCGTCGCCATTGTAATCGATATACCAGTTGCCGCCGTTGTAAATTCCAATCTTTGAGATACCGCCAGCAGTCCATTTCCCTACAACCGGGATCCATCCGGTAGTGCCAAACCCATAATTCAGATCTCCGGTATCCCATACACCATTCCCGGTATTATCGAGATACCAGTTGCCGTTCTGGTAGACACCGATCTCATCTTTTTTATCCGCGTTCCAGTCACCAATGAGGGGCGTCCAGCCGTCAGCACCGAACTGGTAATATCTTGTATTAGCATCAATCACGCCACTACCCCCGTAATCGAGGTACCAGAGACCGTCCTTATAGATCCCAATCTCGCTCTTCCCGTCTCCATTCCAGTCGCCGACGAGTTGTGTCCATCCGCTCGCTCCGTAGGGGATATATTTATCACCCGACGTAGTGCTGAAACGGCCATCCGCGTTACAATCAATGTACCAGTTTCCTTCTTTGTATATCCCAATAGTGTCCGGGTCAGTTCTCCGTGCCCTTCCGGAATCAGGGTCAATCATTAACGAAGAACTATCCACCGCTTCAAAGTCAGAACCCTTCAATTGATGGAGAGTGTGGAGTATATCATTGTCCCAGTTCTCATCAGGAACCCCGGAGATGTACCACGGAGCCCCGTTATCAGCGAGGATCATCCCGTATTTTTTCAGGGCGTTTAATACGACCCGTGCCTGATAGGAATAACCTGTTGTATTAAATGAGGATTTGAGTCTGAACCGCTGTCCCATCGGGGGATATGCGGTATCAGTGATACTGGATGCATAATGTCGGCCAGGCCAGACATAAGCCCGCCGGGTGGACGGGGCAGTGAACCGTATTGCATGGTTGATCTCCCCTGAACTCACTTCATCATACCGTACCAGGCCGGGAAGAACCGGTAGACCGGCTGGATCAGGCGAGGTCCATCCTGCTGGCCGGAGTGAGTAATCTGAAAGGTTGAAGATGGCTCCTGAACCTGCATTCCAGGTCCCGTCCGGCTGTTTCTCTGCTGCATATAACTCATAGAGTATACCGTTCGTGTGATCCAGAATCAGCACGTGGTGATCTGAACCTCCTTCAACCAGGGGCCATTCAGGAATTGGATACGGCCCTGGATCGCTTTCATCAGCATATTCAAAACTTACATTTTTTTTCGCAACGGAACCATTCACAACATTGTAAGGGATCCCGATTGGGTAACCCTTCCCACATGCCCGACCCAAAGTCCGCGTGGAGGTAGGTAGTGTTGCCAATTTTCTGGATATAGTCCGCTGAACGGGTATGCACCGGTAGTGTGTCAACCGGGACATTCCATACATGATCATCGGGATAAACAGAATACCCCGCTGATTTCCGATGCAGATACCGTGCTCACGATCTGACCTGCTGGTATGAGCATGAGAAACAAGAGAAAAAAAGCATATTTTATTATTTTAACACGATTTTTCATGGTACTGTGCTCCTGAATCTGATAATGTGCTGTGAAAGGATTGTCATTCGTAGTATACAAAAGCAGACTTTTGAGCAAAGATAGAGATGTTATCGGCACACCTAGATGAGATAGCTGTATCACCTTCAGGTTCCAGAGAGAGGGATGAATAGCGATCCGGTTCCGTTGAAATATTCTCATTTTTCCAGGTTTTACTATTGTTACCGGTTCTGTTAAAAGTCAAATCCCAATAGTGCAGAATTAAGAAACCGGTTATCAGGGAAATGATGGAAAAAAACATGTTTTATAGTAATCCTGACAAATAATATAGAGTATGAACCGGAAGCAGTGTAAGTATATATTTTTCTTATTTTTTTGCATTCCTCCTGATTCCTCATTCCGTTTCAGCATACCTTGATCCGGTAACTGGAAGTATGGTCTGGCAAATGCTTGTCGCGGTGATGTTCGGTATTGTATTCACCTTAAAAATCTACTGGTTGAAGATCAAAAATTTTTTAAACAGGAAAAAAAATCAAAAGTCTCATGAATAACGAGAATAATTGTGTACCGGTTCATTCCGGATCTTTCCGGTTTTTTGTTTTTCAGAGATGGCATCCTGTACAGGCAGATAAACAGGGAATATATTGATTATTACAATCATTTCATAAATTCCGGACTTTATGACGAACTTGTTTCAAAAAAGTTGCTGATCCTGCATCAGGAGATTGATCCTGCAACTACACTCCTGGATAATGGAGTAAAAATTATCAGGCCCCTGATGATACCATTTATTTCTTACCCCTACGAATGGTGTTTTTCGCAGCTAAAAGACGCAGCCTTATTAACCCTAAAAGATACAGGAGACTGCCCTTAATTACGGGATGACCCTGAAAGACGCCAGTGCCTATAATGTACAGTTTTATGAGGGAAAACCGGTTTTTATTGATACTTTGTCATTTGTCAGGTACAATGAAGGAGAAACATGGGTTGCGTACCGCCAGTTCTGCATGCATTTCCTGGCGCCACTTCTGCTTATGCAGATACCGGGATATCCGGCTTAATCAGTTACTTCGTATCTATCTTGACGGAATCCCTCTTGATCTCACAAGTTCCCTCCTCCCGCCCTCAATGTGGTTACGGTTCAGCCCTCTGATTCACATCAACCTGCATGCAAGAAGTGAAAAGCAACATGCAGACAGGCATATATCGATTACTGCCCGGCGAGTCAGTATCAATGCCCTGCGGGGAATCATCAACAATTTATTCACACTCATAGAAAGGTCGAAATGGAATCCGGGAAGGTACCTGAGTGGGCTTCCTACTATCAGGACACAAATTATACTTCTGATGCCCTTGAAGATAAAAAAGCCATTTTTAACCGGTTCATTGAAACCGTTCACCCTTCATCTGTCTGGGATCTTGGTGCAAATAATGGTCTATTTTCTAGGATCGCAAGTGACAAAGGGATCCCGACAATTGCTTTTGATATTGATCCGGCCTGTGTGGAAATGAATTACCGCCAGATAGTGGAGGAAAATGAGCATAAGTCTTCTTCCACTGCTTCTTGATCTGACAAATCCAAGTCCTGCTCTTGGATGGTCGAATAATGAGCGTTCTTCGTTGGCGGAGCGTGGCCCGGCAGATACTGTTGTTGCCCTGGCATTGATCCATCACCTGGCCATCTCAAACAATGTTCCCTTCAAAAGAATTGCACAGTATTTTTCGGGTATCTGCAATTCACTGATTATCGAATTTGTTCCAAAAACGGATTCACAGATACAGAAAATGCTGATGAATCGTGAGGATATTTTCAGCGATTATTCAGAAGAAAAATTTGAAAATGAGTTTTCATGCTTCTTTACGATTGAGGACAAACAGAAGATTAAAAATTCTACAAGGATTATCTATCTGATGAAAAAAAGGTGAAGGGTCCTGGATTTTAGTTCCGTTGTTAAAAAAATCAAATCGCAGGACGTCCGGACTGCATCAGCCGCGTCATTTTTAGTTTCTTTCACCCTCTTATTTTTTGGTCCCGCAGTTTTATTTTACACGAATATTTTTGAAGTTTCATTTTTATTTTCAGATATTTTTTTCTACCTTGTTTTTTTCTCAATTATCACAGGATTATCAGTAACTTTTTTTTTATTGTGTTTCAAGGGCACGTTATTCCAAAAATGGGTAAGTGTTGTATTTGCAATCGGACTTTTGTTTTATATCCAGGCTAATATTCTTGTCTGGGGTCATGGCTACCTGGATGGTCACACAATAAACTGGAACACGTATCTGATAAGTGCCATAATTGACTCTCTTGTCTGGATTGGGATTATTGCATTATCTTTGCTTAAATACGAAAAACTTTTCAAATATATCACGATCTCGAGTATCTTCTTACTGGTAATCCAGGCAGGGGGACTGCTGTCATTAGTGTATCTTTCGCCCCCAGAACCACTATGGAAAAGTTATTCTTTTAATTTCACAAATTCCACGTTCGATTTCTCAGAAAATGAGAATGTCATCCTGATAATTCTGGATACCTACCAATCTGATGTATTCCAGGAAATTATTGAAGAGAACAATAACTATCAGAGTTATTTTACCGGTTTCACCTATTACCGGAATGCCGTGGGGGATACCCGCGAACTATTGCTGCAATTCCTTTGATCCTTACTGGAAAATACTATAAAAACGAAGAGCCGGTTGACATATATATAAAAAATGTCTACGAATCCTCTTCATTACTAAAATCCTTAAAAAATGAAGGGTATATCGTTGAAATATATCAGAATGACAACATTATTGTTCCAAGTGAAGATATTGCATCGAATGTTACAACCAAAAAAAATCGATGTACTCTCGGAATTAAATATCATTTACAGGATTGATTTATTCAGAAACTTCCCCGAACCCTTGAAAGCGGGATTATATCCAATATTAATTAACGTCTATCGGGAATTTGAATACGATAAATTGTTTTATGACGAGATTGGACACAAGTCTAAAATTTCAACAACGGAACCCGTATTCAAATTTTATCACCTGAACGGCCCGCATTATCCATTCGGACTCAATGAAAATGTCCAATACCAGGATTTACCGGATAACCGGACCGGTTTTAAGGAGCAATCCAAAGCGTCTCTCCAGATTGTCAACAGACTTTTCCAGGAATTAAAAAATCTGGGCATATATAACAATTCTTTGATAATTATTATAGGAGACCATGGCATGCAGGATGGAGCCTATGGTATTAACACAGGGCAATTGGAAGACCAGGAGATGCTGACGATTGTTCCGGATAAAGTCGTTTCCGGTGGCATACCCTTAGTCCTGATAAAACCGATCAATTCCTCTCATCCTCTGGTAATATCAGATGCACCCGTATCTTTATCAGACATTCCTGTTACCGTAATGACCGAACTTGGAATATCAAGTGAATTCCCGGGTATATCGATTCCGGACATCCCGATATCCGAAAAACGAGAACGTAAATTCTACTATTATAACTGGGATAATGGTGCATGGGATAACGGATTTTTACCCCCGATGACGGAATATGCAATATCTGATTTCAGTCGGTGGCAGTTCTGGCGGTAGACATTTCAAACCTTTTCATCCAAAGGCAGGGAAATTATTCCCCCTCCAGGGTACAGGGTAAATTCACCGATAAACTTTGGAAAGGAGGGTAATCCAGTCCCGTATTTTATCAGCGGCTGGAGCAGTCCGGAAAACTGGCGTATACATGGACTGCAGAAAGAACAGCCACTCTTGCGTTTACGATGGATAAACCTCAGTCCGATCTCCGTATGAAAATCGAACTATTTCCCTTCCTCATCCCCGGGAAACTTGAGGAACAAAGAGTGATAGTGTATGTTAACCGGGCAGGAAATTGGTTCCGTACATTGTCGTCGGGAATTTCCGAAATGAGTTTTCTGATACCGGAAAGAAGTTTCGATGAGAATATCCAATATATTTCATTTTACCTGCCAGATGCGAGATCTCCTGACGAATTAGGTGTATCGGCAGACCGGCGGACAATCGGGATCGGGCTTCGCTCTCTGGTCCTAGAAGACACTAATAAAAAGATGATGCTATCTGGACCGGCACCGCCAACGGAAACGCAATAGGAACGCTATTTTCGTACAAATCAGGAAAAAAGGTCATCAATAAATAATGGGGAACATATGAAATATCTCTTTTTCGTCTTACTGGTCGTATTTCATCGTCGCATTTTTGCTTTGCGGATATTGCTGCACTCCTCTTCATCCCCAAGATAACATTCAAACCTGAAGCATGGGATCAAAGCCGGATTAAAATCCTTTGAATTTTTAATCCAATGAACGTTCGAATCTTCTTTTCGAAAAAGTAAAATTCCACAAACCTGGTCACTTGAAGGTTCGAAAAGGGATTACTAAGGGTGGGTGAGAAAATACAATGTTTTAACGGCAGTCCGGGCATCTGCAAATCGGTGTCACCCGATTGATTCTATGTTATCGCCCAGTCCGCTGATTCGTCCAATTTTTTTTAAAAGCCCCCAAGCCGGAAAAAGGTCATTTTAATATTTTCTTTTTCATTCCCTTGTTCCCCACGCAAAATCATCACTCCGGTCAATGCCTGGTCTCTTATCGGGTAAATTTCAGCTAATCATCTGGTTACAGGATGTAACCTGAAAAATCACGTGAATATTAAAACAATAGAAGGAAAAATGGGGATTAATGACAGAGAAGCCCTGTGATACCTGTGATAAAGAGTGTGTTGGCGGTATCATCTATGGCAACTGTCAGCAATTCCTCAATTGGCGAAGCGAGCTCAATCAGATAGACATTTGCCTGGATATGATACTCTCCTTGAGCCGGGCAACGGTTTCCTCTGAATAATAAACCTTCAGGGTAGGTTTCTGTGGTGCTTCGTATCGTTGTCTTTTCGGTTCTCCTTCATTTGAAAGGGGGGGATGACCGTTATTATAACAATTTCTTGTGATCTGTTGAAACGGGCATGGACGGGAGTTCACACCAGAACAATGAAAATCTAACTTTAAACGAAGGACTTCCGCCTCAGAGCCTCTCCAAGGCACGGCGGGCAGGGGTTTTTTGAATAGTTATTGATCCGCCGCGGGGGCGTCCCTTCGGGGGCAGCGGCATTATTGTACTGGAGAGTTGTCACAATCCCGCGTCATCACGAATTCTACGATTTTTGCAGGAAATCATCGGAAGAAACAAAAAAACGCTCTTGAGGCCAGGCAAGCGTTGCATCAGCCCCCGCCGATGGAGCAGCCCCCAAACATGCGATAACACCTGAACAGGAAATACGTTATTATCGTTCTCAGCGCAGAGGCTGTCTTGGGGGACGGTACCCCTCCGTCATCCTGCATGTGCTTTTTTTCTTCTCCAGATAAAAAGGAATTCCAAAGAGCCGATTTCTCCAGAGCCATATGACACCGTTTTTTATGAACCTGTAGTCACTTCACCAGATCAAATACCCAGCGGCTCACACTTGGTGCAACATGACCACACCGTCGCTGTACAACCACTTCAAACCCCTTCAGGGTAAATTCCCCGGCAAGCGCGTCCGCCTGGTTCCGGTTTTTGAAGGTATAGAAATGGATTATTCCCCCGGGTTTTACCCGCGATGCAAGAACATCAAAGATCGTATCCATCCCATAGGGAGTCGGGATGATCGCACGGTCAGACAGGTAAACTGGGAGAAGCGACGTATCAAAGGCATCACCCGGCAGGGTTGTGACCCGATGCTGAACACCGTTCAACTGCACATTCCTGGCAAGCCAGCGGTATGCTTCCGGATTCTTCTCAACAGCGAGGATACACGCACCACGAGCTGCTCCGGAATCACAAAGGGTCCCACACCACAAAATGGTATAATTACCTGTTCACCGGACTGTACCTGGTCAGTGACCCGTTTGCGTTCGCTTGCAAGCCCGGGGTTATAAAAGACGGTGCCCACATCGAGCTGGTACGCAAACCCATACTCATGATGGACGGTAACGGTATCTCTTCCCGCAAGAATCTCATAGCGGGCTGTACGGTTGCAGCCATCGAGCCGGGAAATTTTGTTCATTACCGTTTTGATAGTGCGGCGCTGTCGACATGATGGCCTGAGCAATGGTCCCCTCATACCCAATAAGTTCCGGGGACAAGGAGAGAACAGCAATATCCCCTGTCACATCGAAATGGTCAGAAAGGTGGCAGAGAGCACGGTCAGGGATGATACCTCTCAACTGATCCTTTAAACCCATGATTTCCGGGATATGAATGGTGTTCTGATATCCATGTTTGAGATCTTTTGGAGATTCCTCAATTAACCCATATATTAAAGAACCATAACTTCTTTGTTCTCATCATTATGACACAGGTCCGCGCTGTCGAACGCGTTCTCAGAGCATACCCGACGGTTGAAGGTGCCGGCGTCCGTCTTCACCGGGCATTTGGCAGCTACGAGGTCCCACAGTTCGACCCGTTTTTAATGCTTGACGACTTCAGAGCACCGCGGCCGGAAGATTACCTTGCTGGTTTTCCCACGCACCCTCACCGTGGCATAGAGACTGTCACGTATATGCTCAAAGGATCGGTGAAGCACAAAGACAGCATGGGAAATACCGGGAGCGTTAATGCCGGTGATGTGCAATGGATGACTGCGGGATCCGGTATTATTCATTCGGAAATGCCAAAACCGGTGAACGGGCAGATGGGGGGATTCCAGCTCTGGGTAAATTTGCCACGGTCGCACAAGATGATGGATCCGCGATACCAGGAGATTACTCATAATCAGATTCCAACAGTTTCCCCGGGTAAGGGTATCACTATTCGCGTGATCTGCGGTATGGTACAGGGTGTCAAGGGTCCGGTGCGTGATATTGTAGCTGATCCTGAATATCTCGATATATCCATGGATCCGGATGCTGTTTTCTCTCATACGGTGAAGGAAGGATATACTGCTTTTGCCTACGTTATTGGCGGGGAAGGGACCTTTGATCCCAGGGAAGGATACCCGGTGAATAACCGGGATCTGGTCCTGTTTGGCAATGGTTCATCGACATGGGCCCGATCATCCGGTCGGGGTTTTCGATTCCTCTTCTTTTCCGGAAAACCGATCCATGAGCCGGTTGCGTGGCGGGGTCCCATTGTCATGAACACGACCGATGAACTGCGTCAGGCATTCCGGGAATATGAAGAAGGGACGTTTATCAAAAAGAACACCTGAATGATCCGGTGTTTTTAACATTTTTTGGAAGTGACTCTACGAAGAAACCCTCCTTTTTTACCTCATCAGATCAGGTGATATTTCTCCTTCAGGATACGGCGTTCCGGCAGATCTTTGAAGTGCCGGAATACCGGTTCGATGACATGCGTCCGGATGACCGTGTCATTGACATCGGTGCAAACGTGGGAGCGTTCTGCATCCGTGCATCCCGCATCTCGCAGTATATTGTCGCGGTTGAACCGGTGACTGCATCTCTTCTCCGGCAGAACATCCAGCTGAACGGTGTTCCTGTCCGGGTCATTGAGGGAGCGCTTGGTGACGGGAATCCAAAAAAAGTCAGCTGGGATGATTGCGAAGTCATTTCACCGACGTACACGCTCCGGAAAATCATCGAAATGGCCGGAGGTTGTGACTTCCTGAAATGTGATTGTGAAGGAGCTGAATGGCAGATAGTCGCCGGAAGATCTCAACGGTATCCGCCATATTGAGATGGAACTGCACATTCCCCCGATCGGCGGACCCCCCAACCCGGCACTTCTCGATTACATAAGCCGGCATTATCATTTCGGGATTGAACGCAAACCCGTTCATGCAACTCTTGGGGTGATGGGTGTGCTCCATGCTGAACGGAATGAATGAGTGGGGCTGGTTTTTCATTAAGCAGGGAATCATTTAAACCCAAAAATCCGATATCCTGGTGCCTGTGTGCCAAGCTTCAAGACCCGGTACGGGTAAAAACAGTTCCGGGAACAGGTATGTGCACTGAAAGTAGTGAACAGAAAAATGTAATTCTCGACCAGATTCTTGCAGAGCGCCGCTCGTACAGGATGTTTGGGCCGGAATTTCCTCCTGAAGATGCGATAAGGCGCATAATTCATGCCGGGCTTCTTGCCCCGTTTGCATGCAGCTGCGGTAGGGAATTCTACGGATTATTTCCGCCGGTTCTTTGTGATGAAGAAGGGATCTTCGAGCATGAGTGCGGCTGCTCCGCTTGTCATGGCAGAGATCCAACGTATGTCAGAAAGCCTCCATGAGGAAATGAAAAACAACCTGCGACTTCGGGAACACGCTATGCGGTTTGCCCAGAGACTCGCAATGATAAAAAAACTGGGGATTGTACCCGGTATTGGCACAGCACCTTACTATATTGTGGTCGCCGAACGCAAAGGATATCCGCCGGTCGAGCTGCAGTCGCTTGCACACTGCATGGAAAACATGTGGCTTAAGGCAACTGCACTGGAGCTCGGGTTCCAGCTGGTATCGATTACGTCGGAGATGGCACAAAACCCGGAGTTCTGTAACCTTCTCGGGATTATCCCGGGCGAATGGGAACTGATGGGGTGTGCAATTGGTTATCCGCAGGAAATGCTCTCTCCTTCCATCCGCCCTCCGGTTGAGGATGTTACCCGGTGGCTGGAGTAAAATGGGTCCAGGGTTTACCTATTTAAAATATTTGCATTGCAGACCATGATGCTGAATTACTATGCAGTGATAGATTCTAATTCTATTTGGCAAATTAATATAAATCAATAAAAATGATTCAAGTTCAGTCACGGAATGTGGCTTGGAGGAAAAAAATGGAATTAATTCAGCTACAGCGGGAACGTGATTGTGTGGAACATGGAGATCTCCGGGATAGCGAAGGTCAGTACGAAAAAGCAATAGCGGCCTATGATAATGCTCTTCGGATTGATCCTACTGATGCAGATGTATGGTTCGACAAAGGATTAACCCTGAAAAAAATGGGGAGATCCATTGAATCACAGAGATGCGTTGAGACTGCAATCAATCTGTACTGCGGTAGATAAGATATATTCCTATTTTCGACTGCAATGCACCAGTGCCTCGCCAGACGTTATTATTTTATAAAAATAGGTAATCGATCAGGGAAGATCCAGGCAAAGATGATTCCAAGACCAAATCTTTCATAGGGTCTTCCGCATCTATGTTGGGCAGAATAATACTGGGATAAATCTCCAAAGTAATTCAATGGGGTGATTTTCAGATTCAAATTACAAATAATCGTGAGAACAATGCGAGCTAACCGAGCCTATAGAGTTTCGTGAAAACAATCTAATCCCTTTTTTTCTTTTTTACATTCGTGTTCTGTTGGCTGTTAGAATGGGCGGGAGTACGTTTCTATGCAGCACTATCAAAAAGTCTCATGGTTTTTTATTGCGGGCTGAGCAACCGCAGGCCAATTAATCGGGCAGCATTAATTTGCAGACCGGGCAATACTGCCATGGTACCGCATGACATTGTTGAACTGTCTCTTTGAGTTGCTGATATGCCAGCGTTGCATCGCGGAATGATTGTTCGGGCATTGCCAGGAACGGAACTTCATTTAAAATCAGAGCGGAAAATGAAGAGATTTAAGAGGGACGGTTCAACCATTTTCACTAATAACCACTGTGTCTGTGTATTTTTTACAGGAAATGCCCCATGACAAGCTAAACGCTGAACAGGTGTTTCATGCCCGTTGCTCTGGCTCCCCGAATGCGATAGACCCCGAACAGGTAATACGTCATCATCACAAAAAGCGCAGGGGCGGTATGGGGGGACGGGCACAGTCACCTCCTGACATCGTACATTATTTCCGTTTTTTTAATTTTTCAATAAGACCCGATACCCGTTCCTGCGCAGCCTCAGTTGCCTGTATATCCCGTTCGATTCGGATTGTGAGGATATCCCCTTCCCGGCAGCCGGGAGGAAGAAGCGAGAGGGGAACATTCACCCGCACGGATTCGTCTGCGCGTGACGATCAGTACCGCAACGGTTCCCTCGATCCGGTCGATGGTCACCTTCATTTCCGGTCACCTTCAGATCTCTGGTCGATTATCGTCCCCCTCCCGTCTTTTAAGATTGCAATGTCCCCGCTGTTGCCCCAGACGGGCTCGTTCTTACCCATGAAGAGTGCAGTGTTGTTCATCGTACCAGCTCCCGGAAAAGATCGGTGACCGATTCACCGGGCACCAGGAAAATTGCCGGAAACGTATACAGGGTGTTTGACGGTTGATCAGAGAGTGTCCAGCCGGAAATGAGCACGGTGTCGTCTCCTCTGTTGGTCAGCTGCACCCATTCCCCGTTCAGGTTCTGCCGGTCATCACCCGGTGCATTGAACTGCGTTGCGCTGATATATACTCGATGAGGCATTGCCAATCTGTGGGGCGGTGAAGCACCGGAACAGGGATGGTGAGATTTGCCGGGACCGGGGGCAGGGTAATTTGAGGGAGAGGAACGGGTTTCAGGTGACCGGTAAGGTCGGGAATGGTGAAAAACGGTTTTACCGGGGTTATCTCACGTGTCGTTGAGATGTTCCAGATACCAGGATCATTTGTTTCAGTTTTCACCGAGTATGACATGCCCGTCAGTTCGGACCACTACCGTCCCGTCACGGTCGGTGCGGTATACCGTGACCCCGCTACTCTTTCAGGAGATCGAGTGTCTCTGTGTGCGGGTGACCGTAGGGGTTATCCTCCCCCACGAAGATGACACGCCATTTCCGGACGGACCCGTGCAAGGAATGCGGGTGATGTTGAAGAAGAACTCCCGTGGTGCCCGACTTTCAGGATCTCGGCATCGAGCGGGTAACCACTCCTTATCAATGCATCCTCTCCCTCTCCACCCAGATCCCCGGTCATCAGAAAGTCTATCGTGCCATAGGAGATGCGGAGTACGACGGAGTTGACTATTCGGGTCATCACCGATATCGTTGTGCAGGAGGCGAGAGCACGAAGATCCGTAATGCCGGGTCAACATCAATTGTCTGCCCCTGCTCTGCCACCCGGTAAGGGATGTTTTTCCGGTCAATTGTTTCGAGAAAATGCTCATAGATCGGTGACGGATGGGGCAGTCCGGAATCGAGCACCTGGCCAACCGGGAATGCTGCGAGTACCTTCTGCATCCCGCCGATATGATCGGAATGCGGGTGCGTGGCAACCAGAAGATCGATCCTGGTGACACCGAGTGTTCTTAAATCACTGACCACCCGGTCACCCATGTCGACCTCCCCGGCATCGATCAGGATCGTTTTTCCATCAACGACAAAGAGCGTGGAGTCCCCCTGCCCGACATCAAGGAAATACACCGATAATTTTCCTTCATTATCCGCAAGGTGGGTGTGACCGGTTATTGGTAAAAACAGGAATAATAACCTTGTTCAGGCAACCGGCTGCGATAATGCAGGATACCAGAACAATAAAAATGGCGACAGATACTGATGCCCGGGATCTCCGTGACGCATTCTTTCAGGAGTTTTTCCATATCAGCTGCTCTGGGCACGGCTGACAAGGTCATGGGCTGCCCGTGCTGCACTCTCACGGATGTCTGCTTCACCGGGGATTTCACGTTCGAGCATCAGCACCTTTCCATCGCAGATCGTTGTTTCGACAGCCCCGCCATTACAGGAATACACGAGGTTGGAGGCTGGCATTATGGAGCGGTGTGTTACACACGGTGTGCGTGGTAACCAGCACGATATCTGCCGGTGCACCGATCCGAGAGTTTTCCGGTACCAAAACCCAGCGCCTTTGCCCCGTTTACCGTTGCCATGCATGAGTGCTTCCTGTGCCGGAAGGATCGTCGGATTGTTCCAGTAAAATTTCTGCAGGAGGGCAGCGATCTTACATCTCTTCGAACATATCGAGATTGTTATTTGAGGCACAGCCATCGGTTCCAAGGCAGACATTTGCGCCTGCGTTTGAAAGCCAGTGGTAGGGCATTGCACGGTTGTGTGGCAAGTTTCATGTTGCTTGCCGGGTTATGCGATACATGACACCCCGCGGTTCCCGAGCAGCGTACACTCCGCTTCATCCAGCCAGCAGCAGTGTGCGGCGACGGTGCGGGGGGTAAGGATACCGCATTCATCGAGGAGTGATCCGGGACGCTTACCGTACCGGGCGATGCAGTCATTCACTTCTCCTTCCGTTTCTGAAAGATGGATATGGATACCGATCTTCTGTTCCTGTGCAAATTCAGCACACCATTTCAGCCCTTCCCTGGAGACCGTGTAGATCGCATGCGGCCCTACGGCAGCTTTGATCCGGGGATTGTTCAGGGTCCGGATATGTGCGGCAAGGTTCTCGGTTGCTTTACACTCCGTCTCGCGTTTCTCTGCATTGAAGAGATCGATGAACCCGTACGAGAGCACTGCACGGATACCGGATTCGTCAACCGCCCGGGCTGCATCATCCATGAAAAAGTACATATCATTGAATGCAGTAGTGCCGCTGCGGATCATCTCAAGGCAGGCAAGGCGGGTCCCCTGGTATACGTCATCACCGGTGAGGTGTGCTTCGAGAGGCCAGATCTTCTGCGAGAGCCAGTCCTGCAGGATCATATCATCGGCATATCCCCGCAGAAGCGTCATTGCCGCATGGGTATGGGTGTTCACCAGACCCGGGAGTGCGATCGCTCCATCACCATCGATGATAAATTCTGCCTCACCTTTATGCTTTTTCCGCTCCTTTTCACCAATGCCGGCGATAGTTCCCGTATCATCAATAAAAATATCGACTGGCTTTTCCATCCAGCCATCACATTGGTGATCAGGAGCGAATGCTTCTTTTCAAAAATATCTGTCATGGTATGTTCTGCCATCCGAGTATCAGCCCATCTGCCCGATGATATTCATTACAATCTCTTCTGTCCGGGCGCGGTGCTCCCGTGACGTGGAAAGGATATGCTCGTAGGTGAGTACCTCGCCACCCAGCCCGTTCGCGTAGTTATCTACGGTACAGAGCGCTGCAAATTCCATACCGAGTTCACACGCGAGCGTTGCTTCGGATGCAACGGTCATCCCTACGACATCGGCTATCCATGCCAAGTGCATTTACTTCAGCGACGGTTTCAATCCGGGGGCCCCGCGTCTGCACATACATCCCGCCAGACCGTGCGGAAGGAACGAGGTTGAAAGTTTTTTCGTGAAGATCCTTTGAGAGTTCCGGGCGGACATGCTCAATTGTCGTGATCGTGGATGGACGGGATATCGGTCATGCTGATATAATCGGTAGGGGATTAACAGGGACCCGGGTTTTATTTTCGGTTTGAGTGATCCGGAGGATCCGAATGCAACAATCCGGTCAACACCGGCGATCGCGAGTGCTGCCAGATGTGCCCGGTGATTGATCCGGTGGGGTGGAAGCCCGTGCTGGTGGCGCATCAGCATCACGATGTCCCCGCTGAGAATCTCCGCAGAACCAAATGGCGTGCTCACCGTCCGCTTCTCAAGCGAGGGGAGCGTTGAGAATAAAAGACTCGTGCCCCCGATAATACCCAGCATCAGCACCACCTCACATGCAGTGCTGATCCTTTGCTAAATCCGATTATATGTATACCCTGCATGCAATACCTGCGCTCTAAAGAATGATTGTTTCCGTCACCACTAATATTTAGCGCGATAAGTTCGCGCAGGATGTTTTAGAGTAAGCGTAAATTCGTGAACGAACCATACTCTCCTATGGCCAGATTCGAGACCGTGAGCGATGAAACCATCAAAAAGGGCGAATGCACGGATATCTATTTTGTGCGCACAGAAGAGACACTGAGATTGGAAAATATCAATCCGGTGGTCTCCATGGAAGTGACCGCATCTGCACTTCCGGATACCTGGGCAGTCTTCTGCGGACTTTCTGATGTCATCGCACTCCTGGAAGGTCTTCCGGTCACGGTCGATGCAATGCCGGAAGGCACCATTTTTTTTAAAAATGAACCGGTCATCAGGATTTTGGGAAAGTACCGGGATTTTTGCCGGTACGAGACTGCAATCCTCGGATTCCTCTGCCATGCCTCGGGTGTTGCCTCTGCTGCCGCCCATATCACACTCGCCGCTCAGCGGTCGTCCCGTCTATTCCTTTGGTTCGCGCAGGCAGCACCCGTCGATTGCCCGGATGATCGAGCGCGCAGCATGGATTGGCGGTGTTGATGGTGTCTCAAATACCTGTGCTCCGGAAGGGATGCCGGTTGTCGGGACGATGCCGCATGCATTTGTGATGTGTTATAAAAAACCGGAAGATGCGTGGCGGTCGTTTGACAAACATACACCCCAGAAGATGTCCCCGGATCATGCTCTGTGACACGTACTGTGATGAAAAGACCGAGTCCTTACGGGCAGCTGAATGCGGGGCAACTGCAGTCCGGCTCGATACACCCCGTTCCCGGCGCGGCAATATGCGGTCAATTATTGAAGAGGTTCGCTGGGAACTGGATGCCCATGGATATACCGGAGGTGAAAATCTTCTTATCCGGAGGTGTGACCCGGGAGGATGTGATCCTATACCGGGATATTGTGGATGCGTTTGGTGTCGGCGGTGCAATTGCAAATGCACCGGTGATCGACTTTGGTATGGATATTGTCGAGATTGAGGGCATACCAAAAGCCAAGCGGGGGAAGCGGAGCGGGGTAAAGCAGGTATATATGATGCCAGACGGGACACACCGGATTCTGCCGTCAATGCAGAAAGCACCACTGGGAGGAATGTCCCTGATTGAGCCGTTTATGACAAACGGAAAAATAGTGAAGAAATGCGATATGCAGGAGGCACGTAAACGGGTGTTAGAGAAATTACCCACCCTTTCCACCATATGATACGGAATAAAATCTTTTCTGCTGAACCAAAAATAAATCGATTCAGTTCACGCCAATACCATAAAATTGTTTTTAATACGATGGACCTCCGCTCAGGGCCTCTCCGAGGCACGGCGGGGAGGGCGTTTGTATTTTGATTTTAGTCAACGATCCGCCGCAGCGGGGCATTCATCGTATTCGGGGAGTATAAGGACATCAGCCCCGATCATTGTAATTCTTTTTTACCTGTATTACTCACGTAAAACAGATGAAAAGCCAAAACGGGTCTACAACATTATCGCTTAAAATGCAGACTGTAAGGGAGGAGCACTGCCGCTGTCCGCTCCGTAATCACAGGGTTATGAATTCATCACTGGCAAAAAAAGAAATTCTTCACACCAGCCAAAAACAATTCTTTTAACCAATGCCGTTCAACAATGGTAGAGCGGGCTGGTAGATCAGTGGTAGATCGCTCCCTTGGCATGGGAGAGGCCGCGGGTTCAATTCCCGCCCAGTCCACTCGTTTTCTAATTGTTTTTCCCGCGAATTTTTATACTTGCATACCAGAGGGACTATTCAGAACACCTATGCGTATCCGTGACCTGATCCTTCCCGAAGACAAGATCTTTTTTACACTTTTTAAAGAGATGGCAGAAAAGATTGCCGAAGCCTCCACCACCTTAAACGAGATCACCCACGAACTTCCCGATGGTACGGAAAAGGCCCACAAGGTTCGCCAGATTGAGCATCAAGGTGACGAGATCACCCGGCAGATCTTCGAACAGCTGAACGAATCACTCATCACACCGCTCGAACCTGAAGAGATCTCACGGCTCGCACCGGTTATGGATGATGTGCTGGACAACATCGACTGGGTCACCCAGCAGATCTGCAACTACGGCATACCGGAGTCAATGATATACTAAAGGAATTTTCCTACCTGATCCATGCTGCTCCGGCACCGAGATCTCAGCACGCAGTCACCTCGCTTGCAACGCTGAAAAACCCCGAAGAGGTAAAAAGCCATGCAATCGAGATCAACCGGCTATACAATCTGTCAACCGAACTCCAGTCACAGGCAATCCTCGATCTCTTCAAGACCAAGGATCTGCTGCTGATCATCAAACTCAAGGATATCTATGAGGGGCTTGGCCGGGTGATGGAGAAGTGCAATGATGTCGGGCACGCACTCAATGACATTGCGATGAGCCACACATGATCGGCATGGAACCTCTCATCCTGTTTGGCATCATCCTTGCACTTGCACTGAACTTTGTAAACGGGCTCAATGATGCCTCGCACTCGATTGCAACCGTTGTTGCGACAAAAGCGCTCTCCCCCATCAAGGCAGTGTTCTCTACAGCGATCTGCAACATGATCGGGCCGTTTATCTTTTCCACGGCGGTTGCAGCGACGATCGGTACTGCAATTGTCACCACCGAGGGCACTCACCCCGCTCTCGATTGTCGTTGCAATGGGTGCATCGATTGTTCTCGTCTTTGTCGCCACCCGTATGGGAATCCCGCTCTCCAGCAGTCATGCCATGGTGGGCGGATTGCTGGGAGCAGGGATAGGGGCAATTGGTTTTTCTGCTGTTATCCTTCCCGGTCACGGATCACGTCTGTTCCAGGTGTTTTTCTATGCGATGCATTGGTGCAATTCTCGGGGCACTCGTACTTGCCATCATCTGTGCTGCAGTTTGAAGGGGATATCCGGCTTGGTATCCTGCTGGGGGCTGTCTGCGGTGCAGGAATCATCATCCCCATCCTGATGATTGCCGGTGTGCTGCAACTCACACGGCCTGCTTGCGATCGTGCTCTTCATCTTCATCTCACCGCTCCTTGGTATGGCAGGTGCATTTCTCTTCAATGTCCTCGTCTCCCAGCTGATCAAACACTCGCGCCAGAACCGGGCAAAACGGATATTCCAGCCCCTGCACGTACTCGCATGCCTTGCGCAGGCAACCGCCCATGGGGCAAATGACGGGCAGCATGCAGTGGGTGTGATTACTGCCCTGCTTGTCTCATCGGGATTCCTGCTCGCGTTCGAA
Organism: uncultured Methanoregulaceae archaeon; assembly: GCA_963806845.1. GTDB lineage: Archaea > Halobacteriota > Methanomicrobia > Methanomicrobiales > Methanospirillaceae > Methanoregula. Next base: position 18,895 of record CAWDZO010000008.1, read on the forward strand.
GTGCCGACATGGGTAATTCTCGCATCAGCAATTGCAATCGGTCTGGGCACCTGTTTTGGCGGCTGGCAGGTGGTCGACAAGATGGCAAAAGAGATCACAAAGATCCGGCCGTACCAGGGATTCTGTGCAGCAACCGCGAGCAGTGCCATTCTCGTGATGGTCACCCAGCAGGGGATTCCCGTCTCCTCCACCCACGCGATCAACGGGGCGATTATCGGTGTCGGAGCCACACGGGGAAGGAATGCGGTGCAGTGGAAAGTTGTGCGCGAGATGATGACGGCATGGGTGATCACTATCCCGCTTGCGCTGGTAGTCTCCTGGGCCGGTTACCTGATCATCAGCTTCGTTTTGACGGTGTTCTGAAAGCCCACATCAATTTCGCTATATTTTTTAAGATCCTTCACCGATTACCAGTAGGTTTGTTATGGGTCTTCGTGAGTTGTTGATACCGCAGGATAAGATTTTTTTCGATCTGTTCGAAAAACAGGCGGGAGTTATGAAGGAAGCGGCGTGGCAGCTGGTTGCACTGACCGAGGATTTTACCAATGTCAAGGAGAAACGCCACGCGATCGAGAAACTCGAGCACAAGGGAGACCAGATTACCCATGATATCTATGAGCAGCTGAACAGCTCGTTCATCACCCCTATCGATCCTGAAGAGATCTCACACCTCGCATCATCACTTGACGAAGTGCTGGACTATATCGATGGCGCAACCGAAAAGATGTATTATTACAATATCGAAGGCACCGATTCGCATATGATCGAACTGGCAAAACTGATCCATATGTCCACGACCGAGATTGAAAGTGCAGTCAAGGGTATCCGTTCCATCAAGGATCCCCGGTATATTGAGGAACGGTGTATCGAAGTAAACCGTCTTGAAAATCTTGCTGATGATGTGCTTGCCCATGCGGTAACCGATCTCTTCAAAACGACTGATGCAATCACGATCATCAAATTCAAGGATATCTACGAGCATCTTGAGACTGCAACGGATTATTGCGAGGATGTTGCAAACGTGCTCTCCGATATCGCAATCCGGCATTCATGAAGTGCCAGTGAGAGGATTGCATGATCGAGGCAACGTGGGGACTTATCATATTCATCATCGGCGTTGCGCTGATCTTTGATTTCACGAACGGGTTTCATGATTCGGCCAACTCGATCTCAACGGTGGTCTCCACAAAGGTCCTCTCCCCCCGAAATGCCGTGGTCTTTGCTGCATTTTTTAATTTTATTGCCGCATTTGGCTTTGGTGTTGCAGTTGCAAGTACGATCAGCAAGATTATTCAACTGGAAATTGTCCCGACCGAAATAGTTCCCTATATTATTCTCGCTGCCCTTATCGGTGCAATCATCTGGAATATCATCACCTGGTTTTTTGGTCTTCCCACCTCCTCATCCCATGCACTTATCGGCGGACTCGTCGGAGCCGGTATATCGGCAGCAGGGCTTGCCGCCATCAAATGGTCAACAGTTGAACTGATTGCAACCTTTATGATCATCTCCCCCCTTATTGGTCTTGCCTGTGGATTTTTGTTTATGGTAGTCGTGCTCAATCTCACCAAAAAAGCCCATAAATCAACTGCCGAAAGTTATTTCAAACGGCTCCAGCTCTGTCTCGGCAGGCAGCCTACAGTTTCAGTCACGGGACGAATGATGCCCAGAAGACGATGGGTATTATTACTCCCGCTGCTCTTTTCAATCGGGTATTTCGGTGCCAGTGTCGATCCCAACAACCTCCCTGTCCCCCTGTGGGTGATCCTGATCGCCCATGCAGCGATCGCTCTCGGCACTCTTTCCGGGGGGTGGCGGATTGTAAAGACTATGGGGTATAAGATCACAAAACTCCGCCCGGTGCACGGATTTGCCGCAGAGACTGCAGGTGCAGCAACGATTCTCGGAGCTTCTGTGGTGGGTATTCCGGTGAGCACAACGCATATTATCTGTACATCGATCATGGGGGTAGGTACTACCATGGGTACAAGCACGGTAAAATGGGGTGTTGCAAGGAGGATCGCGCTGGCATGGATTCTCACAATCCCTATCGCTGCCCTCATCGGGTTTGTTGCATTTGCGATTATCCGGGTTATTATCGGATACTGAGGTGCCGGGGCTGAGAAATCCCTGGTGAGGGTTCAGGTTTTTTTGCATTTCACCAGATCCAATTTTTCCTGTGAAAATCATTAGTAATCAGATAAAATGCGGTGATTGTTACCATTCTATCTACCTGGTACGATACATGCCGCCGCCCGAAGGGACTTCCTGTGCAGCGGATCGGTGACTGTTAAAAAAACTCCTTCCCAGCCGTGCCTCTGAAGAGGCCCTGAGGCGAGGATCCTTCGTACATACAACGATTTTCATGATTCGGGAGCGAACCGAATCAATTCATGTCTGTTCCTTCAATTACCCTGATTTACCCAAGGTCTGGAAAAACCGGCAATACCGGCTGATCGGGCAGACTTCGCACTTCGGTTTTTTCGCATCGCAGCATGCCCGCCCGTGGGCGATCAGGACATCCGTGAGATCCCCCCATTGCTCCTGCGGGAACGCAGCCATCAGGTCCCGTTCTATCACGCTGACATTGTCCGTATCAGAAAATCCGATCCGCTGTGCAAGCCTCCGGACATGCGTATCTACTGCAATACCCTCGTTTCTCCCGAGTGCATGGTAGAGCACGATGTTTGCGGTTTTCCTGCCAACACCGGGGATCTTCAGGAGCTCCTCCATGGTCTCTGGCACCTTGCCGCCAAATTCTGACAACACGGCTTGTGAAGCGGCGATGATGTGCTTCGCCTTTGCATGAAAATAGCCGAGACTGTGGATGATCGTTTCCACATCTTCCGTCTTCGCCTTTGCGAGAGCAGAGGGTGTCGGGTATTTTGAAAAAAGCGGCTCTTTTACCTTAAGCACTGCACGATCGGTTGTCTGTGCAGAAAGGATGGTGAGGATAAGCACTTCAAAGGCAGAGCCTTTCGAAAGCATGGCAGGAGAATCGCGGGCATCAGGATACTGTTTGACAGAGAAGCGAATAGATTTTTGCAGCATCCTGTTTTTTCATAAAAAAACATCCATTAGGCTACACGTTACAAGGTGGTTATGGGAAAATCCACAGGGGGACTTTCTGTATCCCTATGGGGTAGGGCGGATTCGAACCGCCGTCAAAGCGTCCCAAACGCTCTAGGATGGACCAGGCTACCCTACTACCCCGTGCCATCATACCTGTGTCGGGAACATAAAAATACGTAATGGTTCCCTGGTCACTCTTACGTGCCGTTTAGAGGGGCAGGATTTTTTTCTTCCTCTCGCTCACGACCGTGCCGGTAAATTTCCCGGTGAGAATCGCGCGGGAAAGGTTCTCAGGGTCACGGCCATCAAGCACCACGAGCGGGATATGACTGCGCTCGACTACACGGGCGGCAACGATGTCGAGCACAGTGTTGGAACCTGCACCAAGCCCTGTCTTGCCGACGATGTCCAGCAGCTGTTTTGGTGTGAGGGTATCAAACCGTCGTGCTTTTTTATCCTTTTTCGGGTCAGCAGAATAGATACCATCAACAGAGGTTACGTTGATAAAAACCGATGCACCCACGCGTTCAGCGAGGACTGCAGCAACCGCATCCGTTGTCTGGCCGGGTGTAATCCCGCCCATCACAACGATCTTTTTGGATTCGGCAAACTTCTTTGCCTCGGCATGACTCTCTGCCACTTTCGGGTACGCCCGATCACCCAGCGCAGCAATGAGCAGGTTTGCGTTCAGCCGGGTGACAAGAATGCCGATCTCATCCGATGTCCCCTCGTCAATACCGAGATTTCTGGCAACCGTGATATAGCGACGCGCTTCGCCGCCACCGCCAACGACAACAAACAGCCGGTGATGCGCTGCAATCTCTTCAAGCACCGGAACATATTCTTTGATTTTGTTCTTCTCGAGTGCAGGGATCAGGATTGAGCCGCCCAGAGAGATGACAACGGTCTTCATTGCACTAGTTTTTGTGCCGGATGCTCATATAGAGTTGTTGAATATGCTGTACTGTCCTGTCTGTAAAAGCCGTGATATCTTTCCGGTTGCCGGAGGGTATATCGGCCAGGTGTATCTCTGCAAGAGCTGTAGATACCGGGGGTCATTTGTGCTTGAGACTGACGAAGCTGATGAAACCTCCCCAGGAGAAAAAGAACAATAACGACCAGCCTGCAATACTTCGTCCGGAAGTCCTTATGCACGAAGCCCGACCAGTACGAGAAAACCGACAACAATGCGGTGAAATGCTCGCTCTGCAACCACCGCTGCGCTATTCAGGAAGGCAGTCACGGGATCTGCGGGGTGCAGGCTGAACGAACACGGCACCCTGTATGCTGCAACCTACGGGAAGATCAGTGCCGAAGCCGTGGATCCCATCGAGAAAAAACCCCTGTTCCACTACCTGCCGGGCACACTCTCGTACTCGCTGGGCAGCATCGGCTGCAACTTCCATTGCCAGCACTGCCAGAACTGGCACATCTCCCGTGCGGCACTGGAAGGTGCACGGTTGCGCAACCTTTCACCGGAAGAAGGGGTTGAGCGGGCAATCGCGAGCAGGAGCGCGAGCATTTCGTGGACGTATAATGAACCGACCATCTGGCATGAGTATG
>CAWDZO010000009.1:0-3555 GCA_963806845.1 uncultured Methanoregulaceae archaeon
CGCTGCCCTCTCGTTTAAGAATGTTATTTTCCCTTGCTTATGAATCGCAATTGCATCAAATGACTGTTCCAGGAGACGCTTGTATCTCTGTTCACTTTTTCGGAGTTGTTTTTCAATATTTTTTTGTTCAGTGACATCACGGGCAATAATCGCGATTTTTTTCACATTTCCGGACTCGTTCACTATGGGATACGCAACTGTGTCATACCATCTGCCATCGCGTTGATCAACAAAGCGCACCATTTCTCTCTGTTCCAGTACCCCGTTATCAGTGAGCGCCTCAATTGTGCAACCTCTTTTGGCAAAATTATCGTATGACATGATGCCAACCAGTTCATCGCTCCGCTTACCAAACCTCGAAGCAGCAATTTCATTGAGTGCCAGAATTTTTCCCTCACAATCAATTAAAATTACAGAATCCGTGGGTGCATTCAGGAGCGCACGGGCAGTTGCTTCGCTTTCGCGCAAAGTTACATCTGCTTTTTTCCTATCGTTAATATCACGGAAAATTATAAGATCCGCGTTTTTTCCTTTGTAGGAAATAAGAGCTGCATTTAACTCAACAAAGGATTTACTTCCGTCTTTTCGCATGAGTATCGTTTCATATATTGGAGGTGGACTTTCACCGCGCATCCTTCGATTATATCGGTCAATAACCTCAGAAAAGTGCATCAGGATGAATGAATTCCGAAATAGGTTTCCCGATGATCTCTTTCATGGATCCCCCCCAGAATTCCGGGAGTCGGGAATTACTCATTTTAATAACTCCCTCCTGAATGATACAGATTACATCATTTGCCCGATCCACCAGGGTTCGATATTTCTCTTCGCTTTCGGTTAAGGCAATTTCTGCACGTTTGCTTTCCGTGATATCTCTGATAGCAACCTGAATAGCTGGTTTTCCCCCAAGGCTTGTTCTCACTCCTCTACCTTCGACAATGATCGATGTTCCATCAAAGCGAATCATTTGTAATACTAACGAAGGTGAGATCTTCATCTTTCAGGTCTTTTTCAATATTTTTCATTACTGAATCGTGAAAATCCGGATGGATAAAATCAAGGACATTTTTACCAATTATTTCGTCAGGTTGCGAAGCACCGAGAAGTTTGACCGCTGCAGGGTTAATGTAGGAAATTTTTCCCTCCTGGTGAATAATAACAGCATCCGGTGATATCTCAACAAGTTGGCGGTAGCGTTCCTCACTCTCCTGCAGCGTCAGACTCGGTTCGTTTTTTCTCGGTAATATCCTCAAGAGAGGACAAGAAACCCCCTTCGCCGCGTCATCGAAAACGGTTGGTGCAATCCGGCAAAAAAAGGTGAGATCTTTTGTGGTTAGTACAGATCTCCCCAGCCCATTCTTTACCGATGAGCCCCTTCCGTATGTTTTCGAGAAATCCCGGGAAAAAATCATCAAAGACAAGAGCAACGGGAGAATATTCAATATTTTTTCCCACAAGGCTTTTACCATCGGTTCCGATCAGCTTATGAAACGGTTCGTTTGTAAAGATGATTCGCAGGCTGTTGTCCAGCTGCACGACCAGTTCTGAAGAGAGAGAGAGTACTGCGGAGAGCGGCACTCTCTGTGAGAGTATGTAGATTTTGGCCATTCCCAAGCGGCGCATCTCAACCTGTCCGGAGATAAGGAGGTTTTCAAGGTACCGCCCGGTAGTGTTCCGATTGATATTGACTACCTTGACAATATCCGTGATACTGGATGCCCTGTGGATTTTCCTTTAACAAATTCTTAATCTGAAGGGTGATCTCTTTTCTCAGAACCATTGTTATGATTCTTGAGGTTCTTTCAATGATATAAATAATTCAGATATTACTCTTATCTGAACGAAAATGCGAAAAATCAAAATAGTGTGTGAAAAAGAAACGTGGAACCGTATGATTACTCTCGTACTCTTATTCCATCTTCAACGATCTCAAAGTCAAAGGATGCCCCTTCTCGGGCTGTGAACGGTGTTTGACGAGCCGTGCCCTGCGGAATCCGGGCGTTCCGTCTTTTCAAGCCGGATAATCACTTTGGACAGGTGCTCCAGTGCAATACCCCCGAGACCGAAGTAGGTGTTTTTCAGGGTATCCATGTATACCTGGTTGGTGATGATTACCGGCATTTCATATCGTTTGGAATAGCCGAGTAACTGAATCATCTGCCGGGTGAGCATCTGAATAGAGTCCCTTCCCTTCTCAAGATCGGTGCGGTACAATGCAGTGGCGGAATCCATGACCAGCAAACCCGGTTCGTGGGCCTTGAGAACCTTCTCGGCTTCTGCAATCATGGCAGCCTGGTGCTCGAAGTCGATGGGTTCGAACAGGAAGAGACGGTCAGCAATCTTTTCCGTGTCCTCACCCGCGACCTGCCGGAACCGCTCAATGGAAAACCCCTCAGAACTATGAACACAACCGTGTGTCCGGCCCGAAGGCAGGTAACCGCTGCAATCATGCATAACTTACTCTTACCACTCGCCGGTTCTCCATAGAACTGGGTAATTGTCCGCACTTCAAGACCTCCACCAAGCAGCCGGTCCAGTGCAGCATTCCCACTGCTCCGGCGTTCAGTCTTCATCGGTCACCCGATGCGGAACTATTTTCTTACAGATTTCCAGCCGGCAAGTTCAATGGCACGTAAGACTTCGGGCACCGGTATACCGAGTTCCGTTGCCCAGTCCCGCGCAAGATCAAATTCTGCCTTGAGTGAATAGATTCACCGTTGCATCCACCCCCGTTACTGACTGCCATGGTGCGGTGTTTCCCGGCAATTTCGACATCTATGTGTTCGATGGTCCGTTCGGCAATGAACCGGTGAACCGCAGGAAGACAGCGAACACCAAGCGTTCCCAGTTCCCGTGCCATCAGTTCGGCCGCCCCCACACTCTTATCGCAGGTGCAAATCACCCGGATAAGGAAGCCAGGTTCCCCTTTTTCATGATAATCGGCATTGCACTCGCGTCCCGTGCACCGGTTCCAAAAAACGCGTGATTGCATGGGCGATGACCTCGCCACTGACATCGTCAGTATTTGTCTCGAGAATATCGACGGTGTCCTGGGAGAACACTCCCGTATCTCCCGTTGTTTCGACGATCAGTGCTCTGATTACATTGGGTGTGCCGGCAGGATCCCGTGTCCCGGCACCATATCCAACCGCTTTAACAGTGTATAGTCCGAGATCTGTTGCGGCAATCGTCGAGAACTCTGCAAGGAGTGCAGCGCCGGTTGGTGTGCAGAGTTCACCCTCTTCTTTTCCCTGACGGGTTAAAAGTCCCGAACCAGGCCGAGAATTGCAGTTGTCGCTGGCGACGGTATCGGGAATATGCCGTGAGAACCTGTTGCAGTTCCCTGACCGAGTGCGATGGGCATAACGGTCACACCATCAACCCCGATGGAGTGAAGGGCAAAGCAGGCACCTATTACATCAGCGATCGCATCATCAGTTCCCACTTCATGGAAGTGAGCATGAGGCTCCATGAACCCGCTCCTCAGCATCGTTGATCCTTTCAAAGACCCGTTTTGCCATCGCGAGTAACCCCTTGAGGGAGATTTGCCGCCGC
>CAWDZO010000010.1:0-5341 GCA_963806845.1 uncultured Methanoregulaceae archaeon
TATAACTCCACCCTGGTCACTACCCCATGGATCTTATCTGACGGCAGCTTGTAAAACTGGACCAGGGCCGGCGAAAGGCGTTTTATCGCTGCAAAGATACGCCAGACAGGGTGGGTGGTCACAATGTCTTCCATACCATAGAAGATGGTCTTTTCTTCAATCTCTGCCTCTTTTAAGATCGCCCCGATATCGACAATCTCCATGTATCCTAAGTATATCTCAAAGATGGAGAGCCCTTTTGCTATCTCGCGGGTGACCCCCCATGTCACGCCAAAGGGTTGCTCGGTCCTGTATGATCGAAACGATAATATTATCGTCATAAATGATATTGTTCGTGAACATAATCCGTGGGATATACGGGGGCAGCCTGCGGAAGTCACGGGCTAAAGAACAGGGCTGATCCTGAAATCCTGTTGATAGATTTATACACTTCATTATACTGTTCCAGGAAATCGTTGAGGGGAACCGGTTGCATGGCAGAGGCGAGTTTTTTCTGACCGTTGATGAAGATAAAAATGATGGAGAATGGAATGAACGCGATAAGCACGGAAATGTATCCGCCGTAGGGAATTTTGTTCAGATTGGAAATGAGGAAAACAATATTAACCGTTAACACACCCAGAGCCAGCATTGTTTTCACAATCTCACCGCGGAGGATGAGAATCCAAAGTATCATGAGACCTGTTATTGCCATAGTACCACTTACGGCAAGGCCATATGCATGCGTGAGGTTGTTTGAGGTTTTGAATACGATGATCATGAGAAGAACGGCAAAGAGTAAGAACCAGTTCACAATATCAATATAAATCTGAGAGCGGAGTTGCGGGGACGTATAATCGATATGCAGCAGGGGCATGATGCGGGTGGTGATGCCCTGATAGATAATCGAAAATATCCCCGAGATCATGGCCTGTGAAGCAATCACGGAAGCTATGATGCTGAGAATCAGGAATGGAATATAGAGCAGTTGCATCTCGGAATACATCATCTCAAAAAGAATATTCTGCGCACCGGGATGGGTAATCAGAAATGCTCCCTGTCCAAAATAATTAATGGAAAGGGCAATAAAGACCAGATACCAGGCCCTTACGATAGACTCTCTGCCCAGGTGACCCATATCTGCGTAGAATGCCTCTCCTCCGGTTGCACACAGGATAACCGATGAGAGGATAAGAAATCCTGCAAGACCGTTTTGCATCAGGTAATTGATACCATACATCGGATTGAGAGCAAGGAGGACCTGCGGTGCGGCAAAGAGTGCCATCAGCCCCCCGGATGCAAGTGCCAAAAACCAGACGACCATGAACGGTCCAAATGCCCATGCAATTTTTTCAGAACCTCGTGCCTGGATTGAAAAAAGAACAATGGCAATTATTCCGGCAATGACCATAAGCGTTACCTGTGACGTATTCTCCAGACCCGGAATCAGGAGTGACCCCTCAACAGCGGAGAGGATAGTGATCGCCGGCGTGATTACACAGTCGCCGATAAAGAGAGCGATCCCAACAATCGTGAGGAATGAAACAAAAGCAACCTGATTTCCCGTTTTCAGCAAGGGTAAAAGGATCTCCTTGAGCACGATGGTGCCGCCTTCACCCTTCTTACCAAGGTGCATCGCAAGATAGGTGTATTCCAGCGTTACAAGGATAGTGAGCGTCCAGACAATCAGGGAAAGGATACCCATCACGTTCTGGGGTGTGGGGGGGATGAGGAGAAAAATTGCCGTGAAGGTATAAATCGGACTCGTCCCGATATCTCCAAAGACAAGTCCCATCGACTTGACGATTCCCGGGATTGCGAAATAGTTTTTAAGCATTTCTTCAATACCAGTCGTCAGAAATAGGGTATAATCCTTTCTCTTTTAACGCTGGAAATGTAATTGCCGGTTATAATGGATGAGAAGCAGATCCTGGTCCGGTTCGGTCCTTTTTTTCCTGCACATACATCCGGTAACTGGTGATGAGGAGGACGATAATGACCGGGCCCAGCAACAAAACCGACAAGCCCCATGGTAAGCGTGCCTCCGACTATCCCGATGAACATAATTACCGGATGAATCTTCACCCGCCTGCCCACCAGCACCGGGCGGATATAAAATTCCGGCACGCAGGAAACGATCAGGTAACCCAGGAAAAACAGAATGAGCACTCCACGGGTATCGCCCAGAGCAAATGCATATGTCCCCATCAGGATAAATACGACTGATGACCCAAGAACGGGAATAAGCTCGCAGAATGCAGCGAGGAATGAATAAAAGATGACGTTTCCGTACCCCAGCAGGTAAAAAACCGGTAATGCCATAAAGAACGTGAGGGCAGCAATTGCGATCTGGACAATATAAATAGCAAAAAGGGTGTCCACCGTCACTTCAGACAACCTCCTGACATACCCGGACAAAACTTCGGGCACGCGACGCGATAAGGTCATTTTGAGCTCTTCACCCCACCGTATCAGGGAAAATAAGGAAACGAAGAAAACAAACATCTTGAACGCGATAAGGGTCAGGTTATTGAGAAGGGTATCCTGGTAGTCCACAAAAAGTGCGGTCCCTTTATTGAGCAGGTCTGACAGATTTGCCTTGGCAACCGGGATACCAAAATCCAGGGGATTGGTTGCAGGATTATTCAGCCATACCCCGATTGTACCAAACAATTCCGTCAGTATGACTACGTTTGATGAAATGATGAGGACTATGAAAAGTGCCATGATGCACCCCCCGAAAAAAATCGTTAAGGTCACGATCGCCGCAGAGATCTCCGGCAGGGTGTGCCGTGAAATACGATGGTGCAGCGGAATGAGGACTACCGCAAGCGAAGCCCCGAGAATTACCATATCCATAAACGACCAGAATACAATGAATACAGAGAGGGTAAGAACAACAAAGAGAATGAAGGGGAAAAGGTCGGTATTGAGCTGTTTCATGAATGAATACCTATTGTACCGGTCCTGAAATTAATAGATGTGTTTGTTTTTACCCTGCAACTCTGCTAAAAATCGATACCCATAACAATATTAAACGACCAATCAGCATGATTATCAGATGAAGCGCATCGAGCATATCGCCATGATCGCGCACGACATGGGTCGTATTTTTGAGTTCCTTGGCATCGCTTCACTTCTACCGTTTCTCGTACTCGTTATTTTCGGCGAGTGGGATATGCTCCTTCCTATGGCCACCGCCCCTCTCGTATTCATTGTATCTGGCGGTCTGTTATCACGCATCTCCTATGACGGATCTTGAACCTTCCTTTTCCGGTACCCTGGTTGCAGTCGCGTTCTCGTGGTTTGCAATTGCGCTTATTGGTGCACTTCCCTTTGTGTTCGGTCTGCATATGACCTATACTGATAGTATTTTTGAGGCGATGTCCGGGTGGACCGGTACCGGTTTTTCCATGATCACGTCCCTTGACACAACCCCAAAGACGCTTCTTTTCTGGCGGTCCTTTACCCAGTGGATTGGGGGTATCGGTATCATCGCATTCGGGATTTCATTGCGACGGAAAACACGGGTCTCACTGTTCCGGCTCTATCGTGCGGAAGGACGCGAAGAAGAACTGATCTCGCCGGTGGTATCGACCAGCAGACGGATGTGGATGATCTACCTCGTGTCTGACCTTTGCGTTCACCGGTCTCATCATGCTTGTGGGGATACCGCTCTGGGATTCGCTTAATCTTGTGATGGTTGCAATTGCCACGGGAGGTTTCACGGTTCATTCGGGAGGGCTGGCCTACTATAACAACCCGCTTCTTAGAGATCCTGCTCATACCGGTGATGCTTGCCGGTGCGATCCCGTTCAAGGTCTTCTTTCCTCTTGTATCATGGCAAAGTCCGTCAGATGTTCCGTGACAAGACCGTGAAAATGTTGTTCCTGATTGCACTTGCAGGATCCCTCATGACCTCCTGGGATCTGTATATTTTTGGCAATCTGCCGCTCGCTACCGCGTTTCGCCAGGGTATTTTCACGGCTATATCAGGACTCTGCACCAGTGGACTGCAGAACTCTGATCCTCATCACTGGGTGGCAATCCCGATTGCTGTTGTCGCGATGATGATGTTTATTGGTGGGGCTATGGGAAGTGCAGCGGGAGGAATCAAGGTGAACCGTGTGATGCTCGCCTATGAAGGAGTGAAGTGGTGGTTCCGGCGTTTCTTTGTGAGCAGCCACGTCCTTGTGCCATTCCGTTTCGGTGGGCAAGACCCTCTCAAAGGAGATCTCGGAACTGGCGATCTCCCGGAACATGCTCGTTATCGTTGTCTATGTCCTGACAATATTTGTTGCGACAATTGTCTCCCTGCATGTCTATATTACCTCTTTCCGGCTCGATGAGGTAATTTTTGAACTGGTTTCAGCGTCTGAGCAACGTGGGGCTTACGGTCGGATTCATCTCTGCAGCAAGTCCGCTCTCCATTAAATGGATCTTTATTTTTCTCATGTGGCTGGGAAGGCTTGAGATCGTCCCGGTGATTATTATTGCCCTGGGGATCTTCAAAGGGATTCAGGATGATATGACAAAACAGAAACCGGCACCCCAGGTTTATAATCTTCAGGACAGGTATTAGCGAAGGTACATCACCCGATCACGCCTGCGCTTCCTGCCATAGAGGAATAAGTGCAACCGCAAGGATTACGATCCCTGCAACAATGAGAACATTTTTTGTCACCATGTCGATGATCCACAGGATCATACCAGAGAAGGTGGACATCGCTGTTGGGGGAGGTGGTGCTACCATCGGGCGGGGCGAGTTGCGCAGGAACAGGTGTTACTGATGGTGAGGGAGCAACTGCTTTGGTGAACAGGGCAATACAGCAGAAATGCGACACCTCGGCAGTGACTACACCGGTATTCGGGTTATACCTTGTAGGGACATCCTGCCAGGTACCAGATGGTGGTATCAAATGTTTTTACAACGAACTCCTGTCCCCACCGTGCCTGCGGGACCGTGTAATTGATTGTTATTGCCGGGGAGAACGTCGCGTTATCCGGCTGCAGATCATACGCCATACCCTGGAAAGCAAATGCAGAACCGGCGGGGATGGCATGTATATCATCTGCAGGAATTGCTTTGATGGTTATTGATGAGAGTGCCTTACCGATGCTGTCTTTTGCAACAATACCCTCACCGATGGTGACCGTTGCAAGCCCGTCAGTTGACTGGAGGGTGGTTGCCTGAGATATAACCCCCTGCAGGTTTGCGTAGATTTTGGCGGTTTTTCCCGGATCAGGAAGCGTTGGTGGTTTTATCTCCGGGGCTACGGTGTTCTGAACAACAACCGGGTACCACTTCCTCCCCCCCGCCTTCTCCTGAACCAATATGGCTTGCAATTGTAAGGGTTACGAT
>CAWDZO010000011.1:0-8077 GCA_963806845.1 uncultured Methanoregulaceae archaeon
TCCTTTCAGGGGCGGCGGCATTCATCGTACCTGAATAATAAAAAAGGTACCATTCCGCATCATAACTGAATACTACGATTTTCATTAGAAACAGACATGAACGGGAGTTCACACCCGGACCATGAAAATCTTCTCCATACGATAGACTCCCGCCTCAGGGCCTCTTCGAGGCACGGCGGGGCAGGGAGTTGTTTTGAATTTTGTCACCGATCCGCCGCGGGGGCGTCCCTTCGGGGGCGGCGGCAATCATCGTATCTGAGGGAGAGAGTTGTAACCATCCCCGTATCATATCTGAATAAAACGATTTTCATGGGGAAATACTCAATTACCGCTAAAGTTCTGGGGGTGGTTTATCCCCGCCGATGTGGCTCCCCCCATATACGATAACCTCCGGACAGGTAATACGTCATTATCGTGCAGCTCAGGGGCGGTAAGGGGGGGCAGGCACGGTAAGCCCCTTCCTTGATCGTACCTGTGTTTTGTATTTCATATCTTAGGAAAAGGAATTCTTTTTCATAAACTCAATTTTTCATAGAACTGATACCAGAATCAACACCGGGGATTCTTTAAAGAGGAAAAACGCCCTATCTTCTTAATAAAATCGTGCACCAATCCATGAAACCAAATCACATCGTCGCGTTCTGTCCGGTCATATTTCTGGCTATTTCAAAAGAATAGTGGGTGATAGTGTCGCAACCACCGGGGAGTATAGGTGCCGGAATCGTCATCAGTGAAGGAGTCACTGCAACGGTCGAACCCGCGGACAGAACATCGATCTGCATCAAGCGCAGAAATTTACCCGGGAACATCATTTGATCTTTCTTCCGGATGACCACTGCTTGAGCATGTCATGGAAAATCTCAGCGTGACTGCATCCGTAACAACGGAATGTCACCTGCCGATTGGTGCAGGATTCGGGCTTTCCGCTGCAGCCCTTCTTGCAACGCTACTGCCTTAAACCGTCTTTTTATCGGGTTAACCCCTGGGATATTGCCAGTATTCTCATGAGAGAGGTTGAACACAGGACCGGGCTTGGCGATGTGGCAGCTGCCAGGGAGGGGGCGGGTCATCAGATGGTCCGGGTATCGATGCAGGATTGAACGGAAATTTGATCTGCCGGAACCCTTGTATTCTGTAAGTTTTGGACCGATTCATACACCAACCGTTCTTGGCTCTCCATCCCAGATGGAACAGGTCTCGTCTGCTTTTCCTCTGCAGCTCCGGATGATGCACGAGGATTTTTTCACAAAATCAAAACAGTTTGCCGAGCGGAGCGGACTGATGACCGGATTCGGTAAAAAAAGTTTTTGCATCTGTGATGCAGGAGGATGTTCCGGCGGGCATGACCATGCTCGGCGATGGCGTCTTTGCCTATGGAAAAAAAGCACGGGAAGTACTTTCCCTTTTGGCGAAGTGTACGAATTCCAGGTATCCCCTACCGGCCCACGAATCGTGGAGGACCTGTATGATTCCTGAAGGATCATCCACGGTATCATTCACTGGTCACCCGTGAAAAACTTGCACACTGTGCCCGCACCGGCATTGTATCCTTAGAAGGGCTCACTGCTCACGGAAGAGGTGAGGCTTTTGATTACCTGATTGGAGAGAGGACACCAGAAGTGCACACCTTGCTGAACGAATGCTGCAGCGATGCTTCTCCGCACACCACCCGGTCATTTCCGTGAACGGCAACACAGCAGCACTTGCAGCACAACAGATTGCAGCACTCCAGAAGGCAAGCGGGGCAATTGTTGAAGTAAACCTGTTCCACAGGACAGAAGAACGGGTGCAGCAGATCGAAGAACTGCTCCGCGAAGACGGATTCGATGTTTTTTCCGGAGAGGCAGAGAGGTTACTCCCGCTCTCCCATGACCGGGCATGGTGCCGGCGTGAGGGAATGTATTCTGCGGATGTTGTGCTTGTTCCCCTTGAAGACGGGGACCGGTGCGAAGCACTTGTGCGCATGGGAAAAACGGTCATAGCAATTGATCTTAAACCCGCTCTCCCGCACTGCCCGCTCTGCAACACTTACGATTGTCGATGAACTCACCCGCGCACTTCCCGGTATTACCCAGTGCCTGCAAAGAACTATCCGAACCTGAATGCAGGCAACTCACCGGTCAGTTGACAATCATTATCTTTTGTCAGAAGCAATACGTGAGATAACCCTGAGGCTTGTCCCATGCTATGGATTGAGAAATACCGCCCGAAAGAATTTGGAGAAATTCTCGGCCAGGATCCATCAATCCGCCTTTCATCCTCGTTTGCAAAAGACCAAACCCTGCCCCATCTTATCCTCACCGGACCGCATGGTACGGGAAAAGCGTGGCTGTCGAGTGCTTTGCAAGAGACACTGTACGGGGAAAACTGGGAACTCAATACATCGGTATTCCAGACCGCTGACCTTTTTTCCCAGGGAAAAGCATTTCTTGAACAGGATGAACGTTATGCCCATCTCTACCAGAAAAACCAGTCATTGATCAACAATTTCAAATATATCATCAAATGGTATGCATCCCTGCGCCCGCTGGATACCGAGTTCAAACTGATGGTCTTTGAAGATGCCCACACACTCACGCTCGATGCCCAGCAGGCATTACGAAGGATTATGGAACGGTCAAGCGGTACCTGCCGGTTTATCTTTACTACAACAAACCAGAGTTCAATAATTCCTGCAATTGCATCCCGCTGCCTTCCGCTGCTTCTTTGCCCCGCTTGATCAAGAATGTAATGCTTCAGCATCTTCGCACGATAAAGGAAAATGAACCAACCGGCAAACAGGGTTGTTCGGATGATGATCTTGAGTTGATTGTTCAGGCAGCACATGGAGATATGCGCCGGGCAATCCTGCTGCTGCAGGTCGCTTTAGAAACCGGAAAATGCCACAGTCTCTTTGAAATTGATCAATCAGAAACAGCAAATGTGTCGGCTTCTGCGATTAAGGCAATCAAAGACGGAGATATTCGTGGCGCGTCAGAAGACTTGAATCACTGATGATCGATTACGGATTGTCCGGTAGTGAAGTGCTCGAACAGATCCGGACTATCACCAGAGGGAATATAATCACCCGGCACTTGCTATTGCACTTGCAGATGCAGAACTGCGTATGCGACACAGCAACAATGAATTTGTTCAGATCGGGGCATTTGCTCCGGAATCCATACGGTGTTTTCATGAGCACTATCCAGACACGACAAAATCCAGCACCATTATGATTCCATTGCCGATGTGTATGATCATCATTACGATCATCACCGGGGAAGAAGTTACCACACGCATATCAGCAGCCACTCATGCGCCCGTTACCCCGCGGGGGAAGACTCCTTGATATCGGATGCGGAACCGGACTCTTTGTTGAAAAATTTATTAAAAACGGTGGAACTGCTGTTGGACTCGATATCAGCGGAAAAATGATCACAGGGCACAATGCAGGTGCCCAACAAGTGATTATATCGTAGGAACCGGTGAAAAAATCCCATTTTGTGATAATTCATTTGATGCCGTTTCCAGTCTTCTTGTGTTCAGTTATGTAAAAGATCCCCATGCAATGCTCAACGAATCCTACCGGGTGTTAAAACCCGGGGGAAAAATCTCAATCTGCACGTTAGGAAAAAAACTTCTTACCCGGGGAATTCCGGCTATCTACCAAATCAGCGAGAAGATGAAGTTCAAGCATCTCGTGATGAAGGATTTCGGGGAGCACTATTACGATAAGGACGAAATGATGATCTCTTTAGCCGCGCGGGATTTTCAGATATTGTTGGTTACATGGTGCTCCTTTGCCCATATCGATATGATCGATCCACTCTTCACTTCGCCCAAAAGGTCGAACCATTTGTTGAGAAACGCGTTCCCCAACTGGCTTATAATATCTGTGTGAGCGGGAAAAAACCTGGAAAATAATAAAAGTTAGAGAGATTTTTTCTTCTCCACCAGTTTCTTCAAAACGCGTTGTTTTTTCTGTATCGCAGCTTCAGAGGCATGCAAAACTCCCTTTTTCATCTCCTCAAAATCACGCATATCCGTATCAACAACCTTTTTCACAGGGGTATATGCAGATTCCCTGAACCGGGGTGAGAAATCGCATTCCTTCCCGTCAACCATAAGAACCGATTCGGGTTTTCCCTTTTCAACATACCCGATTTCATGCATCGTCACTCCCGCAGATTTCACTACCCGGCAGATCTCTGCTGATACTTCAGGAGGTGCGACAATGAGGAGGGCATCAAGGGATACCCCCAGATAATCGATCTGTAATGCTTCGAGCATTGCCCGTACATGGGGTTCCACTAAACTCCCTGTCGCATGTTCATCAATAACGATACGGCATCCGGCGGTCTCTGCCATCTCAAACGCATCGCCCCTCAATCCGCCATTCGTTACATCGGTCATAGCGTGGACCTGCAGGAATACTTCACTCTTCATGAGGGTTTCACAGGCAACAAGGAAATTGAGATTAATGGTCTGCTCCACAACTTCGGGAAATCCTGAATATATTGCAGCAGTTGCAATAGTCCCTCCGCCAGCACCTTCAGACATCAGCAGGACATCACCGGGTTGCGTTGCTTTCCGGGCAGTGAGGTGTTCGGCGACACCCACTGCACCCACGCATCCGGTCAGCCGGTTCCCAAGTACCATATCGCCACCGATTCGGAGGGTCGAACCGGTGACAAGAGGCACATCCATCGCTTCTCCAACGGTCGTGATACCGGCAGTGTAATCAAAAATCTTTGCCACATCACCATCATCAGCAACATGAATATCTGAAAAGAGCATGATCGGTTTTGCACCCATCACATAGACATCCCGGAGTGTTGCGCGGGTTACATGGAATCCTGCAAGGAACGGATAATCGGAAAGACGGGAATGCATTCCGTCAACAGTGCAAATGATATAGTTTCCCCCGGCGGACATACCGCACCGGCATCATCCATTTCATCTACACCGACCGATGCCGAGGTTTTACCAATGATGCGGGCGATCTGGCGATGGGCAAAAAAATCCCCCTTCCCCCGGGATCCAACACCAAACTCCCCCATGTGCACACCAGCAGGTACAAGTTCAAAAAAATCACCTGTCAGACCACGGGTATTCTTCACTTCCTCAATCACTGCATGGGCAAAAGCGGATGCATAGGAAGGCTGTACGTTTTTTATTTCAATGATCTGATCAGCCAGGTTTTTTTGTAAGGCATCTTCATCTGTCCCTTCAACAAGTCGTTTGCGAACATATTCCTCAACATCCATAGATTTCTTTACGTGCGAGAGACATAAAAAAGCGGGGGAATAATCAGGAAAAATCAAAAAAAATTATCTGAGTTTTATCTTAAAAGAACACCCATTACATCGGAAAAACTTCTCAGGGCATCATCAAACTTCCCGATCTTTAAAAGAGAGAGCCCCTTTACCATACCTGTGCGTGCATCCTTAACGTCTATGTAATATGCCTGATCAAAAGCCCGTGCAGATTCTTCAAGTCTGCCGAGCATAAAGCACGAGTTGCTCATCACGACCCATGCATCAGCTATCGTGGGATTAACTTCGAGAGCGCTCTCAAGACAACGGATCGCCTCTTCATGGTTCCCGAGAAGACAAAGTGAGAGTCCTTTGCGGTAGAGGGCGTTTGCGTTTCTGGGTTCGATGGACAGGGCACGATCGAGAACATCGATCGCTTCCTCGTACCTTTTTAAGTTGATCAGGGCTATCCCTTTATTGATCAGCGCAGAAAGATAAAAAGGATAAATTTTAAGGGCACGATCGTAGCAAATGATCTCTTCCTCGTACCATTTCAGCTTACCAAAGGCATACCCCCTGTTGACCCATGCGGACAGATAGCGTGGCCTGATTTCCAGTGCCCGGTCACAACATCGGATCTCCTCCTCGAACCTTCCCCAGCATCCCTAAAGCAACGCCCTTATTATTCCACGCTGCTGCATTTTCAGGGTCGATCTTCAATGCCCGCTCACAAGATTCCACTTTGTCCTCAAACCGGTCGAGCATCCCAAAGCAAATCCCTTAAAATTCCATGCATCAACGCAGTTTGGATCAAGTGAGATTGCTTTTTCGCAACACTCGATCTCTTCTTCATACCGACCCAGTTTTCCAAGGGTAAAACCCTTGCCGACCCAGGCGAGTACACGATTTGGATCAAATGAAAGTGCTTCAGAAAATGCCAAAAGCGCTTCCTCGTGCCTTCTCTCCTGTGCCAAGAGCGAGACCCTCAAGATAATAATCCCTGCCTTTCTCGGGGGACTGCTCTTTTCTGAATTTTCAGGTGATTCACTCATGTAAAGGAGATCCATGGAAGGTGACGGCGTTTGCTCGGCAAATGCTTAGTGCAGGTGATATTTATGTTAACGGATTAAAAAAATATTCGTTTGAAAGATTTCCCCCGAAACAGGTCCCGCGATAAATCAGGTTTCTCCTTTTTTTTAAAAAAAATTAAGGAAAAGTTGTCTTTGTTGAGACAGGTCAATTCCAACAGAGTTATATTCCTTATCAATTTATGTAGCATCATTGTACTCCAACGCAGACATGAGGATGCATCATCATATCCAATCGGCGTTATACTGATGGTTGCAATCACGTTCCTTCTTGCTCTTCTCGTTCTTCTTATGCTCCAGATTCAGCCACTGGCGTGGAATATGGAAAAGGAAATCCCGGTAATTTTCACGATTACTTCCATTAAGAGTGTTGACGAACTAACAGGTAATCTGAATTACGACAGCCGTGTGCTTCTTCTTCATACAGGTAAAACGGACGTTCAGAACAAAAATCTTAAGGCACGATTCTTAAAAAACGGACAACCGGTATCCTGCACTATCGCTACAATGAATGGGCATGATTTCATCAGCACTTCTCATACCGGTGTCCAGTGGATGGGAGGTTCCGGGTGTTCCGGGGCAACCTGGAGCCCCGGGGAGCAAATCTGTATTGATTTCTCTGATGGAACATATCGATCCGGGTGACAGAGTTCAAATGGATATTATCGACAAAATTACCAATGTAACCATCTCGCGGCATGTATACACGTATGATTAATCAACAAGGAAAATAGTCGGTGAAAAAAGATTTATAAAAAAAATTATTCATCAAGCGGCTTGAACACACCTTTTTTTGCCTTCAGGATTTTACATTCCGGGCAATGCCAGGTGTCAGGGACATCCTGCCACGCTGTTCCAGGAGGTATACCTTGCTTGGGATCTCCTTTCAGGGGATCATAGATGTAGTGACATTCGAGACATACGCATCTGATCTTTTTTTCTGTTTGTGTCACGATTAATTCATCTCCAAAAATCGTATCTTCATTTATTTTTCCCTGTATTCTAATGAATTCTTCCAAAAAGGCAACCGCTATTACCGAAAAGTCTATATAAAGTCAGGTTACGGATGGGGGTGCATGACGGGCGCAAAGCCGCGCCACGCGCAGGGGTTCGGGAATCTTCCCTTCAAGGGTAAAATCATTGCACAGCCGTGCTGCATCCCGCTGATCCATACCCCATACCCGAATGAATAGAGTCTGATGCGTGTGAGCTCGAACGGTATGCGTTCTCCCAGATTCTCATAGGCTGAAATTCGTGCCGTATCATCAGGAAAATGGTACCGGATGTCCTCAATAAGCCCCTCGGAGTCCTCATACGTAACGCAGATTACCGGGATTCCGGTCTCTTGTGCAATCAGAGGCGGGATTCAGGATATTGAACCATGCAATTACGCAACCCGACAGCATAATCACATTAATATCGCTGCGATCGAGTTCTCGCACCATCTGGAGAACAGAAGCGGTGGCATCCATGCCGCCGACAGTCACCGTTGAAAATACAAAACCATCAATGCGAAGGTCTTTTCGCATCACCACTCCTGCAAGTCTGGAAACTAATCTTCCGGAATAACTTTCTGCAATGCCGAGCGCCCGAAGCCCTTTTTTCGGGATGTGCATAGAAGCACTTATGTCACCCGATTAAAAATACTATATCAATGATTTTTAACAAAGATGAGGTTTGTATTTTAATACCTACATTAAATGAAGACCTGACCATTGGAAAGCTCGTCCGTGAGTTCAGGGAAATAGGATATAA
>CAWDZO010000012.1:0-63805 GCA_963806845.1 uncultured Methanoregulaceae archaeon
GCCGACAATTGTAAATATCACTCCAAAGAATATTGCAATCACCCTGAGAATTACAGACAGTACTTTTCCCATTACGCCGAAAAAACCGGCGAGGGCTTTGCCGGTACGGGCAGAAAGGCTGTTGGGGTCGTACATTGACTTGCGGGTGGTGAAGGCAGTGCTGTCACGGTTCACGCTGTTATCATCATAGTCAGTCCTCCGCAGCGCCCATGGTATTGATCATGTCACTGACCATCTCTTTCGATACAAGTACCGGCGGTTCCTTTTCCTCCGAAGATCTCGGCAATACGCGATTCAATATCGGCCAGTGTCTCATCGCCTCCCTGTTCCTTGCTGAACCTGGTGGCTACATGGTTCAGGTAGTGTGTCAGAATCTTCCAGGCGTCCTCATCAATACGGAAGAGTTGTCCGGCAATGTTGATATTCATGGTTTTTTTCATGGCTGCCTTTTATTTCTTGTCCCGTATCTGATTAACCGATTTGTAGCAAGTGCTTCCCACGACTTGTCGAGTTCACCGAGATAAATTTTTCCCAGTTCGGTGAGCTCATAGTACTTGCGGGGCGGGCCGCTGGAGAATTCTTCCCAGCGGTAACTCAGTAACCCCGCGTTCTTCTGCCGTGTAAGCAGGGGGTAGAGTGTTCCTTCAACGACTATCACCTCTGCCTTTTTGAGCTCATTGATGATGTCGACAGCATAGCATGAATTCCTTGAAAGCACTGCCAGTATGCAGTACGCAAGAATTCCCTTGCGCATTTGTGCTTTTGTGTTGTCCGTATTCATGGCAATTCCTTTTTTATCAGCATTTCTATGTTGTGTACCGTTAAAGATTTATTTTCTTTTTGACTGTCTCAAATTCCTCTTTAAGATAATCTTTGATATTCTCAATTGTACCCCGCGGAGGTCGGGCGCGGACACGATCTCGATGAGCGGTACCCCGGCGCGGTTGAGATCGACCCCGGTTCTCCCGTCGGCGGAGATGTCGTGGAGGTTCTTGCCGGCGTCCTCCTCCATGTGGATCCGGACGTGAGCCGGATCGCCCGCTTCCTCCCGTCGACGGTGATGGGCACCGCGCCGCCCACGCAGATGGGCAGCTCGTACTGGGAGATCTGGTATCCCTTCGGGCAGGTCCGGATAGAAGTAGTTCTTCCGCGCCCAGACGCTCTTCCGCTGGATCTCGCATCCGAGCGCGAGACCGGCCGCGATCGGCGAACTCGACGACCCGCCGGTTGAGCGAGGGGAGGACACCGGGCAACCCGAGGCAGATGGGGCAGGTGTGACTGTTGGGCTCACCGCCGAACTCGGTGGAGCAGCCGCAGAAGATCTTGCTCTTGGTGAGAAGCTGGGCGTGCACCTCCAGCCCGATCACCACCTCGAAGTCGGAGACGCTCACGACGCCACCCCCGGCGGAGGGGGCAGTGGCCCCATCTCTCGCTCCAGCGCGCGCGCAGCGCGCAGCAGCGTCGCCTCGTCGAAAGGGCGGCCCAGTGAGCTGCAGACCGACCGGCATCCGCTCGACCGGTGGACGACCGCATGGCACGCGACAGTCCCGGCAGCGCCGCCAGGTTGCACGTGACCGTGAAGACGTCGGCCAGGTACATGCGGAGCGGATCGTTCGCCTTCTCACCGAGCCGGAAGGCGACTGTCGGCGTCAGCCGGGCCCGGCCAGCACGTCGCAGCGCTGCGAACGCCGCGCTCGAAGTCCCGGCGCAGCAGGGTGCGGACCTTCTGCGCCGCGCAGGTAGTAGGCGTCGTAGTACCCGGCGCTGAGCACGTAGGTGCCGAGCATGATGCGGCGCTTCACCTCCGCGCCGAAGCCCCGCGCGGCGCGTCTCGCGCGTACAGCTCGCGCAGGCCGCGCGCGCCGCCGGCGCGCGGGCCGTAACGGACGCCGTCGTAGCGCGCCAGGTTCGAGGACGCCTCGGCCGTGGCGATGATGTAGTAGGCCGCGATCCGCGTACTCGGCTGTGCGGCAGCGAGACGTCGACCGATCGCGGCGCCCAGCGCTCTCGTACGACGGCGAGCGCCTCGCGACGCGCGCGCGCCGACCTCGGCGTCGACGCCGCCCTCCGAGCCACTCGCGCGGCACGCCGACCCGCAGCCCGCGACGCCGCCGTCCTCGAGCGCGGCGCCGTAGTCGGCCGACCGGCCGCGTCGACGAGGTCGATGTCGCGCTCGTCGTGGCCCGCGACGACCTGCGAGCAGCATCGCGCGACGTCCCCGACCGTGCGGCGCGATCGGGCCGACCTGGTCGAGCGAGGAGGCGAACGCGATGACACCGTAGCGCGAGACGCGCCCGTAGGTCGGCTTCAGCCCGACCACGCCGCAGAACGCCGCCGGCTGCGCGGATCGAGCCGCCGGTGTCGGTGCCGAGCGCGCCGAGCGCCTGGCGCGCCGACGACGGCGGCCGCGCTGCCGCCCGACGATCCGCCCGGCACGCGCGCGAGGTCCCAGGGGTTGCGCGCGGGCCGAAGGCGCAGTTCTCGTTCGACGAGCCCATCGCGAACTCGTCCATGTTGAGCTTGCCGAGGAGCACGGCGCCCGCCGCCCGCGAGCCGCTCGCACGACGGTGGCGTCGTAGGGCGGCACGAAGCCCTCGAGGATGCGCGAGCCGCAGGTCGTCGCGACGCCGCGCGTGAGGAAGATGTCCTTGAGCGCGAGCGGGACGCCGTCCAGCGGCCCGAGCCGCGCCCGGCGGGCCGCGCGCTCGTCGGCCGCGGCCGCCTGCGGCGCGCGCCCGCTCGGCGGTGACCGTGAGGAACGCGCCGACCTCGGCGTCCGAGGCCTCGATCCGCGGCCAGCGCCGCCGTCGTCGCCTCCCGGGAGGAGACCTCTCGGGTCGCCATCCGTGCGCGCAGCTCGAGGAGGGAGTGTTCGAGGAGGGGTTCAACGCGCCGCATCACTCGATGATCCTCGGAACCTTGAAGCACGTCCCCTCGCGAGCAGGGGCAGCGGCGAGCGCTTCCTCTGGCGTGAGGCTGGGGACGATAACGTCGTCTGCGAAGCGCCGGGGATTCGCCCGCCGCGAGCGCGTGGGTCATGGGTTCGACCGCCGAGACGTCGAGCTCCCCGAGGAGCGCGACATAGTCGAGGACGGCCGAGAGTTGCCCTCGGAAGAGCTGCTCCTCCTCAGGCGAAAGCTTCAGACGTGCGAGGACGGCGATCCGCCGAACCTCGTCCAGCGATAAAGACATCGAATGCGGCTCCCACTTCTAGGTCGAGGCCTCGTCCTTGAACCAGTTGAGGATCGCCGCCATGATACCCTTTTGTTGAGGGGCTGCGATGACGTCGATCTCGGCCTTACCCAGGAAGGCCCCGCCGCAGACGAAGCAGGCGTCCACGCGAAGGTCTTGGAGCCACATCTCGTGCATCTGCATTCCGCACTTGGGGCAGTGCATGAAGTGAAGTTCCTTCAGTGCCTGCCGCTCGTCCGCACGGTCCTCTTGGTGAGGTCGATGACATTGAGTGCACCCTTGTTGACCAGCGGGCTGATCTTGTCAAGAGTTACATTGCTCTTTAAGAGCTTACCCTCATCGTCGTAGAGGTCGATTGTGTCTTTATATTTCATGTGAATTCCTCCAAATTTCCATTTAATTGCGATACAATACTGTCTCTGAACGATAGTGTAGACTAATTGAGAACACTGGTAATGAATGAAAGTCACTATTGCACGTCCCCTAATGGGACATGAAATAATACCAGATTTCGCCATATAAGCATTACTATTTTATACCGGGATATAATTTTATATTAAATAAAAAATAATAATTCAAAATGAAGGAATGTTCAAATATATCATATAAATTACGTTTCATTGTTTTACGCAGTATTACAAAAATAAAAAAATGTATTACATGTTGCTATGAGAAATAGTAATTTTTTTTATTTTTTTGTGCGCTCTGTATAAAAAATGTGGGGTTGAGGAATTGCCCGGGTGCTGATTGCACCGGACACCCCTCAAATGATTTGCAGTGCATTTTTGGTATAAAAAGAAGATCAGATCTTCTGGTACAGGTTTGCGTACACGATCTGTCCTTTCTTCTTCTTGTGGCGCTCGCCCATGTCACCGATGTAGTGGGCAAATTTTGCCTTAACACCGTCGACTTCGAGCTCTGTCTTCGCCTGCGGGTTTGAAGCCGGGCATCATGGTGTCGATAGTGCCAAAGACGATAGATAGTACCGTCGACCATCTGGCCGCCGACTTTGCTCTTGGCAGTTTCCTTTGATGATGACTTTTCCGCCTTCGGCATGGGTGCAGACATGGACATCTGCATTGCCGTTGATGATCATCTCGCCACCGAGCATGTACATGCCGATGTCACTGCCGGCATTTCCTTTCACGAGGATCTTGCCGCCGGACATCCCGCGCCAGTCGCCACGGTATGCAGCCCCAAGGTAGTTGCCTGCATTGCCTTCAATGGTAAGTTCGCCGCCTTTCATGGCGGTTGCGGCAAATGCATCAACATTGCCTTTGACCAGCATCTTACCGCCGGTCATCCAGGCACCGGCATACTGGTCCATGCTGCCTTCAACAACAAGTTCTCCGGCGCTCATTTTGAAGCCGAGATACTTGACCTTCTTCACATCGCCTTTGACAATAATCTTCGTGTCAGCCGCGGTTGCACCTGCATTGCCGCTCACATCGAAATACTTGCCCAGCGTGAAAGTTGTCATTTCCTTCATGAACATGAAGCTCAGCGATCTGAGCTGCAGTTTTTCCTGCAAATGCATCGGGCGATACATTGTCTGCCTCAAGATACAGTGCAGGCGGGTTTTTCATGGTGATAGTTACTGTTTCCATAGTCCACACCTGCACTTATGTTGCATCTACCTCAAGGGTATACGGGTTCGGGACAAAGTGGTGTCCGAGAGCTTCGTAGTTCGCCTGGGTCATGCTGTAATACTTCAGGAATTTCTCGTTGATATCACGCATGACCTGCGGGTTGTCCTTCACTTTTACATTCACCCAGAGCGTACGCTTGTGGCCGTTGCTGACGATCTCTCCGTTGGTAACGACCTCGACACCGCTCTTGAAGACATGTGCACAGCGTGAGAATGCCTTTTCAATGTCATCAGGGTTGGCTACGGGTTTGTCCGGGTTGAAGTTGTACACGGCAACATCTGCATCCATGCCGGGCTTTAAGCCCCCGCACATGCTGGCAAGGCCGAGCGATTTTGCCGGGCCTGCACGGGTCATCTGGGCGAGCTCGTAGAGCGAGATCTCGCGGTCCAGACTGCCGATGCTGGTTTGTGAAAGAACCTTGTCCTTGTGCTTGAACGCATTGACCTGTGCTTCACGGGCTTTGGCTGACATCAGCCACTTGATAACCCGCGGGTACCGGGTAAACGGACCTGCATTGGGGTGGTCGGTGGTGATGTAGCAGCGCATGGGATCCTTCGATCATCAGGGCAATTTCAAGACCAATCGCCCACTGGATGGCACAGACCGAGATGTTCGGGCTGTAGATGTAGGGCACGACACCGGCTGCGGTCTCGAGTTCGACATCACAGTTTGCCCACTTGAGGTTGTTAAGACCCGGTGAGGTGGTGCTCGAACGGACCGTCCGCGGTCATGGTCGTGGTCTCATCGAGGGTTACGTTGCCCGTGTCAATAGTGATGTTCTTGTGACTGTTGACATAGTCCGTGACCTCTTTTGCCTTGGACTCAAAGTCGCCCCAGTTGGTTCCGCCATAGGAGTGGAACTGCGAATGGGTGAGGTGCATCACCTGTTCACGACCGAACTTGTTCTTGGCCTTGAAGCCTTCGGCAAGTTTCAGTGTGTCGAGCGTGGTCTCGTAACAACCCGGGTTCCCGAGATTGTTGGGGTGGATGTGCATGGAATGCGGGAGGCCGAGGTATTCGTTTGCCTCGATCAGTCCGGTGATAATTTCAGCGGGGGTGATGTCGAAGTACGGGACCGGGTCGTTCACGGAAAGACAGTTCAGTCCCCATGCCCATGCTTCTGTTCCGCCGGGGTTGACGACCTTGACAGCATATCCTTTGGTTACCCGGATGAGCCATGCAATATATGCAGCAGTGTTCTCAACCTCTTTGTTTTTGAGGTATTCCAGCACGAACCAGTTGTTGCCAAAGACCGGGAATGCACCCTCGTCAATGATGGGGGTGTCGCGGATCTCCTCGTGCACGTGACGGGAGAACATCGGGGGCATTGCTGCCTCCATGGCGGTCGTGTATCCCATCTTGGCATACTCGTAACCGGTCTTGAACGTGGTCGGGATCGATGCCCCGCCGCCCATCCGCTCCATGCCTTTTGTCGGCGTGCAGGTGAAGAGCTTGTCCTCGGGACGGTAAATCCTGCCAAGGTTTACTTTGGGCCCTGCAATGTGGGCGTGTATCTCAACGGCACCTGCCATGACGGTCTTGCCCGTGGCATCGATGACCTTTGCACCGGAACCGACCTTGTCAACGATCTTGCCATCTTTTATGGCGATATCCTTCTTGTCGCCTTTGATGCCCTGGACCGGGTCGAATACGTGCCCGTTCTTGATGATATATTCTGACATGATTATGCTGCCCCCTTGAGCTGTCTGACCCGGTCGCGGACCTTGATTAGGAACTGCTCATCGGTGAGCATACCCTCTGGTGGTTCGACAACCTTGCGGCAGTCGATTGGTACATTGTCCATACGATAGCAGTTGCCACCGGTTTCTACACCGTTGAATGCCACCGGCACATGCAGTTTTGACACACCGCTGGTCGGGGTCAGGTGGGGATCAATGCAGACCGAGGGTATATGTGCGAATTGCTTGACGGCACTGATGGGGAAGTGTGCACCCGGATCGCTTCCTATGGTGAACATGGCATCAACTTCACCGCGGACCGAGCAGATCAATGGAGCTGGTGTCACCCGGGTTATAGCGGGCAAATCCCCTGGTTAAATCCACGGAATACGGGAACCCGAACTGCCAGGCAAACACTTCACCGGATCCGGTCACATTGTAGTGACCCCTCATCGGCATGATCGAGAATTTCGTATATTCGTTGAGGTCTTTTGTTACGGCAATTGCCTCATCGATGTTGTGGTTCTTGCCCAGCGACTGGGTCACACCCATACCGAAGAAGATGATCCCGAAACGACCGCTCTTCATCATGTCTGCGGCTTCCCGGATCTTCTCCTTGGGGATACCTGCAACAATATCGGGAAGCCATTCTCCCCTGAAGGCAACGCGGAGTGCATTGAGCAGCTCATAGTCCTTGCCCTGTTCTATCTGCAGGTGGACATCGGCCATTTTTGCAGTATCAGTGACCCGGGGGTCAACGACAATCATTTTCCGGCTCATCTGTCCCTTGCCGGTGAAGAATCCGCGGGGGAAGATCGAGTACCTCGACATGTGCCGGGGGTGGGCGTGGGCCGGGTTGCAGCCCCAGAAAATGATCCGGTCTGCACGGTTCTTGACTTCACCAAGGGTACAGGTCGGGAGACCGATATCCTGCACGGCAATGAGTGTGGTTCCATGGCAGACTGCAGCGGTATTGTCACAACATGCACGGGTGATTTCGGCAATCTCGTTACCAACACTCTGGGCTTCACAGTTGGTGGAGCTCCAGCCGTACATGAGGGGCTTTTTCGCTTTTGCAAGCATCTGTGCGGTATACTCGGCCGCCTCATCATAGCTGATCTCTTTCCATGTCCCGTCAGGCTGATGCAGCCGTGGCCGGGTTACACGGTCCTTTGACTGGGAGTGCAGGAACTTTTCAGATCCGATAACGCAGGCGTTATAGACTTCAAGAAGCTGTTTTCCGTCATCGGAAACAACAACTTCCAGGTCATCGCAGAGCGTCCCGCAGAACGGACAAATGACATCCGGTATAGTCTTGGTCATTTCATTTCACCCCGCATAATTTCTGCACCAGTTCAATGCCGAGAAGGATGGGTTCGTTCATCGCAACGTCGACTTTGACCGGAGTTCCTTTGAATGTTGGCATTCCTGTTGAGTAGGTATTGGGGTCGATTATGGAATTTGCCCAGGGTCCCATGGGGATGAACCCGACGCCCGGGTGAGGTCCCTGCGTGGTCTCGATGGCCTTCACGATAACGCTGCCATGATCGCTCGTGACTCTCACATTCGTGTTTTTCCATGCCCCAAGTTTTTTCAAATCTGACGCATCAAGCTCGATGATCCCGGAGGCAGTGCGATAAGCAGGTTTTTCCTTCCCGCCTTCAATCGCAACACCCTGCTGGATGCTCCGGCCTGATATCAGGTTCACGTTAATCGTTGCCACTGTATATTCCTCCAATAATCGGGTAATTTAAGCAAAACAATGTATCCTGCCCGCCATTACATAAATCCCACCATTGTGACAACGGCCTTTTTCAGCCGGTGAAAAAATGGGATGGGGGGATAGCATTGCCACACTCCATACACCCTTATTTATTGAACTCCTTGATGGGGCTTGGTCCGAGTTCATTGATCGTTTTCACGACATCGGTGATGACGGCACCCCACTTGGCACCTTCGGATGCTGATACGAAGGTCATCCTGAAGCGGCGGTCATCAAGACCGATGCTCTTCATGAGGCGCTTGACCATGAACATGCGCTTTGCACCTTTGTAGTTGCCTTCAAGATAATGGCAGTCACCGAAGTGGCAACCGGAGACAAGTACACCATCTGCACCATCGGCAAATGCCTTGAGGACGAACAATGCGTCAATACGTCCGGTACACATGACACGGACGACCCGGACATCCGGCGGGTACTGGATACGGCCGCCACCGGCAAGGTCTGCACCGGCATACGAGCACCAGTTACAGAGAATACCAAGTATTTTTGGTTGCCAGACTCCTGGCTCACGTTTTGGAATAGGGAATTCAGGTGCTGCTGACATTACTGCTCACCTCCGAGCAGGAATGCATCGATCTGCGCCACGATCTGCGGGGTAGCAAAGTGGTTCATCCAGATTGCTCCGCCGGGGCAGAAACCACCGCAGGTACCGCAACCCTTGCATTTGGCTTCGGTTACTTCCATAACCGTGCGACCATCCTTCTCGACAAGTGCAAGGGCACTGTAGGGACAGAGGCTGATGCACATACCGCAGCCTGCACATCGCTCTTCAATGCACATGGCAAAGTACGGCTCAAGTTCGACCTCACCCGTGTGGATCGGGATACTTGCCGCAGATGCTGCACCTTCGGCAGATGCGACGGTATCAGGAATATCCTTGGGACCCTGGCAGACACCGGCAAGGAAAACACCGGCAGTTGTCGTTCCGCAGGGGTTCAGCTTCGGGTGGGCTTCTAAGAGCCAGCCGTCCATTGAACAGGAAACCCCGAAGAGCTTGCGGGTCCTGTTGGTATCTTCCTTCGGCTGTACTGCCGCTGCGAGCACGACAAGGTCGACTTCCATATCAACCGGGCGGTTCAGCAGGGTGTCGTCAGTATAGACATGAAGGTTCTTGGTGGCCGGGTCCTCGAGTATGTTTGCAACACGCCCGCGGATGAACTTGGCACCCTCGTCCTGGATACGGTAATAGAACTCTTCGTACATCTTACCGAACGAACGGATATCCATGTAGAAGAGATACGCCTGTACACCGGGTATCTTCTCATAGATCTGGTGGGCGTGTTTTAAGGAATACATGCAGCAGAACCGTGAACAGTACGGTTTGCCGTTGCCGGTGTTATCACGGGAGCCGGCACACAGCACGAACGCGACTCTCTTGGGTGTTTCCCCGTCGCTTGGTCGTACAAGGTGACCGCTGGTTGGGCCGGATGCACAGATGAGGCGCTCGAACTCAAGGCTCGAGATGACATTTTCGAACTTCTTGTATCCCCATTCTGTTTTCTTCTCGACAGGGAACATGTCGTAACCCGTTGCGAGAATTGCTGTCCCGACTTTGACCTTGACAAATTCGTCCTTATCCTCAAGAACAATGGCATTCTTCTCGGGACCGCAGGCAGTAACACACAGCCCGCATTTTATGCAGGAGTCAAAATCGATCGTGTAGAGAAGCGGTACAACCTGCGGGTGGCTGATGTAGATCGCCTTTCGGGGCTTCATACCCACTTCGAAGTCATTGGGTTTGATAACCGGGCACGGTGCTTCACAGTCACCGCAGCCGTTACAGCCGCCACCGACCATACCCTTCGCTGCAGCATCCGCCATGGAGAGGACACCGCGTGCCTTCTTGCGGATGGTCACATCGAAGTTGCCGATGTACCCTTCGACTGCATCAACTTCTGAGTAGGTCATCAGCTCGATATTTGCGGCCCTGCCCACATCCACCATCTTGGGTGTTAAGATACACTGCGAGCAGTCAAGGGTCGGGAATGTCTTGTCCAGCTGGGACATGCGCCCGCCAATGGTGGGAGAGGACTCAATGAGGTAGGTCTTGATACCTGCGTTTGCAAGGTCAAGGGCTGCCTGCATACCGGCAACACCAGCGCCGACGACCATCGCCGCGTGCTCAACCTTCACTGCCTTCGGGAACAGGTCCTGCAGGAGTGATGCTTTTGCAACCGCAATCCGGATCGCGTCCTTTGCCTTGTCTGTTGACCCTTCCTGGTCATGCATGTGCACCCACGAGTTCTGCTCGCGGATGTTTGCCATCTCAAACCGGAACGGGTTCAGGCCACCTTCTTTTGTTGCTGTCCTGAACGTTGGTTCGTGGAGACGTGGTGAACATGCAGCGACAACGACTCCGGTGAGGTTGTTGTCCTTGATTGCCTTGTTAATCACAGCCTGCCCGGGCATCGAGCACATATACTTGTAGTTGTCAACATAGGCGACATCCGGGAATGGTTTTTGCATATTCCCCTACGGCCTCGATATCCATTGAACCGGCAATGTTGGTACCGCAGTGGCAGATGAAAACGCCAACACGCGGTTTCTCAGAGGGTCCTGTCTTCACTGGTGCTGCTGCACCCTTGGCTGCGGGTGCCTGCTTTTGGCTTCCTGTTTTGCGGGGGCTTCCTGTTTCTTTGCTTCAGTCTTTTTGGTAGTTGTTTTCTTCTTTTCAGCCATTATTCCCACCTCACAGCACCTTCTGCAGGAACGGTTCGCAGCTGATCCCGTGGAGGTCCAGCCCGAGGTCCTGCGGACTCATTCCCTGTGCCAGTCCGAGCAGTTCAGCAAAGTGCAGTACGGGTAAATTGTATGACACGCCAAACTTTTCCTGAATCTCAATCTGGCCGCGGTCAAACTGGAGCTGACAGAACGGGCAGATATCGGTGAGAGCGTCAACGCCAACTTCTTTGAGGTTGATCAGCTTCTCGTTGGCGATATCCAGTGCATGCACAATATCATAGCCACGGACACCACCACCGGCACCGCAGCACTGCATCTTGTTGCGGTATTCGACCGGCGTTGCACCGATTGCGGCGACCAGTTCTTCCATCCATGTCGGGTGCTCGGTGTTCAGCATGACCTCATCTTCAAACTCCCGGTCTTTGTGGGGTTTGGTCAGGTGACAGCCATAGTGGACAGCGATACGTGCACCCGTGAGCGGGTTGGTCACGCTGGCGCGGACTTTCTCGACACCGATGAATTTATCATTGTAGAGAAGTTCCGCGGTATGGTAGACATTGATAGTGCCCTTGTATTCCATGTCGATCTCTTTGAGCACTTCGTTGACACCGTCACGGAGATCCTTGTTGTGCTTGAGCTTGTGGTTGACTTCCCAGATCGACTTATAGCAGCCGTTGCAGACAAGAGCGATATCCATCTTCATCTGTTCTGCAAGGACAAGGTTGCGGGCTGCCATTGCGTAAAAGACATTGAGATCGATCGATCCGAATGCACCTGGTGCGGGGCAGCAGCTTGCACCCTTGAGGGGAACCAGCTCAACACCAAGTTTTTTCATGGCCTTGATGGAAGCGGATTCAACACCCGGGTAACGGTTGGGGGCAATACAGCCGAGATAGAATGCGAATTTGTGTTTTGCTTCTGACATGGTATCTTACCCCTCCCTCTCCTTGACAATCCGGTCGGCATTGGCCTTGAGTTTGTAGTGGTCCAGGATCTTCTGGATGCCCTTGATATATTCCGGATACATGTGGGTGGTCGGCGGGTCACGGGAGAGTCCGATCCTCTCCCGGGCTGCACGGTTCACATCATTGTTGGGCACACCGTGTCCTGAGCTGTAAATTGCCTGCACGGTCTTGAGGAAGTTCACCGGTATAATATCTCTCTTGAAGGCGAGATTCCTCATTGCCATAATGACATCTGTTGGTGCGATATCACGGGGGCATCGGTCAGTACAGCTATAACACGTAGTACAGAGCCAGAGATCCGGATCCGTGAGGGACTCGTTCTCGAGACCGAGCACCGCTCTCCTCATAAATTTGCGGATGCGGTACGAGCTTCGGGGAGCAGACGGGCACGATCCGGTACAGGTTCCGCACTGGTAGCACATGTGGGCGATGGTGCGTGAGATTCCTTTCACATTCTTGGTGAATTCCGGGTTTGAGTCCTCACTGAAGTATCGTTGGTCGTGGAGTTTCTTCTCCAGCGCTTCCGGGTAACCTTTTGTTCTAACCATAGTATTCCCTCACGCCTTCTCCATTACTTTGAGATTGACCTGTCCGGTTATGTCCTCTTTCACCTTCGAAGTTCTCCTGGTGAAAAGTTTCTCTTTTATCTTCTTGAACAGGTCTGTCTCCGTGCCCTTCATGCGGACCCCGGTTCTCTGCATGACGATGATATCTTCACCGGGGCATGCATTGACACAGGCGCCACACAGGATACAGTAATCCTTGTTGACAGCAATGGTCTTCTCCACCTCGCCTTTCATATCGGCTGCAGGTTTTGCTGACGGGAGATAGATCGCATTTGCCGGGCAGATATCTGCACACGTTGAGCAACCACCGGGGCATTTCTCGGCGTGGAATTCAATATCTCCTTCAAAAATCTTTTCTACCGTTATTGCTTCGGGCGGGCAGTTCCGTGAACACCACTGGCAGGTGCAGCAGTTGTCCTGGATAATGCTGACTTTGCCCTCAATTTTATCGCTGATAACCTCGCGTTCGACGGTGATGCACTCTTCCGGACATGCTTCGACACACACCTTACAGGCATCACATTTGGTCTCGTCCCACGGCAGTCCGGTGACCGGGTCAGCGACTGACTCGACCTTTCCGGTTTCTGCGGTGAACTCCTTGTGTTTGACCGTGATTGCCGGACAGAGTGCGCCACAAATACCGCACAGCGAACATTTTTCCATATCGACTTTAAAGGTCGTCTTGGTCTTGATCGCTGTCTGCCTGTCCTTTGCTCCGCTCACCGGTCCCTTGTAGGTTCCTTCGTAGGCAGGGACGTTCCGGTCAATTGCATCACGTGGGCAGACCTCTTCGCAGATCGTGCACCGGATGCATTTCTCGTCATCAATCTCCGCCTTCATATCATATTGCGGGAACCCTTCCTTCTCAAGGATCGGGAGTTTCTCCTGTCCATCAACCTTCAGAGTCAATGCATTGAACGGGCACATGACGACGCAGACGCCGCAATACGAGCACTTGACCTCGTCAACATCCACAGGGGCAGCGTAATTGATGGCGCCACGCCTTGATGCACCGACGAGCCCGAGCACGATTGCCTCTTCGGGACAAGCCTCGACACATATACCACATCCTGTGCAGGTCTCTGAATTCAGAATAAGGTTGTTCACGCTCTGAAGGAGGCGCTGCTCCATTACAACGTTGACACCCTCTCTCTTTTTAGAAAACTTTGGAAACAATGCCATGAATAAACCCTCACGTTGTTCCTTTATTGTACCTTTGCCTGTGCTCTGGACTCCCAGGGCCCTGCCAGCTTGATAACATCATGCGGGCATGCCTGGACACAAACGCCGCAACCGGCGCAGAGTTCACCCTTGAAGTCAAGAACAATGGATTTCCCGTCCTTGACTTTGTAGATCTTATCCTTTGAGGAAGGATCTACCGTGTGAAGCTCCAAAGCGTCCACAGGGCACGCGACGACACAATTGTTACAGCCGGTACAATTTTCCATGTTTATGTGCACTGCAAATGCCATTTTTTTCACGCACCAGCTATGATCGATTTCAAAAATCGACTATCAAAAAGTGGTCGAAGAAGATAGATAAATGTTCTGAAATTACCCCGTAAAAAAGGGCAATTTATTGAGATTTTTAATTTTAGTAGATATACTATTGAAACAGGTTAATTTAAAAAAATTTACTTAATTCGCTCATTTTCTATGCGCTGTATAAATCCGGATTAAATTAGAAAATTTATTCAACCAACATCATGGTACCTTTGTAGTACCGGAGGTTATGATATGGAAATCAACGGAGTTACTATTGATAATACGTACGCAGAGGCATTCCCGACCTGGGTCTGCCGTGTAATCATCACTGCGGTCACGAAGGAATGGGCAAAGAAAGCAGCAACGGAAGCAACCGGTTTTGCAACATCGTCAATCGGCTGCCCGTGCGAGGCAGGAATTGAAGGATATGTCCCGGCAAGTGAGACTCCCGATGGAAGACCCGGGTGTTGCAATCCTGATCTGTGCCAGCAAGAAGAAACTCAAGGAACAGGTCGTAGAACGCCTTGCTGAATGTGTCCTCACTGCACCAACGACCGCTGTCTTTAACGGGATCACCAATGCAGAGGAAAAAATCCCGGTCAAGCTTCACTTCTTTGGCGATGGCTACGAATACCAGAAAGAGGTCGGCGGGAGAAAGTGCTGGGCTATTCCCATTATGCAGGGTGAATACGTTGGCGAAGAGGAGTTTGGTATCGTCAAGGGTGTTGCCGGCGGTAACTTCTTTGTGATGGGTGAGAACCAGATGGCAGCGCTCATGGGTGCAAAGGCTGCAGTTGATGCGATTGACAAGGTGCCGGGCACCATCACGAGTTTCCCGGGCGGTATTGTCGGGAGCGGTTCAAAAGTTGGCAGCCTGAAATACAAGTTTATGATTGCATCGACCAACGAGAAGTACTGCCCGACACTCCGGGAAAAAGTTGCAGACACCAAGGTCCCGGCAGGAATCAAGGCAGTCTATGAGATTGTTATTGACGGGATTGACGAGAAGTCCGTTGCAGCAGCAATGGCAGCCGGTGTCAGGGCAGCTGTCATGGTTCCGGGCGTGAAGTTCATCTCTGCCGGAAACTTTGGCGGTACCCTTGGACCATTCAAGATCGATCTGCACAAAGTTCTCTGAAATTTCCTTTTTTTTTAAAAAAATTTTGAAATCGTATCGATCGTTATTTATATTTTTATTGCCGATTCTTTTGTTAACGAAATTTTCGGCGATAACATGATCACCCCGACACTACGATGACATACATCCCTCATTCCGGACCGCTTTTTACCCGGAAACTTTCTCGTAAAGGTGGATGAATACACTGGCATATCAGAGATCATCGAACGATGCACTGCCAGAAGCACTATTGCAGGGGACACGATGATCCGATGGTGTACACAGGTGTGCGGTACTTTCAGGACACCAAGGGAATCGAGGCAGCTGGACTCTATGACAAACATCCCTGAACCGTATATCATCCACTACCCGCGGATCGTTGCAGTAGCTGATGCAGCAGGAAGTCATGTGGAGCTTATTGAGTTCTTTGACTGCGTTGGCGGGGCAATGTGGTCAAAGCATCACTATGCCCAAAGCCCGGTGGTAAAAAATGTCCGCTGTGTCGGCCAGACCATGCGGTACCTGTTAACCCCAGGCACCGTGGATCTTGCACTTGGAAGGATCCCGGTTTCCTGCCGGTATCTCCTCATGCATAGTCGATAAATCTGAGATTGCAGTCACCTACATCGGCATGGGTGGGGGCGGGGTAGGTGCGGCTGCATGCCGGTCTGATGCAGCTGGTGTCCTGCGGAGCAGGAGCGATGAATCCGGGGGTGGAAAAGTTGCCGGTTCCACGATATGGCTGCCCCGCATGCAGCGGGTTCTTATCGGCGTTGACGATACGGATACCCCTGATGAGGGTGCCACATGGACGCTTGTCCATAATATTGCAAAGGCGGTTGAGGATGAACATTCGGTATATCTCTCGCACACGATCGTCCAGCTCTTCCCGGTACCGTACCGTACAAAGAACTGTGTGAGTATTGTTGCTGAGTTCGCGACTACGGATACCGGGGGACTCACGGACGGTTCCGGCAACTTCTCGAACGGTATACCCTCTCCCAAAAAACCGGGATGGCGGTCTATACCGGGTTTACCCCGTCAGAAGAACTGCTTGAATACGGGCGAAAGGTAAAACGGGGAGAGATTGAACCGGGGGTGCTCGGGCGCCTGGATGATAAAAACCTGCGGATACTCATGAATGGCAGGGGCATTATCGGGGCGGTTGCCGCCATACCGTTTTACACCCGGTACGAGGAGGCGCTGGAATTATGCAGTGGACGGACCTGAAAGCCCGGCTTCTGGCTGTTGGTCAGGCACACCTGACCGGTGAACCGGCAGAAAACTATATCGCCCGCTCAGCGGCAGGACCCGGTGCCGGTGGCAGCGGTGCGGTTTTTTTTGCCATGGGAAGTCACCGGGTCAAGCTTGCGCTCAGTCCCGGTAAGCAGCATCGAGATTGCACACCGTGGCAACGGGACTTGCCGATCTGTTCTTTGAAGGACAGCGAATCCCCGGGCACCTGCTGGAACCCGGGTTCCATTGCCCTGATCAGGCTTTTATCACGGTGACCGGCAGCTGCATTTTCTCCTGCAGTTATTGTTCAGTCCCCCGGATCGGGGGAAAACGCAAGACAATCAAAGAGATCACAGGGATGGTGGAATCGGTACGTGACCATATCCATGCAATCTCCATAACAAGCGGTGTCCTCACGAGCATTGAAGAAGAAGAGGCCTATGTGCTTGAGGTGGTAAAACACCTCGCTTCGTTTAATCTTCCCCTTGGTGTCTCCATCTACCCGACAACAACGACACCCGACCGCTTAAAGGAACTGGGTGTTGCTGAGGTGAAGTTCAATCTTGAAGCGGCAACCCCGGGACTTTTTGCAAAGATGTGCCCGGGCCTTGATTATGACCTGCTCTGGCAGGTGCTGGATCGTTCGGTGCAGGTGTTCGGGAAAAACCGTGTCTTTTCCAATGTCATCGTGGGTCTGGGGGAGACTGATGCGGAGCTGGAAACCTGCATTCAAAAGCTCACCTCTCGCGGAGTTATTCCTGTACTGCGCCCGCTCAACCCGGTAGCCGGTCTTGCAGGAACAGCGACGACCTTCAGCAGAACGGTTAAAATCAATCTTTGTCATGCATGAACGGGCACTTGCAGCAGGCTGGGCTTGATCCACGGCTGGCAGTTACGATGTGCACAAACTGTACCGGCTGTGATCTCGTGCCAGGGAGGGACTGATGAAAGGCGTTGACGTAATTACCCGGGCCCTCCTTGCCTGCACCGACCGGCAGTATACCGTGCCGGGATTTCCCATCACCGTGCTTGGTGAGCGGACACGGGCGGAGCTGGTGATCAATGAGAAGACGGCGCTGGAATATGCCCTCGGGGATTCCCTCTCCGGCAGGAGGGCAGCGGTGATCATCAAAAATGTCGGGGTGAACGCGTGTGCCGATCCCCTGCTCCAGGCAACAGCGCAGGGACTCATCGGCGGGGTGATCCTTGTAGCCGGGGATGACCCTGAAGCAAAAGGCTCACAGACCGCCCAGGACTCACGCTATTACGGGGAACTTGCGGAACTACCGGTTATCGAACCGGATGAAACCACCTGTTATGCCGGTGTAGAGGCGGCGCTTGAAGCCTCGGAGGAGTTCTCCCGGGTGGCGATGCTCCGCCTGACACCACAGATCCTGGAGCAGGAGGTAACCGGTAATCCTGTTCCCCGGAATGACCGGCAAGGGAGGCTCTCCGACCGGACCTGGACCATGAACGGAAGGGTCACTGCAGCAGAAGAACTGTACCGCACGATGTTTGCCTGGTCCGACCGTTCAGTCCTGAACCAGTGGAAGGGAGAACCCGCCGGAGTGGGTGCAGCAGAGGGGAATACCCGGATAGTGACCGTGCATCCCCTGCCGGTACAGGCAGCCGGTATGCACAATGTGCATGAACACGGGCGGACGTTTGTCCGTGATCACCGTGGTATCCAGCCCCCGCTGCCCCAGAAACGCCCGCAGGCAATGGAAGACCGGGGATATTACCGCACATTCTGCACCGCATGCCCGTTCAAATCCATGATGAACATCGTAAAGGAGCGGAACATGAAGATGATCTGCGATGCAGGGTGTTCGGTGCTGGGGATGAATCCTCCGTATGAACTGGGTGTGGCCAGTTATGGTATGGGTGCGAGCATCGCGGTAGCCGCACGGAGTACGCAGGTTGCCCTGATCGGTGACTATGCACTCCTGCACTCCGGCCTGAACGCGCTCATCGATGTCTATGAGAAGCGGCTCCCGCTCCTGTGTATCGTAATGAATAACAAATGCACGGCAATGACCGGCAAACAGCCGGCCTATGATCCTGTCCCCTATATCCGCTGGGCAGACCCGGTTGTCTGCCGTGCCGATGATGAACTGACGCTGAAACAGGAGCTCGTGGTCACGGACAGGCCACGAACGCTGGTGATTGAAGGGACCTGTCCGGAAGGAAGCAGCCATGAAACCGTGGAATATTGAGATCTGTGATGTAACGCTGAGAGACGGGGAGCAGACACCGGGTGTCTCGTTCTCCTGTGAAGAAAAGGTGAGGATTGCCCGGATGCTGGATACCATCGGCATTGAGGTGATCGAGGCCGGGTTTCCTGCAGTATCCCCCCATGAGAAGCAGTGCGTAAAGGCCGTTGCGAACCTCGGACTCGATGCCCGTATCTGCGGGTTTGCCCGGGCCCGGGAACAGGATGTTGCAACTGCGATCGACTGCGGGGTCGACATGGTGAGCATCTTTATCCCGACATCCGAGCTGCATGTCCGGCTCAAGTTCAAAAAACCCCGGGAGCAGGTGCTTGAGGATGCGCTGAGGATGATCGATTTTGCCACGGATCACGGTGTGCAGGTGCGGTTTGCAGCCGAGGATGCGTCCCGGACGGATCTTCCCTTCTTAAAAGAGGTGTACCGTCGTGCGGCAGAGCACGGGGCAGTGCTGCTGAGCTTTGCCGATACCGTCGGCTGCCTTATCCCGACCGAGATGCAGCGGATCATGACCGAACTGGTTGCATCGGTGGACAAGCCGCTCTGTGCTCACTGTCACAACGATATGGGCTGTGCGGTCGCAAACACGATCACCGCTGCAGAAGCCGGGGCTTTCCAGCTCCACACCACGGTGAATGGTATCGGTGAACGGGCCGGAAATGCATCGCTGGAAGAAGTGCTGGTTGCCCTGCGGATGAAAGGGGGCATTGAGCGGTATGATCTCTCACACCTGACGGAACTCTCCCACATGGTCGAAAAATTCTCCGGTATCACCCTCCCCAGGAACAAACCCGTCACCGGTGAACTTGCATTCTCCCACGAGAGCGGCATCCATATCGCAGCAATTCTTGAAGATCCCGTCATCGTACGAATACTTCCCGCCCGATATGGTCGGGAGCGAACGCAGATTCATCCTCGGGAAACATACGGGCAAGAAAGCGCTTGAACATGTGGTGGCATCGATCGGCTGCGAACTTACCGACAAACAGGTCTGCCGGGTCCTTGATCTCGTCAAGGATCATTCAGAGCATAAATGCAATATCACTCCGGAAGTCTTAAAAAAACTGATCCGGAAAGCCAAAGAGGAGAATGCCTGATGGGAACGTTATCAGAGCGGATCCTTCACGGGACTGCCGGGGAGTATGTTGACCGGAAAGTTGACCGGGCCTATGTCCATGACGGCACCGGCGTGCTTACACTCGAAGCCTGGAAGAGTATGGGGGAGCAGGAGGATTACAGGATGCGGCACATCTCCATGTCCTCTTCGATCATATCGTCCCGGCAAACAACAGCACGACGGCGACGCTCCAGCACGAGCTGCGTGAATTTGCCCGCAGTTCATTCCTGCACTTCTCCGATATCGGGGGCGGTATCTGTCACCAGATCATGAGCGAGGGGATAGTGCTTCCCGGTGAGGTTGTGGTTGGCGCTGATTCGCACAGCTGCACGCTCGGGGCATTCGGTGCATTTGCCACCGGTGTCGGTGCAACGGATATGGCGGCGATCTGGCTGACCGGGGAGACCTGGTTCCGGGTTCCGGAATCGATCGGGATACACCTTTCCGGAACCTTTACCGGTGCAGCGGAGGCAAAGGACCTTGCACTGACGTATGTCAGCAGGCTCGGTATGGATGGTGCTACCTACCAGGCACTGGAATTTATTGGGGAAGGCACTGCTGACCCTCTCCATGGATGACCGGCTCACGCTCTGCAACCTTTCCGTTGAGACCGGGGCAAAGGCCGGGATGTTCTATGCAGATGATGTAACCGTGCAGTATCTTGCAACGGGCAGGACAGATGGTAAAACCGCAGGAACCGGAGCCCTGCAGGTATATCCAGGAACTCGATTTCGATCTTTCGGATATTGTCCCGCTCATTGCCGTGCCTCCCCGGGTGGATACGGTAAAACCCGTGCAGGATCTCGCCGGACTCCCTCTCGACCAGGTCTTTGTCGGCACCTGCACAAACGGGCGTTATACCGATCTTGCACGGTTCGCACGGATCGTGAAAGGGAAGAAGGTTGCAATCCGCACGATTGTTGTTCCTGCTTCCCGGGCGTGCTGCAGGAAGCAATCCGGACCGGGGTGCTTGCTGATCTTGTGGAGGCCGGGTGCACGATCGGAACACCCGGCTGTGGCCCCTGCCTCGGTTCCCATATGGGTGTGCTGGGCGAAGGGGAGGTCTGCCTGTCAACGGC
The DNA here is from genome assembly GCA_963806845.1 of uncultured Methanoregulaceae archaeon. Classification (GTDB taxonomy): domain Archaea; phylum Halobacteriota; class Methanomicrobia; order Methanomicrobiales; family Methanospirillaceae; genus Methanoregula. Next base: position 20,778 of record CAWDZO010000012.1, read on the forward strand.
AAACCGGAATTTCAAAAACCGGATGGGTGTTGGCGGGGAGATTTACCTGTCCTCGGTTGCTACGGCTGCAGCCAGTGCACTTGAAGGAGAAATAACCGAACCGGAGGTGGCCTGATGAAGGGAAAAGGACGGGCAGTCTGTGTTGGTGCGGATATCGACACGGACCTTGTGATCGCCGGGCGGTACCTGCGGACAAAGGACCACAGCATCTGGGTTGAACACGTCTTTGAGGATCTCGATCCTTCGCTTGCCCGCCGCTTGAACGGTTCGGTGATCGTGGCAGGAAAGAATTTCGGCTGCGGGTCATCCCGGGAACAGGCAGCGATCGCCATCCGGGAGGCCGGGGTGGTTGCGGTAGTGGCGCCATCCTTTGCCCGGATCTTTTTCCGGAATGCGATCAATGTCGGGCTCCCGCTCATCGAATGTGACCTTACCTGCACGGAGGGAAGTCTCGTGACGTTTGATCTTGCAGAAGGATGGGTTGAGGCAGAGGGAAAGAAGTATACCACCCGCCCGCTCTCCCCACGGATGCAGGCGATCCTTGCTGCCGGCGGTCTGGTTGAGTACTGGAGGAACCAGCGGATGATCTTTCCCGAACAGTGCAAGCAGGTGGGGTATGCAACAACAAAACCCTGCGGTGATCAGGTATATTTCCTGAGCCGCTACCTTGTGCGGGATACCGGTGACGGGCTATGAACTGCTCGAAATTACTCCTGATCCTGCAGGGAACAGGCATGATGCGTACACATCGTGGCATCAAAGGTGATTGCAACAGCAAAGGAAACCTACCGTTACCCGGAGAAGGTGCAGATCAATGACCGTGCACGCGACTTGTCGAGCTTGCACTGGATACGGGATACCGGTGCACGATCTTCACCGGGCTTGACGAGCACATGACCTTCGTGCTCGATCCCGATCTGTCCGGGATTTCTTAAGATCCATGTCTACGATGTAACGCCTCCCCGCCCGAGCCTCTCTGCCTGTCTCCGGGAGCTGCAGTCTGCGGGACTCTTTGGGGATCTTTCGGTCACGTTCTGCCATCATATCCGGGACATCACGCAGGTGCAGGCGGATGTCTATCCCTGCCGTGCTGCAGGGTATACACAAACACTCGATGCCGACCCGATGCAGGGTGGCGAGACAGGTGGCCGGCTGCCTGACAGGTTCACAGTTCTACACCGAATGCTACGGGAAGGACTTTGCGCTGGAGAATATCTGCCCGCTGGAATCCGTGCGGGAAGAGCCGTTCATTGCCCGCTGCTGCCGCTCCGAACGTGAGGGTATTGGGATGTATAACGGGAAGTTCGGTGCTGTGGTGCACTGGGGTGCAAGCCCGTCCCGGATCGCCCATGCGGTGAATGAACTGGTAGCGCAGTGGAGGGCGAGATGACGCGGATTGCCATTGTGGAAGGGGACGGGATCGGCCATGAAGTGATCCCGGTTGCCCACAGTGCTCTCGAACTGCTCCATCCCGAGTACGAATTATTTCACGGTGGATGTGGGTATGGCATGTGGGAGCGGACCGGCTGCCCGTGTGCAGATCAAGGAGATTCGCGAGATGAAGGATGCGGATGCGATCCTGTTCGGGGCGATCACGACACCCCCCGATGAAGGATTACCAGAGCGTGGTGTTGCGGATCAGAAAAGCGCTCGATCTCTATGCAAACCTCCGCCCGGTAAAAGACGACGGGTTCGACATCATGATCGTGCGGGAGAATACCGAGGGGCTCTATTCCGGTATCGAAGAGAGCAGCCCTGACCGTGCAACTACGCTGCGGGTGGTGACCCGGACAGGGTACGGAACGGATCGTCCGGATGGCAATCAGACTTGCCCAGCAGCGGCGGAAATGCTGACGATCGGGCACAAGGCAAACGTGCTCAAGTCCGATGTGCTCTTCCGTGACATCTGCATTGCCGAGGCAAAGGCTGCCGGGATTTCCTATAATGACAAATTCATCGATGCCCTCTCGCTCGATGTCCTCCAGCACCCCGCATCGTATGATGTCGTTGTCACGACCAACATCTTCGGGGACATCCTCTCGGATGTTGCCTCGTATCTTGTCGGGGGACTGGGACTGGTGCCGAGCGCAAATATCGGTGAGCGCTATGCCCTCTTCGAACCGGTGCATGGCAGTGCCCCGGATATTGCCGGGAAAAACATCGCCAATCCGATTGCTGCCCTGCGGAGTGCGGGGATGCTCCTTACCCATGTCGGGGATGCAGAGGGAGAGAATCACATTGAATCGGCAATACAGGGCTGTGCTTGCACAGGGAATAAAGACCCGGGATCTTGGCGGTTCGGCAGGAACGCGGGAGTTCGGGGAGGCAGTGCTCCGCAGGCTCCGAAAAACAAACGGAAGTAGATGATCTCTAAAAAAACCCGATTGTGAACCCGAACTGTTGACCGGGTAAATTCCCGAATCCTGAAGGAACCCGTTTTACCCAACTGCATCCAGGGCCAGGGAAAAAAGTTTAACCTCTGGATGCACGTATCTGCACATGTGAGATCCTATGAACCGATCACTTCTCCCACTCCTCTTATTCTGTCGCCCTCATTCTCGCTCTGTTTGCAGCAGGGTGTACAACCGCACAGCAGGGTGAACCAGACTCCGGTACCCGCTTCCGTAACCGGGAGTATGACCTCGATCACCGCTGCCGGGAAGACCTACCCTGCATACATTGCAGCACCGGCTCTCCCCGGGAAATATCCCTGGAATTGTTCTTCTTCATTCGTTCAACGGGCTCGAGCCGGGGTATAAAGTCATGTAGATCGCATCGCCGCTGACGGATTCACGGTGATTGCTCCTGAATGGCAGACGTACGGCCGCCAGGCTGGTGATCCCGAGGTCGAGGCTGTGGTCCGGTCCTCGGTGGCCGCACTCCAGGCCCGCCCGGATACTGACGCATCGAAGCTGGGCCTCACCGGGTTCTGCGCAGGGGGACGGTTCACGATGCTCTTCCTTCCGCAGGTCAGAGGACTTAAAGGCGGGAGTTGCCTTTTATGGTTTCCCGTATTCGCGGGGCAATACGAACAACACGACACCTGCAGAGCACATCAGCGAACTCACTGACCCGCTGCTCATCATTCACCCTTCCCGTGACCAGGCAAGCCCGATCAATGGAATATACAACTATACAAAGGAACTCGATGCCGCGGACAAGTACTTGAGTCAAGGTATACCAGGGGAAACCCCATGGGTTCATGATAGTAAACGGCACTCTTGCAAAGGATTCCGTTGCCGAAGATGCGTATGCCCAGATGATCAGTTTCTTCCGGCGGATGCTGTGAAAAATCCAATTTTTTTGTCAGGAAGAGCATTTCTGAGGGGGCATCTCTTTCACTCACCAGGTATGCCCGCGGTCTGGTTTTAACCGGTACGTCTGCGACTATGATGACCGGTACAGGATTATGTTTCCCGGACCCCTCCTACCGGAAAAACGGGTGATGGAAATTATGGAGTTACTACTACATTCTCAAACTTGATGACTAAATCATGGTCGTCTGCTCCGGCCGGAAGTGAGCAGAACATCATGGTGTCTGTTGTTGCATGTCCTCCGGCTTTTATTGTCCCGAAGTATACTTTAACCCAGCAGAGTTGCTGGTCGTTATAATACAGGTTTGCCGATGAAGTGACTATCCGTGCATCCCCGGTGCCGACATTGTCCCCCTCAGCGTGCACCAGGAGCGGAAACCGGATTGGAATAACTTCTCACTGCCGGGTAGGTCCAATAACCATCGACATGGATTTCAGGGGCAACTTTTTTTGTCACAGAAGGTGTGAATGTCGGGACAATCGCCGGAATTGTGGCCGCAAAAGGCACGAGTAATGGGGAGAAAGATTCAGTATTCCCGGAAATAACGGTTATGTTCTGGGACCAGGTCTTATACCCGTGTTCACGAACCTCAACCGTGTGGTTACCGGCTGCTACCGCATTGATGGTGTTGGGCGTAGTGCCATGATATTCATTATCGAGGTAGACCTCTGCACCGGATGGCGATGACGTGATCTTGATGGACCCCGTTTTTTCCGGGAGTGGTGCTGTACACCCGCACAGAAAAACACCGAGGACCAGTATGCAGATAGCAATTTTTTGGAGCATTGTTCGCACCTCTTATTGGATACTAGCTTGCATGAGCTGTTCAGTAATATCCTTTCTGCTCAAACGATTTTTTAGGAAAAATTCATCGATGGATTCTTCTAACAGGTCGCACGAATTATTTTTTCACCCGGAAAATCTCTCCCGGTATTACGGCTGTAAATAAGGAGTTCAGTCCCGCTTTCCATCGCGGATATCAACCGCAATTTTTCCATTCCACGGTTTTGTCATAATTATTTCCTCATATATATCATTTTTTTAATTATGACGGTTTAAATACGTTGCCTGTAATTCAAATATTGAAATAATTTTCAAAGCAAATGTGCTCCGGTCAGATGACCTGCCACGGATCAAAGGATAATGTTCCGGCGAATTCTTTTTCAGATTAAATGATACTATCAATTTCGATAATGGAGGGGACGTGCCGTCTTCCCCAACCACTCCTGCGCTTATAGGGATTATGACTACTAGCTGTTCCGGGAGTTATTGTGTTTTTCAGGCGCCACACAGCAGCGGTAAAACCCCGGTTGAGGGCTCATAGGTTTTTTAACATTTCTTCAGAGGGAGATATTTTTTATTGAATTATACCCACGGAACTGACGATATGCTCATATTTTCACCGCACCTACGTAGTAAGCACGCGGGGAGATCATGCAGGATAGCCCTGTTGATTAACCATCGCGTGAAAACCAAACAGTGCCTCTTTGCAGGGCGTGGGTATCCGGGTCAGGTCAAAGGAGCGGGATTCAGGGTCACCCGTGAAACTTCGCGCAAAACTCATAAAAAGACAAAAGAACAATCTTAAAAACAATCGTGCGAGGGTTGCCAAGCTTGGTTAAAGGCGCAGGGCTTAGGACCCTGTCTCGTAGGAGTTCGCCGGTTCGAATCCGGCCTCTCGCATTTTTCCGGTGATCTTTTTTTCCCACTTGTGTCATCCATCGGTTAATTTTGAGAAAACCCTAAGCCTGCTGACATAGATCCGGGAATCGCATGCCATGCGCTGGCGCGTTGCACGAATTTATCAGGAATCGTGTATGAGCGGTTATTATCTATGAGCTATGTCAACGATAACAGAATACAAACTCAATATACCATTGTCAAAAAATATCATCGTCACGCCCTCTGGTTGATTCTGGGACTATTATTTGCTTTGGATATTTTTACAACAACGGTTAGTCTGCAGCTGGGGAATTTTGAAAAAAATCCTCTCATGATTCCCTTTGTTAATAACCCGATTATTCATGGGTTCGTTAAAATTACTGCCTATATTTTCCTTTTTTTCGTCATTGAAAGAGCGGTGATATTCATAGAGGAACGAAAAACCGGAAAAAACGCCTTTTTGGATTAGACTGAATTTCCAGACATTGTATGGCCTCATCATTTTTGTATTGATTTATTTAATCTGGGTTTATGTGTATGTTGTTGCAAGCAATATACTCATAATTTCTTAAGAAGATTTTTTTTGATATCTGAAAAAATGGAAAAAATCAAAATCCGCTTCGAAACTCCCGCCGGTTCTTTGACAATTTTATGAGATCTGACGGGTTGGAGAATCACCGATGCGTGATAACTCCCGTTATTCGTGGATCATCGTCAGCATCATTTTGAACCGTTGCTGTGCATGGAGGGCATGCGGTTTGTTTGCCGGGCATGATGATCATCTGGCCTTCTTTGAGCAGGTATTGGGTCTTTTCAATGGAGATCTCTGCTTCGCCATCAATGATCGACGCGATTGCATCGAACGGTGCGGTATGTTCTGACAAGCCTTCACCGGCATCAAAGGCAAAGAGGGTGATGGTCCCGCTTTTTTTGTACACGATCATACGGCTCACTACGGATCCTTCCTGGTACGCGATGAGGTCTTTGGGATTCAGGATTTTTCCGGCAAGGTTTTCATGGGATTTTTCTGGCATGTGATCACTATGTATGATTATTGGTGCGGTTGTTCATAAAGACCTGTTTCAGGGTACTGTCTGACAGAGTAATGTTTTCATCGGAGACTATCACCGGAACTATGCAATTAGTTTGAACCGGATTTATCTCAATTGTCGAAGGTAACAGATTGTCAAAAAACTGCCGTTTTTCGCATTTCACGTTGATCCAGGTTTCGATTCTGCCATCCACATCGGGAATCATAAGGCAGGTTTTTCTCCTGTAAAAATCGGTTATTCAACTGATGTGACGTAAAGAGATCAAATAATGCGAGAATTCACCATTCAATACTCGGCAGAATTCCGTGCAAATTTGACTTTTTGGGATGAAACGATTCTTTAATCAAGCATTTTTCGGGATATAGTTGATAATTAGTGTCATCTAAATTTACACGGAGATTCCCACTGAGTACAAAACTCGATCATCATAATTCGATCTTTGGTGACGCAGATCCTATGCGCTTCTTATGAACCTGAAGTCATGAAAATGTGCCAATACGGGCTTTTCAGCATGTATTGCGAAACTTCGGTAATCGTAATCGAACGAGAATAGTTGCGGATATTTCTGATCTGAAATGCAGTGCCGGTTCGCTTATAATGGCAGGAATTGCGGAAATTGACAGTTGTTTGATGATTCATTTTACGTGAATCGGAAGATAGTTTATTCCGATATGAAAACGAGATGAATCAACCTCGAAAAAAAGTTTGGATTTAGACGATAGGTATCAAGGATTACCTGATTTGCTCCATCATTGAAATTCCCGACAACAACAATGTGAGTTCTGATTCCAGCGGATACATCGGCTGATCCAATAGCTAACTGTCGCATCGATGTAGCAGCCTCGGCTGCTACAGAGGCATCCATATACTATTGCAGTTGCGCATACTGTCCAGCAGAGGTACATTTGTCACCTGCACCATTGACCTGTGCCATGTTACATTCATGAAGTAATGGATGCATCCTGACCACCATTATTATGGTAACAGATATATCGAATTTGCTTTGCTGGTAACAGTGACTGCAACGACTCTTGGTCTTGCTGATATTGCCCGACATTCCAAACACGAACGCAGCAATAACTGCTGCGAGGATCACTGTAATAGCGACCATCAGGATCACACCGATAACGGGTGATACTGCTTCATCATTCTTTCTTGTGTATACCATAATTTTGAACACCCTTCACAATGCCCACGAGGGCAAGACAATGTATACTATTTCTATGATAATTATTAGTATATAAACATTTCTTTTGAATTGAGAATCATTTTAAGAGTGATACGATAAAATACAACAAATTTTCACCAGGATAGTCACAAAATCAGGGGGAGATACTTAATAATTGAGGATAACTACCAGAATGTTGCGTATTATGACCCCGGTACTACCATTGGAGTCAATACCGCCACACCATAGGCATTTGAAAAGAAAATCGCGAACCGGTATCTGAAAACATTAATAATAGATCACTCGCAATCAGCGATTATTTTTGTCTTGTATATAATTTTTCGCGACGAGTAGAAGATCCCAGTTTAATGGCATTTATGGTATCAAAACCGTGCGAGTACTGGTTTTCCGGTTTTCCCTCATCACGGGATTTCCCGTGTCGGGTCCAGCAGGATTTCATGCGGCAACCCGGCAAGGGCAACCGCCCCAAGAGCACCGATGACACCATTGCCCCCGTGCAGCGTGATGCCGAACCGCTCCGCCGTGGCTTCCGCAACCGCCCGGGTAACTACCTGATCCCGGACAAGTCTCCCGTACTCTCTCAGCCCACCAGGGATCTGGAGTCCGGACCGGATCGCTATCCCCCATTCATGGGAAAGCGATTCATCCGCCACAAAACGCAACACCTTTTCTTCAAGATCCGCGTAACTCCCGGGGGTGACTGCCACTTCAATGAAACTCGCCGAGTTGCCGGCGGTTTTTGCAAAAACATCCTGGTTGAGCATCGCAACATGGTGGCTGATGGGGAGGACACCTTTGATCCGTGTCACATGCGAAAGAAGGGCTAGTGCAAGGGCAAACGTTGCACCTCCTTCTTTTGAATCGGTATCATCGATGCCAATGGTTACCTGCATCAGGGCCTGGGTCCGGACATTGCCTTCCACAATCGGCCCGGCATGCCGGGTCTTTACCTGTATAACACCTTCCGCACGGGCCATCATATCGGACAAAGAGTATGCCGGGCCACCAATGCAGCGGATGGTCTGGATTACGGTATTTCCATCCCGCTCAATACCGGTAACTCCAACAGCCGGAAGTGGCGAGAGCCCTACCGGAACCTCATGTTTCCCGATCCGGGCACATTCCCTCAGCAGCGTACCGTCACGCTCCACGCTGATCAGTACACCTCCTGCCAGTGCATGATGATACCCGCAGAACGCTGCACATGCCCCGCTCATGCAGTCATGATAAATCTCGACATGGTCACCATCAATGGTCGTGAAGATCCGGCGGCAGGCACTCGAGGGCATTGCACTGATCGCAACATAGTGTGCTGCACTTCGCCCGCGTTTCTCCTCGCGTACAAGAACACACCCCTCCACGAGCAGCCGGTTCACCCAGTCCTGTGCGGTGCTGCGGGGAATATTGGTAGCGTGCTGGATATCGGTGACGGTAAAAAAACCGTTATCGAGGGTGAACTGCCGCATCAGGCGCAGGTACTCGCGCCGGCGCTCAAGCACGCCGGACATAGCAGTCTTTGATGAACAGCAGGTCACCGATGATGGCACTTGCGGTCTCGATCGACCCGGCTCCCCTGCCGATCAGGGTAATCTCCTTTGCCATATCCGTTTCCAGCGTTAGTGCGTTCAGCGTGCCCTCAACAACAAGCGGGTGGTTCTTTTCAATGATACGGGGCGACACCCGGAGGATGTGTTTGCGGGGAATCGCTTCGGCAATCAGGCGGATGGTGCACCCTTCATCATCGGCTAACCGTAATGCGTCGGGGGTCAGCAGATCAATTCCCGTACGATCGATATCGTTTAACCGTATCCCGTTACCCCATATAGTATTTGCAAGAATCACGAGCTTGATGGCTGCATCTATTCCCTGAACATCATAGGTCGGGTCAGCTTCGGCATACCCCATCTCGCGGGCTTCCATCAATGCCTGCTCATAGGTAAGTCCCTCTGCTGCCATGCGGGTGAGGATATAGTTACAGGTACCGTTGAGTACACCGTACAGGGCAAGGATCTCATTGCCGGCAAGCCCGTGCTCCAGCATGTGCATGATGGGAATTGCACCCGCAACGGTTGCTTCATACCGCAGGGCAACACCCTTCTTTTCTGCGAGGGCGCGGAGTTCCTTGTAGGCAAGGGCGATCGGCCCCTTATTCGAAGTGACGACATGTTTCTTCCGGAGAAGTGCTGCTTTGATATATCCAATAGCGGGTTCGCCCGTAAGGGCATTGGTGGGAGTCACTTCGATAAGTGCATCGTAATCCGCCTTTTTGATCACATCGGAAGCAGAAATTTTCTTATCACCACAGTAGCCTTTCCTGGTTTTACCCGCCAGCAGGCTTGCGATATCAAGCCCGTCGGGATCCATGCACCCGCTTTTTGAATCGGCAATCCCGGTTATGGTAATCCCGAGATCCTTTTTTGCAATCATGCCGGCGACTCCCCTGCCCACTGAACCAAGGCCGATCAGTGCAACTTTCATCATGCAATCTCCTCGAGGGGTTCGATAAGGAGCAGGGACTTCTGGTGTGAAACGCGGCGGAGAATTGCAAGAGCTGCCTCCATATCACCCTTGCTCACCGCTTTTATGGTTATCCGTGAGCTGGATCGCTCGTTTACGGCCGGCATGCTCATCGCAAGTTCGCAGACTTCGGCAAAACCGGTAGAATCGATCTGGTCAACCGTGTCAGAAAGGTCGGTGTGCATAAGATGCCCGATCATAATCACCGTCCGTTTGTAAAGAAGGCGTTCCTCATCAATCCGCTGTATTCGCACTCCCTGTTCGTTGAGAAGGGCAACGAGATTTTCCCGGCGCCCTTCCGGCAACTCGAGCACAATCTGCACGTTCAGCGTATCATCATCAAGATCGGGTTCACGCTGGTGAATTACCGCTATGATATTTCCCCCGACTTCGGATATGGGTTTAAGAGCAGCAACCAGCTGACCGGGAGAATCCTTCATCTCGAGTTTCATGGAAACCTGCACGGGACCACCTGTCAAGTAGTAGAACGGCTTGCAAGATAAGTCTTTTATTTTGAAAATCCTCAAGAGAGTCCGGTAAAATGATCGACTAACGGTGAATTTTTTTTAGTCGATATTTTCAACGATGCCGATAACAATTCAAAAAATGCTTTGTGGAATTCCTTACACTACTGATGAAATAAGATACCACGCACAGTTCAGGGACGGCATCCCCCACAGTGATTGCAATGATGGTGCAGAACCTTTTTGAGGGGGCATGAGGGGGAGACGAAGGGACGGGGAGTGAATCTCCGCGGGGTGCAAAGATTTTTTTTAATAAATCCTGTGAAAATCATATTGTTCATACATGATGCTGGATTGTTACTCCAGTATCTATATTTTCGATGATTGGCGCCGCCACGGGATGCCCGCGGGGGATAGTGACTGAAAAATCCCAAGAACTCCCTGCCCGCTGTGCCTCTGGAGGCCCTGAAGCGGGATCCTTTATAGAGACGACATTCATGGTTCCGGTGTAAGCCAAATCGATTCATGCCTGTTTCTTCAGAGCAAAAAAGAATACTTCGCTCTTTTTTAACAACCAACTATCTTTGATTGCCGGTAGAATAAGAAAATAGATCTGTTCCATTCAGAGCTTTCGGAGTTTATTATCCACCTTTTCAAAGAAATTACGTCTGACATCAACAAAGAGGGCCGGGTGTTCAGATCTTTTCACTGCTATCGCTCATCGATGTTCCCAGATCAATCGTCTTCTGGCCATCGATAACAAGGTTGGCGGGTTTTGAACTCTCCAGTTTTACTTCAAGGCAACGATCACTGCTGATCAGGTGAGGACGGGATGACAGCAGGTAGGGAGCAAGGGGAACAAGTAAAAATCCCTGTATTCGCGGGTCGACAATGGGTCCTCCTGCACTCATTGCATATGCGGTGGAACCGGTTGGCGTGCTGATTAAAAGACCATCAGCGCGGAACTGCTCAGTAGTAACACCATCAACAAGTATGGAGAACTTCAGCATTTTTGCCAGGGCGGGAAGTCACGATTAATGCTTCGTTTAAGGCAGTTCCAAGACAGGTGCTGTCGTTGGACAGCGTAATTCTCATCCGTTCCTCAACAGAAAATCCAGCCGCCAGGTTTTGTACAAATTCCAGCGCCTCAGACGGTTCAAGATCCGCAAGAAAACCAACCTCGCCCCAGTTGATGCCAAGTAACCGGAATCGGGCGGTCCATCTGCTGGATCGTGCGGAGGATGGTCCCATCTCCTCCGATAACTATTACGGCATCTGCATTCGAATCTGCCAGAGTGGAATCCAGGGATACCGAGAGATTTTGCAGTATCCCTGTCGAATGCAACCTCAGATCCTTCTTTTTCAAGAACGGTTCTTAATTTTTCTGCAAATACGAGTGCATCCCGGTTGTCAATCCGTGAAACAAGCAGAATTCTCAGGGTAATCACCGCAGGTACTCGATCACCTTATGGTGCAGTATCCCGTTTGTAGCCACAAGGCACCGCCCGATCGTTACTTCATTGGGAAAACGTATCGATTTGCCGTCGAGGTCCGTAACTTTCCCGCCAGCTTCGGTACAGATGAGCATCCCTGCGGCAGCATCGGTTACCCTGAGTGTCCCCCGGAGATCGACAAATCCGTCAACTCTTGCCGCACCCGATGTAACAGAGTTCAAGCGCTGATGCCCCTAGCAGGCGCCATCGCCGTATCTTTTGTCCGAGCTGCATCATACTCGTGGGATCAAATTTTCTCCCATAGACACTCATCGCACATTCATCCAGGCTGGGAAACAGTGGATACTTTTATGGGTTTATCATCGCATCGCGCGAATTTCCCTTTTATTGCCGTGAACGTTTCGCCACTCGCAAGGTTGCAGACAAACGCCTCACGCGTCACTCCCTTCTCTGCATAGGCAATAGAAAGAGCATAGAAGGGTATCCCGGCCACGGCATTGAACGTACCGTCAACAGGATCGAGAAAGATGGTGCCGCCATCTCCCTTCAAACTCCATCTTTCCGGCCTCTTCACTGACCAGGAGTGAACAGAGCGGGTGCTCCTGTAAGTACGTGACAATACAGTCCTCTGCGACCTGATCTATCTTTTTTGTCGGGGTAAGATCAGCACCCATCTTTACGGTTTCTCCACCTTCAGGAGTTCCAACAAGATCACGGATGCTCTCTTTTACCAGCTCCGCCATCTGGTCACATGCAGAAAGAAACTCCATATCGCTTCAGGACATCTCCTTTATTACACGCTGTATTTATGTAATGCAATGGAGATAAATTACTACCGCGTTTACGATATGTGGTTATTACAGGTGTACATGAAATGAAAGAGCAGACAGAAATAGGAAAAATCAAAGAAGGACGATATGTTGTTATCGAAGACGAGCCCTGCAGGGTGCTCGGTATTGCCACATCAAAGCCGGGAAAACATGGTGCCGCAAAGGCACGGATCGATGCGGTCGGTATCTTTGACGGGGTCAAGCGATCTATCGTTCAACCGGTATCGGCAAAGGCATATATCCCGGTTGTCGAGCGCAAGAGCGGCCAGGTAATCTCCATAGCCGGCAATACTGCACAACTGATGGACATGAAAGATTTTACCAATTTTGAAATTCCCATTCCTGAAGACAGGAAAGGTGTTGTTGAAGTCGGCAAAGAGATCGTCTATATTGAATCCATGGGAAAGAGAAAGATCGACTGAGATCAGTGCTGTTTTTTCAAAAAAGATATTCTTAATTCTCTTTTTTCAGCAGGTGAAAAACTTTTTTTTTTAATTATCTCGCTACTTAACAGTAATCGGATTATTTTTACAACCAGGATAAAGAATTAATATTTTCCAATATATTCCGCCGGTACACGGATTTCAATGGTATAGGAACTGAGCGCCTGGGTGTTTATGACGAAAAAGTAGTTTTTCTGGCCTTCATAGAATTTTTCTTTCCACGGACGGGGATCGGAATCCGGTCCATAACGTAGAATCAAGACCACCCGGAGGTGTGATAGTCCGGACAATCCGGTTGGGATCATCAGCATCCATCACCTGAAGGTTAAACACAGGTGTGATAACGGAAAATGATCCCTGCATAACGGAATGGGATATCCCGCTTCCCTCTTCACCCTCAACAGTTGAAGAACTCAGTTTCTGATCTTTCCCTCCCATCTTTCCCGCAGGTTCAGCGGTATACCAGAGTTCCCAGTAAGGAAACGGGATATGCATTACCTGGGTGGTGGCACTGTATTGCCCGGAAATTGTTGCATAGGTGATCCTGCTGGTGTTACGCCCGGCACTGTCAATCCGGGTGCCATTCGGAAGTGACTGGTTCAACGAAATACCATAGGAGGATGGATTAACAAATGCTATCTTCATGACATTTTTGTCCCAGGTGGGAACCGGTGTCGGGGGACGGTTATTGCAGAAGTCGCCGGGATCACAACGATGAGTCACCCCACTCGTATCAGGAGTTGTCACCGGGTATGTAGGATAGGGAGTGGTCGCTTCAGGAAGACCAAGATTCAGCGGTTGTCCTGTCGCAATCGGTTTTACGACCAGTGCTACAATGAGGATGATGATCATTGCACCCACTGCATACATGACAGACTTTTTTATCCATGCCGGAACAGTAAAAAATAGTTTGGTTTCCTTGCATAAATACTCGCATACCGGGCGAAAATGAGAATATAGGGGAATATTTCAGAAACATGTATGATCTCACGATAACAATTATTAGCGCAGAATAAAAGTTGGACGTTTCTTTGTTCATAATTATTTGAAATTACACTGAAAAAACCCCAAAATTCAGAAAAAAAGACAGCCTATAAGAAGAATCTATATATACTATGACATCATTTAGTGAATTAGGGACGTTGGTATATCCAGGGTCCACTTTCCAACTAAGGTGAATTCATGAGTTTCAGGAAACATAATGATGAAGGGTTCACTGGCCTTGAGGCAGCGATTGTGCTTATCGCATTCGTTGTCGTTGCGGCAGTGTTCTCGTATGTCGTACTCGGCGCCGGGTTCTTTACAACCCAGAAGGCCCAGGAGACTGTGTACAAAGGTGTTGAACAATCGACTGCTAACATCCAGATGATAGGAAATGTCTATGGTCTATCAACAGACACAACTACAGGAATTAACAGGTCACATTCTCTATTGGTCTTGCCCCAGGTGCACCACCAATTGATCTGACGAAGATGAAAATTGTCTTCTCAACACCAGACACTGGCTCCAGTAATTCTCGCACAAGGTACCACTGCTAGTACAGACAGTATTTACCACAAAATTAAATGGTACTGCAACTGCAGTCACTGCAATGAGTGCCAATGACCAGGTCGAGGTAATTTCACTGTAGCTGCCAGTATCAGCAAATACCAAAATGAACATTGAGTTGAGACCATCTGTCGGTGCTGCATTACCATTCTCAAAGACTGCACCTGCAACGATTTCAGCAACAAATGTTCTCTATTAATCTCTCCTTTTTTTAAACACAATATTAGATCTCGCAATCCATCGTTTGATGAAAATTGATGGAAGGATTTATACCTAAAATCGTTATAATCCTGAATTTTTCCGCAACAGATGAATTTAGAACATATGATTGATGAAGAAGTGGTTTTATACAAATATACGAGAATTTCTTGAATTCAACTGATTGAATATTTATACTCAGATACCATTATTAAATTTCACTTTAAGATGTAATTAATTCAGGGAATTTTATGCCAAGGGAACAAAATACATCAGATGCCTTTACCGGTCTTGAAGCAGCAATTGTACTTATCGCATTCGTTGTCGTCGCAGCGGTTTTTGCCTATGTCGTTCTCGGCGCCGGGTTCTTCACAACCCAGAAAGCCCAGGAGACAGTGTATAAAAGTGTTGAACAATCAACGACAAACCTCCTGTTGATAGGCAACGTCTACGGATTATCAACAAGACAATGCCAGACATTACTGAGGTCAGATTCTCTATTGGTCTTGCACCGGGTGCACCAACGATTGATTTGACCAAGCTGAAAAGTTGTTTTTTCCACCCCGAACACTCCCCCGTGATCCTCACTCTGGGTAATACTTCAACCCAGGCAGTTTTCACTGCCAAAGAAGGTGGTGCAGGGATCCAGTCTCAATTCGATGGCACAAAACCAGCAAATCGAAATTGCTTTCAATGTTACACCGGTTCCTGTCAATACTCAGGTAAATATTGAGATCAGACCTCGTGTCGGTGCTGCATTACCCTTCTCAAAGACCACGCCTTCAACAATTACGACGACAAATGTGTTATCTTAAAAGAATTTTTATTTTCAGGAATACTCAATAACTTCCTAAAAAGTCTTTTATGATTGCTTTGAAATTATTTCATTGAACAGGAATATGACTTCCTTGTATTGCACAGGCCTGTCTTCAAATGCTTGGTTTATAATATAGTACAACTTTTAGGAACTATGAATTCACACGGTTATCTATACTCACACGTCAGAAAAGAGATTGTTGATCCTCCTGCTGCAGCGTATGTTATTCTAAACCGGGAGGAGATAATTTGGATGAAGCATCGTAATTACCGGAAGGAGATGTCTTGAGATAGATTGTCTCAATTTTCCTGATTTTTGCGATTTCTGCAATTACCAGGTACATGTGTATTATGGCGAGCTCCACATCATCTTTGGACACACGCTCGTGCAATACTCTTGTTTTTTCATGGGGGTGTTCAGCCTTTGCAAAGATATACGCCATCTCTGATTCGATCATGGATACCCCCGGATCATTTCCTGAATTCTGTTCAATATAGGAAAAGATCCGGTTGAGGTATTGATCCGGTGCTATGCTCCGTTCATGGCCTTTTTTATCCCGGTAGATTTTTTCTCCCGGGAGGAACAAGGGTATCGGCAACAATGACCAGAATTTTCTGGACAGCGGCAAGTGCCTGTGCATAGGACTCGGGATCAAAATACCGCATCCGCTCATTTATTTCAAGGAGCTGTTCACCCGCCCGGGGACAATTCTCCCGGATAAACCTGTCTGCAGCCAGTCGTGTATCTTCAAAGATATCCTCGGCAAAATCCCCGACCGCAAGCGATATGTTTACTTCGGTAATATAATTGTGGATAGTGGTTTTAAGCCGTTCAAAATCATTGACCAGCTCATGGTGTTTATTCAGGATCTGCATTTTCTGGCTTTCGTTTGCCCCTATTTTTGCAACAGATTCGATTTTTGTCGAATTGATGTAGGATTCAAGGTGGGGAAGACCGATAGAGTGAGGTCTGCGCGTTTTTTCGTCTCTGATCACCGGGCGGTCACTCGTGTAATATTTTTTACAGGAACCCAGTTCATCCGGATCGAATACCACGGGATAGCCCATAATCTCATAATCCAGCCATTTCTGGGCGTCAGAATCATGCAACATGCGGGCCAGTCGTTTGGCTTTCATTAAAATCTGCGATATGGGCAACTGGTTGATTTCCAAATCTCCAAGAATGACATTGGATAATTCTTTTGCCATTCTCAGGTTCGAATTCTGATAATCGTCCATAACCATTTTTGGTTCTTCTCCCATGTTGGAATTCTCAATTTCTATAAATACGTTCTCATCATCAGGGACTATAACTCTATGGTTACAAAATCCAGGGGTTGCACATCAAACATATTTTCTACGGTCTGTTAGTGCAAAAGTTGATACCCTTTTTTGGATAGCATGACGGTGAATTATAGTATAGAGGGATTTACACTCACATGATAGAGTAAAAGAGAAAACGTTTCTGAGTTCCGCGATATAATTCCATATAATACAATATTCATAGTTCTCGAGTTTGAACTTAATTGGTTCATATTCATTTTCACAAAACTCGATTACTCTCTTCACTGAATAGTATTGAAAAAATAATCAAATAATTCCCTCGAGTACGATGGATACCGCCACCCCCGAAGGGGCGCCCCCGTGGCGGTTCGGTGACGAAAAATTCAAAAAAACTCCCATTCCGCTATGCCTCAGAGAGACCTTAAGGCGGGAGTCCTTTTTAAGGAAGACGATTTTCATGGATCGGGTTTGAACCAAATCGATTCTTGTCTGTTTCTCCAGAGCAGGAATTAGGGACTGTACTGTAGCTGGACCTTTCTGCTTTTTTTTAAATAAAAACTCAAACTCACCTTAAGGATGAGAGGAGTCAGCGAAAATATTACCATGATCAAACAACAAATCTTAATCTGATCCAGATGATTCGGTTTTTCTTTTTTAGCAGTGTCGTGTCAGGGAATACCCGCAGGATGAAAAAAGAGAGAGTTTGTCTCGCAAACAGCCTTTATTCCCAGTTAAATTTTTTTGTTTTTCTGCTTTAACCAGTAATTATTGCTATTTACGTAACACAATATTTAATAATCATGAATCTAATATAACAAATAGATACATCATGGCGGTAAACCAGTCTCAGGTCGATCATATCATTACTGCCGCATCAGAAGATGATCCGGAAGTCAAACTCCAGAACCTGGAGCGGGAGGTGGATCTCATCAAAACCTCCATTAAACGCCTTTTAATGGATATCCGGGAACGGATGAACGAACTGGAGAATCCGTTTACCCTGGTGGCTACCGGAACTGCCGGTACTCGGCAGGGCCTTCGGCAGCAGCGACAGAGGCAGAAGAGGCACAAAAATCTGCACTGGAAGCACGGGAAGCAGCACTTGAAGCACGCGAATCCCGACTTGAAGCAGCAAAAGGAAAAATGGAAACCGACAATAAAAAAGAGCTGGTGCCAGGTAAAACCGAACCGTGAGTCGCCTCTGTTGAAGATAGTAGAAAAATGCTGGACGAACAGATGCTTGCTATCCTGAGATCCCAGGCAGGAGCGTCCCAAAGATCAGTTTTTGTAACCCCGACCCCCGCCGTCTCCGACAAACGAGAAACTCCGGCTTCAGAAAGTCTACAAACTCTTCAAGTGGACGCATCAGTCAGTCAAAAAGATCGGGCATGACCGGCTGGAGATCACTTTAGAGTCCTACCGGGCAATGGGATATATCACAAAAGAATCCTGCGATGAGATCCGTGAGATCTCACGCCTTATGCCGGCAAATCTGGGAGAAGAGCATGAAGTAGGTCCTGACGAATTTGTCTCCGAACTCTACGCGCTGAACAGGATTCTCTCACCAAACGATACTTCGCTTGACCGCGATATGATAGAAGTGATGATGGAACAGCGCCAGAATATGCCCGCCAGTCACGGCCAGTAGTGGCGAGGAAAGAATTGATCTCCCCGGGTCTCCCTGCTCGAGAAAAAGTCTTCAATGCATAAAGAAAAAGATGAAGAATGGATGAATTTACCCGACAGGATCTAACCAGATGTCAGCCGAGACTATTACTACTGCATTGTTTCTGATCACCGCGGTGGTCGCATCGGCAGTACTTATTAATGCAGTGTATCCGGTCATCCAGAACTATGGCGGGAACATTTTCATCCTCCACCCATGAATCTGATGTCACGGATCCGTACGGATTTTAAAATTATTGCCACCTCCGCCTCCCAGTGCATCAGGCACCGCCCAGGTGTGGATGAAAAATATTGGATCTGAACGGATATCGTTATCAGACATTCAACGGGCTGATGTCTTTTGTGGTGCAGTCGGCAATTTTGATCATCTTACCTATACAAGCAGCACCCCAGTGGATAAGCATGGACCGCAGATTTTGGCACCGGATATGACCTTAACGCGAATAGTTTCTGGGATCCTGGTGAAACCCTGAAAGTAACTGCCAAAACGTCAATCCTTCTTCAGGGAATAAGGTCTATTTCCAGTTTGCACTGCCCAATGGTATCTGGCGATCGAATGAATTTACGGCGAGCTGATCTACTATGGCCGTTGCTGGGATTATTGCTGCGGCGGTGGGGGTAATGCTCCTTATTGTTGTGGGGTACGTAGTGGTGGGCGCTACCATTACGACGGCTGAAACCGTCACAAACGCCCAAAAAGATGTTACTCTCCAGAATGAGATGCGTTTGGGGACGGCTATTGTCATTACCGATCCAGAAAATTCCAGCTCAATAATTACATCGAATGTTACCAACACCGGTACCGAAATCATCAGCGATTTTAGACCATATGGATATGTTAGTGTATGATACAGGATCCAATGATTATCAGATCTGTACCTACAATACAGGAGAGTGGCACTCCCGGTACCTGGAATATTACCAACCGATTACCAGGATTTCATCCATCCCTCTGAACTGGATCCCGGGGAAAAATACCAGATACAGGGTAACCACCAGGGGATCTTCTCCATACTGGTTCCAGATTACAACAAGTAACGGGGTTTATGCTTCAGCGTATGTTTAACATGAAAAGGAGGTCCTGATGGCAAACATTTCCGATCTGATGGGGGGAGAAGACCGGCAGATTATCTCTACCGGCAACAGCGAACTGGATAAAAAAATTGCCGATGGTCTGCCGCTTGAATCCCTCACCCTTATCGAAGGGGAAAACGATACCGGGAAAAGTGTTCTTACCCAGCAGATCATCTGGGGTGCCATGAAGCAGGGGATGTCAGTCGATCTCTTCACCACCGAGAATACCAGCAAGAGTTTTATCAAGCAGATGGAGTCGATGAGCCTTGACATCTCGGACTATTTTGCCTGGGGTTACCTCAAAATATTTCCCCTCCACGTAGTCGGTTTTGAATGGAAAAAAGAGGAGATGGCAGGTATCCTCGCACGCCTGATCAGCCATATCCAGAAGAGCAAATCCCAGGTAATTATTGTCGATTCACTCACCCTTTTTACCGAATATGCGCAGACGGACCACATCCTCACCTTCTTCACGAACTGCAAATCCCTTGTCGATCATGGCAAGACAATTCTCGTAACCCTGCATACGTATGCGTTTGAGGAAGACACCCTTGTCCGGATACGGTCAATCTGCGATGCCCACCTGAACATGAAAAAAGCCCTTGTCGGGAGCAAGTATGTCATGGTGATGGAGGTTATCAAGGTCCGTGGTGCACATAAAACGACCGGAAACGTTGTCAGTTTCGAAGTCCATCCCGGGTATGGCATGAAAGTCATCCCGATGAGTTTTGCGAGGGTCTGATATGGGTACCCTGTCAGTTGCCGTCAACCTCCCGTTCAAGCAGGAGATCATTGATTCGACTGTTGATTTTTACAATGATATTGAATCAAGTCCGCTCTATAAAATGCTGCCGGCAAACGCCAAAGAGTATGTCAAAGCCAGTCCCCACCTCCTTGAATACCTTCATACGTTCCCGGTAAACACCTACGGAATTCCCCTGTTCCTCTCGGAATTGAAAAAAGACCTCCGCTCCATGGAGAGCCCCAATATCATTTATCCGGTCAATGATACCACGTTTGTCCACATTCTCCCGGATCCGGATGATGTGAGGAACTTTTACATTCCCATCGAACCCTCATTCCTCCACAGCGTGAACCAGCTCCTCCCGGAAATTGAGACGAAACTTATTGACCTGATCGACGGGCTTGAAGATGACCCGATCAGCGACAAGGAGCGGGCTGAAGTAATAAAAAAGATGCTGGCTTCGGTTGCCGTCATCCTGCCAAAAGGTATGGATATCGCACAACTTCAGGGTAGTGCTGCCAGCCAGCAGGATATCAAATCAAAGTTCACGACATTCCTGAACACCGACTTCACAGCACAGAAAAAAATGAAAGACACCAAAGTGAAGCACCAGGTTCCCCTTACACCGGAGGGCAAGGTAATCCTCACGGATGAAGAATACCGGGCAATCGAATACCTGCTGATCCGGGACAAGATCGATATGGGAGTGCTCAAACCCTTCCTTTCCGACCCCTACATTGAAGATATTTCCTGTGATGGTGTCGGTCCGATCTTTATCGAACATAAGATTTTCAAAGGTCTCAAATCGGTTATAGAGTTCAAAGTCTCCAGCGAGCTGGATGAATTTGTCGTCAAGGTGGCAGAACGGATCAAACGCCCTATCACGTACCGGAGTCCGATTGTTGATGCCACCCTGCCCGATGGTTCCCGTATCAACATCGTTTATGGAACTGCTATCAGCCGGCACGGGAGTAATTTCAGCATCCGTAAAGTGAACGAAGTGCCGTTAAGCATCCTCAATATTATCGACAGCAATGGTCTTGACTACCTGTCAGCCGCATATATCTGGATCTGCGTGGAGTACGGGATGTCACTCTTCGTTTCCGGGAGAAACCGCAAGCGGGAAGACCACGCTCCTGAACGCAATCACGGCGTTTATTCCCCCGGAAAATAAAATCGTTACCATCGAGGATACACCGGAACTGAATGTACCGCACCGGAACTGGATTCGGGAAGTGGCACTTGCCAAGGGGAAAGGAGAGGGAACGGGGGGTTCGGCTGCGGGCGGAGAAGTGACCATGTTTGACCTGCTCAAGGCTGCCCTGCGTCAGCGTCCCAACCAGATTCTTGTCGGTGAGATACGGGGTGTTGAAGGAGCCGTTGCGTTCGGTGCCATGCAGACCGGTCACCCGGTGATGAGTACATTCCATGCAGCATCGGTGGAAAAACTCATCCAGCGTCTCTGCGGAGACCCGATCAATATCCCCAAGACCTATGTGGATAACCTCAACCTGGTGATCATCCAGAGTGCCGTCAAACGACCCGATGGTCAGTTAGTCAGACGGATGATCAGTTGTAACGAACTGGTAGGTTTCAACGCGGAAACCCAGGGGTTCACGTTTGTCGAGATGTTCACGCTGGGAACCGATCACCGATACGTTTATCTGGTCCGGGAAGGGCAGCTCCTATTTACTGGAAAATAAAATCGCTACCATGCTCGGCATGCCCGACAGCAAAAAATCAGAGATCTATCTTGAAGTGGAAAAGCGGGCAAAAATTCTCGAGCGACTCCACAAAGCAGGATACACCAAGTTCTGGGACTTATTCACCATGATGACGAAGATCAAGAAGCAGGGGCTCTTAAAGATTGGTTCCTGATATGGTTGATACCCCACCGGATCAGGAAAAAAAACCAGAAGGCCGGCAAATCCCGTTTACCTCTCAGATAAAGGGATTAAAAGAGAGAATCTCGCAGGTCACCGAAGACCGGAAAATGGGGGCAGATCTCCTCTTTTTAAACACGTATATGGCATCGCTTGCCATTGCAAATGCGTCAAGACCCGAGATCTTTGCGTATGCGTCAAACCGGAAGGAGTACATCTCAGCGAAATATATTACCAAAGTGGACACGTATGTAAAAAAATGGAATTACAGTTATTCCGAAGCTCTGGGGATCGTGGCTGACAGGACACATAATACCATCCTGAAAAGCATGCTGAACCGGTATGCAAATGCAATAGACTCCGGTGTCCCTGACGATGATTTCTTAAAAAATGAACTTTCTACGGTCAGAAGCGTGTACCGCAGCCAGGTCGAGCAGGGACTCGAGATGCTCAAAAAATGGGGAGATGCGTATATTGCCATGCTCCTTTCCGGGACGGTTATCTGTGTTACCATCATGATCTCCATTGCCATCTATTCCCCCCAGGGTCTGGATGCCACCCTCAACATGGCCTACGCAATTGTTCTCACGATCTGCGTCTTTGGCAACCTGCTCATGTACACATCAGTGCCGGATGACCCGAAATCCCATGGTCTCACGGACAGGACTTCGAAGGAACAGCAGACAATACATGCCATGGAGAGGATTATTGTACCCTTAACCCTGGGTGCGTTTATTGTTATGACGCTGGTCGGGATTAATGCCGGCCTGATCTTCATGCTGGTGGGAATCCTCATGGCACCCCTTGGCATCATCGGGTTTATTGATGACAGTAATATCACCCTCCGTGACAATGATTTTTCCACCTTCATACGGAGCCTGGGAGCGATAATGGGGGGCCAGGGCACCACCGCCGTGCATGCTCTTGCTACTATTGATAAAAAATCTCTCACCGCCCTGGAACCTCTGGTGAATTCAGTTTATTCCCAGATGAACCTTGGCCTTGATAACAAACAGATCTGGGATAAATTCATCGGTGAATCGGGGAGCAACCTCATTTACAAATATCTCAACATCTACCTTGATACCGTTATTATGGGGGGTCCGCCGGAACCGATCGGTACGGTAGTGGGATCTTCGGTACTCGAACAGACACTCCTGCGGGAGAAAAAAGATATGCATGCCCGCAGTTTTATCGTGCTCCTTGCACCCATGCACATGGCAATGGTAGGGATCTTTGTTGTTCTTTTCCGCATAATGTTAACATTGACCGGATCTGTCATCGGCGATGATGGGAAAATTTGCGGCAACGACTGCTGCCTCGGGAGGCGCGAGTGCGGGAGGGGTGTCTGCGGGCAGTGCTCTTGGGGGGATGTCTATGTTTACCAACTTCCCTGAAAAGGAGATGGGCAACTTTGTAGTAATTTCTCTTATCATCATTACGGTGTCCAATATTATTGCTGCACGGATTGTCGGGGGAGGGGACAGGTATATGTTTTATTTCTATACAGCCTTGTTCTGTACACTTACCGGACTTATTCTCCTGATTGCACCCATTGGGGTGAACATATTCTTCAGCCCCGAGGGGCTCTCGAATATGGGAAAAACAGGTGCCGGAGCATTAGGAATGTATCTCATATGAAAGAAAGTCTGCGCAGGGTTATCCTCTTTACCGTGATTGTGATCACCGGCTCAGTCATGATCCTGTTTGATGTGCCCCTCATCCTTATGATCCCCCTGATCCTCGCAGTAGGGTTTATTATTCTCCTGCTTCTTGGTGCGATAACCGTTGCTGATTTCAGGTCGGTTTTCACGAGGAAAAAATTAAAAAACCCCAAAAAAATTTCCCTTATTCAGCGGCTGAACGAGATGAAATTTTTTGAAAAAAAACCAGTACAACCCGATAAAAAACCAGTACAAACGGATAAAAAATCCGCGTCTCCTTCAAAAAAGGAGGAGGTACCAAAAAGTGCTGCACATAAAACAGGTGTCGGTTCCCATCTGCGTTTATTTTTCACCTCACTCGGTTCGCTGCGAACCGTTCTCAAAGAGCGCAGCAAACAGGCAAAAAAAGTGGAGCACATTAACGAGCTGCTCGATAAAGCGGTCAGTGAGAAGGTTAAAAGTTCTGCACTCGCCAGTGCCGGCAAGGGGGCAGGACCAAAAATTCCCCCTTCGGGCAGTGGCGGGGGACCGGGTCTGAAGGAACGGGAAAAAGACCAGGATCCTTTCCTGTCCCTTTCCGGGGATGAATTTGATGTAAGCCTTCTTGACGGGTTGGACAACCAGGAAACCCCCCCGTCACCGTCTTCCGGTCAGATCCCAGCCCCAGGTGCCCCGGTACCAGGGTCAGCCCTGACAATGAATGAGCCTGAGATCCCGATGCCCTCGCTGGATATCAGTTCGGAAGCGGACGATATCCTCAAAGATAATGCAGGGGGTCTTGAAGAATTCAGCGGTCTTGAAGGAGGGGAATCCATTGACCAGGACTTTTCCGATCTGGACAATATAAATCTTGATGACATTGATCTTGATGTCGATATGGAGGAAGAGACACCGCCAGCCAACCGGGGGTGCTCCCTCACCTGCGGAAAGCCCCACAAAGACGGTCAAAGCAGACTGGATCGCTTCTGATGCTCCAAAAGGCGCGGATTTGCCAGGAGACGGGATCTCCACCCAGGATGACATGTCCTCCTTTGCAGGAGGAGCTTCCGGCAGTGATGCAGACCTGTTAAGTTCCCTTGCCTCCGATGTCAAGCATGTAACCAAAGAAAAAAATACCAGCCTGCTGAGAGATTTAAAAGATTTCAAAGCCCCGGCAACTGACATTGAGAATGAATTGACGGATGTGTTCGAAACGATGAAAGCTGTTCCGAATCCCCGGAAAAAAGCGATCCCTCCGCTCAAGAGAACGAAATAAATCTGATAACTACGTTAATGTTTTTACAAAGACCACATGAACGAGTAAGGATCACCCCGTGAGGATGTATGAAAGAAGTTCCGGTAAAAATCCAGCACAACAACGAGTGGATTGTCGTTAAACTCGGCATCGCGGATGACCTGATATCAATTCCTGCCCCCGTCAATAAAGAAATTCTCTTCAAGACAGTTTCCGATATTGCCGAAAAGAAAAATATCCTCATAATTACGGTAAAAACCGATACAGAAACAGTCTACAAGATCCTGTCCGTTGAAAAGGTCCTGCAGGTATTAAAAAAACTCATCCTTGCGTCCTGCAATGCATACCGTCTTATGGCCTATTTCATGTCACCGGCAATCCGTGGCGGGGTGATGATCAAGGATGCCCAGTGGGATAAAGGGAGTGTTGTCGTCGTCAGTTCCGGGAATCTGGTTTGTCTCTGCAACAAAACAAATCTGCGTTCCGTTCAATGATGTGGCAGCCATCGAACTCACCAAACGGGACGTCCAGGGCAAACCCACCGATGTCATAAAAATCGATCACCTTGATTCAGGAGAAGTGTCCTCCAGCCTTGTGCTCTGCCCGCTTTCAACCCTCCAGGTACTCTACAATTACCTCAGGGACACGACAAAGAGCATGGATATGAAAGGTACCGAGCTGGACGGCATCGACCAGCAGGTTGCCATGCTCGTCTATTCCGGCATGGACTCGCATGCAATCGAAAATATGCTCAATATCCCTCAAAAACAGCTTGATGCAGTCTATGATAAAATCCTGAAACTCGGTCTTGGCGAAGTGGTCACGACCCGAAGAGAGATCCAGCTCACTACAAAAGGAGTGCGATATATATCTGATGCTACAAAATCCCAGACAAACTAACTTTTTGTGTTAACTATAAATTCAATACTTCTTTAAGGGATAATCTACCAATGATTTTATTGATCGTCAATGGGAAAAATTCTGATTGTGGATGACACTCTCTTCATGAGAACCCTGTTAAAAAATATCCTGTTCTCCGGAGGACATACAATTGCAGGTGAAGCAGGGGATGGCGAGGATGGCGTTGCAAAATACAAGGAGCTGAAACCCGATCTCGTTACCATGGACATCGTGATGCCAAAGCTCAACGGGATTGAAGCATTAAAAGCAATAAAAGAGTTTGATCCGGCAGCAAGGATTGTCATGTGCACCGCAGTCGGTCAGGAACAGATGGTGAAACTCGCCATCAAGAGCGGTGCGAAAGGCTATATTATCAAACCGTTCCAGGCTCCGAAAGTTTTAGAAGAGGTCAAAAACGTCCTGGCTTCCTGACAGTTATGGTGAAAGTTCTCATTGTTGATGATTCCGTGTTCATGCGGACGATCATACAGGGATATGCTGGCTAAAGATGCCTCCATTGAAATAGTGGGAACTGCATCGAACGGTCTTGATGCACTCGAAAAGATCCAGTCGCTCAGTCCCGGATCTCGTCACCCTCGATATCGAGATGCCGAAAATGAACGGTCTTGAGGTTTTAAAAGAACTCCAGAAAGATAAAGAAGCATCCAAAAATCCTGATGCTGAGCTCCCTTACCTCCAAAGATGCAGAGATGACCCATGATGCGATTCGTCTCGGCGCAGATGATTTCATGCTGAAACCAAAAGATCTCCCTCATGTGCGTGAGATCAGCGAAGAATTAATTTCCAAGGTCAAACATCTTGCCACACTCTCTTCATCGGGACTTCCCCACAAACTCCCGTCCGTCACCTGCCTCCTCTGCTGACCGGGTTGTGCTCATCGGGTCATCTGCCGGGGGACCCCAGCAGGTCGATACACTGCTTTCCATGTTATCTCCCGATCTTCCTGCGAGTGTTATCATCACCCAGCATATGCCGGTCGGTTTCACTGCACCTCTTGCCGAGCGTTTCAACAGGATTGCCACCATGCCCGTCAAAGAGACCCAGAACGGGGATCTGCTTGAAACAGGAAAAATTCTGCTCTCGAAAGCAGGTGTTCACACGGTCGTTTCGGGAGTGATGGGAGAAAATGGCAAAACGACCGGGCGTATTGTTCATACCACTTCACCTCCCGTTCATGGGGTCAGGCCAGCGGTGGATAAGACCTTTGAATCCGCTGCTCAGGTCTATGGAAAAAACGCACTCTCGGTCATTTTGAGTGGCATGGGAAATGATGCCGGTGAGGGAGCACATGCAATAAAAGCAGGCTGGCGGCGTGAGCCTTATCTGTGATGAGAAGGATTGTCTTGTATACGGGATGGCACGATCTGCAATCAGGAATAACGCGGTCGATCAGGTCCTTCCCTTAAAAAAACTCTCAAAAGAGATAGAGCGGGTAGTGCTCATGATGGAGGGAACCTGTGTCTGAATTTGAGGCATACCGCGGGCTGTTTGTTGCAGAATCCCGGGAAAACCATGAGAATCTGGTCAAGAACCTTTTACTTCTTGAACTGGGCTCATACCAGGAAGCCATAGATGAAATCTTCCGCTCAATCCATACCCTGAAAGGGGCATCTGCATCCATGGGTTTTTCCGCTATGGAGCATCTCTGTCATACGATGGAGGATGTCTTCTCGCTCATCCGCAGCGGGGCTGCAGATATTTCCCCGGACCTGGTCAACCTGCTCCTTGCATGTTCCGATATCATTGAGCAGATGCTTGATGATATAGAATCGGGAGGAGATTCTTCGTCCAAAAACCCGGACGACCGAGGTCAATGCCCTGAAGCAATGGATTGAACAGCGCAGCGTCACACCAAAAGAGAAGAGAGAGATCCCGGAAATCCCGACAGAGGCAGCACAGCCTCCCGAACCTCCACAGATATGTTGAAGGGGAGGATCGTCAGGAATACGAGATGCACATCATTGTCGCAGGCGAATGCACGATGAAGGATGTGCGTGCCATGCTTGCCCTGGGGAACTTAAATGCCCTTGGAACGATCCTTTCGGTGAATCCATCCCTGGAAGCGATAGATGAGGGGAAGTTTGATGGTACGCTTCAACTCATTATCGCAAGTGATGCCGGGGAAGAGGCGTTAAAAACTGCTGCCTCAGGAACCGATATTGCTGAAGTTGAGATACGAGCTGTCGAGAAGCAGGAGATCCTATTTCCTGATGAGGTCACCGATAGCATAAAAACAGCCGATGCTGATACAAAACAAGCCCACCCTGCAAATAAAAGATGGGAGATCCAGACTCCAGACAACATACCCGATAGCGATAAAAACACCCGGGACCGATACAAAACAACCCTCCTCTCCTGATAAAACCCGGGAGATCCAGACTCCTGAAGATATCCCCGAGAGCATAAAAACAGCCGGAACCGATACAAAACAATCCTCCTCTCGCTGATAAAAGCCGGGAGATCAAAAATCTCCGGGTCAATATCCAGCAGCTCGACCACATCATGAACCTGGTCGAAGATCTCGTCATCAACCGGGGCAGGCTGAAACAGATTGCAGAACAGCACAAAATAAAGGAGATGGACGAAGCAATCGCCATGGTTGACCGGTCAGTTTCCGAACTCCAGAACCTGATGATGATCATCAGGATGATCCCCTTAAACCATATCTTCAACCGCCTGCCACGGGTTGTCCGCGATGTTGCCCTGTATGACGGTAAAGAAGTCGATTTTGTCATTGAAGGTGGAGAGACCGAACTTGACCGGAGTGTTATGGACGGGCTCAATGATCCGCTTCTTCACCTGATCAGGAATGCAGTAAATCATGGGATTGAATCTCCCGATGCCCGGGAAAAGGCCGGAAAGCCACGGAAAGGGAATGTCAGGCTCTCTGCGCACCGTGACCGGGACAATGTAATCATAGAACTTATCGATGACGGTGCAGGAATCAATGTCGACAAGGTCAAGGCAAAAGGCCATCGAAAAGGGACTGATTACCCAGGAAGATGCCGATACATTCACCACGGAACAGGCAATTGACCTGTTATTCCAGCCCGGTTTCTCTACTGCCGATAAAATATCCGATATCAGCGGCAGGGGAGTCGGGCTTGATGTGGTCAAGAGGTCTATCGAAGCGCTGAAAGGCACTATACGGGTGGAAACAACACCGGGAAAAGGAAGCCGGTTTGAACTGTTACTCCCGCCAACCATGGCGATTGTCGATGTGATGATCGTCAGGATCAATGGAAAACGGCTTGGTATCCCTATCAGCAGTATTGTTGAGGTTGCAAATTTCAAACGGGATACAACCCACCACATCGGAAAAGGCGAAGCAATCCTGCTGCGGGACGAAGTCCTTCAGATTCTCTGGCTGAATGAGATGGTAGGTGTTTCCAACTCCTGTGAAATACTCATCGTTGTGCAATACCAGAAGCGGAAGTGCTGTATTCCGGTGGATGTTGTTGAAGGCAAGCAGGAAGTAGTCGTGAAGCCATTGAGCAGTTTTATCGGCAATACCCGGGGCGTGAGCGGTGTTACCATCCTGGGTGATGGGGGCGTCGTGCCGGTGATTGATGTAAATACCATTGTGTAGGAGAAGATCATGAAATTATCAGCAGTTCAGGCAGATGCAATTCAGGAACTTGGAAATATCGGGGCTGCACATGCAGCGACTACGCTTTCCCAGATGCTGGGAAGTACTATTGAGATGAGTGTCCCCGCCATCAAAGTGGTGGATCTCTCTCAACTTGGACAGTACATGGGTGAAGAATCGGCGGCAATGGTGGCTTTTGAGCTCCAGGGGGATATTCCCCATGGGGGATATATCCTGTTTTACATCACGCGGGAGTCAGCAGTCCGCATGACAAACACGATGCTCGGACTGACGGAGATCAACCGCCCGCTCAGTGAGATGGACGAGAGTGCACTGCTCGAAGTAGGCAATATCATGGTCTCTGCCTTTCTTGATGCCACCGCAGAACTGCTCGGTTTTGTGATGCTTCCTTCCCCTCCGTCACTCACTATCGACATGGCACATGCGGCCATGCAGTCTCTCATTGCCCAGATGCAGGAAGAGACAAATGAGGTATTGCTTTTCTCTACTGAACTTGTCTGTGAAGAGTATAAGGTAGACAGTGATATCATCATGATGCCGGAAAGAAGCACTCTTATGAGAATTATTGAACTGCTCGAAAACATGATGAAGCCCGTTAATTGACGTAGTACCTGTAAAATGCCCGACCACCAACCCCAGAGCGAACAAACGGCGATGATCGGTATTGGAGAATACCGGGTCGGTTCTTTCCCGATGATGACCATCGGACTGGGTTCCTGTATCGGGCTTACCATGTATGATCCAAATCTCAAGCTGGGTGCAATGGTGCATATCATGCTCCCCGAAAGTGCCGGCAGAATGGATCGACCGGGGAAATACGTGGATACAGCCGTTCCTCTCCTGGTAAAAGAGCTTGTTGCACTTGGTTGTAAGAACCGGTCTATCATTGCAAAGATAGCAGGCGGGGCATGCATGTTTGAGTATTTTGGCACCAATCTCAATATCGGTGAAAGGAATGCCGTAAAAGTCAGGATTATTTTAAAAGAGCACAATATCCAGCTGGCTGCAGAGGATGTCGGTGGCAAGGTTGGCCGATCGGTCACGTTCCTGCCAGCCAATGACGGCAAGGTTTCGATCCGCAGGGCAGACGGGACATCAAACAATCTCTGATTATTCCTGAAGGTTTTCCTGAAGGAACCAGCAGGTCAACAGGATTTTTCGTTACACTCCAACGATAAACTCCTGGTGTGACAAACTTTGTTGACTTGTTTCATCCGTAGTCACATCAATCGTACTCAAACCCCCCCCTACTGATATTGTCTGACAACATACTCCCAGAATCCTATCAGGGTAGGTACTCTTCCAAGGGAGAAATCAGCCTGTTTCGGGCTCCGATTGCTCTTTTTCCGTTTCCGGAAAACCCCGCAAAATACCCCGATTGAGCCATGTTCAGAAAATCGGATATTTAAGGGGCATTTGACTAAACCAACTCCGAATTGCACCCCAATTTCCGACCTCAAAGCTGCGTGAGTTTTAATCGTGAGCCTGCTTTATCTCATCATGGTCGCGATCGGCTACGTGAAGACCATTGACAGCCCTTTAAACCAGGGTCGAAAACGGACAAATATTTCGGGTTATTTTCGCTATATAATCCTGATTTCGGGTTATTTTGGAACAACACCGACGGAAGGTGAAACACCTTTCTTTTTGATCTCTTCGGAGCAATACTGGTCGACAGAGTCCAGAAGTGCTTTTTTTGCCTTTTTGACCTGCATCTCATCGTTCGAGAAGAAATCATTTGCAATATACCTGATAGCAGTTGCATAGTATTGTAAATGCGGGAATTTTTTTTCGAATTCCGCAATCCGGTTAAGTGCATCCGTTTTATCACCGTTGAGAAGATCAAACGCAATATCAAAAAGGGAGATTAACTGGTCAGCCATACCCTTCTGGTTCGCCAGCTTCCTGAAACTGTGATAGGTGATCTTTTTTTTCGTCAGGAGAGAAAATCTGAGCCCGAGATAGATGGGTTCGAGATCATCGGGGTACTGCCGGATGAGATGGTTGAGGACACCTGCAGCACCACTGGCGTCCCGGTTGTCAAGGTAATAATAATACATCACGCGCAGGAAATGAAAATCATTGTAAAACCGCTCTGAACTTATATCCAGCAACCGCTTTCTCATCTCGGTGTCATGGTCAAGAGCTGCGTTCTCTAACCCGATTTCCAGGAACCATCGCTCACTGGGGAACCATTCGAGTCCTAAAAAAATCATCTGCCAGAAAAATTTCTCAAGAAACGACGGGTCTTCCAGTTCCAGCTGTTTCAGCCTGTGTATCGGTGTCGACGTGTGTGCGAGATTAAGCAGGGTTTCCCGGGCGAGAAGTTCCATCTCACCGGGACGCTGGCTTTTTGCAGACTCATCGTCACTCCTGAACTCGCGCAGGGAAAGAGCATAATAGCAGTATGCTACCGCAGTGCCAATCTTGGCATCCAGATTGCAATAGTTTTTCAGATATTCGATGGCATGGGGATAGTCCCCGACTTTTAATAATTTCAGGCCAACGACAATATTGACTCCCGTTTCTGCGTCTTTTTTCTTTTTAAAGCGAATGGCGTTATGGATGACCTTTCTGATAAATTCAAAATCGCCGCCGTTCTTACTTGCATCCAGCACTTCAAACGTGATGTAATCGATAAATTCGTCATACGATTCATCGGGAATATCGGGAAAAGAATTCTCAAGTGCAGAGATCACGTGCCCATAAAAAACCGGGAGGTTTGAATCTACTTTTTCCGTGTTGCTCCTGATATAGCCAAAGAAATCCTTTTTCAAAAGGTTCAGCTTTTCATAGACAATGGCATCTGAAAGCTTCTCTCCCCGCATACAGGAAAAATGGCATGTTTAAATATTAAAAGGTATGACAGGCGAACAGTATTTTTTGCCCAAGTTTGTCCGGTCATCCTTACTCATGGTCAGACAAAAACCACCAACAGACACCCCCAACGTGCATCTGCATATGGTCATTGACGAGGAGACAATAACGCGCGTCCGGTCATACACGGTCCAGGAACGCGTGACTTCGTAAATTCTCTGTCGTTGGCAAAAACAGCATCTGCTTTTTTGGTCGAGAGGTGAAATATCCGGACTGATCAATATCCCCTTTCACGCTTACCGGACCCGGGAAAAATGTCTGTCGTCAATAGTGCTACACGGTAATGGAAAACTTCGCCCGTGAAGAACCACCCGGGGTAAAATCAAAAAAACGGTTCAGGAGAATTTCGTTTCAGGGAGTAATGAGAAAATAGCACCGCTGTTGATCGGGAAGAAGACCGTTTGCACTGAGAGCGATGATAATAAATAACCCCCTTTTAGAGTTGTCACAGGTTTTGGGAAGTATAAACATAGGGTGTGACAAACCGGTTGGAAGTTCAGGGTTTTTTAACTCTACACGATTTCCCCTGCAACCAGTAACCAATCCAGCCCCGACATTTTTTTATTCTTACAACGACATTTAAAAAATTTTGGAACTACAACTAACATAAAAAAATGACGATGTTTTTCCGACTCTGGAGAAACGGGCATGAACCTGTACGTTCACACCCGAACCATGAAAATCGTCCCTGATACGAAGGACTCCCGCTTCAGGGCCTCTCCGAGGCACGGCGGGCAGGGGAGTTTTTTGAATAGTTATTGATCCGCCGCGGGGGCGCCCTGTTTTGGGGCGGCGGCATTCATCGCACCAGATGACCAGAGTGCTAGCAATTCCTGCATCAAAACCGGAAACTACGGTTTTCACAGGAAATGCTCAATTACAAGCTGTAACGCTCCAGGGGGTTTCACACCCGTGGCTCTCCCCTGGCGCATTATCCCCCAAACAGGTAATACGGCACCATCGCAGGCGGAGGGTGGTTAATGGGACAGGGCACTGTCCTCTCCTTTATCGTACCAGTGCTTTGTATTTCCTGTCAGAGAAAAAGGAATTTTCTCCAGAGCCCCTATTTTTATAAAAGGGTAACTGTACCAATTCAGCCCCTAAAATTTTTCATTTTTCCGATGACATTTTCGAAAAAAATTCGTAACTAAAATTGAAATGAAAAAAGTGACTGTAATTTTCATACATCACTTTTTCGTGTGATGGACCCAGAATACAGGATTATCGCATTGTGGGGGTCGCCACAGCGGCGGGGGCGGAGGCTTTGCCGAAGCCCCCAGGAGCGTGATTACGATTGAATGGAGAATTGTTTACAGTAGGTTTTAGGAAAAATTTAGGGGCTAAAATAACACTTTACCCTAATAAAAAAATCAGTCCGGACGATAGGCATCATAGTATTCTCTCGGTGTCTCGAGACGTATGTGATACGAATCGATATTCCTGACGCTGATAATCATGTACATACTGGTATTTGCTGTCCGGACCAGTCTGTACGAAGTACCCGGTTTCACTATCTCTTCTCCCTTTATGATACCCCCGGTATCTGCATAACAGAGGGCCATGCGAAAGTTTGCATACTGTGGCTGATTTTCTGCAACGACAGTGGTATTAATCAACCAGATTGGGTAGGGGACAGAAAAAACCTGGGTCAGACCCCCCCGTGTATTTTCAATAACGGCAAACGGCACCCACTCCTGTGTCTGCCGGGGTATTTCGGAGGCCCCGCTCGTTACCATGTTTTCGGGGAGTTTATACTCCGGGTAGGAAAAGGGTTTGTCGGTATAGAAAATGCGATACGGGGGGAGATCGGGTTTCGGTTTTACGGGCGTTATGACAGGAATCGGTTCAGGGTATTCGGGTTCAATCGTGACCGGAATAGAGGTTTGTACGACTGTTTCTGCAGGATTCAGCAGCCGTTCGGGTAAATTCTGCAGTTCCGACAGGTACTGCGGATTTGCCATTATTGCCACAAAGATCACGATAGCAATGCCCGCAAAGAGGGCAAGAACATCACCGGAGTCCACATACAATACTGGGCATGGTGCAATAAAAAACCTCCATGAGACCCGGGTAACCTGGATCCAACCCATGCATATTTCAGGTTCATTAAACCCAATCAAAAGTTATGTGCCGGATTTCCGATAGGTCTTACCATTTTCTTTGAAAATGACAGAGCCATTCTATACAATAGACGATAGTTATTATAGGATAACACATAAATAAAAAAATTATATAAGGTGGTATAATTACAATCATTACCTTTTCTCACCATAAAGGAGGTACTGGCAAGACAACCTCCTGCCTGAATATTGCCGGCTTTTGTCAGAAAACCGGGAGAAAGGTGCTGGTTATTGATTGCGATCCTCAGGCGAATGCGACCGCCGGGCTCGGTATCGACCCCAGTGCCGCTTCCGGGAAAAATATGTATCAGGTGTTTATGAGTGGGATTGATGATTTTCCCAAAGTCAGGATGCAGGATATCATTGTAAAGACTGCATCCGGTATTGA
Source organism: uncultured Methanoregulaceae archaeon (assembly GCA_963806845.1). GTDB lineage: Archaea > Halobacteriota > Methanomicrobia > Methanomicrobiales > Methanospirillaceae > Methanoregula. The sequence goes on from CAWDZO010000012.1 coordinate 55,752, forward strand.
TCTTGCACCTGCACACCTTGATCTTGTCGGCGCGGAACCTTACCTCTATCACGCGGAATTTCCCGCCGGGGTGCTTAAAGAAGCGCTCGCAACTGCCAAAAACCAGTATTCTTATGTTTTCATTGATACTCCACCGAGCTTAGGTCAGTTTGTGATCAACGGACTCTTTGCAGCGGATCATGTCATAGTGACCCTCGATTCGGGATCGTTTGCGCTCAATGGGGTTACGACACTCTCGACAATATTCTCTGATATAAAAGAAGGTCTGGGAAAAGAGATTCGACCGGATATGGCAATCGTCAGCCGCTGGGGTGAGGGGCTGCTCCAGCCAGGTTCACACCCTGAAAAAGAGGAGGAAAAAGGTCTTTTTACCAGGATTCGGGGCATTTTTTATAAACCACCTGAACTTTCTCCTGAGGACCTGAAGGCTGCAGAAGAGCAAAAACAGGAACATGCACGGCTGCTGGCGATGCTCAATCAGATAAAGCGCAGATTTCCCAGCGTGTATACCGTCCCGTACTCCACTTCAGTGTACGAAGCCCAGAAACGCGGTATGCCGATTTCCCATGTTGCACCTGACAGCAGTGCCGGAATTGCGTATAAGACCATTGCAGAAGAGGTTATGAGATGGAACTAAAAGAGATTGAAAATACATTACAGAAAACCAGTGAAGGGAATTTCTCTGCCCGTATCGATGAGAGTAAAGTGGGTACAGAATTAAAAGCAGTCGCACAGATGCTGAACCAGACGCTCGAAAAGGCTGCGGTGGCAAAGGAGTTAAAGCATCGTGCCGACGTGATGATCCAGTATAATCCTATGGCGATTGCCATATTGAGAAAGGACAAGACCAGGATACATATCAACAAAGCCTATGAAACCGTCTGGCGCGGTACCCGTGAAGAGTTGTTAAAAAAGAAACTCAATGATTTTGATATTACTATCCTTTCCGGAGAGCACTTCTACGCCTGCTTTGAAACAAAGAAACTCTCGATCACTGACTGTCTTGTGACATTCCCTGACGGGGTGAAGAGATACCTGACGCTCAATGCCATCCCGATTCTCGATAAAAACGGGGACGTGGACGGTGCTTTCTATATCTGGATAGACTACACCGAACTTCACGAGAAGATGGACGCGGTAAAAAAGGTGGAGCAGCGGGTGGACCGGATCATCCAGGAAAACCCATTTCCCCTGTTCACGATCGATGTCGAACTGAATGTGAAAATTTCCAACCAGGCATTTTTAGAATTCACGGGTTATTCCAAAGAAAAAGCATCATCCCTTTCGATGAAGGACTTCAAGTACCTCAAGAACAAGGGAGATACCGTCGAGGGAACAATAAAATCCAAAAAACGCAGCCAGGGTGAATCGACGATAGAATTCCCCCGAGGTACCTTCGTGCTCGAATGGTACTATATCCCCCTGCTCGATACAGACGGTAATGTCGAAAACCTGTTGATCGTGTTTAACGATATCACTGAACGGCGTAAGAAAGAGAAAGAATTCAAGCAGTTGATGGAGGAAACGCAGAAAAAAGCCGAAGCGCTCTCAGCAAGTGCTGCTGTCCTGGAAAGCGGACTTGAAAGAATCGCAAAAGGGGATCTTACGTTCAATATCCCTCTTGTGGAGGGAGATCCGTTAATCAAGCTGAAAAAAGATTACAACGTATCCGTCGATTCAATCAAGAAGGTTATCGAGGAACTGGAAAAGTCAGTAAAACAGATTGAAGTGACCACGCAGGATACCAGCCGGGGCACAACGGAAATCTCCAAATCAACCGAACAGGTCGCAGTTGGAACGCAGAAATCAGCTGATGGTGCAAAAAAGCAGCTTGACGAGTTAGAAAAGGTTGGAAAAGAAGTCTCCGATCTCTCAGCCTCCATTGAAGAAATTGCCAGCACGTCCCAGGATCTGCTGAGTCACGCACAGAAAGCGGCAATGGAAGGGAACAAGGCATCCGAACTGGGCAAGGTTGCTACTGCCAAGATGACGATGGTTGAGAAGATCGCCGGAGAAAGTGTAAGTGAGATCACCGCGCTCAACGATCGGATGAAGGAGATCTCAAATATCGTGAAGATGATCGCTGATATCTCCAGCCAGACAAACCTCCTTGCGCTCAATGCAGCGATCGAGGCTGCACGGGCTGGCGAGCACGGCCGCGGTTTTGCAGTAGTCGCGGGTGAAGTCCGCAATCTTGCCGGCGAATCAAAGACCGCAACAAACCATATCGAGACGCTTATCAGTTCCATCCAGAGCAACAGCGATAAAACCGCGGCGGCAATTAAAAGTTCATACAAGGAGATACAGGCAGGAATTGAGAGCGTAAACAAGACGATTGAAGCCTTAAACCGGATTATTGCTGAGTCGAATGTGGTTGCCCAGGGCGTAAACGAGATCACCAAAGCCACCGAGGACCAGGCAGAAGCCACGACCCGCGTGGTTCACGGGATGGAGAAATCCAGCATTATTACCCGCGAGAACCAGGGACGGATGGAGGACATGGCAGCCCTTGCACAGGAGACCAGTGCATCGACTGAAGAGATCGCCAGCGCATCAGCCGAGCTCTGCTGAGCTGGCAAACCGGCTGAAAAAGATAATGGAACAGTTCAGGTTGCGGTGAACAATGGCCTCAACGGTTGATGTAGTAGAATTTGTACTGGGGGGTGAGCGCTATGCTCTCGATATACAATTAGCGCGGGAAATTGTTGAGATGATACCGATCACCCCCATTCCCCGTGCACCCCCTTACATCTCCGGTGTAATTAACCTTCGCGGAGAGATCACCAACATCATGAACCTCAATACCCTGCTCGGGTTACCGAACCGGGATGTACGGGACAACCAGAAGATAATTGTTCTGGTGCCGGAGGCGGCATCCGGCAGCAATGTCGGCATCATTGTCGATGAGGTAACAAGTGTCCTCCAGGTGGCTGAAACCGATATCGAACACCTCGGAGAAGGGCTCTCATCTGAAGTCTCCAGTTTCGTAAAAGGGATCATCAAGCTGAAAGGTGACGGGTCCGACAAAAAGAGCACCGGCCTGATCATCTGGATAGATATGAAGAAAGTGCTTGAGGATGTGGCAACAAAGTGAACCGCAGGAACATATCATGGCAAAAAATACACATGCAGGACAATTGACGGGGGGATGGAGATGACAGAACTACCAGGGAGAAAAGCATTATTTACCGGGGCGGTAGCTCCAAAAACACCAGCCAGTCCTTCAGAAGAGATTGCACCTGTCAGGGAATCTGAAGAAACGATCGCGGAGCTCAGGCAAAGGCTTGACGTGATGGTCAGGAATAATCCCGTCCCCATGCTCCTTACCACACCCGGGTTCTCAATCGTTGAGGCAAATGCTGCCTATATAGAGATGAGTGGCATCACGGGAGAGCGATCTCTTCAGGACAAATCTTAAAAATTTCAAGATTATCAGCCAGAAGGGAGAGGGAGCAAAGGTTGCACTTCAGGAAAAACGGCGCTCGTTTGGCGAAGTGATCGTAGAATTGCCTTCCGGTACACGTATTCTCGAACAATACTGCATTCCGATTATGGGCAATGACCAGACGATCACCAGTCTGCTCTTTGTCTACTATGACACGACTGCACAAAAGAAAAAGAGCGAGGAAATTGAGCAGCTCAAGCACCGGTCCGAGACGATCGTCCAGCAAAACCCGATGCCAATCATCCTTGTGGATATGAATTTCCACATTCGCGTAGTAAATGAAGCCTATGCTTCATTGAGTGGCATCAGTCGCGCTGACCTGCTGAAGATGACCCTGCGCGATTTCAAGATACTGGACCAGACAGGTGAAGGATTAAAGCAGGCAATCCAGGAGAAAAGGCGTGTAGCAGGTGAAGTCCTTGTTGAATTTCCCACCGGTGCAAAAAGGCTGCAGCAGTATGGTATTCCTATTTCAGACAACAGCGGTAACGTGACCAGTATCCTGATCGTGTACAACGATGTGACCGAGGATCGCCGGCAGATGGATGAGATCACCGAACTGCACCGGACATCAGAAACCATTGTCCAGCATAACCCGATCCCCATGCTGATGACCAGTCCCGGTTTTGTCGTGGTTGAAGCCAATGCAGCCTATGCAAAAATGAGCGGCATTCCCCGTGAACGCGTCATTGGCATGAACCTTCGGGAGGTAAAAATTCTCGAGCAGAAAGGAGAAGGAGCAAAGGTGGCCATCGAGAAGAAACAACGGGCATTCGGGGAAGTTACCGTTGAGCTTCCCAGCGGCACGCATATCCTCGAGCAGTACGTAATGCCGGTTCTTGATGGCAAGAATAAAATCTCAAACCTCCTTTTTGTCTACAACGAGGTCACCGCCCAGCGTAAGAGCGAGCAGGACCTGCACAAGAAGATGGAGGAGGTTGCTCTCCTCAAGCTGCGGTCTGATATTATCGTCAACCAGAATCCCATGCCTATCATGCTGATGAATACCGGGTTCAGGATCATCATGGTGAATGATGCCTATATCTCCCTGACCGGCCTTTCCCGGGAACGGCTCATCGGCATGAGTGCCAAGGATTTCAAGATCCTCGAACAGCATGGCGAAGGGCTCAAAAAAGTGCTCCAGGAACAGAAAAGGAGTTTCGGTGAGATTAAAATTGAATTCCCGACCGGGGTTCATATCCTCAACCAGTACGGTATCCCTATGGTTGATCCAAAAGGGATTCTCCAGACCATTGTCTGTGTGTATAATGACATAACAACACAGCGTGAGCAGGAAACGAAGATCAAGGAGATGATGGATGACGCCCGGGCAAAAGCTGAACTCCTTACCGTGAGTGCAGAAGAACTCCAGATGGCACTCTCAAAAATTGCATCCGGGGATCTCACGTACCGGGTGAGCATAGATGATGCCGATCCGCTGGTAAAGCTTAAAGCAGATTATAACGCAGCAGTTGATTCGATCAGGATCGTCCTGTCCGATCTGATGCAGGGAATGATCAAGCTTGATGTCACGATCAACGATACCATCAAGAGCACAGAAGAAATTGCAAAAGCCACCGAGCAGGTTGCAATCTCGTCCCAGAAAGCTGCTGACAATTCAAAATTGCAGCTCACCAATGTGGAAAAGATTTCCACCGATATCTCGGATATCTCTGCATCCATCGAAGAGATTGCGAGTACATCTCATGATGTCATGACCCATGCTGAGAAAGCATCCAGAGAAGGTGCACAGGCAGCAGAGATCGGCCAGCTTGCCACGACCAAGATGCAGAACGTGGAGAAGGTCTCCAAGCAGAGTGTCGATGAAATCACTGCACTGAACGAGCAGATGCGTGCGATCTCAAAAATCGTGAGCCTTATTACCGACATTGCCAACCAGACCAACCTCCTGGCACTCAATGCTGCGATTGAAGCAGCCCGGGCCGGTGAACACGGGCGCGGTTTTGCAGTAGTCGCGGGTGAAGTCAAGAATCTTGCCGGTGAGTCCAAGAAAGCGAGCAGCCAGATCGAGAACCTTATCAAAGCAATTCAGTCGCAGAGTGAGCAGACCTCGAACTCAATGAAAAACTCTTTTGAAGAGATCAAGACGGGCATTGACAGTGTCAACAAGACCGTAGAGTCGCTGAACCTGATCATATCTGAAGCAAATATTGTCTCGCTCGGTGTGACCGAGATTACCAAAGCAACAGAAGACCAGGCACAGGCAACCAACAAACTCATGACCGGAATCGAATCCGTATCAACCCTGACGCGGGACAACCAGAAACGGATGGAGGATATGGCAGCCCTTGCCGAAGAGACCAGCGCCTCGACCGAAGAGATCGCGAGTGCATCGGCAGAGCTCGCGGAGATGGCAGAACGCAGTCGGAAGATGATGGAGAAGTTCCACCTGAATTGAGGGGTGGAAACTCCATCTTTGATTTGAAATAATAACGACAACCGTTACCATTCCCTCAAAAATCAGTGAATATTACCAGGTATTATCCGAGAATATCATGGATGGTTTTGCATCGCTGAAACGGTTCATTGAACACACCCTGACCATCCAGTGTTCAAATTACAAGGAGGACTACATCAAGCGCCGCCTTCTCTCACGGATGCGTTCGACCAACAGTGCAAGCTATGAGGATTATCTCTCGTATCTGAAAGCAAATCCCCCCGAGCTGGAGAACCTGCGGAACGCGCTCACCATCAATGTCACTGAATTCTTTCGGGACAACGATGTGTACGACTCCATAAAAAAGGACATTCTTCCCGCGTTATTCAAAGAAAGAAAACGGCTGCGTATCTGGTGTGCCGGGTGTTCAACCGGTGAAGAGCCGTACTCCCTTGCCATGATTCTCGCCGATCTCATGGCACAGAACCCCGGGATCTCTGCCCAGATCTTTGCAACAGACATCGACAAGGTTGTGCTTGCAAAAGCCCAGGAGGGCACCTATACCGCAAAGGCAATGGTCAAATTGTCCCAGGCGCAGATCCACCACCATTTCACCCGGCTCCCTGAGGAGAATTACCAGGTGAAACCGAACTTACAGGAGCTGATCCGGTTCCGCCCTCATGACCTGATGAGCGGAGTACCCGTTTCGCGGTGGCTTGACCTCATCATCTGCCGGAACGTCACAATTTATTTTAACGAAAAGCAGAAGGATGAACTGGTAAAAATGTTCCACGGGGCGCTGGTGTCAGACGGTTTCTATATCATGGGCAAGACAGAATACCTCGGCCGTCAGGTAGAAGATCTGTTTGCAGCGCACAATTCCCTCCAGAAAATCTATCGAAAAAAGGAATAAAAAAACAAGGGCATCATCAGGTTTTTCGGCTGTCTCCTTCCTTTGGACCCCGTTCAAACCCTTGCACCAGTTGCCGCTGGAGCTCCTTTCGTTGTGCGCGCAGGAGTATCTGGTTATATAAGGTAAAAAAATGAATGCCGATGATCACGATAACAATAAACATGCTGACCCAGAGCATAACACCCTGAACAGAAAGAAAAGTCGCCCAGAGAATTCCAACGAACGAGATCAGGTAAAACATGATCCAGGTTCGAATTTCAGGGATCTCCATGTGGATCTCATATTAATTGATCACTTAATAAAATATCTGTAAAAAATCATCTGATCGTCAGGGAGATATTTTTGCTCTGGAGAAACAGACATGAACCGATTCGGTTCACACCCGAACCATGAAAATCATACTATGCATACGAAGGAACCCGCCTCAGGACCTCTCAGAGGCACGGCGGGCAAAGTGTTTTTTTTGAGTTTTTAGTCACCGTTCCGCCGCACAGCAAGCCCTGTTTTGGGGCGGCACCAATCATCGTACCAGATGGGTAGAGAGGCAACAATCCCGAATCATATCTGAATACTACGATTTTACAAGAAAATGCAATCACTTTTTCATCCTCTAGGATTGTCTTCCAGGGGAATCATGTCCGTTTTCAGAGGAAAAACTCATTTCATTCGTTCGTTTTCCCCCATGTGTTCCACAGATATTGCATCGCGGGGGATGCGACAGCGGCTGGGGCGGGGGCACATGCCAAAATCCCAAAAGAGCGTGACGAAAACGTGGGTCTGAGCATTTCTCCCGGGCCGATAGTTAATCTCTTATCCTTTCAGGATTTTAAACGCGTTAATAAAAACAGTGAAAAGGTACAGTTCCTCACCCTTTCATATTCCCAATTTCTTTTTCTCTGCTTTCATATCAAGGATAATCTCAAGTTCGAGAGATTTTCCATAGGCTTCCTGGGCTTCATCGTTTCGCCCGAGTTCATCCAGGCAAACTCCCTTGAGATACCAGGCAGAGGCATCATTCCCATTGAGGGCGAGTGCCCGGGTGCAGGCAAATAGTGCATCGGTATACCGTTCGAGATTGTAGAGTGCATGTCCCTTTTTGGACCAGGCATCAGCATAGTTCTGGTTGAGCGCAATTGCATGCTCGCAGTCGGCAAGTGCTTCCGTGTTCCTCCCGGCCTCAATAAACACTGCTGCCCGAAGATACCATGCTTCAGGATTGTCGGGATCGAGCGACAGGGCCTTTTCATAATAGGTAATTGCCTCCTTGTATTTGGTGCGGCTGGCATAGGCACGCCCCT
>CAWDZO010000013.1:0-30844 GCA_963806845.1 uncultured Methanoregulaceae archaeon
GCTGCTGTTCGTGACGTACGACTCGAGGAGCCGGTACGTCCCCGTGGGGTTGTGCTTGGTCCCCGCCCGGTAGCCAGCTAGACGTCCACGGTGGTTGTGGATGCTTCACGGCCCGTGGCGTCGTCGGTCCAGGTCACGGTGGCGGAGAGGCCCCGCCTGCCGACAGGCGCGGTCGCGGCGCTGACGCCCGTCGGTGCGGCCGGCGCCAGCAGCGGCATCGCGGACACCTCGTTCGACGGATCGCCCTCGCCGACGCTGTTGTTCGCGGTCACCGTGATGTAGTACGTGTCTCCGTAGGGGGGGAGATTGTCGATCGTGTAACTGGAGGCGTCGGCCGCAAGGGGCGCGGACGTTCGCCTGGTCTCGCACGGGCCGGACGTCGTGCACGCGTACACGTTGTAGCCGGTGACGGCGGAGCCGCCGTCGTTGGGGGCCGTCCAGCTCACACTGATCCACCCGTTGCCGACCTCGCCGAGGGACAACGCGGGGGCCGAGGGAGCGGACACTGGCCTCGTGGGCGTCGCGGGGACCGCGTCCGAAAGCGCGCCCCTGCCCATCGAGTTGCTGGCAGCCACCGCGAACCAGTAGGTGTGCCCGTTCGTGAGGCCGCTGACGGTGACCGAGACCACGTTTCCGGCCACCGAGCCCCACTGGCCGAGCGACTCGGCCGAGTCGCCGAAGTAGCAGTGGTAGTAGTCGATCGTCGCGCCGCCGGTATCGACGGGCGGCGTCCACGACAGCGTCACCGAGCCGTCCCCCGCGACCGGCTGGAGCCCCGGTCGGGGCGCCCGGCACGTCGATGGCGGTCGCCTCGGTCTCACCGGACGGCGCGCTCTCGCCCAGGTCGTTGACGGCCTTGACGGTGAAGTAGTACGTCTGCCCGCCCGTCAGGCCCGTGGCCATGAAGGCACTGTCGATGACAGGCGTCGCGCCGTTCAGCGGCGCCGCGTAGTCCTCCTCGCCGCTGGCGAGGCCCGCGTAGACGTTGAAGCCGATGATCGGAAGGCCGCCGTCGTTGTCGGGCGCGAGCCAGGCCATGCCGATGATGCCGGCGCCCTGCGCCTGCGCGGAATTCATCGTCGGGGCGTCCGGGACGGTCACCGCGAACGGAATGACCGCGACGTCGTCGATGTACCAGTGATCGGTCTGGTTGTGGTATCGGATGGTCAGGGTGGCCACCTCGCCGGTCCCGAGGAACGTGTTCCACTCCTCGCTCCACGCGTTGGTGTAGCCGGAGCCGTGGTTGTAGGCGAGAAACGACGGTCCGGGTCCCGTACGTGATCGAGGCTTCCAGCCAGCTTCCCGCGAAGGCGGCGTCGCCACCCATGTACATGAAGCTCGCCCGGTACGCGACGCCGTCGGCCGGCGCGAAGGTCTGGGTCAGCGTCGCGACATCGGTGGTGCTGCTCGGGTCGGTGCTGCCCGCGAAGGCGGCGGTGCCCTCGTCGGGCCCTACCGGGCTGCCCCAGCTGTCGGGGACGTCGCCGGTCGTCGCCGCGTTCGCGGGCTCGCTCGCGGTCCAGTGGTCGAGCGAGGACTCGAAGCCGCAGTTCTGGACCAGGTTGTCGGTGAACTGGCAGCCCGTGGCGGCCAGGGTCTGGGCGGCGGGCCCACCGGCGGCGGGTACCGCCATCATCACGAGGAATGCCGCGGCCAGCGCCACGACGAGCCTGTGCTTCACGAGTTCGTCCCTCCCGGACGCTCACGGCGGGTCGGTCTCGCCAGTGGCTCGGCGCGGTCCTTCAGTTCTCATGTCCATGCCGGTTGCAGGACCCGGGAGAGCAGGTCCCTCTCCGTTACAATAGCGACGGGTGTTTTGTATTTCATGACAATAAGGCTCCCGATGTGCTTTTCACCCATGGTCTTTGCTGCCTGCATCATCGTGGTCTCAGGAGTTGTCGTGATGACCTTGCGGCTCATGATGTCGCCCACTTTCAGGTGACGCCGGGATTCCTTGTAGGCCTGATCGAGCACGCTGGGGAATTTAATGACATTTTTTTTAGGTACCGTCATAAAGATCACTCCACTGTGAGAATTGAGTTCAAGGTATTAAAGATTTAGGTGCCCTTTCTCTTTCGTCCTCGCATAAGAAACGCTCCTCCCTCCCCAATCACCTGAGCCCGGTTCCACCCGCAGCGGTGAGTCATCGTATTAGAGCCACCGAAAATTCCAGGAATTTTCTGTTGGAATTTATTCATCCGGTACCACATGGAAGAAATGTTTCCTCCCGTTCAGGAAAAAAGGTTTGGCAGGGGATGGGCTGTTGACCTTCCCCTGAAAACAACCACGCTGCACAAAATAACCGAGCCCTCTGAAAAGCGGATCAATCATTGCGGCAGTATAGAAACAGGAAATCCGTTCCCTGATTTTTTGCCAGGTTTGAGTACCATAAACTAAACATCGATGCGCTTAAACCTGTGAGAAGTAAACGGCATGTAACCAGGAATTCCAACGGTTCCCTGAACTCCTCTGGTGAATACATGAAAGAACTCTCCGGTCTCCTTATCGGTTCATTGATACTCCTTCTTTTATTACCGGTTCCGGTCTTTGCCGGGGAAATTACAGGGCCAATGGGCAGCGTTCCGGATCCATCGATAAGCTCCATGTTGATCAATCCTGTAATTACTACAGCTCCACCATCAGTGATCATAAACCCCCGGGTAGTGAGGACGATCATCACCCCCCAGACTACCGGCGTCCTGATTCTTGAGAGCGTCCCGACCAATGCTTCAGTATATGTTGATAGTACCCTGAAAGGCACCACTCCTCTTACCCTCCGGACAATCACAACAGGATCTCATGAAGTCTCCTTCAGGTTAGCCGGATACCAGAATTACACCACGAAAGTTACCGTCACAGCAGGTGCCGTCGCCACAGTGTCCGGCATGCTGTCACCCATCATCACCGAAACAGTTTCCCGTACGGTGTCCCCTTCCGTATCAGTAACGTCCACGGTCACGGTCACCCAGGGAACGATAACGACACCTCCTCCCGTCACAACGGTCTCTCCCCCGGCTACACAGAGAACGCAGCAGACCCCCGCGACACAAATTGTTGCTTGCAAGAGATACTATTCTGGATCCGGGAAGACGGGGGCTGCACATGATGGCAGGCTCAATTGTACCGTTATCATCAGCTCCGATGACCAGATAGCGACTCTCTCCGTTCCGGAAGGTACGCTGGTTACCGATGCAGGAAAGAACCCCGTCCCTGAGATTCATATTACTCCCGTAAATCCTGCTGAAATACCGTCAGGTGACGGACCGGACAACAGCAGGTGGACCGGGCGTGCCTATCATTTCCTGCCGGACCATACCTCCTTTGATCCCCCGGTTCTCGTCTCGTTCACGCTCAGCCCGGATGAATGGGAACGGTCGGACCCGGCAAACCTGACTATGTGGGAAACAAACGAAACCGGCCCGGGTTGGGAACGGCTTCCCATAAGGATTGATCCGCCGACCAGAACTATCAGTGCACCGGTGAGTCATTTCAGTATCATCGGCCTGTTTTCAACCAGCCTTGCGGGAACTCCCCCGGAAAACCCGCAGTCACCCGTGGATTTGATCGGCACAGCGACCGGATCCAACAAGGGTCCCCTGCCATTATCGCCCTACATTCCGGATAAGTCGGCTCCTCTGGCAGCAGTAGTTGCAGGTATCACGATCAGTATACTCGGTACCATGGCAAGCGGGAGCTCAGCAGTAGCCCGGGTGTGGGACAGGATTATCGAACTATTCAAAAAATTCCTGGGTACAGAAACTATCGGGCTGATGAATGTGACCGAAATTGAAAAACGCGGGATACGCCCGGCGGAAAATCTCCAGGCACTCATTCTTGGCCTTTCTTCCCGCGAGATCCTGGTGATAATCCTGAGCGCTTGTGGGTTTGCAGCCGCATTCCTGCTCCAGGACCAGCTCGAACTGAGACTGACCACGGTTATTATCTTTGTCTGTGCCGGGGGTATTGCGACGATTCTCCATGATCTTGCCCATAAATACGCAGCATATCGCTGCGGCTGCATCACCGAATACCAGTTCTGGAGCCTGGGAACGGTCACGATGTTATTCACTGCCTGGCTGTTTGGAAATGCGTTTGCAAAACCATCCCGCACCCTGATACGGAGCGACAAGGCCCTTAAGCCGGAAGAAGCAGCCCGTATCAGGCTGGCCGGTCCGCTCATGAGCATGGGGCTGGCAATTGTTTCTTTGTTCCTGATTCCCCTGGGAGGATTATTTGTTGTCGCAGGTTCAGCCGGGTTTTCCATGAACCTGCTGAACAGTGTATTCTCTCTTGTACCGGTCAAGCCCAATGACGGGGTAGAGGTCTATGCATGGAATAAACTCGTCTGGGCCGGAGTGTTTATTCCCCTCATCGCTTTTTACCTGTATATCTATCTGGTAACCTGAGGTTACCCCATAGCAAAAAAGGGAAGACCTGATGTGGAGGCATCACGGGACCCGGCTGCTTCCGCACGGGAATACGAGAAATGATACGGCGCCAGCTGGATATTTTATGAATATATCATTGATCTTCAGCATATGAGCAGGAGTGGAGGAGGAGCACGTAGGTGAAAAGGATCCCCCGGACAGCGAAAGCAACAGGTGAGTCCCTGGTAAAACCTGGGGGATAGGTAAAAAGATAAAAAATTGTCTAGCACCGGACGCAGAAGTACCCGCCGCGCTGATGGTGCTTCGAGAAGAGCTCGCAGGCCGGGCAGAAGCAGCCTATCTCTTTCATTGACGGGGCTGAGGACGTTCCGCATGCGCAGAAGAGTTCGGTGGGCTGGTATTTTTCAAGGGAGTGATGCTTGTAGTTCTGGCATATTTTGCAGTACTTCCTGCAGATCTCCCGGTTCTCTTCGGTATCCGGTACACTGTCTTTGCCTTGATTAAACATGCGTTAGTACAGGTGTGCGATAATGGATAATACATTTTTTTAAACGAGTTTTTATCGGGCGCTTTTTGGGATATTCCTGGTGACTGAAGAAAAATACAAATCGGGAAATGATGAAGGGTCTTTAACTCCCATTATCTCCTTTGTTTCGTTGCTGATGAAGTGGTGCAAAAAGATATGATCACGATATATTTTGACGGATTATGCAGGCCCAGAAACCCCGGTGGCGTAGCAACGTACGGATACGTGATTTACCAGGACGGGAAAAAAGTGAAAAGCGGATGCGGGGTGGTTGGCTCTGGTGCAGGGATGACGAACAATGTTGCGGAATATTCTGCATTGAAACATGCGGTGGAATGGGTAAGCCGGAATGGTGGTGATGACGAGATTGTAATCAAAGGTGATTCCCAGCTGGTCATACATCAGATGAATGGTACCTGGCAGATAAAATCAGCAACCTCAAAAAAGTTTGTCCCGGAAATCCGCAGGTTACTGGAAGGCAGGAAAACGAGATTTGTCTGGATACCCCGAGAACAGAATGCGGAGGCCGACCTGCTCTCGAACGTTGCATATAGTCAGTCTGGCGGGGAACCTCCTGACAGTGCCGGATAGAACGCGTACAGCATCAGACCGGGAGTTACCGGATTGCCTTGTCCAGCAGCCTTATGGTTCGATGAAAGTCATAGAAAGAAGATGGCTGATAAAACGTATGAATCATTGAAGATTGAGAATATCGTTGCATCCGGTGTAATCTCCGGGCCTATAGATCTTGTTAAGTTTTCAGAAAACGTCGAACATTGCGAACTCAATAAAAAACGGTTCCCCGGTGCAGTATACCGGATTCCGGATCCCAAGATTGCATGCCTGGTCTTTTCGTCAGGCAAGATAGTGCTCACCGGCCTCAAGAACCATAAGGCGCTTGCAGACGGACTTGCTATCGTCATGAATTCGTTAAAATCCGTGGGTATTGAACCTCTTAAAGAGCCCAGAGTTGCCATCACCAATATGGTCTGTTCCTATAATCTCGGGAAATACATCAATATCAATAAGTTAAGCGTTACACTCAATCTCGAAAATATCGAGTACGAACCCGAACAGTTCCCCGGGCTTGTATACCGGCTCAAAGACCCAAAAATCGTCGTTCTCATCTTCTCTTCAGGAAAGATCATTCTCACGGGTGGCAAGAACCTGAAAGACGTCAAGAAGGGGCTTGATATCCTGGAAGAGAAGCTCGCAAGCGTCCTGTAAACGAGAAAATATTTTTTGGATTTTCTGATGCGTCAAAGATTGTGTTGTCGTATGCCGTGAGTCCTCTGAGTACCCGTTAATGGTGGGAACTCTTCTCTCCTTTCCATTTTCACCCCCTGCTCCTCACCTATATCTCCCCCGCATCCAATCCCTGATCAGGATTCTCATGACCCCCACCGACCTCCTCATCCCCGCCATCGCGTTCATCCTCGGCATCATCGCCGCGTACCTCTTCTTCCGCCAGCAGATCAGCGCAATCGAAGGGCGGGCACGAAACGATCTCGAACGCTGGAAGCTCGAATGCACAAATGATATCCGGAAGGATTCCGTCAACCGCTCGCGTTCAACGCTGAAGGGCAGGATCTCCGAGCAGATGGCCCCGCTCCTGCCGGAGTTTCCGTTTGCTTCTGCTGATGCCCGGTTCATCGGCAACCCGATCGACTTTGTTGTCTTTGACGGGTACACCCAGGTGAAGGACGAGAAGGGCGATACGATCAGTGTCGTGCTGGTGGAAGTGAAGAAGGGGAAGGGAAGACTTACACGGGAGGAAGGGCTGATCAAGAAGGCGGTTGAGGAGGGAAGGGTTTCGTGGCGGACGATTTTTCTGAAGGATGAGGAAACGGGAGAGGGTTCCCGGATAAGGAAGACGGTTTGTTTACCGGGGTAACCATGAAAAAAGAACATTAAGATTTCTTTGGCGGAATTGCCAGCAGGTCATCGGGTTCCTTCGCTTCCTTCTTCTGCATTGAAATTCCTATGAAAGATACCACAAAAGCGGTGAGCATAATACCTCCCAGCAGAATGGCTGTTGTAGGTGGTGTTTGGCAATGCGAAGGAGAGTATAAGGAATACCGGAATCAGCCCGATTGCAATTATTTTCATATGTATCTCTTTGATTTTCATTGTTGATTCCCTCCCTTTCTCTGTCTCATGAAAAACAATAGTTCATTCGTTGCAGAACCTCATATGCGTTTCGAGCGTGTTGTAGTGATACGTTCTCCTGTCGAAATAAAAGTTTTTATTATCTGTTCACCAATTGAGGATTCGTGAATATCTGATGTCAGCGATTGTCCATTTTGACGTACCAACAGATGATGTTGAGAGAGCGAAGAAATTTTATTCCGCGCTTTTTGGATGGAAATTCGAATCCTTCCCAGAGATGCAGTACAATCTCTTTACCACGACAAACCTGGATGGGACCCCGGGGGTAGGAGGCGGCATGGGAAAGCGGATGGATGCCTCGCAGCGCATCATGAATTATTTCGGGGTGCCCTCCATTGATGCCGCAATGAAGCAGGTTAAAAGCCTCGGGGGAAAAGTCCTTTCCGAAAAGATGGCAGTGCCCGGGATGGGATTCCTTGCCACCTGCATAGACACCGAGGGTAACCTGTTCGGGCTCTGGGAAGAGACCACTCAGGCACGGTAAAGAGATCTGTTGTAGTCACAGGTTCAGGCAAAAAAGAAGGCAGAAAAGATGCAGATTACTTCCCGTGGCAAAACCGGTCCTTAAGCTATAATTCTCTGCAGGGAATACGAAGTATACAATTACGCCGAACCCGTTTGCACAGGAATTCAGGTTACACGACATCCTGTCCTGGGAATGGCCACCTGTCACCTGTCCCTGACAATGCCCCGGGTGTTCCTTGAACCCTCTCACGGAAGATTACCATGAAGACCATCATCTATTATTTTACCGGCACCGGCAACTCGCTTGCCGTTGCAAAAAAGATCGCCGCAGTCCTGGGAGACTGTGATCTTGTACCCATTGCTTCGCTGCAGTCTACAACCGCGGACATAACCCCTGCCGCTGACCGGGTTGGCATAGTAAATCCGGTATACTTTGCCGGCCTGCCGGTTATGGTCAGCTGAATTTGCCGGGCGCCTCGATCTCTCGAAAGCAAAATATGTGTTCTCCATCGTCACGTTCGGAGGTTCGGGGGCGGCGCCGGCATTACAGCAGTCTTGACAGCATTTTAAAGAAGCGGCGGGACCATGGGCTGGATGCGGGGTTCATGGTTAAAATGCCCGGTAATTATATCCTGATGTACGGGTCCCCAACGGGAGAGAAGCAGGAGAGAATTCTTGCCGCGGCCGATACACAGATTGCGGATAGTGCGGCTGCAATCAACCGGAACGAGATCCTTCCCTTGCCCTCTTCACTCCTGTCCGGTATACTGCATTCAATAGCCTACCCGAGGTTTGCATCCCACGTCCACGAGGATGACCGGAAATTCTCGGTGAATGAGAAATGTACGTCATGCGGCACCTGTGCAGCCATTTGCCCGGCGGGAAACATCGAGATGGTTGACGGAAAACCTGTCTGGAAACACCACTGCGAACTCTGCTGCGGGTGTATTCACCTCTGTCCGACAGAAGCAATCCAGGCAGGTTCCCGCACTGCTGCCCGGCAGCGATACCATAATCCTTCGGTCAGAATAGAGGAACTTAAGGGACTCAGGGACAAGAAACCATAAAAACATCTTCTTGTACACCAGGATAGAGCGGCAGAACGGTGTATGATAGATAAAAAGGTTCAAATCAGGCATCGTAGGATGTAAAATCATGGATGAACGGCAGATATCGGGATATATCATGGCCGCTGTTGGATTTATCATGATCCTGATGAATGCGTTAAGGTATCTTCTCGGCTGGGATCTGAAATCTCCCGCTTTCACCATACTTGGTCTTGTTCTTATTGTGATAGGTGCAAAGACAGCACGAAAAATCCCTGAGTAAAAGTTACTGGTAATCTCAGCTACCTGAAACGACTGGAGAAAAATGAGAGAAAAATCGGATCTGAATTCACCACGAGGTACCCAAAACCTGAATTTGATATGATTGTAATACCCGCCTTTTGGTAAACTCCAAAAATCGCCTCACCTTTTCCTCCCTCAACTCAGAAAGAAAAGGAAATTTAGGAGGTAATTCCAATTTATTATGACTCATCCCTAAAGATAGACCGGATCGGAGAGGAGTAGTGGATTGGATCTTACAGTGTTCTTCCAGGAGCAGGGAATCGACGTCTTCTCCGAAGTCAGCCTTGACAACCTTTCAGATGAGGACAGATCCTCAGTAGTGCAATTTTTTCCCGCTGCCCAATCCGTGATCGTTTTCGGGAAGGAAGTGCCGTCCGGCTGTACCGGATGCCTCCGAAGGAGAAGACCAGGGGGATGCTCCGGATTGCAGAAGCGCTGGACAACACTGCTGTCAGGCTCGCCGCTCTCCTGGAAGAGGAGCAGGTCCCGGCCCTGCCCGTTCCGCTGTACCTGCCCGTCAGAATTGCTGACGGAAGAGTTCAGGGAGTTGTCCGGTTGAAGCAGGTCGCAGCGGCCGGGGGTCTCGGGTCACTGGGCAGGAATACCGTTCTCTTCAATCCCCGGTTCGGCCCGCGGCTCTTGCTGAGCGGTGTCGTGACCGGACGCCAGTCAGGAAAAATCCCGGAAATCTGAACATTGTGCAGGAAGAAAAGGAACCCCGATCTGCACAGGATGCGGACGCTGCATCAAAGTCTGCCCGCAGGGAGCCTTGGGGCCGGAAGGTGTCGATGCGTTCCGGTGCCGGACCGTGAGTGCCTGGGTTCCCCCCGTCCTGGTCCCGGCTGCGAAATGGATGCTGGGACGAACGCTATTGTTGAAATGCATGGCCCCTCTTGCACCATGGATCGCCCGGACAGCAACGATCCGGTGCAGCCTCTGTGTCACGGAGTGCCCGAATTATTCAGGAGATGAGGGGAAGGGTGGAACATGACAACAAAACCTGATAAGGCGCTGTACAGACAATGTGGAAAATAAAAAGTAAAGAAGAAAAAAGGCATCAGAAAAACGTATCATTACAATGAAGGGAAAGACGATGAATCACGTCAATAAGGAAAATCGTGAATGGTTCCAGGAGTGGGCGAACGAATACGACACTACTCTTGGAAAATTAAAGAGACACCATAAACTGCTTGACTTAGTGGTTAAGGTATCGGGAATACAAAGAAATGACCGGATTCTTGATATTGGTTGTGGAACAGGACTCCTGTCACTGAAATTCCTTACTAAAAAAGATTGCACAATCACGGCAATTGACAGCTCACCTCAGATGCTTAAGGATATTCCAGGAAAAGATTGAAAAGTTCAATCTGACTGAGAAAATTCATTGCATACAAGAATCGGCAGAGGATATGGATTTCAAACCTGACCAGTTTGATATAATAGCAGCGACGGTTTCACTGCATCATGTGAAAGTCAAAGAACCGGTCATTAAAAATGTTTATAACTCTCTGAAAGGTGGTGGACGATTCGTTATCGGGGAAATCGATATGGATACAACGGGAAGACTGGATGACCCGAAGCGATTATTGAGAATTCTGAATTACCTCAAAGAGGAACTTGCACTCGCAATGAAAGAGGGAGGCATACCGGCATTTGAAAGGATGTATGACAATGGAAAGAAGCATATCCTGAATGATGGTGAATACTGCATTGGATTTGGTCAATGGGCAAAACTGTGCAGGAATGCCGGGTTTAAAGACGTGGAAGTCAGCCCGGTGAAAGGGTTTGAATGGTTCAAAGTTCTCGCAGCAACAAAATAACAGTGGAATAAGGAGGAAAATCAACATCTGTGAACGATGTGAGGATCTTCAGATCTTCGCCCCAAAACACGCCTTCTTTTCATTTTCACCCACTACAGCCCGATTTTGAATGCGATCGGCCCAGCCAAAAGGCTCCAATAAGGATTATTTCAGGGGCCATTTTATAGCGAATTTTGGCAATCAGGGCGATTATATCGGGAATTTCAAAACTGTGTGAAATAATTCGCCATTTTTTGCATATAATTCAGGAAAAAGTTCGTCCAGAACCGTTCCGGGAAAGGGGTTTATCATCGGAGAAATGGACTGAACGAAAAAGGCGATCTCCTACAGTCCGGAGGGATTGATCGATCCTGGAAATCTTATTATCAAGAGTAAAATATACGTCAGTGATCGACAGAGAATTTCCCAATATTTGCCTCAAAACAGGTGTTCTTTTCCCTTTGACCGTGCTACCCCCCTCGCCTCCCTGAGTTTTGCCTCCCATTAGCGTACATTAGCGTTTTATATCTCAAAGGAATTCGCCCCGTTTGGTGTAAATCCCGCGGAAAACGCGTTCCTGGAAAAAGTGTGTAAAATTGTATCATTTTTTGCAGCATATCCGGAAATCGATCGCCTGGATAGGCAAACCGCGGCCGCAGAGGGCTCGGATTGAGGTGTGAAAGAAGAGGTCTGTGAGATCGGGGTGATACGACGGCTATTGGCCTCTCCCGTCGGTTTCCGCCGACCCCGTTGCCTGAGCTCGGAAACCGCCGTCATTGTCTTTAATCCCCTTGTCGGTGATGATGTCCCACGAGGAAGATCAGTTCACCGGAGTCCTGCGTTCACCAACCTGCTGGCGCCACATTGCGTAATACAAACCCTTTTGATCAAGAAGGCTTGCGTGAGAACCGGTCTCAACAATCTTACCCTGCTCCAGTACATAGATCACGTCAGCGTGCATTATCGTAGACAACCGATGAGCTATCAGAAGAGAGATCTGATCCCTGCTCATGGAAATATCCCTGATAGTATTCGTTATATCCTGCTCGGTCAACGAATCGAGCGCTGAGGTCGCCTCATCAAAGATCAACAGACGGGGATGACGCAGCAGCGCCCTGGCAATGGAAATACGTTGCTTCTCCCCTCCTGACAGATTCATGCCACTCTCACCAATAATTGTATCAATACCATGAGCAGAACTGCTCACCAGGTGATCACAGGCGGCCTTGTGCAATGCATCCATGATCTGCTCATCAGTCGCATCCGGCTGGACGAACAGAAGATTCTCCTTAATTGTTCCTGAGAACAACTGGGCATCCTGCGAAACGAAACCGATCTGCCTCCGTAATGGATTATACCGGATCTGTGAAGAGGGGTGACCATTGAAATAGATCTCTCCACTCACAGGACTGTATAATCCCAGCAGGAGCTTTACCAGTGTTGACTTGCCTGCACCGGAAGGACCGACAAAAGCGATCGTCTCACCGGTCTTCACCTCAAAAGAAATTCCATCGACTGCATCATACTGTGCAGTCTTATGACGAAACACTACCTTCTCAAAACGGATATCAGTCAGCTCGTCGATCTCAATCGGATTTTCCACATTTTGTTCAACTGACTTCTGCATCAGTTGATCGAAATTATTCACTGACGATTCAACCTCATGATAACTGATAATGATACTACCAAGGTCCTGCAAGGGTCCGAAAATGATCGTGGAGATAAACTGCATCGAGATCAATTCTCCGGTGGTAAGGACATTTCGGAAAATTAACCAGAGCAGGATGAACAATATTGACTGCTTAAGGATGCTGAGCGTTGATCCCTGCAGGAACGTCAATAAACGAATCCTTTTTACTTTCGTCATCTCCAGATTGAAAATCTTCAGGTTCTGGTCCTGTAATCTTCGTATTTCCGGAAATGTCAGACCAAGACTTTTTACGAGTTCGATATTCCGGAGGGATTCGGTAATCACTCCCGATATTTTATACGTTTCGCGATTGATCGACCGTTGCGTTATCTTGATCTTTTTACTTAATAGTCCGGTGAGCGAACCCAGCACGAGAACACCGATCACAAAAACAGGTATCAACAACCAGTCCCTTGTAATCGAATACCCTATGAGAAAACAAATTCCAACGATAGAAGAGAAGACAACATTGATAAACAAATTAATGAATACCTGAGTATCCTCCTTCACTTTCAGCAATACCGATAACGTCTCACCGCTCCGTTGTTCCTCGAACTCATTATAGGACAAACGAAGAGTCTGCTTCAAACCGTCATTGAAGATCTGCATGCCGAACTTTTTCACTGCCAGTCGTGTGAAATAATCCTGGAAGGCTTTTGTAACCTGGGCAAGCACTGCAACAGAGATAGCCACACCCAACCAGAACAGCACCCCTTTGATCAGCGCCTCTTCCGTGCTGTTCCCCGGATTCAAGGCATAATCATCGATAATTTTTCCAAAAATAAGCGGATCGATAAGGGTCAACAGCTGACTGATGCCCGCCAGAACGAGAGCGACGACAATAAGCTTTCTCTGTGGCTTTAAATACTTCCAAAGGACACTCATTTTTGTTGGATAATGACGGTTATCGTAATTGTTCACCGGGTAATAATCTGCAGATTCGTCACCATTTTCTTTAAAGAGATTATCTCCCCCTCATCAGATAAATATCGCTTTCTCAACCCCCCTTGACGATCGCGTCGATTGTGCACCTGATGGGATCTGCAGGATCTTTAACCCGTCCATGATCCAGTTCCTCGTGGTGTATATCTCAAATGAGGCGCACTCCCCGGACTTCAGCGGATTCCTGACCGGGGAATGAAAAGTGGGCGGCAGGAGGTCACCATGAGCAGATGGTCCCTCTCCTGTCCGGAGTTTCCTGTCTCTTCTGCTGATGCCCGGTTGATCGGCAACCCGGTTGACTTTGTTGTCTTTGATGGGTACACTCAGGGAAAGAACGACAAGGGGGAAAACGGGGCACGCTCCACTGGCCTGCGGCTGCACCAACCCTCAAAACGTTGATAAAAACCCTTAACCCTCCAGCGCACTTGTAAGAGAGTGGTGATAATCCTGGAAAGACAGCCCGTCAAGTCCCGTATTCTGCGCTCTGTGGGATATGATGACAGCACAAAAATCCTGGAGATAGAATTTCATACAGGACTTGTTTACCAGTATCTGGCAGTCCCTCCAAAAGTCTACGCGGATCTCATGCGGTCTGGTGAGGCTGGAAAATTCTTTTCCGAGAAGGTCCGGACACAGTTCCGGACAAAACAGGTTGTCGCATAAATTGCGTCCCCGCGAAATTCTCTCATCATTTCCCATTTACCCCTGGGCTCAACGGAGGTAAGGCCCGAGAGTTGCAGAGAATCGGGAGGGAAGCAAGCACCGCTATTTTCTCGTGCATGAAAAGTAATTTCAAAACCCTTATGACAAACAGTATGACATTTTAGATAAACAAGCAATCAGTCAAAAATCAATCCCAAAGGGTATGTTGAAATGAAGATCGTATAAGATTCACAATTATTTCAGGAAAATATGTCACTTCAGGATCGTTCAAGGGGATTTGAATTTTCAGAGTTTGAGAAGGAACTCATTTTCCGGAGAGAGAATACCGGTTTTGTTCAGTATGTATCCAAAGATGGAAAATTATTTTCCCTGAATCCCTCACCATTTTTCGAATCTGTGAAAAATGAACATTTTTTTGCCGAATCCTGCGATCCACCCCCGAATAAAACATTTATCGAAGTTGAAGTCTCCTCATCAGACGTTGCCTATATTCAGACTCATGATAGTTTCCGCAAAGATGTCCTCAAGAAAATAAGTGGATGGAAACCTTTCGATCCCCGTCAGATATCACAACGGCAAAAATTAATTGCGCACGATCAAATTATTGAGTTCTTTTCGTATCCCTTTCAACGTCACGACGATATAACTGAAAGTATATCCACGTGTGCGGCGCTGTATGCATTCTCCTCCCCTCCGATAACAGATGATGCAGGTGGAGTAAATGCTGCAATACTTTCAAAGAAAACACACTGGGACGCGTTTAAAAGACCAATGAACATCATTCCGCGAGAGTTTTTCCAGGCTGGTTCAAAATATTTTTACTGTATCTCTGCGAAAGAAAAATTAATTCATCAAAGTAAGAGTGAAGAGATCAATCTCGCATTTTTGAACCCGGAAAAATTGATGGCTGATATTCCCATCGTCATAGAAGATATTTCAATAAAAAGGATGTACGGAATTCAGAAAGACGATATTGAGGATAACCGGAAATTCATCACCGCCTATCTGATTGATTCATTAATGATCAAACCCAATCCGATGGAAACGGTAGTCAGGCAGGTGACTGATGCGGTATACGAAATCCGCGATGAGTACCTGAGATCGGGAATTTCTTCCTATCGCCAGAATCTGGGAGACGCAATCCCAAAACTTTCTGCATCCATTGCCCGTCTTCATCTTGATGCTGAAGTAAAACCTGACTATGTGAAAAAAGTCATTGAGTTATGGAAGGAGATGCACCACAGAGTAAGATACCGGATGGGCGATTCCTTATCGATCTCAAAATATTATGAGTTTTCCGATAACACCCGTAAACTGTATACTGAATTGCATGATATCTACGGAAAAGAATATCCAATTCCGATGCAGGAAGTCATTAAAATTACCTCTCTTAAGAATGATACTGATTTCAGTCATGCTCTTAATGAACTGGTGGAACGTGGATTTGCACTACGGGACCGAAGAGGGATAACCCTTTTGGAAAAATGGGGTCAGTGAAAAAGAAACGTAACGTTACCTGGCAGCAGTCCTGGTCGATAAAACAGGAGAATCGCCATTTAATAGGTGTTATTAGCGGTCATTTCGGCTCACGATTCCAGCCGAATCCAGCCTGACGGGACACGCTCTGAGGTTTTCATAAAAACAAGAGGGCTGGTTTTTCGCGAATGAGCGCTGTTTTGGATGTCGGTATCCCTGCACGGGGGGAGGCTCCGATGGAGAAGGGGATTGTGGAAAGAGAATGTTTCTCAGGGTGCAAGGGAGAAATTCCCGATCACAAAACAGGGTACTATACCGACCATAAAAACGGTTACGCGGAAGCAGTCTGGGGGAATGCTCCGCTATAATGCAGCTGGCCGTTTTGGATCACAAGAGTGTCGATCCTCATGCCGGGCATATTTGCAAGCTGATGATTGATCTGCTGTTCAACGCCGTCTCCTGCCTGTTGCAGGATACTCTCTGGTACGGGGATAAGACCAAGACTCCCTTCTTTAATGATAACATTTACCGAACCGGAACCGGATTTTTCAAAGGTACCTTTCAGGTACACCGGACCTTTGACCGGAAAGCCGTATTTCTGGAGATCGGCATCGGCAGACATCTCCATCTGGTTGTTATTCCCCAGTTTGACCTGCATATTTTTTAGCGGTCCTTGTGCATTATTGGTTGCCTGCATCATTGAAGTCAGTTCTTCACTGGAGACGGTGACATCCATTGGCTGGGCCTGTCCATACTTTATATTTGCGGTCAGGTCGTAATTTGAAGCCGGTCCGGAGAGTTTTACATTTTCGCGGGCGAGAAGGGAATTGAATTTTGCAGGATCCGCTTTCACACCGAGATCCCGTGCCTTGTTCGTTCCAAGAATCTCCGATACCCCGGGAACATAGAATATCCCGGTCGCAGCGATAACGCAGATAATAATCAGCATTGTAATGATTACAGCTATCAGTTTGGTAGACATCGTATACCTCAAAAGACTAAATACAGAAATGGGCTGCACAATTGTATAAATGATTCTTTTTCATCCCGAAAAAAAAGATAAATAACGATGTGCCATGGGTGGAAACTGATGTGCTGTCTCCTGACGTTCATCCTAATAAACCAATTCCCTTCGTTTCCCTTTTATCCCCGCCAGTTCCCCCAAATCTCCCTATGAGATCCACATGCAAAGGGTCAGGAGCATTCATGGCGTGCAATCCAACACGGCAGCCCCGGAATTATCAGCATGCTCATCATCCCCTCACAGCATCCACCAACCCCCTCGAGTTGCTGTAATTTTTCCGTGATGTTGATAGATGTTCCGGGAATGGTTGTTACCGGTAAGGAGGGATTCGAAATCACGTGCCCGGAACTCTTTGCTCTGTTCAAACGGCTTTTCAAACGATTTTCCTTTAATATCAACATGTGCTGAGCCATTGACATAGAGTGTAATGGATCCTTTCTTCACCAGGGATCCCAGTGCCTTGAGTGCCTGGATATTTCCTATGGTTACGGGCAGGTCTACCGTTGTGTTGCCATTTTTTATCACGTCAATAGTGGATTGTTCGCCGTGGCCAAGGTAGTTTGGGGCATCATCGAGGTAATAGAGATCAAAGGCCACCTTTGTGAGTTTTGCGTCTACAGGATTGGGATTGAAGATGATAATGGTCGTATTGACCTTTATTGCCTCTAATGAAATATCCGACACGGTAATTTCACTCACCGAAACAGACGGTTCCTGGATGGCGGTTCAATGAGCGGTTCCATACAACCTGCGATGAAAATAAAAATGGCAAAGAGCAGTAAAATCGATGAGGAGGTGATTCTTCATAATGAGAGTTCATCCCGAACACCTAAATATTTCGGTGCACGGATACTGTTTTTTCACCCTGAACTCATTTTAAGCAAGGAATTGTGTGCTGCAGGACAACGTTTTTCTGGTTACAGCCGTATGATGGTAGATGAGGTAACGGGGTATGTGTTATATTTGCGGTTGTTCAAACTTTACCATCGATGAACTTGTCTGGTACAAGTACCGGTGCAATCAGTGTGGCCATGTCTACGAGAGCACGGGAAAGACATCCATCTGTCACGCGTGCAGGTCGCGGGATGTGGAAGAGGTGTCAGAAGGATCAGGAAAGAAGCATGAAAAAAGATCACCTGCAAAAGCCAGCAAAAAACGTTGATGAGTACCTTGCTGCGGCTCCCGAAGATGTTCGGTCAGTACTTGAAAAGCTCCGCAAGACAATCCGGTCCGCTGCGCCACAAGCTGAAGAAGTCATCAGTTATCAGATTCCGACGTACAAATATCACGGACCACTGGTCCACTTTGCCGCATTCAGGAACCATTGCAGTTTTTTTGGGGTGAGTAAACCGGTCATAGACAGATTCAGCAGTGAGCTTAAGCCATGGGACACTTCCGGGACAACTATTCATTTCTCGGCAAAAAATCCACTTCCTGCATCACTGGTAAAGAAAATTGTCAAAGCGAGAATTGAAGAGAATGAAGCGAGAGTAAAAAATACTGGATCACCCTGATGCAGTTTAATTCCGGTTCATTATAAAAAAGGGAGGTTACCCGTCATGCAAAAAATCACGCCATTCCTGTGGTTCAACAACCAGGCCGAAGAAGCGATGAATTTCTACGTTTCTGTTTTAAAAAATTCGAAGAACGTGAGCATTACCCGCATGGGGAGGCAGGACCGGGAGCGAAAGGGACGGTCATGACAACCCACGTTCCTGATTGAAGGGCAGGAATTTGTCGCCCTCAATGGCGGCCCGGTATTCACGTTCTCACCCGCAATTTCGTTTGTCGTACACTGCGAGACGCAGGAAGAGGTTGACAGATTGTGGGAGAAGCTCTCCTGATGGAGGGGAAAAACAGCAATGCGGCTGGCTGAAAGACAAATTTGGCGTTTCATGGCAGATCGTTCCCCTTGTTTTAGTCGAAATGCTCAATGATCCGGATCCGGTAAAATCGCAACGAGTGATGAAAGCAATGCTTCCAATGGGGAAGATTGATATCAAAATCCTGAAGCAGGCGTATAACGGAAAATAGCAATTTTTCTTCAGTACCTTTTTGGGATAGTCTGATAGGTGCTGATAGTTGCTTATCTGGATTGCCGTTTCCTGTCCATAGGGACTAATTTTCTATAGCCTGAATCCCGGAATGGTATCGAACAGATTTCTGGTACATCTCGGTAAAGAGTGCAATATATTCACTGGCACGTACGGTGGCGATATAGAAGGATTTTTCTCCTTCTCTGGTGAGTGCAAGATATCCCTTCGAATGAAGAAACTCGATATATTCCTGCCCGGTCTTTGAGTTGAGATCACAGCGGTTTATAATGGCAGTGAAGGAACGCGGGGTTTTACAGTATACGAGAATCTCCCAGTAAATTTCATAGGGTGAGCGTCGGCGGGTCATTCCTTCTCAAATCCCCATGGATTTTTTCAGCATATCCCCGGAGCGATCGAGCTTCCTGCAGCCGCAGGTCCCAGGCTTTGGAAAAATTCCTGAAATAATACGAACTGAGCAGGCTTACCAGGGCCACACCCAGAGTCAGGAGAGCAGAGGGGATCAGGAGATAGGAGTTCAGCGTGAAACTGCCTGAGGTGAGGCTGAACGAGATCAATTCCAGGCTGTTCATAATACCCAGCACAAGAAAACAGATCCCGCCAAGGGTGCAGACAAGGATCATTCTCTGGATTGTCTTCCTGTTCTCACGGTAATGAGCGATCATCCTGATAATCCCGCTGGTCAGGGTCTCTTCGGAAACCGGCTCCTGCCTGCTCCTGAACTCCTCGCGAATTTCCGAAATCCCCTCCATGATCTCCGCACTGGAAATAATCCATGAAATGCCAAGACCGAAGCAAACCATGGAGATTGCAGCAGTTACTATCCGGAACACTGACAAGGTCTCCCCGCTGGTGAGTCCCGGTACGGAAGTCACGATGAATTGTACACCGAATGCCATCACAAGAGCTCCAAATACCAGGTTCAGGAGGGTTACTATAAAAAAACTGTTCAGTTCACTCGTAAAACGGGATAATGTACCAGTTGTCATCCGGTTTTTCACCGCTCCATACGTATATTGATAGTTCCCTATTAAAGACCATGAATCTAAGATACATACTCAAAGTTTTTTTTAAGGGTATAGTCACCTTCTAACGACTGCCATTTCCAGATTAACCATCCTGATTTGAGTAAAAGGAATGAATACGTCAAGGTTTGTCTCATTTTTTGAAAGTCGGGAAAATATATTTCTAGTTTAATATCTTCTGAAGAAGCTGGTGATCAACATGATCGGTGACATGATAGGTGAATTAACCGGAAAAGTTGTCGGGCAGCGTATTATACGCCGCCACCACACAGGAGAGCTGAAGATTGAGAGGACCATAGAATCGAAAGGAAAGATACTCGGTACAGACGTAACCTTCATTGCCACAATCAAATCATGGGAAAGACCCCAGGGTGGAATGTATGCCGGGGGTAATGGAGTTATGATGACCATGAAGGGAGAAAAGGTGATTTTGCATGGATCCGGTATCAGCGTTGCAGGAAAGGGTACGGGTTTGAACATGCGGGGAGCGCGCTATGCCCAGACCACCTCTCCATCCCTCAGCAGACTCAACAATGTTGTCCTGGTCTTCGAGTTAGAGATTATGCCGGATGGAACCGTCCATGATACCTGGTGGGAGTGGAAGTAAGCGGAAGCGGATGAGTCCTCATGGCAGAACCTGTTGATGCAATACGGGCAATCCATAATGCGTTCAGGAATGATATGGAGCGTATCGATACAGCTGCGTTTAACGCGGCAAAGGGAAAGGAAGGTCTTGATACCATCATCGAGCGTTTCCAACTCTTTAACGAAATACTCGTCTGGCATGCCCATGGAGAAGAGGCAGCGATCTTTCCCGCTGTTCGAGAATGTCGCCCCGCTGGTCGCTGAAGCCTATATCTGGGATCATCATGGCCTGGACGCGGCATTTGAGGAATTGAATGCTTCCTATGGTGCTCACGACCCGTTAAAAACAGCCCGGGCTACCGCAGCATTCCGCTTTCACCTTGGCATTCACCTGGACAAGGAAGATGCCCACCTCTACCGGATATTCAGGGAACGAATCCCCATGCCCGAGCAGGGGAAGGCGGTTGGTATAATGGCCAGCCTGGTACCAAAAGAACGGTTTCCCGGAACTGGTAGCGTGGGAATTTCCCTTAATCGGGAACGACGATCGAGAGAACATGACCCGTGTCTTCCAGATGGTGATGCCTCCCCCTGCCTTTCCCGGTGTAAAAGAACTCATCAAAAAGTCCATTGGCAGTGACTGGGCTGAACTCACCCGTCGCATCCCGACACTACAAGCACAATAGCTTTGACCACATCATCTGCCTATGGGAGAATGCTTCCGGATCAGAG
This sequence comes from uncultured Methanoregulaceae archaeon, assembly GCA_963806845.1. GTDB lineage: Archaea > Halobacteriota > Methanomicrobia > Methanomicrobiales > Methanospirillaceae > Methanoregula. The sequence continues at coordinate 20,888 of CAWDZO010000013.1, forward strand.
TGGACATCTGCGGTTCCTGTCAGTTTTTGCCAGGGCCCTGCACCGGTTGAAGTAGGTCTCGCCCCAGATCCATGGCTGGTAGGTGCAGCACATATCGGGTTTTACCAGATGGATCCCGCAGAGGTACCGCTCTTTTGTTACCCGGCGCAGGAACGGGCAGACCGTGACATACTCACCGGTGTCGGGATTGCGCATCTCAACAGACACAATATTCCCGAGATCTTCAGGAATGAGATCGGCACAGTTTACCGGTGTGCTGTTTCTCCATGAACGCAACAAACCAGCGCAGGATATCGGTCCGCTCCTGTTCCATCCAGATATACACATTCGCTACTGTCGGTGTAATACCGGGACCGAAGATCCGGCAGCAGAGTCCGCACTGCTCACAGGGCTCTTCTTCTGTAGTCAGGTCATCCATTGAGTTCCCCTCCTCAAGACACTGTTTTAGTGGTTTTAATAATTAAAAAAAATTCCAGGAAATGTCACGCTATTATTTCTTCGTATATTTCTTCCCGGCCGAAAATGCCTAGTCCACCTGTTTCCCTACGTCAAAATAAGCGGACTGGGCATATATGATCGGGTTGATCTTCGTGATATCCGGTTTTCCGTCTGTCACACACGTTTTTTCGGCATGGATCTCCACAACCTCACCGATATACAGCAGGTGGCTCCCGCAGTCAACCGATTTGAAGAGTCTGCACTCGATGTTTATCGGGCACTCCTCAGCAAGGGGAGCAGTTTTGAGTTTTCCGTAAAACGACCGGAAGACCTTTGACTTGTCTTCCTGCGCACCGGAAACAAGACCGCAGTGGTCGGTCTCGACTACCTGTTTTACGGACGGGACATTCAGGCTGAAGGTCTTGTTCTCTTCAATCCCTTTCGCTGTGTACCGCATCCTGTTGATCGCAACGCAGACCATCGGCGGCGCCATACAGGCAACCGTGGCCCACGCAGCAGTCATATAGTTTGGTTTTCCCCTGACGTTTGCACCGACAAGCAGGGTCGGCATAACACTCATGAACGGCATCGGGCCGAGTGTGATCTTTTCCATAGCACTCTCCGGGATAAAGTTTGCAGGGGAGGTGTTTAAAGTATCCTGGCGGGGAAAGAATATCCGATCGAAAAGGACTATACGTAAAAAATGGTCTCCCGGGTCTGTAACTGAAATGATCCAACCGTGAAGGAGTGGTCCTGGTACCCCCTTGTCCATCAGGTGATCTGTCCAAATGTTGAGTGGAAGGTGAAAAATCCGCTCAAAGCACGAAGATTCTGTGGTGCAAAAAAACGGGGAGGTGTTCCCTGCGCAACCGACGCATCACGTAAACGTACTGGTATCCGATGAATAGCAAAAAAAGGGGAAGTTTACCTGTTCAGCGATGTCCCCCAGAGGGTGTTTTCGTACCGCTGGGCCATCTCAGAACCGCGGAGGCAGAACTTCTGGTGTTTCAGACCTACTTCTTTTCCAATCGGGCACTGGGGACAGGAACAACCCTTGTCATCACTGATGCACATAAAGCTCTTGCCATTAATACAGAAAAGTTTCTCTCCCGCTTTTGATGCACAGTTATTGTACGTAGGACAGGTAGGGCAGGGACATTTGGATTTGAAATCTGCAATGAGATCTGCCTGTTCTTTGGGAGTCTTTTTCGAAACACTTTCCATGGTTTTTTCAAACGTATCCATACTTCACCACTCCTGTAATAGGAAAATCCACTAATTATAATTTTTGGTGAAAAATATTTTTTGCAACATTCCTCTACTCCGATGTATCAATGAAATGAGTACCTGATCATCATCTTTATCAGGTTGGACAACTTCGGAAAAAATATATCTTCACTCAATTAAAAAGGACGGGTATGAAATATCTTCTTTTTATCGTTTTACTGGTTGCGATTCTGATAACTGCCGGGTGTGTTAGCGTAAATAAAAAAACTCCTACCTCTACATCACAGACGGTTCAGGCAATTTCGGATGAACCTATTGTTGGAAATTGGCAATGGACGACAAATGATGTCACAAAAATCTATAAATTTTACTTTTTTCCTGACGCTCGCTTCTCTTACACCGACCCAATAAATAATTTCACCCTCTCTGGAACATGGTATACAATACGTGAAAATGTGTATAATGTCACACTCTTGGATGGAAAAATTCTAACCTTTGTCTATAATCGGACAACAGATACTTTTACAATACCGGAATTTTCACAAGTTCTGGCATATCGTTTGGGAAAAGAACCAGTAGCAACCATTTCAACACCTGCACCCACAACTATCGTGCCAACAACAGTTCCAACAACTATTCCCACACCGATAGTAACTAATGCTCCTATTGAACCTATTGAACCTATTGTTGGCGTATGGAAGTTAACATTTCCAGACAAATCATTCTCCCTTGATACATACAACCAGGATGGCTCATACAGAATTGTTTCATATGGATTTGACCAACAACCAACTGGAGAGATACTTCTTGGGACATGGAGAAAGAGTAGTACCAACCAATATGAAACGGCTGATAAGGGATTGACTCGAGAATCGTTATATCCGTTTATTTATCACGCTGATACAGATACGATGACTAGAGATTTTGGTCGTAGTATTGGAATTATTACCTATTATAGAAATAACAACGTACCTTCGCCCTCATCTTCTGGACAAACACAATAGCAACAGGAACGGGTTGAGAGTATTCACGATGAGTCATACAGGTTCTCATAATTTCGCCGTCGTTCTCAAAGATAGTGGGAGGGAAGTATGTTACACTACTTGCCAATGAGATTGGTTCATATTCTGGCGAAAAATCTGAAAGATTGACCTCTGGAACCCGTCATCTCGACGTAATGGCTGACGGTTTTTGGACAATCAATATTTCATCAGTGTAACCTTTTTTCACAAGCATTAACTTAAGGTAAGAACGTCACTAAAATACAAGGGACGGGTATGAAGTATCTCATTTTCATCGTTTTATTTGTGGCAATCGTGATAACTGCCGGGTGTGTTAGCGATAACAAAAATACCGTTGTTACACCTACACCAACTCCCGTTGTTACAACACCGGCACTCACAACTATCATCACAACAACCGTTCAAACAATAATTTCAACTGACTCCATTATAGGAACATGGAAAAACGGCGATGGATATACTATGTCATTCTCTACAAATGGAAAAGCGTATTTCTTTATTGGAGACAACTTTGAAGTATCTTGGAAAAGAATCGTTGATAACCAATACATATTTTGGAGTGCTACTCAAAAACCAGAAGATGCAAAACTATCAGCAATTTATTTCCCAGAAACCGATACTATCAAAATATTAAATATTGACAAAGAGTATCATCGGGTATCATTCTCCCCAATTTCTTCACCGACTTATTCTTCACATTTGTTATCTTCCAGTCCAACACATTTCTCTGGAAGTGGTGCTGATGTTAAGTCTTTTACCGCAACAGGAACAGGATTGAGAATATTCACGATAAGCCATACTGGGAGCGGTAAATTTGCTATTTGGCTTAAAGATTCAAGTGGAAAGGAGGTAGCAATGTTAGTAAATGATATTGGTTCATATTCCGGAAAAGAATCTGTAAGATTGGCATCTGGTTCTTATTACCTCAATATTACTGCTGATGGAGCCTGGACAATCGATATTTCATCTTTGTAACCTTTTTTTCATCTATCAGCAAAATTTTACAAACCGGGCAGAACTGCCAGGGAATTGGTGCCACTGAAAAAGATCGAACAATTCTGGCTGGATGGCAAAAACAGGGAGGCGTTCACGTGGACTGAACACCGGGAGATTAATATGGTGATGCCTGCCACCAGCCTGGCACAAGACGGATTTCTGGGAATATAAAATTATTAAGTCCAATTCTGCACGAATAGTGCATATACGTATGATTGGAGGGCTGGCACGATTACGGTGGCGTTTTTAATCCGTGAGACTAAACCGCTCAAAGTAACATTCACCCGAGTCTCAGTTTTTCCCCGGGCTTAAGGGCAAGAACGAAATTATCGGCATGATCCTGACACACATATGCCGAACAGCACCCGAATCCCTGGTAACCAATGGCGTCCTTTTCACAGTACTCACATTTCATCTTTTCCACCATGGTAATTTTCTCTGTTCTCTTTTCATAGATACTTTTCCCGGTATATGGGCGATAAAAAAACCCACTACTCAAGGAGGATTTATGACCGGGATAATCTCCCTGGCGATATCAGATATTATATGGGTTCGCCCTGCGTTTTTCTCTTCAATCCCATTATTCATTAATAATATTAGTCCGGTACCATGAGTGCAATTATTTTCGTAATCAAAGGTATTTTTATTAGATTACGGGAGCATAATGGGTAATTATGAAAGCATCAAAGATTCATGGAAAATTCAAATCAGGGCTTATCGGACTGGGTATCCTGCTGGTACTGGTGATACTGGTCAGTGGCTGTACCCAACAAGCCCTGAACCCTCCGGGTACGCAAACTCCAACCGCTTCACAGACTATCATTGGTATGCCGAACCCGGCATCTGTGTATTGCGGCCAGGTTGAGGGTACTCTTGAAATTAAAAAAGATAATTCCGGCAATGAGTATGGCATGTGCACTTTTAAGAACGGGACTTCGTGCGAAGAGTGGGCGCTTTTCCGGAATGAGGGCTGCAAACCCGGTTTAACGGCTGAGGGAAAGAAAATGTTCACCTTCACGGAAGCGGATAACGGAAAAACCGGGGATATAACCCGGAACACGCGGTTCGCTGTTGTGCTTCCGGAAAATCCGACCACTGGCTTCATGTGGAATGCAACCCTCACATCGGGTCTGGTACTCCAGTCATCCGATTACCTTCAGAATGACACACCCGCTGGTATGGTTGGCGTTGGGGGGACCCGTACCTGGGTAATCCTCGCAAAGGATATTGGCAACCAGAAATTCTCTGCAATCTCTAAGCGTGCATGGGAGCCGGAGACCGGTAACGAGTCTGCTTACCGTGTGAACATCAGGGTAAATAAAGCCTGAAGATACCTTATTTTTCCTGGTTACAAAAGCGAGACAGAGCATGTCACGGGTAGCATTCCGGGCACGTTTTTTATTGTCTCTGGATTATCGGCAAGAGGAAAGGACTTTGATGGCCGGAATACAGCTCCGGCATATGCCGCAGGAACGATTATCAGATCCAACAGTCCATCCCCATCAGGAGAGGAATATCCATCGCACGTGATTTTATTGAAGTAGGCAGTGTCGGTGAACTATGGGAAGGCACTATGAAAAAAGTCATGGTGCGGGGTCATGCGATCCTGATAGCCAGGGTAAAAGGTCAGGTCCTATGCTGTCGATGCACGATGTCCGCATCTTGAGGGAGACCTGTCGGAAGGAACTCTCCGGGATACCGTCCTCACCTGTCCGATGCACCACTCACAGTTTGACCTGCGGGACGGCCACGTCATAAGGTGGACGGATATCTACGGTATCACGCTCACCATCGCTTCACGACAAAAGCCGCCAAAATCCCTGAAACAGTACCCGGTCATAGTTAAAGGAGATAAAATTCTCATCGCTTTGGATTGATTTTTACTCCTTTAGTGCATCGCGACAATTCCGGAATGAGACGTACAAAACGAAGAACAGGATAGGGTGGTATCTGGTCAATTCATTGATACTGTCTTTTTTTATGATGGTGTACAGGGTATAACCGGAAGAACAGGAAACTCTTTTGCTGAAATGAAGTGTTTTTACTCTTGGGGTATTGTGTCGTTACAAGCGCCGTTTCCGGGCTGTTTGGAATAAACGTGGAGAAGAAAGTATTTCTTGATTCAGGAAAAACCGTTAGAAAATCAGGAGATTTCGGGGGATTGGTTGTAATGGCAGATGCAGTTATCACTGAACACGCGGGAACACGGCAGGGACCAGTTACCCGGTTCTACCAGTACGGGCGGGAAGGCGTACATGTCATGGATACCAGGAAAAATCTGCAAAGGCTCTACATCTTCGATCCTTCATCGGATATGATGACAGAACGCGACCCCCTTCACCGTGAAAAGATACTCCGGAGGTTTGTTTTCGATCACTACGGGATGCTTGAAGAGACCTTTTCGTTTGGTCAGTCTCCCCGGACATTTCCGGTATGAAAACGGTGGTGAGCAGATTGCTGTTCCGGGAGGGTGGACAATACGGGGCTGTTGGTAAGATATTTACCTTCGAGCGTAACGGTGTTGCGGAAACAGCATGGGGGCGGCATGGCGAGATTGAACGTGTCTATATATTCGAAGCCGGTAATGACGCTATTACGGCAAGAAAAGACGGATGGTTCGGGACGGTTGACCGGACTCTCGTATTTGAAGGGATCGATGCATCGGTTTTCCGTGAACCGGAAGCCTTCCTGCAGTTCCTGATATTTACTGAACGGCGTGCGGGGGAAATAGAGAGTGCAGATACGGATCGGGCTGCTGATGTCGCTTCCCGCGATGGATTTAAGGTGAGCAGGTATGCATTTTACGGAAAAAGGCATTCATCATCTGATGCACCAACAGATTCAGAAGGATCACATCCGGATAGATGTCATCCCAGAGGGGGATCGCTCTTTGGAGGAGTCTCCAGGCGACGATCAAGGCCAGAAAAAAAGCAGTGAAATCCCCTTTGCCGAACGTCAGAAATGGCGTAAAGCCTGATAATTTTTTACCGGTATTCAGACTAGTATCTTAAATAAAAAAGAAAACAACGCGATATTCCTCACCTGTTTTCAATTCTGTTTTTTATTGAATACCTCGATTACGTGAGATCTGATCAGAATTCAGCAAGGGCGAAACAACACATTAACCCCGATTTCCTGACTGACCCACAATCAAAAAGTTCGGTGTCACCGTCAGGAACGGGCATTCCCGCGGAGCCGTGCTCCGAGCCAGGGAAGGAAATCTAATTTCCGTGACATTACCCCTCAAGCCTGACCGGCAGATTTTCTCCAAAGATATCCTTCAGGAGACCAGGATCTGCGGCACCATAAAGATCACTTGAATTTTCCAGCACATTGGTAAAAAGTACCAGGACCATATCGGATCCGGATGTTGCTTTCATCCGTGCAAGTTCTCCCGGATTGCATCATTTCGCTCCCGATTCCAGGCAAATGACGGGACCATGACCTGAGAGATCAGGACCTTCTTTTCCGAAAGGATATACTCCTTGGTGTCACGGGCGAGGATTATATCGAGCGGAGTTCCCGAAAGATCCATTCCCTGTTCAAGCAGGGCAATGCCGAGCTCGTCCGGGTCTTCACCGGCAATCGGCGCAAGGTAACTTCACCGCTTTTATATCCCGGTGGGTGGTGGTCGACATCCTGAGGGCGAGGGTATCGGACAGGATGCCGGAGAGGAGTGCCCCGGCAACGGCACGGGAAGGGGTCAGGCCGGATTCCATGAATTTCATCGCAATGATGGTCGATGTTGCTCCGACCGGGTCATTTAAGAACCGTATCGGTTTCAACGTCGTTATCGCCCCCAGCCGGTGGTGGTCGATGATCTCGACAATATCTGCTTCTTCGATCCCGTCCACCGCCTGGGACGCTTCGTTGTGGTCGAGGAGGATCACGGATCGCCGCACATCATCAAGCAGGGTCGTCCGCGTCAGGATCCCGGCAAGCGTCCCGTCGGAGTCGACAACACAGGCTGCCCGGAATTTTGAAGCCGAGACAACCTGCCGGGCATGAGCGATCGTGTCGGTAAAGGCGAGGACCGGGACATTGGTCTCCATCACTTCCCGGGCAGGCAGGGAGAGGTTGATCATCTTCCCTACCCCGAATGCATCGAGCCCGGTCGAGAGGACGCAGACCCCTGTTCTGCTGCAGCCGCGGCAACACGTTCCCCGACCGGCGCCCCTTCGCGCAATGATCAGGCAGGCAATTCCTGCGGAGACGAGTGCGAGCTGGGCGGGTTCGTTGTCGCCGACAACGGCAATGTCCTTTGCCGTCATCTTGCCGAGCGTGACATGCAGGGCATCGATGGCGATATAGACCCGTCCTTCGAGAATCTGCGGTGGGCGGAGACGATGATGGTGCATTCAGGATCCGGGCAAGTATCTCGACCGGAATGCGGGGTAACCGCAAGCTCGGCAAGGTGAATCTTCTGGAGATATAGCCGGCGCAAGGGCATGTTCTCCCACCATCCCGACCGGTTTTCCTGCACCATCGGTGATGACAACGTTCCGGATCCCTTCCTTTGCCATGAGGGTTGCCACATCAACGGCAGGGACATCCTGCGGGCAGGGAAAAGACCGGTTTATAGCTGATGTCCGAGAGCCTCGGTTCTACTGACGGGATAAGCACTGGTTCAGGGATACCGAACCGTTCGAGCATATACCGGGATTCCGGATTCAGTTCGCCACAGCGGGCCGGAGATGTACCTGCCCGGTTCTGACCGGTTCTTAAAATCTGCGTACCCGATGACACTTGCAATGCTGTCCGTGTCCGGTCTGCCGGTGGCCAAAAAGATAGATCTGATTCATGGGGTACCTCATGAGTGTTATTCTTAAATCTCTATAGTAAATGACCATTGAAGCACATAAGGTATAGCACCCCAGAGGTTTTCCCTCTCAATCCTCCGTGGTGGTCCGATACGAAAGAGCCAGGAATAAAAAACCCGGATTTCAGAGGTATTGAATCCGAAAGAGAACACAGGTAGTCGTCCTGCGTAAGGATTGGCTAAAACGGTTTTTACCTAACAATTTTTTTTAGCCTGGGTATGATCTTATTGTCAGAGTAAAAAATAATGACTAACAAGGAGTACATCCAAAAGAGTAACCGGAGCATACTTGTGTCTTCAGAACAGTCCTGCACTCAATGCGGCTGTTGCTGTGAGAAGTGGGGATGGGGCCAGAAGGGTATTCTTGAAGATATCATACCGTGGATACAGGCAAACCGGCAGGATATCCTGCAGCACGTTTCCCTAACGCTCACCGGCAGAAAACGGTGCAATGGAAGGGATATTTCCCCAAGGGATCTGCCCGATATCACCCGTATTGACTACTGGGTAGATCCGGATGGCAGAGCATTAACTCACTGCCCGTTCTTTTTGAGGGCGGATGATGGGAAAGTCTATTGCAAAATTCATGATACAAAACCGAAAGTCTGTATCGGGTTCACGCCATGGAACGAGGGTATTCGTGACTATGCCCTGAACTGCCCAGGCCTGCCGGACACTGCCCCGTAAAAAAGATGATGGGGGAGTTCTGGGGGAAAAAAAATTGAGCCTCCCGGGGGGTTCACCCATGCTGCTCCGGCCTATGCTTATGCGATATCCACTCTGAAGAGTTAATACGGGATAATTACGATAAGTAAAGGGGCGGTCCGGGGGGACAGTCACTGTCCTCTCCGTCATCATATAGGACCTTATCTTTCATATCAAAATTCAAGGAATTATCCTGAAAGACCCATGGTTCTTCCTCATGTTCCTGAGTTCGTGACTCAATTTCGTTTTCTATGAAGATCATAGTATTCAGATACAATACGGGGATTCTTACCAATCTATCCCTCAATTACGATGAATTCCGCCGCCCCCCACAGAACGCTCCCGCGGCGGATTGGTGATTAAAAAAATACAAAAAACTCCCTGCCCGCTGTGCCTCGGAGAGGCCGCCAGGTCAGTCCTTCATATCTCTCGGTTATCCTGCGCACAGTGTGGGATGTGACTTCTGACAATGGCGAGTTCATCGCTGCGGCAGTTGATCTTGGCTGACGGATCCCAAGGGTTCTTTAGATCTGCAAAAAAAATTACCGGTTGATATGCACCACTTTTGCCGGAGGAAACCCGTTAAAGTAGGTAGATGAGGCATGGAAATAGGCCCCGATATTTTCTGAGAAACCAAATCGCCGATTTCAAGATCCGGGAGGTCCGCAGAGAGGGTAATCGTATCAAAGGCATCACAGGTAGGTCCGAACACGGGTGAAATCTGTGTATCACCATCCTGAAAAGCCATGA
>CAWDZO010000014.1:0-91874 GCA_963806845.1 uncultured Methanoregulaceae archaeon
GCTCAGCCAGGAACCGGAAAAACCCTGATCGCAAAAGCCGTGGCTCACGAGGCTCATGCGACGTTCATCCGGATGTCCGGGAGTGAACTGGTCCACAAGTTTATCGGTGAAGGCGCCGGGCTTGTCCGCGAACTCTTCATGCTTGCCCGCGAACGTGCACCTGCCATCGTCTTCATTGATGAGATCGATGCGGTTGGCAGCACGCGACCAATGACGGGTACATCAGGAAGTGCCGAAGTGCAGCGTACGCTCATGCAGCTCCTTGCCGAAATGGATGGGTTTGACAACCGGGGGGACGTGCGGATCATGGCAGCCACCAACCGACCGGATATGCTGGATCCGGCTCTTCTGCGACCCGGGCGGTTTGACCGGGTGATCGAGATCCCCCTTCCGGATAAGGATGCACGGCTCCAGATCCTGAAGATTCACTCGCGCAGGATGCATCTTGACAACGTGAACCTGGAAGAAATCGTGGATATGACCGATAATACCACAGGTGCTGAACTCGAAGCTGTCTGCCGTGAGGCCGGCATGATGGCTGTCAGAAGGGAAGCGGTGTGGTTGAGATGGTAGATTTCATCGACGCTGTCCACAAAGTGAAGAACGAGATCATTACCGACAACCGTATGTATACGTAAATCACGTATTCGTGCGTTATTTTTATTTTCATCGGAGACCCGGATGAATATCCTTTTGATTCAGCGGGACGGAGTCGATCTCCATCATACCCTTTTTGCATCTGAGACCAGCCGTATGGTACTGCGTTTTTATCACCCGAAGAAAAAATCCTGCGGGGTTTATATTACCGTATCAACACTCGGAAGTGCCTTATCCCTTGTCTCAGAACTGCGCTGGTATATCCGTCGTTATGTTAAAGAGACGCTGTTTGAAGTGACTCCCGGGATATTCTGCACCCGCACACTGGCACAGGATGTTTATTATGAACGTACGGCGGTTCTTGGAACTGCATGGCCGTTCCGCAGGCTCTACGGGTTCCGCCAGGGGAAACTGATCAGCAGGGTCGTGATGTCACCGGGATCAACTATCGAGGAATATCACCAGGAATATATCGGCATTGATCAATCGATCGAGATCTGGTGCACGGAAGATGAAGTCGAAGAGGGTGAACCGATGGCAGAAGAACCGGGGACGCTGAAGTATTCTCCCGGAAGATGAAGAATAAGTACCCGGATATACCGTAAATCCGGGCGTTTTTTTGGGATTTACTTGTGGCGAAAGTTATTTTAACCCCTGAATTTTTCATAAAATCTTCTGAAAATAACACTCCAATCGATAGTTATCACGCTCCTGGAGGCTGCGGCAAAAAGGTGTACGGGTAGTCCCGGTTTAAGGAGAATCAGACCACAATAGAAAAGATTTTCATCGATAATCTGGATTATCAATACATGAAAAGAGTGTTCTTTCTGCTCATTATCTGCCTGACCTTTTGTTTCATAATGGGATGCTGCAATCCTCCTCCGTTACCTCCCCCGTCAGACAATCCTCAATCATCTCAATCATCTAAATCATATTATAATGGATCAACTCTCCATACCATCCCGTTAATCCCTTCAAGAATTGAAATTGCATGGAAGCCAAAGCCAACTGAAACAATCCCTTCCATGTACGAAGTCCAGATTGAGACGTATAAAAATCCGTTGGGGTCAGATCCCTTTATTTCCACGACATTCCGCGGGGGTTCAGGTCAGGCATATACACAAAGCATGGATGCACTCGTTCTCCGGTCGGACAACATGATTGAATTCGAATCAATTCCGTATCCCGAGGTCGGATCCCAGATTATCATGAATGGTACCACAGGAACCGACAGGCTTGTGGTTGATATTGTCATGGCAAATGAACGGTACAGGGTCGTGGATGAACTAATGCCTTTGAAATCCTATAGTTAAGTGAAAAAACAGACCTGCGCTCTAATGAGAAAAACAAATTTTTTTTTAAAAAAGCTCTATTAATTCCCTTTCCTTTTCCTATGAAATACAAAGTACTCTGCTGATGACGGAGAGGATATTCCCTGTCCCCACTACGGCCGTGAGCTAGCACGATACTATCGTATTACCCGATCAGGAATTATCGCATTTTGGGGGGAGAACAAAGCGGCGAGGGTGAAACCCTGCCAGAGGGTTAAGCTCGATATCAAACATTTCCGGAGGAACAAAAAACAATTGCCATTTCCCGATCTTTTTTACAATTCTCCCGAGGAATAATAGGTCAGGTCCTGCTCTTCGGCTTTCCATGCTTTTATGATATCATTCACGGAACTGTCAAGCCTGACTGCCCCCATTTTTTCCTCTGTTCCTGATGAACGGAGGATATCCCGGACCTTCCCGGAAGCATTTGCAATCCTTAAGGTAATTCCCTGTTCCTGAAAGATCGTCATACAGGTCATTGATCATGTCAGCTGCGGTAATATCAATAATAGGTGACGGGGAGAGGTCAATTACCACCAGCCTGACGGGTATTGCCTGCTGTTGTATAAGATTTTTCACCCGTGCCGAGGAGCATATGAGAGTTGGCAAAAATGAGCGGTGCATCAACACGGAGTATCAGGATTCCTGCGGTCTCTTCTTTTGCCGGTTTTCGTGTTACATCCCCGTAAAGGGTAGTTCCGGGAATTCGTCCCTGCACAGGAATATAGGGGAAGGAGATATTGTAAAGAATACCGATTAACGAGAGAAATACTCCTATAATAACACCGCCAAGAATGCCTAATATCAGTACCCCTGCAAAGGTGATGAGTGCAATATACACCTCATATTTATTCACCGACCAGATCCGAAGGAACCCACGGAAATCTACCATGTTGATTACGGCAGCGATAATCAGAACCGCAAGTATCGGCTCCGGCAAATAATATAAAAAACCCGTAAAGAACAGGACAACCAGGATAGCAACCAGTCCGGCAAGTGCCCCGGAAAAGGGTGTCTGGGCACCTGCCCGGTCATTCACCGCAGATTTACTGAAGCTGCCGGCAATAGGGAACCCCTGGAAAAAACCGGTCCCGATACTGCTTGCCCCGAGACGCAAGCAGCTCCTGATCCGTATCAATCTCATAGTTACGTGCCTTGGCATACGTCCGGGCAATGGTCGTCAGTTCCACGTATGAAAGAAGGAAAAGAGCCATGGCAAGAGGGAAGACTAAGGAGAAATCCCCGATTCCCACATCCGGGATCGAGAAACAGGGAAGTCCGCTGGGAACTGCCCCGACAATCTCCACCCCTTTTTCAGGAAGGGATGAAAATGAGGTTACGATGATTGCCCCGACTACCAGAACAAGGCTGCCGGGCAACCGCGGTACCTTCTTTTCAAGAATTAACAGAATGACAAGTCCGGCAATTCCGACTGCAACTGAATAGAGATTTGCGTATTCAAGGTTTTGGAGAATATATACCGCTTTTGCGAAAAAATCTGAGGGGGCTCCTGCAATACCCAGTATTTTTGGTATCTGGCTCATGATTATGACGAGGCCGGTTCCCACCAGGAAACCCTTAAGGACTGGTCCCGAAATAAGGTTCACCAAAAATCCCAGCCTGAACAGCCAGGCAAAGAGGGCAATCACACCGACCAGGATAGCGGTATACGATGCCAGCATGATATACCGGTACGGATCCCCTGCTGCGATCACGGCGAGGACGGAAGCAAGAAGAATTGCTTCAGATGAACTGGCTCCAACAACAGCCTGGCGCGACGTTGCAAAAAAGAAATAAACCAAGGGGGCAACGATGGAGACATACAGCCCGTACTGGGGAGGAAGCCCGGCAAGGGATGCATATGCCATCCCGTCAGGAATCGCAAAGGCAGCGAGTGTCAGTCCTGCCAGCAGGTCGAACCGAAGCCATTTCCGATCGTATTTCGGGAGCCAGGAAATCACAGGAATATACGGGATTATCCTGGATAGTACCTTTTCTTTACTTCCTGGTTCGTCGTTCATTGTTCTTCTGACCGGGATTTGTTTATTATGAAGAAAATGAGGCAAATCTTATTTAATCTTTCCATAGGAGGGACAGGTGGCACAAATACATGTCCTTTTTGTGCCACGGGCGATATTCCCTGGTTTCGTATTTTTATAAAATAATTGCTTTGGAAAATCTTTGTTTTTTCAATAAAAGACAGATTATACATTGACGGAGGAAGAGTGCCTGACCCCCGGACCGCCCTGCGCTGAAAGCAATATTGACGTATTACCTTTGCAGGGAGTTATCGATTAACAGGAAAAGCACAACCATACATTATTCTCTATAATAGGCAGGAGCAGGGTGATTCCATGACTAAAAGCCACTTTTCAGTTAATCCAAAAATGAAAGACTGGTAGAAAGCAGAACGTGACGCATACATACTACAGGGCAAAGAGCCGGAGCAAAAGCGTACTCTATGATAGACAGGACCTGGGACCAGCGAAAGGATTGCCATGAAGGTTGTACCCCCACGATTGGGATCCGCTAACAGAACGCGAATTGAAAACTCAAATATACCATCTTTATTATCATGAACATTTATTGTGTTACTTTGATAACAAATGGTCAACGTATGGTCAATATTAATTGGTATTTTGGGTGTGATTGTTGGAATATTTCTTATTGCACCTACCAGTTATTTAGGTAATATTCTTGGATTGTTGTTCTTTGTTGGGGGAGTAGGTCTGGTTATACTGGGTTTGTTGAGCGAAATAATCTAAACACCCAAAACAACCTTCCCTTTCTCGTACCAAATGCATTTAATCCTCGTGGAATCCCAGCAGAACAAATAAAAGGTTGGTTATCGGTGAGAAATGTTTCAGATTTAAGGTGATTTCAAAATAACCGTAACCAGTGTATCATTGTATAAGGACATACGATTTCCCATCGGGTGTGATGCTTACCCAAAGAAGATACCCGTTGAGATTCTTACGGGACGGGTTTCACCCACAAAACCGTATCCGCCGCCCCCGAAGGGACGCACCCCGGCGGATTAGTGACTAAAAATTAAAAAACTCTCTGACCGCCATGCCTCGAAAGAGGCCCTGAGGCGGGGATCCATCGTATCCAGGAGGTTTTCATGGTTCCGGTGTTCACGTTATAGTTTCATGACAGTTTCTTCCCTGCAAAATAAGGGATGTAATCCGGTAGCATCAAAAAAACAGGGGCGAAGGACAGATTCCCGGTTTTATGGAATTTCATGCTCTGCACCATTAACGAATTTATCGGGGCGGAGAGGATGATCACCTCAAATACTATGAGTATATATCCTAGTGCATGAACTGGCACCTTTTTGCTGTCTTTGGCCTTATCGCAGCCGTGATCCTTATCGCCGGTTGCAGCATGCTCGTAAAAGAACCTCAAATCGATGTAAACGATGTAGCGGTAACCTCGGTTTCTCTTCAGCAAATCGGACTCAACGTCACGCTGAATGTCAACAACCCAAATCCCGTAGGGATTACCTTAAAATCAGTAGTATTTGATGTGTACTACCAGCAGGGGAATGACTGGGTAGCTGTTGGTCATGGAGAAGGCGGGGGATATGAGATCAAACCGGGAATGAACCTGGTACTGGTCCCGGTTACTCTTAAAACATCAGAACTTCTTGGCGCAGGTATTGGTGCACTCATGAAAGGCGAGATTACCCTCCAGATCCGCGGGACTGCAGTTCCTGACCTGTTCGGACTCAATCCGAAGATACCGTTTTCTCAAACCACAACAATACCGGTGAAACTGTAGGAGCGTTGACCTGAATTTTTTTTCCTTTTTCCGACAGCAATTGCAGCTCGACAGGAAGAGAGAAGGGAGATTTTTGAGTGCCGTCGTGGCATGACCAGGGAATTCATCGCATTTTATCACTTCTTCATCTCCGGTTGACTATCGGGTAAGAGATTTTCCTCTCATCTGAAGCATGAAGGACCTTTTCTTTTCTCTCATCAATTGTCAAACATACCTGTATGCGAACAGGCAATCGTCACGTAACGTTTCGATCTGCAGAAAAAAGGGTCAGGCCGGGCAGCACAGGGAGCCGGTACAGAAAGCACTCACCATACGGCGCGGTAAAAGGGGGGTGCAGTTGTGTTCCCCCCCTTCGACCGGATGGCGATCAGGGTGCCACTCCCTGAATACGCCTGCGTAGCGGTGCACTCCATCTGCGAACCAGGTACAAGCACCGCCCAGGTGTTTATACCCGGGCTGGCACTGCGACGCCAGGAGTTGCCGCATTGTGCCTGCGGCGGCTGCGCAGGAAGATCTTGAGGACCTCGTAAACGATGAGCAGGACGAAAGCCAGGCCGATGCAGAGCAGCCACTGGTTACCGCTGAGCGAGGTCAGGCCCAGGCCGCGCTGCAGGAAGCCCAGCTCCGTAGGCAGGAAGATGAACAGCAGGGCCAGACCGTTGAGCAGTACCTGGTTTTTATCGTGCAGGATATCCCGGTTGAACGCTGTCTGGGTCTCACTGTGGCAACTGAGACCGCTGATGACAACGAAGAGCGAGAAGACGACGAACGCCATGGTTGCGGCCACCGCGGCTCCCACCGGCGCAGCGACTGCTTCCACGATCAGGGTACCGGCCGCCATGAGGATCCCGATAAAGCCGAGGCGCACCCATTGCGAGCCTGAGAGAACGGGCTGGCTGATCGGGCGCGGCTTTCGTTCCATCAGACCGGGTGCAGGCTTGTCAAAGCCAAGGGAGATGGCGACGGGTACCTGGACCAGGAAGTTGATCCACAGGACGACGAATGGTGCAAACGGCACACCACCGGCGATGTAGAAGAAGGCTGCACCCAGGTATGCAGCGATGTATGCCACCAGGTTCGTCATCTGGTAGCGAATGAAATTGGACAGGTTTTCGTAGATCCCCCGTCCAAATTCCACCGCTTTTACAATGGTAGCGAAGTTGTCATCGGTCAGGATCATCACGGCGGCTCCTTTCGAGACCTCGGTGCCCGTGATGCCCATCGCTACCCCGATGTCAGCCTTCTTGAGGGCCGGTGCATCGTTGACACCGTCTCCGGTCATGGCGACGATGTTCTGCTGCCGCTGCAGGAGATCCACCAGGCGGATCTTGTCCTCGGGGGCTACGCGTGCCACCACGCCGATGTTGGGCAGATCTTTCATCAGCTGGTCATCGCTCATGGCGGCGAACTCCGCGCCGGTGAGCGCTTTACCCTCGATGCCCAGCTCATGCCCGATGGCCGCCGCGGTCACGGCATGGTCGCCGGTGATCATGCGCACCTGGATGCCGGCACTGTGGCATTTGGCAATGGCATCCTTGGCCTCGGGACGTGGCGGGTCCACGATACCTACCATGGCAAGCAGGGTGAGATCCTTCACCTGGTCGAGCAGTTTGGCCGTCGGATCGAACGTCTTCGGATCGAAGTCGCGACGTGCGACCACCATCACCCGTTCGCCCGCCTGTGCCATGCGGTCGTTTTCCCTGAATGCCAGGGGACGGTTCTCTTCGGTGATCGGCAGCACCTCACCGCCTGGCATCCAGTACGAGTTGCTGCGGGCGATCAGCACATCCGGAGCACCCTTGACGAAGCAGCGCACCACCGGCTTGCCCTGCTCGTTCTTCATGGTATGGAACGTGGCCATGAACTTGTAGTCGGAGTCGAACGGCACCTCGGCCACGCGGGGGTACATCGTGCGTGCACCGTCCACGCTGATGCCGCCTTTCTCCGCCAGCACGATCAGCGCACCCTCGGTAGGATCGCCGATCAGGGTGCCGTTGTCGAGACGGGCATCGGCACACAACGCCATGGGCAGAAGGATCGGATCGAGATCAACCTTGGCGCCCCCTGCACTCAGCAGCTTGCCTTCTGTGCTGTAGGACAGGGTGTTCTTCTGCCACGGTTGTAATCCTGCTATACCGCTGGACAACTCCATGGTCCCCTGCGTGCCATATCCTTCACCGGTCACCGTGAAGCGGTTCTGGCCGGGGATGGTGAACTCGCGGGCGGTCATCTTGTTGAGCGTCAGCGTGCCGGTCTTGTCGGAGCAGATTGCCGAGACCGAGCCCAGCGTCTCAACCGAAGGCAGACGCTTGACGATGGCACCCAGGCTGGCCAGCGCCCGTGTCCCCATGGAGTACATCGTGGTCACGACTGCAGGCAGGCCGGTGGGGATAGCCGCAATCGCCAGGGCGATGCCGGCGAGGAAGATCGTCTCGAAGGAATCACCGTGGCTCAGACCCAGGATGACCATCAGGACAAACGCCAGGCCGGCCATGCCGGCGATGATGATAATCAGCTTGTCGAGCTGTTTCTGCAAAGGTGTCTTGTCGGACTTGGTCTTGTTGAGCAGGTCGGCGATGTGGCCCATCTCGGTGCCCATGCCGGTGGTGGTCACGATCATCTCGCCGCGGCCGCGGGTCACCGCGGTGTTCATGAAGGCCATGCACAGGCGGTCGCCGAGAGGAACTTCGGGCTTGGTGATCGCCACGGTGTCCTTGGGTGAGGCAACACTCTCGCCGGTCAGGGCGGCCTCCTCGATCTCGAGGGTTGCCGTGACGAACAGGCGTCCATCGGCCGGCACGCGGTTGCCCGCCTCCATCAGCACGATGTCGCCCGGCACCAGCCCCTCCGCTTCGATCTCAATCGCCAGGCCGTCACGGCGTACCCGGGTGATGTTCTTCATCATCTTCTCGAGCGCAGCCAGGCTGGCCTCAGCCTTGGATTCACCTCGCAGCCCCAATATTGCGTTGAAAACTGTCAGGCCCAGCAGCACCAGGGTCGTGCCCACTTCGCGCGTGACCACCAGGCTGATCAGGGCGACGCCCACCAGGAGGATCTGCATGAAGTCCCGGTACTGGCGCAGGAAAGCCTGCCAGCCCGATTCCTTCTTCTTGGCGGCCAGAACGTTCGGGCCGTACTGCTGCAGGCGCTGCTGCGCTTCGGCTGCGCTCAGCCCTTTTGCCGGATCAACCTTCAGTTGTTGCGCAACTGCCTCCGGCGTCATCGAATACCATTTCGGTTGTTCCTGTACCGTGTCTGCCATCCTGTGTGCCTCCTTGTTTAGTATTTCTCCGGAATCCAGCGGAAGGGATAGTCCGGCTCCACGTAGTCACCCTTCGGCTGGCGTTTGGGGAGCTTCACCTTCTCACGGGGGACTTCCTTGTAGGGGATCAGGCTCAACAGGTGGGCGATGCAGTTCAGTCGCCCGCGCCGCTGGTCGTGCGAATCCACGACATACCAGGGTGATTCCGGGGTATCCGTGGCCGCAAACATGGCATCACGGGCCCGCGAGTAGTCATACCAGCGGCGATGGCTCTCGAGGTCCATCGGGCTGAGCTTCCAGATCTTGCGGTAGTCATCGATGCGTTCCTCGAAGCGCTCGGTCTGGTCTTCCATGGTCTCTTCCAGCCAGTACTTCACCAGGATAATCCCGGATCCAATCATCGCCTGTTCGACCGGGGGCACCCAGCGCAGGAACTTTTCTACCTCGGCCTCTGGGGTGAATCCCATGACCCGCTCAACTCCCGCCCGGTTGTACCAGCTGCGGTCGAAGAGTACCACTTCCCCAGCGGCCGGCAGGTGCGGAATGTAGCGCTGGACGTACATCTGGGACTTCTCCCGCTCGGTGGGTGACGGCAGGGCCACCAGCCGGAAGACCCGCGGGCTTGTACGTTCGGTGATGCGTTTGATGACGCCGCCCTTGCCGGCGGCATCGCGGCCTTCGAAAAGCACACAGATCTTGGCACCGCTGACCTTCACCCACTCCTGCATCTTGACGAGCTCGATCTGGAGCTTCTCCAGCTCCTTCTCGAATTCCTTACGGCTCATCTTTTCCCTGGACTCAACCGCTGCATAAGGAGCTGATCCATCAGCCGCAGATGGGATGCCGGCTTCGCACTTCGGCCTTCGTCTTTGCCTTATCCTTCATTTTTTTCTTGTCTTTCTTTTTCGCCATAGGTACCACTCCATGTTCTTTTAACTTTATAAATCCTGCATTCCGATTCAGGAGCGATGGATTCACATCATCTGAATCCGGGATATCCCTGGTTCTATCCTGATGACGGAGACATGCCTTTTCCCGTCGATCTTCATTATCACGTCACTTACTGCGTACCTGGGGTGGCTCTGTCATATTCTTGGCGTGATACTCTGGCCGTGGGCGAGATCTTCAAACATCTCATGGCTACAGGAACGGAATTCCCCTGGTGCCGTATAAGGCGGGAAATACTGATGAAATCAAATCAAATCAAATCCCTTTTTTATTATTTAAAAGTTAAAAGAAATAACTCTGGAAAATTCCTTTTTATTTGATAGGAAATTCAGGATGCTGGTACGATGAGGGAGGAGACAGTGCTCTGTCCCCCCATACCGCCCCTGCGCTGAGCGATAATAACGTAGTACCTTTCCGGGTAGTATCACGTTCGGGGGTCGTGAACCAATGCGGCGGGGTGAAACCCCCATGGTGTTCAGATTTAGTCTGGAACCTCTCTCCAGACCATTATTCAGACATGATGCGGTCAGGTTGCCCGCTCTTTCTATCAGGTTCGATGTTTGCCCCCCTCAAAGGGATACCCCCGCGGCGGATTGTTAACGAGAAAAATCGGGAAAAACTCTCCTGCCCGCTGTGCCCCGGAGAGGCCCTGAGGCGGGCATCCACCACAGACAGAACTTTTTCTCAGCTTGACCGTAAGCGATTCGACTCATGTCTGTTTCTGGAGGGGCAAAGAAATATTCACCGGGGTGTCATACCTGCTCCTCTTCCGGTACCGTTTTTACTGCCGGTAAACGTCTGGCCAGCAGATACGCCACAAACGCCATGAAGGCCATAAACATCAGAGTAATAATGAACGCATTTTGCCGGGCGGTATCATAGATTCTGAGGGCTTCAGCTTCATACACTCCATTCTCCTGGATGCTTTCCGACACCACATCGGTCGAAACAACCTCCATGCTCGTCGCCATGTCCTGGCTGATCTGCTGCTTTAATTCACAGGGAAATACCGTGCTTTGTTCCACCATCATCCCTACCCCGCCCGTTAACGCCACCACCAGAATAGTGCCGATAACCGCGGTTCCCACCGAGCTCCCCAGGGTTTCCAGGGTTGAAGCGATCCCCGACGCCTCCGCGGTCTGCCCGGGTGTCACCGCCGACATGATCAGGTTGACAATCTGCGACACCACCAAACCCATCCCCAGACCGTACACAAACAAACCAGGCATCAGACCCACCGGGGCATTTCCGATAAACAAATACCCGATCATAATGAGCACCCCGGTAACAGCGATTAAAAATCCCCCCATGACCTTCTTTTTGGGTAAAATGGTGAGTCCCCGTTTCGCTCCACCCATGGCCGTCAGCAACAGACCTGCGGTTAACGCCAGGAGAATAAACCCGGTTTCAAAGGCGCTGATCCCATAGGTCACCTGCAAAAACAAGGGTACCGAAAAAGTAGTTCCGGCAATCAGAGCTACCTGGATAAATCTCACGTTCAGGCCTGTTACAAAATCTTTGATTTTGAACATCATCAGGTCTATCAGCCTGTCCCTGCCCGTATCCTCTAAGTGCTGCTCCCAATGGACAAACTGGATTAAACATACTACTGCTGCTCCATATAACAGCGGGACAATGGAGAGGCCAAAAGGAGCAAATTCGTAACCGGCGATCATAAACGGTTGCTTGGCAAAGAACAACCCGTAATCTGCAATCAGGAGCGTCCCTAAAACAAACAACACCATTGCCCCTGCCTGCCACAAAACTCCCACTTTATCCAGTACCGGTCTCACGGTACCCATCACATCTTTGGGAATTGCTTTGCTCATCAGCAAGACCCCGACCAGCACCAGCACTTCCAGACGAAAAGCCCAGCGCCAGGAAAAATACGTGGTCAGAAAACCACCAATAATCGGTCCTACGGCCATGGCCATCGCGTTGATGCCGCCCATCATCCCGTAAGCCCTGACCCGATCTCATCCCGGTAATATAAGCCCGGATGATGGTATTCACGTTTGGCAGCATCATGGCCGCACCAAAACCCTGAATAGCACACCACCCCAGAATAAAAATCGTTAAATTATTACTCACGGAAGCCAGTAAACTACCGACAATGTAAAACAGGGCTCCTGTCAGAAACGTTTTCTTCATCCCGATAATATCGGCCAGTTTCCCGCCCATCAGAACAAACGCGGCCATCATCAAAGCGTTGAGCGCAATTGCCGCCTGTACCCCGGATACGGTGGTCTGTAAATCGGTGACCAGCGCCGAAATGGACACGTTCATGATGGTGTTATCCAACACCACGACAAACGTTCCCAGAGCCATTACCACTACCAGACTTTTTCCAACCTGCAGGGCCATTCATTTGCTCCTTTTAATAAACTTATTCATTACCTCTGGATCGTAATCCAACCCACTCTTAAGGTCAATTGCAGAAAATATGATTTAAGCTTTCCTATGCATTCATCTCTCACCAGGGAAAGCCACGTTTATCTGAAGTTCCCGCTGGTTATGAGGATGAGAACGAGCGCGATAGCGTCACTGGTGAGATAATCGGGAAATTCAGTATACGTGAGTCTGACGGAACGGATGAAGCAGACAGGATAGTAATATTCAAATCATTTGCACCTTCTAATGGAACTGGCAGAGTGAACAATGAAAAAAATTGTTGTGAAAAAAGAAGAGCAGGGCGGGACCGTTCTTTTTACCTTCAGGTTCAAGGCACTCGGGCAGCTTCTCGATGAGGGAGATCCCACCCCGCTTCCCGAAAAGGAGTTGACAGAAGAGGCAGAGGACGCAATCGCCGGGCATCTCGATGAATACCGGGTCAGCAAACCAGCAAGTCTGGTCATTGAACTGCCGGAAAAAGATATCACCGACGTTTCATCCTCCCTCATCACCGAAGGCTGTTCATAACCATTTCGGATTTCGTTATGATGACGTGACCCATGATATGAAAATTCACCTGAGAGAAGGGATATATAGTATCATTCTGGCACTGGGGAATGTTGCCATTCTGTTATTGTTCGTGTACTTTGCCGCGAAGAATGAGATCCCCCTTGACGCAGTCAGTGTTACCCTAATTCTAGGATTTATTACCATCATGAACTGGGTGACCATATGGCATACCTACGAACATTTTATGTATGACTACCGGAACCTTGCCCGGAAACGGTGGATATTTGAAAAAATCACAAAAATCCCGGTAACTATCAGAGGATACTGATCCTAGTAACCGATTTTTTTTAAAGTGCGAAGCATTGTTCCGCGTTGAGGGCAACCATGGGAATGAATGACCCGGATGCCGTCGACAGGAGGGAAATACGGGTCAGGAAAAAGGGTGATGAATGAGGGATTTTCCTGTGCATTTCATCTCATTTCATCTCCACCTTTCGTAGCAGGGTTGGGTATCGCCATTTCACTGGTAATGACAGCAATCGGTTATATCCTGAGTATTGCCTCAAAGGGCGCGATTGAAAGAAAACGACTTGAAATGATGGGATCTGATCAGAAGAAATAATTCTTACGTTGTAAATGAGCGACAATTAGTCAAAAGTATATCCTTTTTTTCCTAATCTGATACCTTTAAATAACAATGGAAATATGTTATGTTATGACCCTATAGAGGGTGTCAGGAAACGATCACGTATGACCCAGGAACTCATGAAAGTCAAGATAGATTATGCCCAAGCAGTCTGAAATCCTCAAAACTTCCCTGAAGATGAAAGGATCTCCCGTCGCAATTGGTTTTGCGACAACAAAGGATGACATTCCCCCGGGTATACCAGAGCTCGATAAAACAATCAAGCACTGTATGATGGTGAGCCTTGCCAGGAACGAAGGCAGGATCTTTTATTCCACTTCTGAAAAGCACGAATGCATGGGTGGTGCCTATGCTTTAGGCTTCAAGGATCTTACCCCAACATTAAAGACAGGGCAGTTTTATTTTAAACTGGGGAAATTTGAGAGTGTTACCTCCAGTAAAAGGACGATGGAGAGCGTACCACACCTTCCCACCGGGGAAACCTATGCAACTATGTACGCTCCCTTGGAAAAGACACCATTCGTCCCGCAGGTAATTCTTATTATTACCAATCCCTGGTCTATGCTGAAGCTGGCACAATCTTCGTTATTCCGGATGGGAGGGCGGTTACATGCCTCGTTCTCTGGTATCCAGTCGGTCTGTTCGGATGCAGTCGCACAGACCGTTCTCACCGGTAAGCCGAACTTTTCTCTCGGTTGTGACGGTTCACGAAAGTTTTCCGGGATTGCCGATGATGAGATGGTCATGGGATTTCCCGCAGAGATGCTGCCAGAGATTGTGGATGCAGTTAAAATCGTTACCCAGGCACCTGGTTCTAAAAAACCATAGTCTTTTTTTTTTAATATCACTTTCAACTGTGAATCATGCCATTTTATTATTTTATACATCGCTTCTAAGTTTTCACTGTGATAGAATCTCCCCTTTATTTTGTCCGATTGATGTTATCGGGGATTGCTATGGATCACCTGATTACCCTGAAGAAATCATACGCTCACACACGCCATGACAGATATTATATATCCGACGATTGACACTTTGTCATGGCTTCGAATCCGATAACAGGGTTCCAGAGAAGATACATGTCCTTTGGGGATATGCTCGGCGAGTGGTTCTACGGGTTCCTCATGGTCGCTGTTGTCTGTGGGATAATCGGCGGATACAGTGATATCTTACTGGCCAGCAATCTCGGATATGGCAGGATATACCTCACGGTAGTCCTGGTGGTACTCACCTTTGGGGTGAACATAACGTGGGGGATCATCGATGGGACTACCGTGATTTACGGAGGCCTGACGGATAAGGCGGACCTGGAGAGGATCATCAGTAAGCTCAAGAAAGACAGGAACAACCGTGAATTGAGGGACAAGGTTCTGGACTCGATCGGTGACTCTTCCGTTGACTATCTTCCGGATGCAGAGAAGGAAAAGATCGTAGACCGCATCATCGATGAAGTTCCCGGAAGCCCCGCTGAAGTATCGTTTAAGCGGGGACGATCGCAACACCCTGATCGCCATCGCCTCCTGTGACATCCTCGCTGTCATCCCGGTTATCCTCCCGTACCTGCTCCTCGGCTTCGGAAAAGTTCCCCTGATGCTCTCCCGGATCATCGCCTCTCTTGCCATCGGATACATTTGTTACCTCTATGCCGAACACACCGGGAGAAATAAATGGCTTGCTGCCGGCATCTTCGTTCTGTTTACCTTCGTGGTCATGCAAATAACCTACTATTTCGGCTGGTGACCTGGACTCAGGATTGGATGGATTCCATTCTTTTTCGTAGCCGCGAGTCCAGCTCCCTCGTCCACAGAAAGAGGATTTTGTGATGCCTCCCAAGGGAACGAGGGTAAAAGGTCACGGTAAAAAACGGAAATGATATTCAGGTATGCCGCAGGAAAAATCGCTGATTACCAAAAAAAACAGGGATTTTACCTTTTCATTTGACCCTGCGACTCCTTGGGGGGATTTTTTTATATCACTCGCAGAAGAGGGCTCTGTAAGAAATGACCGTTTTCAAAATATCATAATCTGAATCAGCATAGTAGTAGCAGATACTAATTTTACCGCTTTCATAACTCTTGAACTGGTGTATAATTCCTATGCGCTCCCTGACATATTTTCTTTCAAAAAGTCTCCGGGGAACCCGCAAATGAACACTACCGTTCAAAAAAGTTCCGCTATGACTATAAATAGGAAAAGAACAAGTTAGATGTAACCATTGGTGATTTACATGGTTGAACAAAATGTTACTTCTCAACAGGCGGATGTCCGCCTCTTTCCCTGGTGGCTTGTCCTCCTGTGGGGTATTTTTGCAGTGATCATAGGTGCCCTGTTCCTGGCGTATCCTCTCAATTCGCTCATGGCATCTATCGTGTTCCTGGGTGTCTACTGGTTTGTCGGTGGAATCTTTACCCTGTTTGCAGCGTTTATGGAGCCAACTGACCGGGGCTGGAAGATCCTCATAGCGATCATCAGTATCCTCGCCGGTCTGGCCATTCTGGCATATCCGTTATACAGCTTCCTGGTCCTGCCAGCCTTCTTCATCATATTCGTGGGATTCTGGGCCCTGTTTGTCGGGGCTGTCAAGATCTACCAGGGTTTTGCCGGAAAAGACTGGGGTGCAGTAATACTGGGTGTTATCAGCATAATCTTTGGTTTCCTTCTGCTCGGTTCCCCCTATGTCGCAGCTGCTCTTCTTCCGTACATCTTCGGGGGATTTGCGCTGGTTGGTGGAATTGCAGCCATTGTTGTCTCCTTCATGATACGGGGAGAACAGAAGGCATTATAAAACCGGTAAATTCTTTTTTTTCCTGAATTTTTAAGCTCATACGTGATCTTTTGCGATATATCGGGTTTCCCCACAGTTTTTCCCAAAGATACTGTGAGGCAGGGAATACTACCGTGGAATACGTTGAGAAAACAGCAGATATGGATGAATACATTCCCTGATGTATTTTTTTTTAAATTCTCGGAAAAATGCCTTTTACCGAAGATTATTTTTATACCTCGGACACCGTCTGAAAGCGCAAATGTACCGGTTTTGAGTTTTTTGCTACCAAGTGTTTTTATGTAAAAATACTCGGTCTGGAAATAATCGATACGAATCGGAGACCAGATTGTGCCCGGAACAATGATTGATATACCCTAACTTGTATACATCTTGAGTATGCCAGACATCAAGCATCCAAAATGTTCGCATCCAAAATGCGGTGCAAAAATGCAAAGAGTTTACAAAAGAACCGATTCTCGGTTTATTCCGTGCGGTTGGTTATGCACTGATTGCGGAATGTTCAAAAAAGACAATTAATCCTACTGAAACATACGTGGTTACTGGAGACGGCTTAAAAAAAAGGCGAATATAACATTTTGGAGATTTTTGCTACACCAATAACCAAAATTTGTCTCACGCCGCACTATCGCGGAATTTCCAAAACGGTCAAAACTTGGTAAGGTCAGTTTTAGGAAATTCTGAAGTGTTTCCCAAGAATAAGTACCCCGCTAACGAGAGCAATCACTGGTCCTATGATAAGACCGGCCCAAATCAGCAATCCAAGGACTCCGATTACCACCATTTTGATCCCGCTTTTCAACAAAGAGTCCGGTCGAGGCTGCCGTATACCCTCCATGATTGCAAAGATACCAAGGATGATCGGACCTGCAATGAACATAAGGGTCAAGATCACTTCTTTAGTATATCCCGTCACCTGAACTGCATGGATGATCTGCAGAGCTGTCATGGCCGCACCACCAAGATACAAGAGTCCGGCTATGAGTATCATCCACCGTACAGGATCTTGGTGTAATCCAAGTTGCTTCCGGTAAGATACCGATAAGAACCAGTCCCCCGATCACAATCAGAATCATTGGTGCGAACACACCCCAAGGCGACTGGCCCTCCCAGAGGTGGATAGAGACTACCGACCAGGGTATCAGCAGCCATTCTGAGGGTGTGAACTGTTCCTGGAACCCGGGGGCAAGACTGTATTTTCCTCCACTGGGGCCATATACCGCGATATAATAATCACCATCACGGGGAACAGTAACGTTATAACGGGCCACTTCATAGATGGGCTGCGGGGTAAAAGGCTCGTAGGAAGGTTTTCCCGGCGATTTTCCCTCGATAACCATTGCCCCTGAACCTGCTGGGATCTCAATAAAAGACGGAACATTTCCTGTTGATTCAATCCCCGGTCCGATTATTACGATATTCGGGACCATCGAATCAGGGCCGGGTACCTGCAGGGAACCAGAGAGATTCTCTCCCTTCTGCATGGGAAAATGATAGTACTGGGCTTCCCCGCCCTCATGGAGTTCAGTGTAGATGACAAATGATTTTTCAGGATTACTGATCGGGGTCGCATTTGCAATATCTTCATTTGACCCTACACCGAGTGGTGCATGCGCCGATACTATTCCGGTTCCCGCAAGGAGCAGTACGACAAGGAAAAGATATAGTAAATTCAGTGCCCTGTGAGATCTGATTCCTGATAACATATGCAACGATTACCCCAGAATTATTTGTGTGTTTCGGTACGACAAAGAAGAATGATGGTGATCTCCCCCGAGCGTGATTTTGCATCTTTACACATATCGGTTCTGTCCGATGATTATGCCTTATGACCTGCTCAGAGAGGTAGAAGGGGTCCTGCCTACCGGTCTTTTTTCAGCACATCCTAACCGTTCGTGGGAAAGTATTGTCATCTTCCTGGATGCATGATATGCTCCCCCGCCATCGTTGTCCTGAAAATAGGTATCAGGTCAGGGTGGTTCCGGCTACCGGTGTGGCCTGGTTCTGGGTTCGTCGTGCCTTCATCTGCTCCATCAGAGCACCGAGGACAAGGCCGGTGGTTGCAGAGATCACGATCAGCACAATCAATTCAGGACTGGGGTTGCTCATGACGATGATGAGGACGATCGCCGTCAGGGGAACACCGAGGGCGAGGGCGAAGGCCGCAGCCTCGATACACATCACGAACATGGCAACCGGTACGGATGGAAAGACTAGGGAGAGGGCGAGACCAAGCATGGTGCAGGAGAAGAGCACAGGAAATATCGGCCCGCCGATGAATCCGCTCTTGTAGGAAAGCGCAAGGAGGGGGATCTTCAAGACAGCATACAGGAGCAACATGGCAACTCCCACTTCGGCCGGGTTTTCGAGAATGGTGAAGATCTGGGTTTCACCTGAAAATAACAGCGCAGGGAGGAAATACCCGATCACCGCGAAGATCACCCCAGCGGCAAGAGTCCGCTGGATAATCCGGTCCCCGAATGCCGTCTCCATGACCCGCCCGATTCCTTTCATGCAGAATCCGGAGAACAGCGCAATGAGTGTCCCGACTCCCCCAAGAATTATCGCGTAGAGTATCATTACCAGGGACAATTCTTCGACCGGTGGGAAGAGAATCAGGGAGGAAAAGGAAGGGAATCCAATGATAATATAGAAAACATACCCGATAATGCCTGCCAACAGGTTCCAGAGGAGAAACGTGGCGGCACCCTTCCTGCCGATCCGGGTACTCGGTCGCCAGAATCCCGGTGAAGAGCGGATTTCCGACAATACCATTGTACGCCGATGCCAGGGCGGCCATATCAAATCCCAGCTGATTTGTACTGGACCCCCGCTCAATCCGGAACTTGTCCCGGAACCAGGCAGAGATCTGGGGGACCAGGATGTTGAGGGTGCCCTCGGGCCC
The DNA here is from genome assembly GCA_963806845.1 of uncultured Methanoregulaceae archaeon. Classification (GTDB taxonomy): domain Archaea; phylum Halobacteriota; class Methanomicrobia; order Methanomicrobiales; family Methanospirillaceae; genus Methanoregula. The sequence continues at coordinate 19,159 of CAWDZO010000014.1, forward strand.
GACACTTGCACCGGAGATGAGTGTGATGATGGAGGAGAGGAAAGCACCGGGAAAGACCCGGTAGTCAGTTACCAGTTTTTGCTCCTTCATATTTTCCACAAAGCCGCCGTTTATAACGGTCGGTGCATGCAGGTATTTCTGGCAGAGTCCGACCAGGAGCGAGAAGAAGAGCACCAACACCGGTATCATCCACCGGTTAGCAAGGACAAAGTCATTCTCGAACCAGATGGCCTTGCTCAAATATACGTACAGCGCCATGAATCCCGCGGTAAAGGCGATGGCGATGAGCGCAATTACGATGATTGCCACTAAGAAGGTGGCCCTCCAATGGAACGGCTGATCGTCTTCCATCTGTGGTTCCGGCGGCAACGGGGCACCTGGTGAGTCTTCCTGGTCTGGCAAGTTTAATCTCCAATCCTTTTCTCATGTACAAATTTATTATAGGTATCGATTTGATGGGCCCGGAATATCTTCCTCATCAATGGGAACCCAAGATCGAAATAAGGACAAGGGCAGAATAGGGAACGGTCAACGGTGGTCTGGAAGTGATTCTCGTCCACTGTACATATTAATTCAGCAAGAGCTCTTGAGACATTGTCAAAAAAATACAAATATGGGTGTTTGACTCCAAAATTACTCTATATGGAACAGGTATTTTTCACTGGATAAAAACCTTAAATCTAATAGAAGTATCCAGATATATGCACAGGCATCTGCACCGGCATCCGCAGGTAGGGATAATGCTACTATTGCACAGTTGCAAAAACTGGCAGATCTTCATAAGTTGGGTGCGCTAACTGACGAGGAGTTCTCTGCCTCTAAAAAGAAACTTCTCGGTTAGTAATTCAAAAAAGGAAATTTATTTTGTAATCTTTTTTTACTTCTTCTTCTCTTCTTTTTTATCTTTCTTATCGTCTCTTCGTCCTGAAACTGCCTTGGCAGCAACGACCTTTTTAGCAATGCCCATACCTGTTTCCACCTCCCAGCACCCTCGTGAATCAATACGATTGATACCCTGGAAGTTGTGCTAAGATTATCTCACTTGTTAATGATTATATACTTGGTGGGAAAGCCGGGGCTGAAATGGGGTCTGGAGACAGAACAGGCCCCTTCCTGAACCCTGAACACCTGCACATTTTAATTTTTATAAAGTTCCCAACAATATATATATACTTAAAAATCCTCTATGTGAGAGTATAAAAGGAGGAAAAAAATGATTGAATTTGGACCAATTCAGATGATAGCGATGGGATTTCCGGAACTGGAAAACCTTGATGGTGCACTGCTCAAGGAGATCTTCAAGCTGAGTGAACATAAGATCATTCGGGTAGTGGGGCTCCTTGCAATTGTGAAGGATGATAAAGGCAAGATTGGATCTGTTCAGCTTACCCAACTTTCTGATGATGACCGGATAAAATTAGCTGCCGGCGTCGGGGCACTTATTGGTTTTGGTGCAGCTGGTGAAGAGGGTGCAAAAGCATTATCAAATGCTGCTGCCGAAGCCGCTTATTATAAGGAATTCGGGCTCGACCAGAAACAAGTAAAGGACATTGCAAAGAATATTCCCAAAGGCACTGCAGCCGGGTTCCTGCTCATCGAGCACCTGTGGGCAAAGAAATTCAAAGAGATTGCAATGAAAAAACACGCCGTCCTTCTCGCGAATGGTTTCATAACCATGGATTCACTCGTGGCAATGGGTGCACACCTGGCAGAGGGTGCAAAAGCCGCAGAGAAAGTAAAATTGAAATAATCGTGGGTTTATCCAATAATCCCCCGATTTTCACGATCCGCAGTTATCTTTATTATCGTTTTTTCATGACTTTTGCTATCAAACGCGAATATGAGCTTTTGTATTTTCTGAATAATTGGATCTGGTATTGCAGCTTTGCGGACATTCGGACCTTCAGATTGTTCATGAGCAGATCCCAGAGTTCCACCGGAAATTAACCCACACGAAAATTGATATTGTCAGACGAAAAGCGGCGCTTCGACCGACTTATTTCCCGTGGAGAACTGGTCGTTTTGTATTTTTATTTTAGCCTTAAAGCAGTGGCAGGACTGATAATACTCTCTCAAAATCCTTATAGAGTTACCTGTGCAACGGTTCAAAGCAGGTAGGACCAATTATGGCCCCATTACTCTACGATCTTGGCTCCATCGCCGTCTATATCTTTATCCTTACGAGCATGTTCCTGACCGGTCTCATGGTGACCATCGGGGAACTCGTCGCACCACTGCACAACCGGCGGCTCCTCACCTTCTCGCTCTTTGCGAATTTCATCCTCGTGCCCCTGATCGCCATTACCCTTATTGTCATTATTCCCATGAACCCGGAGCTGGCAGCCGGCCTGCTCCTCGTGAGTATTGCTGCCGGTGCCCCCTCAACGGGAAAGGTAGCCCAGTATCACCGGAGGGAACGTTGGCCAGGCGGTCTCGCTGTCCATCATCATGACCATTGTCACCATCGTGCTCATACCGTTCCTTATCCCCTTCATCCTGAATGGGGCGCGGACCGATTCCCTCTATGTCATGGGCAATCTGGTGGTCCTGATCCTGATCCCCATCCTTCTCGGGATCGCAGTCAGAAATCGGTCAGAGCCGCTCTCTGCTCGCCTCGAGCCGGTTATGGACTGGGCCTCCGATATCTCCATCCTGGTGATCTTCCTGACCTTCGGCGTCATCTTCTTTTCACGGTTCGGGAACATCGTAAGTACCGGCTCAGGGGCCCTCGCGGTCTTTGTGGCAATTTTCTTCACGCTGGCAGTGATTGGTATTACCTACCTAATCGGGCGATTTGAAGGGAATGCTGGGGTGGACCTTGCCCTCGGCGCCGGATTTCGGAACATCACCGCCGTCCTTGTAGTGATCTTTGCAGTCTTGACGAACATCCAGAAGGATTCACGTGTCGGGATTTTTGCAGGCTTCATGGACATTCAAAACGATGTTCTCCTCATGGTGCTCATGGTCACCGTCTTTTCCATCATTATCGTCTCAATTCTCGTAGGGATCCTCTACAAGAAGCGAAAGGATGCCGAGAAAAAACTAAAGATATCCATTGCCTGAACTGGTATTGTGATCTCAGCCCCTACTCACCCTGCTACCCACGAAGAGGTTGTCATCCAAAAGAAAAAAACGAAGACTGCATGGCAGTGATACGTCATCATCGCTACTTGAGCCCAGGGGCGGACCGGCGGGACAGCCACTGTCTCCTCCGTCATCGTACCAGAGCTTTGTATTTCATAGTATAACAAAAGGAATTCTCCAGAGCGGTAGCTTTTCTTTATTAAAAATACCCAATTTTTCAGACCCCAGAAAAAACGACCCTCATATTGGTGTTCTGTCAGGGTTTATGGGATCCGGATGGGGTAAAATAAGGGGCAAAAAACAGCTCGATTTAAAGGGCTTTACAAGCCAATAGGTGAGGTGCAAATCTGCCGTATTTTGCCAAACAGAGCGATAATAGGGCTTATTCTCCACAGGAACAGAAAACGGCGGTTTTACGGGGTTTTCCAAAACGCAGGTGAAAATAGAGAGAAAATCGAAGCCAGTATAGGGCATATTTCACTCATTTTGAGCATAGGTGATAAAAAATGGGTATAATGTCGATGATCTTCAGTTTTGCATCTCCCTGGGAAAAGGGGCAAAGGTGATCTCTGTCCATTCTTTGTTCAGAGATCAACCCCGGGTTCCAGTACGCTCAGTCAACGATCCGTATCATTCCTCAAACGCGATTCAATCTGGTCTTGGTGTTTGAGCGTCTCGACGAGCACCGAGAAGACCGCATCTTCGAGGGGATCGTCACAGGCTATGAACGCTTCGCTCGAATGTTTCTTTGCCAGTTCCGCCAGTTTCTCACCATACTGTTGGTCTTCCTTTTTCAGTGACCGAGAAGACCGGGCCCAGCGGTCAGCAATGCTTTTCACTCCTTGACGGACGCTCTCAAAACTTCTTCCCATTTACGATACCTCCAGAGTCCGCTGCGCATACGGGAGGGTTTCGCAATTACGATGCGATCGTGGGCTGCGATACCAGGGAGTCCCGACAAAATCGTCAGCCGGCGCGAACTCGATGATGTGAGAGGCCTGTCGCATCAACACAGAGAATGGACGGTCAATAGATGGAGTATACAGAATAACGAGAGATTCGCGGCTGATATCTTTCAGCATCCCCGCGATCTGCGGCATCATCTCCTCTGCTCCATCGAAGAGCGTGGGATCGTGTTCAAGAAGTACCACCGTGTGGCTCACCTCTTTGAGGATGGTGAAGAGCTGGTGGGCCGTGAATGCCCTGCGGACCTCAAAGTTCCTGGATGACCGGTTGATCGAAGAGAGGAGGCGTGAGTAATTGCCGCTCACGTACAGGAAGAGGAAACGCTGGAGATCCGTGTTGTTGTTGAGTGCGGAGATCATCACCCTCTCGGGTGCGATCACCGCGTTGAAGGTGCATGGGTGAAGCGTCATCCCCTTGCGGAGTTCGATCAACATAGCACCTGATTACTCCAGCACTGACTGTGATAAGGCTCAGGTCTAAGGGGTGTGAAAGTGGGATCCTAAAACGGAAGAATATGATCACTGTTGCTTCAATACCCCTATTTAGTCGAATCCGTTACCGGGAGCCGTAATCAGGTTGCCGATCCAAAAAAAAAGTTGACCTTGTTCAGGTGTTGATAATACCTCATATCAGCGAGGGAACCTGGCTTCAGATTGAGGTCTCTGATTCGTTTCTTCATTTTGCTGCTGAATCACTTTTTCCTGGACTCTGCCGATATACTCGGTGAGAAATATATTCAGAGTGTTAATCGGAACGGTCGGGGGTAAATCCGGATCTACTTTAATATCCCGAAGATCGGTTCTTGCTGCGGTTGACATCGCAAGTGCGGTGCTATAATCACCAAAACTTTCCGCTTCTGCAGCATCGGCTATGTGGTTGGCGCCACTCTTGGCTCTATAGAGGAATTGAAGATAGGCAATCCTTTTTTCTTCAGTTTCGGGCGTATTTGTTTTCATATTCAGGGTCAGATCATAATCTCTCTCAATCGTATGTCCAAGGTCTTTTGCTTCCAGATACAATATAGCGGGAGAATAGACTGCCTGAACACTCAGGGATCCCGGAACCATTGCCTCAACAACCGATGTTGTTTTATTGACAATTTCGGTTGTAGATTTCACAAAAAAAATATTGAATGCGGCATCGCTGGCTGATGTTCCATCATGATCCAACAGTGTAGTATTGGATTGCGGTATTTCAGGTGCAATTACCTTTGAGATGGCAGGTAAGGTAGTTACCGGGGTTTCAACAATGGTTTGCGTTGCGGTAGCTGCCGAAGTTGGTGCAGTGGGAACAGGCGTTGCTTCTTTGGTTGAGGTACATCCTGCCCCGAGAACGAAAAGGATACAAAAAATTCCTAACAGGGTCCCAATTAAGACTTTTTGGTGCATGGTGATACATAGGAGCGAGAGAAATTAAAGGATTTCGCCCGGCCTGTGTTTAGGCAATTTTCCTTCCAGCGAATCCGGGTGTCCTGGTATTTGAAAAAAATGATTCCAGAGCATATTGATCATTTTTAAGTATTTTTATGCGGATTAGAATGTATCAAAACATAGGGAAGATAGTATGACCAAACCGTGGAAAGGAAAAATTGCGGTTGATATCAGGGATTCCGAACCAGATTGGGTCCCGTTTACCCAGCCGATCGCACCCGGGGGTGCACCAAATATCCTCTTTATCGTCTGGGATGATGTAGGGTATGGCACGATGGATACGTTCGGGGGACCTGTTGAGACCCCGAATATGACCCGGATAGCTGATGAAGGCATCCGGTTCAGTAATTTCCATACAACCGCTCTCTGTTCACCGACACGTGCAAGCCTTTTAACCGGCCGGAATGCAACCAGCAACAACATGGCCACCATTGTCGAAGCATCATGTGGATTTCCTGGCCTGAGTGCCCGGATTCCCTTTGAGAACGGAACCATTGCCGAAGTGCTCAATGAGCGGGGATGGAATACGTATGCTGTCGGCAAGTGGCATCTTACCCCCGGGGAGGAGACGGATCTCTCGGCATGGAAAGCCCGCTGGCCACTCGGTCGGGGCTTCGAACGTTTTTATGGCTTCTTAGGTGGGGAGACCAACCAGTGGTACCCGGACCTCGTCTATGATAACCATCCTGTTGATCAACCAGCCTCTCCAGAGGATGGATACCACCTTTCAAAAGATCTCGCTGATAAGGCGATCGAGTTCATCAGGGACGCAAAAACCGTAGCGCCGGATAAACCGTGGTTTATGTATTTCTGCCCGGGTTGTGGCCATGCTCCCCATCACGTGTTTAAGGAATGGGCAGACAAGTATAAAGGCCGGTTTGACATGGGATACGAGGAGATCCGGAAGCAGATCCTTGCAAACCAGAAAAAGATGGGACTGTTACCGGATTCAACAGAATTGTCTCCCATCAACCCGCACGGGGAACCCGCAGTAAAGGGACCAGACGGGCAGCCGTGGCCGAAACTTGATTTTGTGCTGCCGTGGAATTCCCTGTCAGAGGACGAAAAGACACTGTTCATCCGGATGGCAGAGGTATTTGCCGGGTTTGTGTCGTATACCGACCAGGAAATCGGCCGCGTCCTCGATTATCTCAGGGACTCGGCACAACTGGAGAACACCATTATTGTCGTGATCTCAGATAATGGTGCAAGCGGGGAAGGTGGTCCTGCTGGTTCTTTTAATGAAATAAAATTTTTCAATAATGTTCCTGACGATATCAAGCAGAACCTTCTCCGCCTTGATGACCTTGGCAGCCCGAAGGCCTACAACCACTACTGCACCGGCTGGGCATGGGCTTTTGACACACCGTTCCCGTACTGGAAACGGTTTGCAGGGTATGAAGGCGGAGTTGCCGACATGTGTCTTGTTTCCTGGCCGAAGGGAATCAAAGCACGGGGAGAGATTCGCGACCAGTATATCCATGCTGTGGACATTGTGCCGACCATCTACGAGATGCTTGGCATAACGCCCCCGGAAGTCCTGAAAGGGTTTAGCCAGAACCCGATCGAAGGAGAGAGTTTTGCAGCGGCAATAAAGGATCCAAAAGCAGAAGAAAAAGCTTCCCAGTTCTATTCGATGCTTGGACAGCGTGCACTCTATTACAAGGGTTGGCTGGTGAACACCCTTCATCCCCCCATCTCCGGCTGGGGTAAGTTCGAGCACGATGCCTGGGAACTCTACAACCTGAAAAAAGATCGTGCCCAGATGCATAATCTGGCAGATAAAAACCCGGATATCGTAGAGAAATTAAAAGGGCTCTGGTATTATTATGCGGGCATTTATCACGGTCTGCCTCTCGATGACCGCAGTGCCCTTGAAATTCTATCGGCCCCACGACCGGAGCCATCAAAACCACGAAACCGCTACGTTTACTATCCTGGCTGTGCCTCGGTGCCCGAAATGGTTGCGGTCAATATCCGGCGGCGAAATTTCACCATCGCTGCCGGTGCCGTTATTGAAACTCCTGGAGCAGAAGGCGTACTCTTTGCTCATGGCGGGGTTGGTGGAGGACATTGCCTGTATATTAAAGATAACAAGCTCCACTACGTGTATAACTGGCTGGGTGAGAAGATCCAGCGGGTGACATCGACTGTCGGGATATCAACCGGCAAACATGTCTTTACTGCGGAGTTTGTGAAAACAGGCGACGACAAAACGATGAGTGCAGTAGGCACTCTGACCCTTTTCATTGATATGAAAAAAGTCGGGCAGGGGACTATCATGACCCAGCCTGGTATGTTCGGAGAAGGTCTCTCCATCGGATCTGATAGTGGTGCACCGGTTTCACAGGACTATACTGCCCCATTCCGTTTTACCGGAGGAGTTATTGACAGAGTGGTTGTGGATGTAAGTGGGGAACATTATATTGATCATGAAAAAGAAGTCACTGCCTGGCTCATGAGGGATTAATCCCGATATTTTTTAAGAAATCCTGTCTTCGTTGGCAACAACTCATTAATTTTTAGAGAAAGACACAAACACGTGATTATGGAACCGTTCCCAAAACTCCCTGCATTCCACCTGATGGCAAAACCGTGCGGTCCTCAGTGCAACCTTGCCTGCGGGTACTGTTTCTATCTCCCCAAAAAAGCCCTCTACCCGCAAAGCCGGTTCCGGATGCCGGACACCATACTTGAAGCATATATTCAACAGACAATAGAAGGCCACCTCGTCCCCGAGGTCACTTTTGCATGGCAGGGGGGGGAACCAACACTTCTCGGACTTACATTTTTTAAAAAAGCCCTGGAACTGCAGAAGAAATATTGCAGACCCGGTATGGTAATCCGAAATACCATCCAGACCAACGGTATATTACTTGATCAAACGTGGTGCAGATTCTTACGTCAGAATAATTTTCTTGTCGGGATCAGTATCGATGGTCCAGGGGAACTCCATGATGCCCTTCGTAAAGACAATTCCGGAAAAGGGACGTTTGACCGGGTGATGAAGGGGCTCTCCCTGCTGAAGAAGCACGGGGTGGAGTATAATATTCTCTGCACGGTGAACAGTGCCAACGGTGAATCACCCCCTTGAGGTCTACCGGTTCTTCCGTGACGAGATCGGAGCCCGGTTTATCCAGTTCATCCCTGTTGTGGCACACGATGAAAAAACCGGGGAAGTTACCGCCTGGTCCGTCCGGCCTGCTCAATATGGCAGGTTCCTGAACGGTGTCTTTGATGAGTGGGTGCGACACGATGTTGCAAATGTCTATATCCAGCATTTCGACACAGCTCTTGCGAACTGGTACGGGGAACCACACGGGATTTGCGTTTTCTCCCCTGCCTGCGGGCAGGCAATGGTGATCGAACATACCGGGGACATCTATTCATGTGACCATTTTGTTGACCGGGACCACCTGCTCGGTAATATCATGACAAATCCCGTTGCAGAACTCGTGAATAGTCCCCGGCAACGGCAATTTGGCCGGGAGAAGCAGGATGGCCTTCCGGGATTCTGCCGGAAATGCCGGTTCCTCTTTGCCTGCCGGGGTGAATGCCCAAAGAACCGGTTTATCAGGACTCCGGATGACGAGCCCGGACTCAATTACCTGTGCGAAGGGTATCAGCTGTTTTTTGACCATATCTCTGAACCAATGAAGTTCATGGTGCAGGAGTTACGTGCCGGTCGGGCACCGGCAAACGTAATGAAGGTCATGAAAGAACTACCCCCATAGGACAAGTGAACAATCCGGGCTGAGTATTGGTTCATTACAAGGTATTTGATTGAACACGTCCGGAGTTATCGTCTTGTTCTTCGAGCTGAACATGCCGTCCGGGGATCCGGGCTGTCATTCATTGAGAAAGTTCACAAAATCGTTCCAGGTGCATTTTGGAGGATTCACGTGGCTTCGATCTCCATCCTGGGTATTCCATCCCGTGCAGGTTTCTCGAATCTTAGCGTTTTCGGTCGAAATACTTCTTAAGAAAAAAAGAGTGTTTAGGAGGTGGGCCACCTCTGCTGCAGCATCTGATAAGGCTTTGAGTCAGTCACCCGGACTTCTGCCCGGTCAAAGTTGTGCCGTTTACGTAATGAAAATCCCTGGTTTTTAAAACATTTTTAAAAATGGCGGTTTCAACTATCCGGGTCCCTTACGATGTTGTTTCTTCAGCATCAGTATCGCGTGGCTGATTGTGCAGGTTTCGAACCAGGATGTAAACACTGATCACCAGCACCCATCCCGGTAAGATCAGGGTCACCCAGAAGGAATAATCGATGCTTACCAGCAATACCAGTGCCAGCACATACGTCAGAAAAGCCCAGCCACGGTGCATCACACCGGTACGCAACCAGATTGTGGCCAGTGATATCATGAACACACCTGCCATGCGAACGGCATAAATGTTGAAAATATTATACACCACCGTACTGCCGTAGATCATTACACCGCTTTGTACGAGAACACCCGATTCGGTTGCAAAGGCACTCAATAGCCCGGCTGCCAGGGCTGCGCCAATGAAGGTTAAGGCAAGAAACAGCAGACCGCTGCCGAGGAAGACGGTCGCAAAGAGGCGGTCTTCACTTTCGCTCAGGAGATCGCGAATCACGCCAATGAACCAGAGAAAGGCAATCCCGGCGTACGGGATGAGGTTCAGGGCAAGAGTAACCGTTCGCGGGTCTGTCACCGTTCTGGCAAGACCAGCCGCAGTATCCTGGGAGAGAGAGACATTTAAGAGCACCATGCTGGCACCGTAGAGGACAGCAAAGATGATGCCGGCAATAGCCGCGGATCGGGGTGTTTTAAGCGCCTGTCGGGTTAAGGAAATCTGTGTCTCAGTCATAACGTTACTCTTTCATTCTATCTTTCAGGGTGTCCACAGTTCAGACCACACTTTTGAATTTCAGTTTCAATGATTCACTACTCTGTTTCATATGACTGCCGATTCTCTTCGATCAGGGAGCCGGCTTGGCTTTCCGGTCACTTTTTTTGTTACAATACTTTCTTTTTCATACGAGTCCTCAATAGGGCTTCCAAAGGTAAGAGCCAGCATACGTTACTGGTAGGTTCATTAATATATAAACTATGATTATTTTCACCATTCCTTAATACAGGGATATCAGATTACTGAAAAGAAAAATTTATTCGACGTTAAGAAGCGATTTGATAAAGTCTCCGGTTTCATCAATTTTATTCCTCGAAATTTCTCTATTGGAAAATAATTTTTTTTATACCTTAGTTCACCATTAAAAGGGTTTTTTAATGACGGTTGATCATATATTTATTGAAGAGTGACAGATGATTCAACCATCCGGTTCAGCGTCGCCGATCAAAGAGCCGGAACGTTCCGGCATACAAAGAATTGAGAAATATGTGCCAGGAATAGGACTTATTCGCACGTATAAGCGGGATTTGCTGAAGACCGACGTTGTTGCAGCTGCCACCGTTTTTGCTATTCTCGTTCCCTCAGCTCTCGCCTACGGTGAGCTGGCTGGTTTTGAGCCGGTGGTTGGATTGTATGCTGCTCTGGTCGGCATGATCGTGTATGCACTCTTTGGCAGTTCACGACAGCTCATCATTGGTCCCGAGGCCACAACGGCAATCTTAGTAGCTACCGTAGTTGCACCTCTGGCAGGAGGGGATGTCGCCCGGTATGCAGTCTCTTGCAGCGACACTGGCTATCCTCATCGGTGTTATCTGTATTCTCGCGGGCAAATTCAGGATGGGGTTTGTGGCCAATTTCTTCTCAAAACCCATCCTCACCGGGTATATAGCAGGAACCGCACTGATAGTAATCTCCAGCCAGTTAGGCAAGATTTTTGGCATCTCACTGGAAAGCGATGGTTTTTTTGCAAAAATCTGGGAACTGATAATCAGTCTGGATGAGACTCACCTTTTAACGCTGGCAGTGGGATTGGTTACTATTCTGGGACTTATACTCCTCAAACGCTTCGCTCGAAAGGTTCCCGGCACACTCGTGGCATTAATTGTTGCCATTATCATATCTTCATACTTCAACCTTGCTGAGTATGGGGTAGCCGTTGTCGGGCAGGTTGCGAGCGGCCTTCCTGAACTGCAGATACCGATAGTAAGCCTGACCGACATTGCAATGCTTCTGCCGGCAGCACTTGCCCTGAGCGTTCTCATTTTTGCTGATGGGGTGCTGACATCCCGGGTATTTGCAAGGAAAAATCACTATGATATTGACGCCAACCAGGAGCTGGTTGCTTTAGGAGCAGCGAATGTCTCAACCGGCTTTTTCCAGAGTTTTTCTGTCGCAGCCAGCTCTTCACGGACGGTTGTCAATGATAATTCCGGCGGAAAGAGCCAGATGGTGGGATTAATCGCTGCCGGACTGGTGATTGTTTTTCTTCTGTTCTTTACATCGCTCCTTCAGAGCCTTCCCACCGCAGTGCTGGGTGCGATTATCATCGTTGCCTGCATCAGCTTAATCGACATCCAGGAGTTCCGGAGTCTGCATGTCGTGCGCCATAGCGAATACTATCTGGCCATTCTGACCCTCTTTGGCGTGCTCGTCATTGGAATCATTCCGGGCATCGCACTTGCCATAGCCTGCTCCCTGATTGTGTTTATCCAACGTGTGTACCGTCCCAACACCTCGGTATTAGGAAAGGAGCCGGGAGTGGATGGATATCATGGAATAACACCTGGTGGTGACATGCAGGTTGTACCGGGTATGATCGTTTACGGATTCGATGCACCACTGTTCTTTGCCAATGCTCCTTATCTTTCAGATCAGATCAGTGACCTCATTTCAACCGCAGATCCACCACTCAGGCACCTGATCCTTGATGCCGAGGCGATTCCTGATATCGATACTACTGCAGCTGATACCTTAAAAGAGGTACACGAGGAGCTCCGCCAGAAAGGTATCACCCTGGGTATTGCACGGGCAAACCAACGTTTACGGGAAACCATGCAGCTCACCGGTCTGGAAGATCTCATAGGAGTGTCTCTAATTTCTACCCATCTGTCAGAACCGCAGTAGAAGCGTTTCGTGAGATTTCCCTTGTCGGGAAGGAGCCGGAACCAATAAAATCAGACCGTGAAATTTAAAAAAAAAGTTCAATCCCAGGGAAAAATCTTAAAAAAATAGGTAATATTACCTGTTTTTCCCAACGAGTACAAGGTTCTGAGTAATCCTATCCTCCGAGTGCTATAGTAACCACGCTGATGATAAATGCAATCAATGCAGTCATGGATCCGGTCCAAATCTTCTTGGTAATCCGGGGTTCCTCTTCCCTCCAGTATCCCATCAGGAATAATAAGAGAATTCCAAGAATATTGGAGATGAGCAGTGCATTCATTATCACTGAAGAGGATTTCTCACCCAGGACAAAGAAAAACGGCACGAGCACAAAAATGGCAGATCCTACCACCAGAAAAAATGCCAGAAGAACCGTTATAACATCGTCTTTAAGGGGAACCTTGCCAATGTCTGCTCCCGGTAATTTCTCCAGCACCTTGCGATAAATGTGCTCCTTCTCCTCATCATCCAATTCACTTACCAGCGTATCATTCAGATTCTGATCCACCAGGGAGCGGGCAGCTTCCCTTCCACCCGGTGTGGATGCCAGGGAGATCAATTTTCTTTTCTTGTCCTGTTCGTAGTGAGCTTCCCAGGCGTAGAAGATACCATCCACCAATCCCCAGGCAATGCAACAGGATATCGCAGCGAGCATAATATCATCAAGAAACAGATACATTTTTTCAGGATTCTGATTGTACCGTAAAATACAGGTAAAACATACAACCATAATCACCCCGAACATCGGCTCAGAACTATACCAGAATTTCCCCAGATAATCTGACAAACCCATTGTGAAACACCTCCGTATTCCGTATACAGGAAAAATCGCCTTCTTACTAATAAACCCTTGCCTGAAAAAGCGAATAATTGTTTGTACTTCACTCAGGTTCAAACGCAGTTTCTGCAGGTTATTTCACTGCCCGTAGTGAAGCGAGTGCGGTAAAAGAAAATAATAAATTCTGCATGGAAAATCTATAATAATAACATGTTTATTTCAACAGGTAGACGATCACATCAAATAATAGCGTCCAACATGATTACTATTGGAAAACAGAGGTGGTAAAAATTCAACATCGATTAATCCCCGGAGTAAACAACCGTCACCGGAGTCAAGGTGCGAGGAGTGCAAAATGACGACCGGCAAGTCCCAATCCCTGCCGGTGCCGGTGTTTGCGGGCGGAACGAAGGCGATCACCACGACTCCGGTTGTCGGCACGCCGCGACGGAAGTATGCCGAGATGTTCATCCCTGGTGAAGAGAAGCTCGAGGACGGTGAGATGCGGGTGACGGTGCTCGGGAGCGGCAATCCCTGGGTAACGCGTGGCCAGGCCTCAGCCAGCATCCTCGTCGAAGTCGGTAATGCAGAGCGTGACCTCCTGGTTTTCGACATCGGCAGCGGCTCCCTCGCGAACTATGCGAGCCTGAAGCTGCCGGTCAACAAGCTCAACAAGGTGTTCCTGACGCACCTCCACGCCGACCATACGGCCGACCTCATCACGCTCTCGGGCAGCTGGTCGAAGGTAGGACGGGCCGACGGGCCGGTCTACGTGTGGGGTCCCAGCGGCACCGAGCCTCGCCTTGGCACACGGCACTTCGTTGAAGGGATTGAGGAGGCCCTCGCCTGGGACACCGCAGCCGGGCACGGAGCCATCAACCCGGAGAGTATGAAGATCGTGGTGTCCGAGTTCGACTTCAGCAAAACCCAGGTGGTTTACGAAGAGAACGGTGTCAGGGTTATATCGTTTCCCGTAGTCCACGCGTTGAGTGGCGCCGTCGGTTATCGGGTCGACTTCGCCGGCCTGTCGGTCGTCTTCTCGGGCGACACGCGTGCCTGCTGGCCGCTCGTGCGTGCCTGTGAAGGCGGGGTTGACCTTCTTATCCACGAGTGTTTTCCACCCGCAGCGGCGCTCGCCGCCGCCTCGGGTCTCTCCATCGAGCGGGCGACGATCGCGATCAATGCCGCCCACACCTCGCCGAAAGCTGCCGGCAAGGTGTTCGGACTGGTAAAGCCACGGGTGGCCGGCCTCTGGCATACGCTGCTTTCGCCCGAGGTGATCAGCATGGTCATATCGGAACTTGGCAGCGTGTATAACGGCCCCGTGGTCCAGACTCAGGATCTGACGGTATTCAACGTGACAAAGGAAGCGGTAGTCACACGCCAGGCAAAACAATTCGACCACCTGCCGCCGATTCCGGGCAAGCAGCGTGTGGTCTACACGCCTGTCGCGGTGCCACCTCCCGACTGGTGGGCAGAGGCACTCATCCCGCTCGAGTAGGTTTTCGGGTCACTGGTGACAGACACGATTCAAAAAATAGGGTGTGAGGAGTGAAGGATCCGAATGTTATCTGGTGAATTCAGCTCCTGACAAAGGCTGATTTTTATTCCCGATTCTGTAAAATAGAAAAAAAAATATAATGAATTAAAAGCACATTAACCGTGACCAACTATGACCGTAAATTTCCTGTACCCTGTGATGCGCCTTGATTTGGCAGGAACTTCTGACGCAATCTGCCAGGTTGCGAATGCCGAAAGGAATGGAAGTCGAATACTGATCCAGCCCGGAAACCGTGAGGAAATACCATTATGAAACTAATCCGGTTCACCACTGCTGATTCGCCGAACCTTTATTTTGGCGTTGTTATCCGGGACCAGGCTGTCCCGTTTTCCGTGCTGCAAAGCAAATCGGGAAAGTCATCCCCCCTGTTGGCTGACAGCCGATCCTACCTTGTCAATCTGCCCGACAGCGAGAGTATGGCAAAGAAGATGTTAGCCTGGGGCGAACAGCATCTCAAAGAACTTGGTGCTGGTGAACGCTTCCCTCTCAACTCCGTCACATTGCTGGAGCCGGTGGAGGTTGCAGCCCTGTTCGACTTTGGCCTGACGCCGCGGCATCTCAAGAACTCTGCCGAAACCATCATGAAGTATGAGAAGGATAACCCGCAGACCGCACCACTGTTACAGGCCTTTGCCAAAGCTGTCATGGCCCCGAAAGCGAAGCCTCCCGCAGGTCAGCCGGAACCATTGTCGTACTATAAGTGCAACATGAACACCATTGTCGGCGACGGGCAAACCATTCCCTGGCCGTCTTACACGTCACGGCTGGATGTCGAACCTGAACTGGCAGTCATATATGGGAACGAAAAGCAACCGGTGGCGGGATTCTGCATCTTCAACGACATCTCGGCCCGCGATGTCCAGGCCCCGGAGTTCATCGGTGGATTCTGCCTGACGAAGGACATGGCGAAGGGTAACCAACTCGGGCCTTACCTGGTCACACCTGATGAGGTTGGCGATCCGTACAACCTGAAGGTGACGGTTTTGGTGAATGGGCACGTTACGTTCCAGGGGTCAACATCCGAGATCAGCAACAGAGCCGAAGACGTGTTTGCCTGGTTGAAGTTCATCGCTCCACTCAGGCCCGGCTCGGTGATGGGTATGGGTACCATTCCTGACTGTACCGGCCTTGACCACGACAACTTCATCGACCCGGGTGCCGAGATTCAGATCACGTTCGAGAAACTCGGAACACTCCATTGCCGTTTCGCCGAACCGGCGGGTAAGTTACTACCGAGCCGCTGGCCGGTGCGCGAGACAGTGCAGAAGTACCACCGGTAGTCCCAGTTCCTCATCGACCATTGCACTGAAGGTAACCTGGCACGCAACCACACGGGTGAGAGATCGGGCGCAAGGAACCCGATGAGGGTGGATGGCTCATGGGGCGGGATACACGTACCCAAACGAGATCAGGGTTGATACGATAGTTGCCCTTGAGAGGATGGAAAGGGCTTAACCATGGCAAAGACTATCCCGAGCCTCCAATACGGTGAAGGTAGGAGAACCCTGAACCGGATCCATAAAAAAAATACTATGAGGGAAGGGTTATAGCGAGGCTGACAGGGGATTTATCAGATCTCCGTTACCTGATCAGAACTCGACCTTGATCCCTTTCGCTTTTGCCACTTCACAGATCAAATCAAAGCTCGTCGCTTTATCCCAGGGTGCGTCTTCCGGTTCTTTGCGGAATTCCCGGTAGGCGCGTTCGACGTTCAAGTAGAGTCTTGCCGGGGCATGCCACTTACCGAACTTTTTGAGATCAATCTGCTTCGAAGCCTCCAGGGAGGTCAGCCCCTTCTTGAAGCACCGTCTTGATTCCTCGCGCACATATTCGAGATATTCCTTCATCTCCTTGGCCCCTTCCGGCCCGCACATAGGTCCATGTCCCGGGACAATGACTTTCGGCTTAAGTGAGATGATGAGATCGAGGCACTTGAGCCATTTCTCGTAGGTGCCGATCCAGCCATTCGGGGTACATTCTGTGAAGATTATATCGCCTGCGAACACCACCCCTTCGTTGGGTACGTGTACGATCGTGTCCCCGAGCTCGTGGCACGCCCCGACATAGATCAGATGAACTTTCGTGCCATCAAGATCCAGCGTGTATCGCTCATCGAACAGGGTCGTTGGCAGCACCAGATTGATCCCATCAAAATTGTAGTCCTCCCGAAGCTGCCGGGCGATTGCCAGAACGCCGGGATGAGTTTTCCCGATGATCTCGGCAGCTTTGAGCAGGTGCTGCATTTCCGCCGGGTCGGCGACCTGTTTCATGCGGTCCGGCATCGTTCGGTGCGCGATGATTTCAGCACCCTCAAAGAGCTGGTTCCCCCAAACGTGGTCAGCGTCTTCGTGCGTGTTGATTACGTGTTTCGGCATGCCCTTCCAGACCTTCCCGAACAATTTCATCATCTGGCGTGCGTGGGACAGATCCGATTGTGTATCGATGACAACACCTCCGCCCAGATTGATGAGTCCTGAACTCGCATCGCACACGCGGTTCTTCTCGTTCTCTACCGCAAAGCAGTTTTCACTCACCTGATGCAGTTTCATAATAAAAAATGAGGATAGAAAATATAAAATCCTGTCTTAATGATCCAGATGTATCAACTCCAGACACCAGGGTACATTGTGATCTCTGATTTTGGTATTGCAGTACAGGTTGTTACAGTCCGGGAATTTGGGCGGTCATTCATTCAGGGAACTGCTATTATCCCAATATTTCCCGGATGAAACCGAATCTCAACGACCTTACCAAATAATCCGGTAGTTCTTGGGTTTTTTAAAAAAATACCTTGATAATATCGGTTAATTCCCCTCACGGCCCTGATGTTGACCTTTTTCCAGCAAAGGTTCCAGCTTTTCGACACGGCTGGTGATCTCTTTATCGATCTTCTCCCGGTCGCTCATCAGCTGTTTCAGTTCTCTGAGATACCTTTTTGCCGGATCTTCGCCAGCCTGAGTCTGTTCCGGAGATTCTTCCTCTTTTGCCGCGGGAGTCAGGAGTTTGCTTGATATTAAACCGGCAAACGTTGCAAAAACGGCGACACCTGTGGTCATCACCATGATCCCCACAATCCGGCCCATTGACGTAACGGGGAAACGGTCGCCGTAACCGACCGTGGTGATCGTTACATAAGCCCACCACATCGCGTCACCGGCGGTGAGGATATTTGCCGATTCTGACACCCGTTCCGCCTGCAGGACCAAAAAGCTCCCTGTTTCGATGATAAGGATAACCATCAGCACCAGAATATATAACGCCGCTGCGGCCCGGTTTGTCGAAAGGAATGTTTTGATATATTGAATCCCGTACTTTTTGACGAGCCGGTATGCCTTGTATATTCGGAACATCCGGAAGATGCGAAACTGCGGGATGCATGCCAGAAGGTCAGCCCAGCCATAATCGCGGAAGAAGTAAAATGACCGGGATGGGGCTGTTCCCAATCTGAGACCAAAGTCGAAAATGAAAAGCAGGGTGAGAACTGCGTTGATAATTGAGACAACATTGATCGCATCCTGGTCAACTCCCGGTATATAAAAAAGAAGCATGTTGAAGACCGAAAGAATCGAGACCGCGGCGATGAATAATTCATACCCGAAATCCAGTTGCTCTCTGCGTTTAATAGCGATCATAAGAATTCACAACAATAGAAATGAAGTTATGATTTAATAAAACTGTTATATAGGTGGAGATCGATGTTCAGGCAATGATGATCTGGTTTATTGCAGACTCCTGATTCTGGTCAGAAAGGAGGAGAAAAAACGGATAATAGATTCTTCCCCAACCAATGACGATATCCCGCGGATTATTTGTGTGTTTCTACAGGATCGAAGAGTACTTTCAAACACGCGAATATGAGATTTGATCCATCCAACGGGAAAATTATAAAGAATTGCGTAGAAGTTTAATATTATTACTGCGATACTATCGACGAATATGGTTGTCAGAATATGACCAGCGCTCAGGAAAAGAGGCCCGGAAGTAAGGTCAGGAGTCTGTTCCCGATTCTGACGTGGCTCCCGCACTACAACTGGAAAGACCTTCGCTTTGACGTGATTGCGGGCATTGTGGTCGCAGGCCTGATCATCCCCGAATCGATGGGCATTGCCGGTGTGGCAGGGGTAGAGCCACAGCACGGTCTTTATGCCATTCTTATCGCACTTTTTCTCTACGCCATCTTCGGTTCCGGACGTCGCTCGGTGGTTAGTGTACCGAGCGCTATGGCTCTGCTCACCGCTACGGCCATCGCTACTCTCACCCTAACAGCTTACGAGGATGTGCTGGCAGCGGTCGTGACCATCACGTTCCTGACCGGGCTGATTCTCTTAATCATGGCGGTTTTGCGCCTCGGATTGTTGGCGAATTTCATTTCCTATCCGGTCATGAAGGGGTTCTTGTTCGGCCTCGCATTGACCATCATCATCGGTCAGGTGCCTAAGCTGCTCGGTGTAGAAAAAGGGGAAGGAAACTTCTTCGAGCAACTGTGGAGCATTATCGGTTCGCTGAGCCAGACCAGCCAGGTTACCCTGGCCCTGTCCATCATCGCAGTGATTATCCTCTATGTGCTGGAAGAGCGGTTCAGGAAAATCCCCGGTGTGCTGGTGCTCTTTATCATCAGCCTTGGCGCCTCATACCTTTTGAACTGGGAGTCTTTAGGGGTTGAACTGGTGGGATTCATCCCTGCAGGATTGCCTTCGTTTTCCGTCCCGCAGATAAACCCTGATCTGATATCCCTTGTCATACCTGCCGCTATTGGCATCGCCTTTGTATGCTTCTCGGAATCTGTGGCCATCGGCGATGAGGTGGCAGAGAAGCACAATGACGAGGTGGATCCCAACCAGGAGTTGATTGCCGTTGCGGCAACCAACATCGGGTCGAGCTTCGCCCAGGGAATAGGGACGGGAGTGAGCATGTCTGCCACTCACGTCGGGGACAAGAGTGGCTCCAGGTCCCAGATGACCCTCATCGTCGCAGGACTGACGGTATTGGTCACGTTACTCTACCTGACCGGCGTATTCTACTATCTTCCTGAGTTCGTTCTGGGCGTCATTGTCATCTTCGCCGTAAAGGGGGCCCTGAAGGTAAGATTAATTGCAGGCTATTATGGGACACAGCGGATCGACTTCTCTTGCGCCATACTGGCATTGTTCGGGGTACTGGTCTTCGAGGTACTGGCAGGCTTGATGTTAGCAGTTATCATCGCCATCGGTCTGGTCATCCTGAGGATTAGCAATGAACAAGGTACCCTGCTCGGACAGATGCCAGACGGCCGGTTCATGGATCTCAGCCTGCATCCGGAGGCCAGGGAAATTGAGGGAGTGAAAATCTTCCGGCTGAACGTCGCCATGTTCTACGCCAACGCACCCGTGATCAAGACACGCCTGCTCAACCTGATTCGGGAGGACCCGCGGCCGAAGGTATTAATCATAGACATGGAAGCCCACTACGTCCATCTCGACATCAGCTCAGTTCGCGTCCTTGAAAAGGTGGTAAAGGAAGCACAGGATAAGAATGTGCAGGTGATGTTCGTTGGGGTGAATACCGTGACGATGAGCGACATGGAGAAGCAGGGACTGGTTGAATTGGCTGGCAGGGATCGTTTCAAGGATACTATCCAGGAGGCTCTCCCTGACGTTGATACCCGATGATGGAATAAGATCTTTTTTTTTAATACACCGTTACCTGCGATTAATGCGAACATAATACGAATTGGTCGGGGGCAATGCCGGATTTACTTCGATATTCCGAAGAACATCTTTTTCTGTGACGCGGAAGAGGCGTACAGGATGTGGAACCTCCCCCGTGCAGGTCCATATTCTCGATGTTCGTACTCCCGAAGAATATGTTTTCGTTGGCCCATGCGGAGATGGCGGGGAACATCCCCCTCCTTTTCGTAAAACACGAGTGGAACGCTGAAACCAACCAGTCAGCAGTGGAGTCCAACCCCGATATCATTACCGAAGCGAGACGTCAGTTCAAGCCCGCCGACACCATCCTGGTCATGTGCCGGTCCGGGGACCGCGGTGCGATGGCAGTCAACGCTCTTGCAAAAGCTGGTTTTGTAAACGTCTACAACATCATCGATGGGATGGAAGGGGACATGGTGGACGATCCCACAAGCAAACATTACGGAAAACGGATGAAGAACGGCTGGAAGAATTGCGGTTCGCCCTGGACGTATGATGTCAATCCGCAGCAGACATGCTTATCGAGCGCTAAAAGGTGAAGTGCTCTCGTTGAATTCCTTCACTTCCGATGCCGGACCCGTGAAGAGAGGTAATCACACTACCGCGGGCTCGTACATGACGAATCCTGGACTTTATGGGGGGATAGAAACATAGGTATATTATTGAGAGCGACAATCAATTTCCTTTGAGTGAGGAGTACCCGTAGATCGAGGTTTACCGCATGAGATTTCCCTTAATGAGCAGAATCGCAGGCCGTCACACATGGGATCGGATGAGTGTGAACTTCCTCTTCATTCCCGGGGTCATGGCGCTTGGAGCGATTCTCCTGGCGTGGTCGATGTACTGGCTGGATGGCCAGATCCCCAATGAAGTCCTGAATACCAGCCGTTTCGTTATTTCAGGAAGTCCCAGCGAACTGCGTGGTTATCTCTTTGCGATGGCCACCACGGTCCTGACAACCGCCGGAGTGGTCTTCACGCTCCTCACCCTGCCACTTTCTACGGTGGCGTCCCAATACGGCTCACGATTGATCCGGATTTTTCTGGGTGATCGCACTACCCAGTTTGTTCTGGGTATGTTTGTGGCTACCTTTACCTATTGCATCTTTAGTGCTCTGGGGATTCCTCCGGCCGAAGTAGAACCCTATGGGCCTCAGATAACTACTACAATAGGCCTGTACCTTTTAATCGTAGCCTTCGCTTCACTCATCCTGCTCATCCAGCATATAAGTACCATGCTCCAGGCTCCCAATATCGCGGCTACAGCGGGTGTGGAGTTGCTGGAGGTGGTCCGTGAAACGAACCAGCCAGAAACACGGGGCGGGGAATACCAGCGTCAGACTGCTAAAATCCCTCCGGATTCACTGATAACGGCTGAAGCTCGTCCGGTTCGTGCAAATAAACCCGGGTATATCCAGTATGTAGATCCGGAACACATCCTTCCCCTCGCCGAAAAAAAGGATATCGTGATCCGTATAGTTCCCAAGCCAGGCGCCTTTGTCAGGAGTGGCATGGTGATTGCACAGGTCTGGCCTGCCGATCGGGTTGATAACGACCTGGATAACGAAATCAGAAACACCTTCCATCTTGGAAACCAGCGCACACCAACCCAGGATGTCGAATATGCTGTTAATCAGCTTACTGAGATTGCCGTCCGGGCCATGTCTCCCGCAATCAATGATCCTTTCACTGCCATGACCTGTCTGGACTATATTGGTGATGGTCTGGCGTTGTTTGCCCGAAATGGCGCAATTAACCCCAATATCTCTGATGGTCATGGCAACCTGCGCCTTATTTTCGAGCCGGTTACTTTCAATGAATTGTTGAGCGCGGCGTTCGATATGCTTCGTCATGCCAGTGCTGATAATGCAAGTATATTGTTGCACATGCTGCAAACAATCAATGTTATCGGCGATGACACAAAATCGCCCGAAGCACGTCAGATGTTGCTTCGTCATGTAACCCTCATCCAGGTGGAAAGCGAGACTGGTTCCCTGGTTGAAAGTGACCGGCAATCAATACGCCGGAGTAGTGAAGCCCTGCACCAAAAATTGAAAGGCCCGTTATGACCCCTGAGGTCTTCCCTCGCGGGAGATCAGGCGCAGGCGACATACTGTACAATGCGGTTGTTACGGGCTTTTCAGGAAAAAAACCATGAAGCGTTTGTGGAAAATCCTCGGTATCATCGTGCTTGTCATTGCCTTAACCCTGCTCATTGCTCCCCTTCTTTACCAAGTCCCACCTCTGACCGGGACTGTCCCTGAACGTGAACTTGCTGACCCGGACAGCCGGTTTGTTGAGGTAAACGGGGTGACCGTCCATTACAAAGAAATGGGACAGGGGGAGCCGGTGTTTATCCTCCTGCATGGTTTTGGAGCCAGCGAGTTTTCATGGCGCGAAGTGATGGAACCCCTCTCCCGGTCCGGTCGTGTCATCGCGTATGACCGTCCTGCATTTGGTCTGACTGAGCGTCCAATGGAGGGAAACTGGACGGGGACAAACCCCTACGGCGTCCAGGGAAACGTGGAATTGCTGGATGGATTGATGGATGAACTCGGCGTGGAGAAAGCCATCCTCGTGGGGAATTCAGCGGGGGGAGAAGTCGCAGCTGCGTATGCCATTGAACACCCGGAACGGGTGCAGGGGCTGGTGCTGGTGGATCCCGCCGTGGGGAAAGGAAATCGGGGTCCAGTCCCTCAATGGGCAGTATCTCTCATGGCCTTACCACAAATACGAAACCTCGCTCCTTTGCTGGTGCGTACTATCGCCGGTGATATGGGAAATGACACCATCAGGATGGCATGGCATGATCCCTCCAGGATCGAACCGGAAGTGTATGAGGGGTATCGGAGACCCCTCAAGGCTGACAACTGGGATAAAGCGCTCTACGAGTTCACCATCGCAGGGAATCCAGTCAGTTATTCCGAACGTCTCGCGAATCTGACGATGCCGGTGCTCGTCGTCACCGGTGATGACGACCGGATTGTGCCCACCGATCAGAGCATACAGTTATCCAAGGAAATACCCGGAGCGGAGTTGGTGGTATTGAAAGACTGCGGGCATGTCCCTCAGGAGGAATGCCCGGACCAGTTCATGACGTCAATGCAGGCTTTTCTGGCAGGAGCGAAATGAGAGAAGATTGTTCATAAGGAAAACATGCACTGACTTTGTCTGGTTTTTTTACTATTTTTCGCAAACCTCATCCGGTCAGGTTTATCTCTGGTAAGATTGCGTCAGATGAAAAAAATTCTTGATGGTATCGGCAATTTCCTTTCCACGTTTCACCATTTTCCCGTACTTTTTGTCGTCCCACTCTTTTCGGTAATCCATTTCAGGTAATAACTCTTTCAGAACCCGACTATCATCAATTACCGTAATCGTTTATCTTTCCCTTTCAGGATAAGGATGATAAAAAGTATTCTCGATACGTAAATACAAAGACTTTGTTTCTTCTTGTGGGTTACACTGAATTTTTCGATACATCCCAACCTGAATCTTGATTTTTTCTGAAAAAAGTCCGGGATCATATCGTGAAGCCGTTTCAGCAGCTTGTTGCATACGGTTCTGCCACATAAGTCCCATGTCCATACGGTGAGACCGCATGACAAATCTCATGGATGATAAGGAGAGGGTCGGGAACTCCAGAGAACACATGTTTCAGACTGGCATTACAAAATCCGGAATTCATCCATTTTTGATTATACGTAAATGACCAGGGTTTTTCAGCGGGGGAAATATTTCCTGCAGAGGTCTTTATCCAAAATATCAATTTTTTTCATACAACCAATATCAGTAATCTTTGATTCCCGTTCCGGGAATAAGAACTGTCATATTCCACGCTCAAAAGGCACAATTATAAAATACCCCTGAGGTAATTATCAGGTATGAAAAAGATACTGGTAATAACCTCCGCACTTGTGCTCTGCGTTGTGCTTGTTCTGGCAGCAGGGTGCACGCAACCCGCAAACACCACGGGAACACCAACGCCAACCATTGCGGTTATCTCCGCTGCAGCTACACCACCGGCATCGCCAACTGCCGTTTTTTCGACGCCAGGACCAACCCAGACCCTTCCTTCCTATTGGGATATTGAGATAGAAGTCGAAAGCAATGGTTATGCTACCGG
The DNA here is from genome assembly GCA_963806845.1 of uncultured Methanoregulaceae archaeon. Lineage (GTDB taxonomy): Archaea > Halobacteriota > Methanomicrobia > Methanomicrobiales > Methanospirillaceae > Methanoregula. The sequence continues at coordinate 43,834 of CAWDZO010000014.1, forward strand.
ATCCACAGATAATCACCACCGTCCGTGGCGGCCAGGGCTCAGCTTTATCCAGCAGATTGATGTCAAAGTCACCAGGACTGATGGTATTGTCGAAACGGGAATTATTCCCAAACCCCTGGAAGTCGGCGATTTCGTCTTCATTGGACGGCACCGATAAAAACCATGACCGGGCAGAAGTCTGGGCGACCGACCCTCAGGGAACCAAGGTTAAGATCTTCGACGATTACGTACCGTTCCGGACATACAACTGATTTTTTTCCTTTTTATTCCTGGACATACTCCGGGATTATAAACCATGATGCGGGATATATATCGCATTAAGACGTAACAGAAACTATATGGGAGTGTTGCCTTTCAGTGAAGACCAGAAACTTCTGCTCGTCATGAGTGGGATAGTAATTCTCGCCATCATTGCCTTCTGGCCGATCATTGATATGTTTGTCTGGGCGGGTGCTATTGCAGTCGTCCTTATCCCGTTGCATCACCGGCTCTCCCGCACCGTCCCGCCGTCTACGTCTGCCACGTTCATCACTATCTGGATCATTCTTGGGATCCTCCTGATCATGTCGGCTGCTGCATCCATTATGTATAATAATCTCGATTATATCGGGGGCATGGTAACAGCGATCGTGAAAGGCTTTGACAACTCAGCCATCACGTTTTTGCTCCCGAAGTTCACGCAGGAACAACTTGCCAACATGCCAAACACCCTTGTCCAGATGCTCCTGCATGCCCTCATGTCACTGACCGAAAACCTGATGCTGGCACTTCTCCGGATCTCCATCCTCTTCCTCTCGCTTGCAATGCTCATCTCGTATGGCGAGCAGATCTGGATGACCCTGACAAAAAATCTCTCCCCTAAACTCGGTGCTGCCGTCTCGAAGATGTCAGAGATCACCAGTAACACAATCTACTCCCTTATCGTCGTGCAGATCTCCGCGGCAGGTATCTCCTTTCTTATCGCCATTCCGTTCTTTTACTTTTTCGGGTACGGGAACGTCCTGCTGTTTGCAACCCTGATAGGGATTGCACAGCTGATCCCTCTCGTCGGATCTGCTGCTATCATCCTGGTTTTTACCCTTTACCTGATCGCGCTCGGGGATTACCGGGGGGCGGCAGTCATGCTCCTTGTCGGTTATCCGCTCATGAGCGGGTGGCTCGATTATTACTACCGTCCGGTTATGATGGGAAAACGCGTTGCCATCCACCCGATCCTCATGATGATTGCAATCCTTATCGGCGTCCCGTTTATGGGATTCGTAGGTTTCATCCTCGCACCGGTCCTGATGGCTCTCCTGGTTACGGTCTATAAACTGTATGCTGAAGAGGTATCTTCTCATGCACTCCGAAAACCTGACCGTATAGGATAGAATACCGGGAATTCAGGAGCTAAAAAAGGGATACAAGGTGAATCATTTAAAAAAGTTCATATTCGCTTTCTGGTAACAAATTTTTAGGTCATTGGGGGGATCTACCGCCTCAACAAACCCATGAGGAATACTCCTACACCCCCAAGAAGAAACATCGCTCCAGACTGTCCCTACATAAGTACTCGGTGCAAGAAGAAATATTCCAACAACCGCACCCAAAATACCCGCAATCATAAACCCTATATTGACCATGCGTTATCAAGGTACCACAACAATGTTCATGATAATAAAGATGTTGTACATGAGATTCACCTCAACGTTCTGTTGGCAGATCTCAATGGCTGGAAAGGTTCGTATGAGGAAAGAACAGGAAGAGAGAATCACGATACCATTGAATGAACAGTCTTTTTTGAAATAGAATCACGCATGATCTTCTTTCAAGTACTGTTTTCACTGGATTTCGCCACGTATTTATACTTCTCCGTCGTAGTACCTGTTCCAAAGGAGTGATTGATATGGAAAAAGGACGACCTATTGGTGTTACTATTCTGGCTATCGTGGCCATTATTGCTGCGATTAATGCATTTATCGTTACGTTACAGATGTTACATCTGCTTCCCACGTATCTTGGACCCGTTGCATTTTACCAGTTCAGCCTCATAGGGGCTATTATCTGGGGGTTCATTGCCTTTATATGGCTGGGTATAGCCGGGGCGCTGTGGGTAGTCCATCCGCAGGGATGGTTGTGGATGGTGCTGATTGCCACTTTTGACCTGATATACGGAATTATCTGCGTACTGGGAGGGTCATCCTGGGAGGCAATGGCTCCGCTTATCATTATCAGCGGACTGGTATTGATCTACTGCCTGTTGCCCGGAACGAAACAGTCATTCGGGATTCCTCAGTAAATCTGTGAGCAAATCCTGAAAAAAACCTGTTTTCTTTTTTATTTCTTCCCGCCTCCGATTTCTGTATTGCCTTTTTTTACAACATCATCGCTGGTGAGGGAAGGGGACACGGTTGATGACCCCGGAAGCGTCAACCGCGGAAAGCGGATGAAGAACGGCTGGAAGAATTCCGGATCGCCCTGGACCTGCGATGATCAATCCAGAGCTGATATGGCTTACCGGGCGGCAAGAGGTGACGTTCTCTTCAAAATCAACCTGCCGAAGAAGGGAAGATCACTTCATAGGCTCAGAAAGAACCAATCCTGCACCAGCGCTGACGGACCCGGTTAAGATACGATCCTGCAGATCAGGCCCGGGCATGCTCATGTGCGTTAATTATATCTTTATCCAAAGAGAAGGGAAGCATATGTGGAAATTTTGGAAAAAACAGGAAAAACCCAAGACAAAAATAGATAAACTTTCTGAAAAAGTGGATAAGACGGTTGCAGAAACTGAGAAAGATCTTCAGGGATTATCCAAAACCAAGCCTTCGAAACGTGAAAAAAGTGTGGATGATGCCATTGTGAATTTAAAGGGTGATCTTAAAAATATTGAAAAAAAGAAATGAAAAATATCTCCCGGACTCTTTGCGGGAGGGCTGCTTCTTTCTCGTTTTCAGTTTAAAAAATCCTGACCTTTTTTATTTTATACGCCGCACTCACGAGAACGATAATTGCGAGGAGATACAAGAATATTCCGGCAGCGGTCGGGTTTCGACGTTATCTGGTGCAGCACCTTTGGTTAATTTGAAATATGACCAGTCGATTGCTAACAGGATCATAAAAAATCCAGAACCAAAACCAGAAAGATTAATTACCCATATCAGCAGCCCGTGGCAGGAGACAGTTCCAGTTCCCCCAGGCACTCCTGGGTGGTATCGGGATCCAGGGAGACGAAAGACCATGCATCCCCCTCCCCGATAAGAAGGGCAACCGGAGTGCAGAGGCAGATCCCGCCCTTTTCATGGGAAAAGGAGAGTATGCGTATGAGCGGGACAAAGAGCCGCCCTCCCCAGGCGAATGGTGGGGCAAGACGGAGGCTCGAACCTGCAGGAAGCGGCATCGGGTCCTTACCCCTCCCGGAGTCCGACTATCGCATTTCTCACGTCGCGGTCGAAGAAGAGCCGGACCATCGCGAGGAGGAGGAGAAGTGGTCGGTCGATCCTGACTTTTGCCATGATCTCCCCTTCAAGAACCGGGCCGGTCGAAAACGGGTGTGACATCGAGGGATACCTGGGAAACCATGAGGGTCGGAACGATGGCACAATACCAGCCATAGAAGATCCCGGTATCCGCCGGGTTCCGGAAACCGACTATCAGGTTGCCCCGGATCTCCTGGAGGGTCATGGAATGGAGAAGCTTCCTCCCAAGATCCGAGAGGGGCTGGATAAGACTGAAGGAGATGGGGGACTTTGCGGATGTGAGAGGGGATCTTTCGGAGTTCTTCCCCCACCTCCAGTGCACGGGTCTTTTGGTCCTTCACGGTCCTGGTGTAAAGCGTACGCTCTCCGATGAGGAATTCATGCCGGGACTCACCCCCCTCCATCCTTGTCCTTGCACCGATCACTCCCCAGGATGCCTGAAAAAGAAGATACCCGGACTCCGGGGTCTTTCCAAGGGCGATTTGTGCAATGACCGGGATAAAATAAAGAGTAAGGGTGATGAGAATAAGGATCCCCACGACCAGGAGGAGGATGGGGATCATGGAAACGAACCGATGGTTATCCTTAGTCGCTTTCCTTTTTCTCATGCCCGGTCATGACCCTGAGGGCTTCGACGATCTGGGGTGCCAGGTTTTCTGAGATACACTCGCAGACCTGGGCTAACGGATTCCACCGGAGGGAGAGGACCTTGATCCCCTCTGGCCCACTGATGTCCTTGTGGACGATTATGAGAGCGATGGGTTCAATGCCGCCTCCTGCACCGCCTCCCTCCCCGCCGGTCTGATTCATGTGGGCGCCGCCGGCCCCGAAGCCGAAGCCGTACCGGCTTAAGGTGATCATGGTCTTGTCACCGAGGTCCACGGGGGTTCCTATGACGTTCTTATTTGCAAACAACTTCTCGAGATTGGAAGCAGTTTCCTTGAGCATTTCTTGGCTGGTCAAATCATTCACCGACCACATATAGGCCGATGAAGTATAAATATCCAATCCATATAAAGAATGGACTTCTCATCAGGAGGAAGCATAAGCGAAGTATGGGCAGGGAACCCGGCCTCTTTGAACGTACTTCCATTCCGTTTTCTCCTTCTCAACAAACCTGATAAAAACCAGTCCGGACTCATTCCTTATTATCGTGCCGCGGGTAATGTGTATAAACAAAAGAAAGTGTTGAGGGGAGGCAAGAGTGAATTTTGGAGATATTGGTGGAATTGGCTGGGTTGTTGAAAGTTACCTTGTAACACCTGAGGGACGGAACACGGTCAAAAAATATCTCAATTCTCCAGAAGGTATTATGATGCTACAGAAATTTGCCGGGACTCCTGAGGGAAAGGAGACAATCATAAGTATTCTTCCCCACATTCTTGGAAGGCTCAACCTCCCCCCGGGGGCTGCTGATACAATCAAGGGTGCCCTTGGCAGTAAGTAGTGTGCAGGGATTTTTGTTTTTCTAACCTTTTTTCGTGGAACCGTATTGACATTTACTGAGATACACCGGTAACCAAACCAGAAGAACGACAGCGGTAAACACCTGCAGGGAGTGAGGTTGTTCAACCAGGCAAATCACCAGGGGTCAGACGTTCCCGGGTCATGCCGTTGGCTTCATCAGTCATCATGGTGACCTTGCCTTTATTCCAGCCTGTTAGCCTTGTGCAGTGTATCTTAAGGGGGACCTGAGGGAAACCCGCACTCCTGCCAGGTGCACAATGTCCCCTATGCCTTCTCTCCCTCTATCTGGTTATCAACGACTACAAATAATCCCTCTATACTTCTTTTACCGCCTGAATCTCACCCGATTCTATTGCATCGAGGAACAGCTCACAATCCCGCTCTGTCTGTTCAGCATAGAGTTCTGCAAAGGTCCCGATTGCCCGGTCGAAGGTATCGGATTTCCCTATATACCCATAGATCATCGAAGCATCTCCTGACCGGGCATGGGCACGGGCCAGGGTCCAGCCACATACTTCGGCATACCGGGACAACTGTATGGCTTCATGATCGAAATATCGACCGCGAATTTCATATCCCGGAGCTGCCGGACATAAAAATGCCGTTTTATCTTTCCCGGTCGCCCACCCGAGCATCATGTCGCTTGCTGACTGCATCAGGCGCTGGCCGACCACAATCCTTTCTCCCTCGTGAGCTGAATTCACTTTTTCCCGCATAGGGTTCCAGGACGGAAGGACGTGCCTCTTTGATCTGGAGAAGAAGGGGATCATTCTCTTCTGCCACAAAGAGCGCCACGCCACACCAGGTCCCTACACTCCCGACACCGACAACTTTGTTCGCAATATCCTCGAGGTGATACCGATCCAGCAGCACCCGGCGTTCATAGGGCAGGGTTTCGCGATACTGCCTTGAGTGCATCAATAGCAATTTCAGGAACTTGTTCTTCAGGAGGTGAATGGTACACGAGGGGGAGCTGGTCGACAATGAGCCGCCTTCCATCATGGACCTGGGTAATTTTGGGAAATACGTAATCTGCGATATTTGCCCGTGCCTCATCTGCTATACGTTCCCTGTTTTGTTTTGCCTCGGCATCAGGTGCTTTGCAATGAGTGTATCAGTATCGAGCTTGGCATACCAGACATCGAGCACGTTCATCGCGGAAAACTGTGCAATTGCCTCACGATAGGCCCGGACACAGGTTCTCGTGATAGTATTGCAATCCTTATCGGAAAAATCATTATCCAGGGCGCCTACATAAAAACTGGTCGCAAGACGCTTGATATCCCATTCAAAGGGTGCCGGGAAGGGTCTCATCGAAATCATTGATATCAAAAACAAGGTTCCGCTCGGGAGTGGCAAACAGGCCGAAATTGGAGAGGTGGCAGTCACCGCAGGCCTGGACCCGGATATCGGACGTCGGGGTCTGTGCAAGGTCCATTGCCATCAGTGAAGCCGTGCCACGGTAAAAGGCAAAGACACTCTTTGACATACGGCCATAGCGAATCGGTATCAGGTGCTGGAGCCTGCCTTCACTTGACTTTTTAATCACCTTCACCGGATCAGTGCGGTCCTTGGCCATCTCAAATTCAGCCTGTGACTCCCGGGGGATCTTGTCCCGCAGGGATTTTCCTTCCTGTCGGCGCTGTTCACTCGTCTTATACTCTGAAATAAATCTCGCAATGCCAAACGCATCGCGTTTCACCGTTGTTTTATTCTTCATAATCCCCCACCACATTCTCAGCAAACAGAGCTGTGCCAGAACCCTGTCGGTATCCTCCCATTTGTGTCGATAGGGTAAAGATTTTTCTTATACGTCTTTTTTTCTACGGCAGACTATCCTGTGATGTTACCTGAAGTGTTGTATTTTTGATTTTTCCCGGCTTTTATGGTTCTGTGGGTAAAGTATCGTTCTGATATATTTTCCCTACTCCGTTTTTGGCTCTTTCCGGGGGATATCTCAGAAATAAATTCCACAATCCGTAGTACACATTTTCCTGTCAATTAAATAGGTTATCTGGTCAATTGGGTTCTCCAGATTCGAGAAAAACGATATTGTCCCCGTTATTCGAGATAACATATAAATACAAAGACTTCAGAGGAGTACTTTGGTAATTTATATGGCAGTTTATAGTGCAAATGAGGGTCAGGTTACTGACATGCGATGGGGGTCTTTCGTACTCCTTGGATTGCTCGCAATAGTCTTCGGACTCTTAATTGCGTTCTTTCCCCAGATGACAACCCTGATCATGATCGAACTCATTGGTATCTTCCTCGTGATCGTATCGTTCGGCGCAATCATGATGTCAGCGGTTGCCCCGGGAGGTCTGAAAGGTTCGATACTTCTCGCAATTCTCGGGATCATCGGATTCTTCTTTGGAATTGCAACAATTCTCTCACCCTATGTAATGGGCAAAGCAATCTTCATCCTCGCAGGTATTGCCCTTTTAATAGGGGGTATAATTGGTCTGGTCCTTGCAATTTCCGAAAAAGAGATGGCTCACCGGGGGCTGTTTGCACTCCAGGGTATCCTCTCAATTATCCTGGGTTGCCTTATTATTGCCGGTCCCGTCATCGGTGCAGCTCTTCTCGTCCTTCTCCTCGGAACCTATTTTGTTGTCTGGGGGATTCTCAGCGTCATTATGGGTTTTGTTGTCCGGAGTGCCAGAAAGGCATAATTCTGTAATTTCAAAAATTAATTCCTTTTTCTTATCATCTCAGGATGGATCTTGAGCAGTGTGACATACGGGCGAATAACCCCGGTTAGGGTATACCCTCAGTCTCGTCAGGATATTTTCCTTTATACGCGTTTCACCACCAAAACATACTGCATCCACATTCGCAACTCAGAATAGGGGAAATAAACCTTCTACGGGCTCCGTTTTTTCCAAAATTCCCCTCTCCTCTTTTAAAAAAGCCCGTAAATCCACCCTTTTCTGATCGTGGGGAAAATACGTCCAATTATAGTCCTGTTTGCCAAAATACTGCGGTTTTGCACCTCTCCAGATGGCTGCCAAAGCTCTTGAAACCCCTCTGTTTTTTGCATCATACTTTAGCCATTACGTACCCACAAACCCTGTCAGAACACTGATATGAAGGTAATCATGAGTGAGCTTTTCCTGATTTCCATTTTTACCTGCTCTAAGCCATTTGAGCGGAGTTTTGCCTCCAAACAGGTGCTATCAGCGGATCATTTTAAGCTCCAATATAGCCCTGATAGCCCAAATGGGCTGAGATTCAGGGGATTTCTTACACCAATAAATCTTTTTTCACTGAATTTGTGTCAAAAAGGAACCCGCAATGTGAAAACGGGGCCTGAATCGGGGAGGTTAGAGCGTTGTTCCCGTATCGTAGTTTTACACCGTTCTGTCGCTTACTTTGGTTCGGCAGGATATACTATGATCATCAGGAAGTAGCGGGTTCTGCCGATAGCCTTTTCAAGAGAGTCTTTTGCGGTTTTCTGCTGATTTGGCATCAGAATACAGTTATTTTCTTTCTGTACCTGAATTGGGATCATCACGGGGGTGTGCGATAGTTACTGTTGTTGTTGTGGATGAAATACTGATGTCCGGGTACTCCTGAACTTTTTCCAGGATCATCTCGGAGATGCGGGTACGGAAAGCCCGCCGTTCTTTCACCCGGGTCACATACCTGACATGAAAAGATATCCAGTTGTCGGTCGGGGTGAGATAGACGGCAGGTTCAACCATCCTTCGTGGGAGATAGTAGGTTTCTCCAATCTTTTCTATCTCTGCCTCAGGCTTCTTTTACTATCTTCGCCGTCTCACGGGTGACAATCTCCAGCATGACCTCCTTTGCCTTTTTCCAGTTACTGGAATAGGAGATTGGGATCATGATCTCGTCCCAGAGAAATGAGTGATCTTTGGTATAGTTATGAACGTCATTCGTGATGACCTTCCCATTTGGAATGGTAGTTATGCGACCCGTGGCCTGGTCTGAAGCGATCCATCCCCTGAGCTCCATCATCGTGGTATTCATGATACCGATATCCATCACATCCCCTGTTTCTCCCGCGATTTCTATCCTGTCACCAACGTGGTATAAATTTCCGGTGAGTATGAGTATTCCTCCGGCAAAATTCCTGATTACGTCCTGGAGAGCTATGACAATCCCTGCACTGATGACACCAACTGCAACAACCAGCGACTGGGTGTCCGGGAACCAGACGTGGAGGATGATGGCTATTGCAACCGCTGCAGATAATATAGTGATGATTTTATTCAGCGAATACCGGACCAGTTTGTCGTCTATCTTCTGAAGGAGAAATTTCGCGGACAGGACCTTGATAAACAGGTATGCACCTGCAATTGTCCAGAGCGTCAGCGAGATCTGGTAGAGATATTGTCCGGGAAAATAAATATTTCCAATCCATGCAAGTATGGCTCCTGACACAATTCCAATAAAGATAAGGACTTTTATCAGCATTCAGTGACCTTCTCCCACCAGCGAGTTCACCAGGATTCATACGCCAAACATGACATCAGCTGCGTAATTATCCGGGTAATGGTTAAAATTATTGACCATGTATCTGATCGTTCAGACTCAAAGAAGAACTAGCCGTCATAATTAAAAATAGCTTTCCTAAAAAATCCGCCTGCACTTCTTTTTCAGGTCACTCATTACCGGTCTGATTGAATGTACAGAAGCATCACGAAAACTTCATTCTACCTTATATACAATCGCACCGGTACGTTTAATGAGAAAATTATTCATGGCAGGAACAGTATGAGTCCGGACAAAGAAAATCTCCCTTCGGGAAATGATAAATCGGAAAATACCGGGAATAAGAAACGGGGCATTCATTCATTTGTCGAAAAAATGGCATTATCCAGTACATGGCTATTCAGTCTTGCCGTAATTGGAACCGGAATTATTTCAGCCATGCTTTTTATTTATGGATTTTTATTGAGCATCACTGGTGCAATTCAGATGATCACCGGATTCAGCCTGGATATCCATGTAGTAAAGGAATATCTGGGTGCATCTATCCAGATTATCGACCTTTTCCTGGTGGCAACCGTCTTTTACCTGATATCCATGGGACTGTATGAACTGTTCATTGCGAAAGCACCTCTTCCCGGGTGGGTGGAAATACGGAATCTTGACGATCTCAAAACGAAACTTCTGGGTCTTACGGTCATTGCCCTGGCGGTCGTCTTCCTCGGTTATGCTCTCACGGTAAGTGCCGAGACAGGTATTCTGGAACTCGGTGCCGCTGTAGGAATAATAATTGCAGCCATTTCTGCCTATCTGTGGGTAAAACATTAGAAGAGGAAATCCAGCTGATGTCGGATTCGTTCCTTTAAGAGGGGACCAATCCGGCAATTATCCGATCCATGACAATAAATCCCTGAAATATCCTGTTCAATAACAGTTTTTTTCTTCCTGCCGGTACATACTTAAACAACTCCATCAGGATCCGTATGATCAGCTCTCACCATCACAGAATACGCAATAATGCCCCGCTTCTCCATAAAATCAGGGAGAGGGGGTATACCCCGGTGGATATGCATATTCATACGCACCACTCGGATGCTGCAATCAGTATTCCCTCGCTCCTTAAACGTGCAAAACACCTGGGGATGGGGGTTGCGATTACGGATCATAACGAGATCAGCGGGGTGATTGAAGCCTGGAATCAACCCCATGGTGTGCTTGTCATCCCGGGTATTGAACTCAGTTCACGTGAAGGCCCTCATGTCCTTCTCTATTTTTATTCTGCGGATGACCTTGCTGATTATTTTACTACCCATATCAAAGGAACCCTGAGAAAAAGCCAGTATATGGCCATACAATTGTCGGTTGAGAAGATCCTTGCATCTGCAGAGGAGTATTCCTGCATGAAGGTTGCTGCCCACCCGTTCGGGTATTTTGGCATCAACCGGGGCATCCTGAAATGTATCGATAATAAGACACTTCCTGCAGAAATTATTGATCATATCGACGCTATCGAAGTGATATGCGGGGGAATGGGCCACGATCTCAATGATAAAGCTGCCAGGTACGCAGGAGAGCATGATCTCCCGATCACGGGGGGTTCCGATGCCCATGTACTCCCATCCGTAGGAGGGGTTGTCACCGGAGTGAAGGCAGATACTGTCGAGGGATTTCTGAAGGGTATTCTGGCAAAGGAAAGTGTCGTCATCGGATCCACAGCAAATCCCCTCCACAAAGGGATGACCGCAGGGGTAATTGCCTGGAACTATATCCCGTACACCATGTCCTCACTCCAGGTCCACTATGAGCAGAATATTCCCCGGATGAAACGGTATCTGAATGATTTGATGAAATAATCCGGTATACTCCTGGTTCAAAAAAAAAGAATGCCGGGATTACAGGACCGCGGAGAAGAGACGGGAAAACGAAGATCGTGCCTTGAAATACCGTGAACGGCTCGCATACCATGCAGGGGTAAGCTCGGTACAGACTGAAAGGTCGTTGAGATATGCCTGTTTTAATTCTCCCGCTACCCGTTCATCATACATGAGTGCATTTGTCTCGAAGTTCAGCCGGAAACTCCTGATATCCCAGTTGGTACTCCCGACCGAAGCCACTGCACCATCAATCACGATTGTTTTGGCATGCAGGAAACCGTTATCATAGGTATACGCCCTGACACCCGAATCAAGGAGTTCTTCAACATAGGAATGGCTGGCCCAGTACACAAACATATGATCCGGTACTGCCGGGATCATTAGTCGCACGTCAACTCCTGACTGGGCCGCGATACGAAGTGCGTCCGTTATACTTTGATCAGGAATGAAATAGGGAGTCTGAATATACACCGATTCTGTCGCCGTATTGATCATCTTGAGGTATGATTCCTTCACCGGGTTCCATTTCGTGTCAGGCCCACCGGAAACTATCTGGATTGTAGAACCTTCCGGGAGAGGACTCTGGTGGAAATAGCGCTCCTGAACTTCCAGAGTTTTCCTTTGATGCGAAATTCCAGTCGAGATAAAACCGCATCTGGGCAACCAATGCACCGGTCCCTTTGATCCTGACAGCAGCATCCCTCCAGTATCCCCAGCGTTTGTCCAGCCCGAGATAATCATCACCAATGTTAAAGCCACCGATAAATGCCGTCTCACCGTCAATGACTGCAATTTTCCGGTGGTTGCGGAAGTTGACCCGGAAGTTAAAATAGGAAATCAGGGAGGGGAAAAAGACTGCATGCTTTCCTCCGGCAGCAGTAAATTCATCATAAAAATGTTTGGGAAGTCCACCACTTCCGACCCCGTCAACAAGAAGCCGTACTTCCACTCCTGCACGAGCCCGTTCGGTGAGTGCCTTCATGATGTCCCTGCCGAGCCCGTCATCCTTGAGAATAAAATATTGCATATGCACATGGTCACGGGCTGAGCCAATTTCCTTAATCAGGTCAGCGAACTTGGCTTTCCCGTCCGTGTAGGGGGTGATATGATTATTGGTCGTTATCAGAGCCCGGTTATTCTGGAGCAGCAGAAGGGCCATTCTCTGGTATGCACCGGACCATCGATCGGTCAGCTTTGCCTCTTTTGTCTTTATTTCCTTTATCTGCGATGCCATCAGGTCCGTTAATTTCTGATCGGTCTCATTCTTGAGGGAAAACAGCTTTTCTTTCCGGTAATTCTGACCAAAGACCAGGTATAAAAAAAATCCGAGAAACGGCAGCAATAACAATGCCAGAATCCATGAAACTGCACGGTTCGGATTTTTTCTCTCAACGAACACAATCGTGATAGCAAAAAAAATATTTACGACAAAAAATATCGGATACAGGAAATAGTAGATCGCCTGCAGGAAATCCCATATCTGCACCAGAAGATCGGAGACCATAGTAAACCTCAACACGGGATAATTTCAAAACACCGTTGATGGATAGTTCAATACCCAAACCTAAATAGTTACCTAAAATTTTTTGGGTATGTACCCCGCTTTGGAATCGTAGATTACCGACCTTGAGGAAATTATAACTTTTTTAAAATGAGTAACGTGATTCAAATACGAGGTGGAAAATCTCCTGACCTGAAAAAGAGGGACTGAACGGGATACAATTCCCGTCTTGCCACCTGTGTTTATTTCTTTTCTTCAGCTTTTGCGGCTTCTTCTTTTTTCTCTTTCTTATCGTCTCTGCGTCCTTTTACTGCTTTAGCCGCAACGACTTTACCGACAAGTCCCATTCGTGTTACCTCCTAGACTCAACTATTCAGTTAAGACTGTATAGTCTCCTGGTGTTGGGCTAAAGAATACTCCCCTGTTTAATGATTTATAATTTTGTATTATCACAGCAATGAGAACGTTTTTGGAAGGAGGAAATAAGTGACATTTGAGAATTGGTCAATAAAGTCTCAATATGCATGAAGATTCAGCATCTGTGGAGCTCCGAGGAACGATCCCTTTTACATTCGCATCAGGTCACTATCAATCAAGTGGTTAATGTGGAGAAAAATTATCCCTTCTTTTTTCCACAAGTGCCGGTAACCACATGATCGAATGTTTTCTGATAGTACGGATGTACACTCCGGAAAAAAAGTGTCAGTATTTTTTGATTTTCATCGTTTTTTCGTCAGGACTACGGATAATAAACCCATAATACAGAGAGCTGCCACGATCGGCATCAGGGAAAGAGGCGACTTCGTGGTTTGCTGCGGTAAGGGAGTGAGAGCAGCATTGATTACTACCGTCTGCCCGGGGCTAATTGAGCCCGAATCGGTATAGGATTTATAGCCTTGCATCCGGATTTCAATCGTATAGGTTTTTGTTGCATCTATGGGTAGATTCTCAAGAGACAATGGGGTGACACCCTTATAGGCATTGTTGATGTAGATATCAGCCCCGCTTGGCTGGGAATAGATCTCTGCGCTTGCGGTTGTTGGTTTCGCTGACGCAGGCTGGAGTACTGCTGACTACCTGCGCTGTGGTTCCTGCAACGATCTTTGCAGTTGTTGTGTAATCCTGGTATCCTGATTTTTTCAGAATAACCGTATAGGTCCCGGGAACCAGTGATGTAATGTAAAGAGGGCCGGAAGAGCGGGTTTCTCCCTGATAATCTCCGTTGAGATAGACCGAAGCACCGGATGGTGTTGAGGAGACGTCGAGATCACCCGTGGTCGGGCTCGAGACCGGGGAGAGGGTAACAGAAACAGATGTGGTCTGTGCGTTATATACCGTGGCGGTCTGTGAAAAATCCTTATAGCCGGATTTTTTCATGGTTACCGTATGAGTTCCTACAGCAAGGTTGCCGACAATCTGGTTGGTGTATCCCTGGTAGATGCTATCCACGTACAGGCTGGCACCGACCGGGAACTGAAGTAGACGGATATTGATCCGTATTGCGAATTCGGTACAAGGGTTGCATACACGTTGCTTGTTGCACCCGGTTTCACCTCGATGCTGGTCGAGTAGAGCTGGTACCCGGACTTTGACACCTCAACATTGTGCCATCCGGTGCTGACTGCATTGAACGTCCCGGGAGTGGTAAGCTGGTCATATCCGTTATCCAGGATCGCGGACGCACCTGCAGGGTTGGAATTCACATAGATGTTTCCCGTCTGGACAATAGGGACAAGGCTTGCGTGGACAGCGATGTGTTGTCCTGCAGCAGGATTCCCGGAATAATACTGGCTCCATGGCTGATAACCCGCTAAATTGACGGCGATCGTATGGCCCGGAGTTCCCGTCACGTACACGGTTGCCGTCGTTGGTGTGTTTCCAACCGGCGTGCTGTCAACGGTAACAGCTGCACCGCTCGGACTTGACGTGATGTCATAAAATCCCGCATCTCCACCGATAGGCGTCATGACGACTGCCGCGGATACTATCCCGATCATCGCAATTGCGATAATAAGCATTACCAGAAACATCTTTTTCATAATAGATTGAACTGGATTTTTAGGTTTATAAACGAATCGCTATGTCTCTGTAAAAATGATGCATTTAGTACCTTACGAGAAAAATTACTAGCAAAATAAAGATTACGTCAACTTGCTGTTTTAAACAAATGCATACTGAAAATAGGATAACCTGAATTCTAAAGTTCAGAAGTTCTCATGCGTTAAAAAAAATAATCAGGGTCTTTTTAGCCTCATCGCTTTTTCATCAGGACTACGGATACCAGACCCACAAGAGAGAGAGCTGCCACGATCGTCATCAGAGAGACCGGGGATGCCGTGGTTGGCTGAGCCAGGGGTGTAAGAGCAGCATTGATTACTACCGTCTGCCCGGGGCTTATCGAACCCGAGTCGGTATAGGATTTATAACCTTCCATCCGGAGTTCAATCGTATAGGTCTTTGTTGCATCTATCGGTATATTCTCGAGAGACAACGGGGTGACACCCTTATAGGCATTGTTGATGTAGATATCTGCCCCGCTTGGCTGGGAATAGATCTCTGCACTCGCGGTTGTTGGCTTCACCGATGCAGGCTGGAGAACCGCTGATATCTTCGCCGTTGATCCTGCCACGATATTCGCAGTTGTTGAATAATCATTGTATCCTGATTTTTTCAGGACCGTTGAATAGGCTCCCGGAGATAGTCCGGTGATGTAAAGAGGACCGGAGGATCGTGTTTCTCCCTTATATGCTCCATTGAGGTAGACCGAAGCACCGGAGGGCGTTGAGGAGACATCGAGATCACCGGTGGTGGGGCTTGAGAGCGGGGAGAGTGTGATAGACAGGTACGTGGTCTGTGCGTTATTCACCGTAGCCGATTGTGAATAATCCTGGTAACCGGATTTTTTCAGGGTAACAGTGTGGGAACCAACGGCAAGGTTGCTCACGACCTGGTTGGTGACCCCCTGATAGATGGTGTCCACGTACAGGCTGGCCCCGGTCGGATTTGAAGATACTGAAAGTGAACCGTATTGCGTGGTCTGAACAAGGGTTGCGTACACGTTACTTGTTTCACCCGATCTCACCTCGACACCAGTGGAGTATACCTGGTACCCGGACTTTGAAACCTGGATCTCGTGCCACCCTGACCGGAACCGCATTGAATGTTCCCGGAGTAGTAAGCTGGTCATAACCATCATCGAGGACCGCAGAGGCACCTGAAGGATTGGAATTCACGTAGATGTTTCCGGTCTGTGCAACCGGGCTGAGGGTGGCAAAAACGTTGACCGTCTGATCGGCAGCCGGGTTCCCGGAATAAAACTGGCTCCAGGTCTGGTAGCCGGATTTAGAAACCGTGATAGTGTGGTCGGGAGTCCCGGTAGTACTAACGGTAATGGTAACCGGGGTTATCCCATAGTTCGTACCATCGAATAAAACACTTCCCCCGGTGGGGTCTGAACTAACCTTGTAGTATCCCTTCTGGCTGCCAGGCGCGGGAGTCGGGGTTGGAGTCGGGATTGCCACCAGGACTGCGTTGACTGCAACGTGTTGTCCTGCAGTGGGAGCCTCAACGTACTTGCTCCAAGGCTCGAATCCCGCTTTATTGACGGCGATTGTATGCCCTGAAGCACCCACGATCACGGTCGCCGTCGTCGGTGTTGTTCCGACAGCCGTGCCATCAACCGTAGCAGATGCACCGCTGGGACTTGAGGTGATGTCATAAAATCCCGATTCTCCAACGGGCATGGTGCTAATGGCCGCTGACACTATCCCGATCATCGCAATTGCGATGATAAGCAATACCAGAAACATCTTTTTCATAATAAGGTGAACTGTCCTTTGTTGGTTAATAAAAGAATCGATATGTTCTGAAAAAATGATGAATTCAGTACCTTACACAGATGAAAAATTACACAAAAAAAGATTCCGGCAGGCCTTGCAATTTTTTTTTAAAAGAGTATACTACTACGATTGCCAGCCTTCTGTAGTTTGGTAGTTCTCATCGCCAAAAAAGAAAAAAATCGGTGTCTTTTTAGTCTCATCGCTTTTTCATCAGGACTACGGATACCAGACCCATAATCGAGAGAGCTGCCACGATCGTCATCAGAGAGACCGGGGATGCCGTAGTTGGCTGAGCCAGAGGAGTAAGAGCGGCATTAATTACTACATTCTGCCCGGGGCTTATCGAGCCGGAGTCGGTATAGGGTTTATAGCCTACCAGCCGGAGTTCAATCGAATACGTTTTTGTTGCATCTATCGGCACATTCTCGAATGATAACGGGGTGACACCCTTATAGGCATTGTTGATATAGACGTCTGCCCCGCTTGGCTGGGAATAGATCTCTGCACTCGCCGTTGTTGGTTTCACCGAAGAAGGCTGGAGTACCGCTGTTATCTGTGCGGTGGTTCCTGCCACGATATTCGCAGTGGTCGAATAATCATTATAACCTGATTTTCTCAGGACCGTTGAATAGGCTCCCGGAGAGAGTCCGGTGATGTAAAGAGGGCCGGAAGCGCGTGTTTCTCCCTTGTAAGCTCCATTGAGATAGACCGAAGCACCGGAGGGTGTTGAGGAGACGTCAAGATCGCCGGTAGTTGGACTTACGAGAGGGGAGAGCGTAATAGACAGATACGTGGTCTGTTCGTTATTCACCGTTGCCGTTTGTGAATAATCCTGATAACCGGATTTTTTCAGGGTAACGGTGTGGGAACCAACGGCAAGGTTGCTCACGATCTGGTTGGTGACTCCCTGATAGATGGTATCCACGTACAGGCTTGCCCCGGTCGGATTTGAAGATACTGAGATTGACCCGTATTGCATAATCTGAACAAGGGTTGCATACACGTTACTTGTTTCACCCGGTCTCACCTCTACTCCCGTGGAGTATACCAGGTACCCGGACTTTGAGACCGCAACCTCATGCCACCCGACAGGAACAGCATTAAACGTTCCCGGAGTAGTAGACTGGTCATATCCGTTATCGAGGACCGCAGAGGCACCTCCCGGATTGGAATTTACGTAGATGTACCCTGTCTGCGCAACCGGTGTTGGTACCGGAGTTGGTACCGCGGTTGGTACTGCGGTTGGTACCGGAGTTGGTACCGGAGTTGGTACCGGAGTTGGTACCGGAGTTGGTACCGGAGTTGGTACCGGAGTTGGTACCGGAGTTGGTACCGGAGTTGGTACTGGAGTTGGTACCGGAGTTGGTACGGCGGAGTCGGTACGCGGTTGGTTCCGGAGCGGGCAGAGTGCTGACTGCCGCTGACACTATCCCGATCGTCGCAATCGCGATGATACACAATACCAGAAACATCTTTTTCATAATAGGTGGAACTGGATTTTTTGATATATATAAGAATCGTTTTGTTTTTAAAAAAAAGAAAGGCTGAACCCAAATTTTTGTTGGGACACCTTATTCTCCCGAGAAACTGCATGCGTGAATCCCGGAGATCGTGTCCTGTTGTCAGAAAAACACGATTCGCTTTACCACAAACCCTGTACATATCCTGGCTGTCTGAACTGTATACGGTTGAGCAAACGTATCGGAATTTTCAACGGTATTTCTCTTTCCAGGACATTCCATTAAGAGGAACCTATGCTTCAAACAGGTTTTTTACGATCTGCTCATGCCTGAAAAAGAATGAATGAAAAATGAGGATTTTTATTCCCCATCAGAGGGGATTCACCTTCAGGCCCGCTGATTTGTAGATCAGGATCTTTGTTCCGGTTGAATTAAACAGCGTGAGCTGATCACCGGAAATTTCATACTTCGCTGCTGTTGGCAGTAACGAGAAATACTGGGTTTCCTGTTGCATGACCGGTTCCGCACAGGCCATCATCGTCGAAGTTGGCTGGGTAATGGTGATGCCATTCGATGCTGTTGTCGTGTAGCCTGCAGAATACTCGTTACACCCGCCAGAGCCGGACAGTTTCCAGTTCGATCCGAATATTGCAGTAGTTTTACTGCCTGACAGTTACTGACTGGATAGCTCCCTTGCCATTGTTATAGTTGAACAGGTACCAGGTGCCTGTGAGGGGAATAGTCACCTGCTTTTTGTAGATCAGGAGTTTCACTCCGTTTTTATCGAACAGGGTGAGCTGATCACCTGAAATTTCGTACTTCGTAGCCTGCTGGAGCAGGGAAAGGTACTGGGTTTCCTGTTGCATAACCGGTTCCGCACAGGCCATCAGGGTGGTTACGGGCTGGGTAATGGTAATACCATTCGATGCAGTGGTGGTGTACTGTGCATTATACTGGTTACACCCGCCAGAGCCGGAAAGTTTCCAGTCCGCCCGGAAATCCGCGGTAGTCTGGCTTCCCGGAATTACTGTCTGAATGGCTCCCTTGCCGTTGTTATAAGAGACCAAATCCCAGACACCAACAATCGAAGATTGTGATGCAATGGGTTGTGTAACGACGGGTAATTGAGTCGCGACTGGTGCTTGGGTAGTTGGTGATGTAGCAGGCTGACTAGTGCATCCTGCAAAGCAAACCATAAGCATAACAATGCCCAGAATCAACAGAAATAATTTTTTCATACCTCTATTAGAAAGAACCATTGCACTTAAACGTTTCTTTAAGTTTTAAAATTTGAGATACTTCGATTATCATGTTCTTCATCATTGGCTTATGGAAAAATTTAACAAAAAATTACCCAGTCCACGGTGTAAAAATCGTAAAAATGATAGAAGTGACGCTTGGCTGCAAGTTAATCCCCCGGGCGATGCTCGTGGGTCTTGGGTCTGTGTCCCGTGCTCCCACCAGGGGGGCTATCATGCCTCGCGCCCTCTCCTCCCTGGGGAATGGTGAGCGAAAAGGGGGGGTCGTTCTCCCTCCACAATACTTCTGGCGGGCTCATCTGAACTTCCAGGAGAAAGATCATTTGCGTTCCGCAGGAAAACACACACTGGATGCTGCATAGGCAGGTGAAGCCCGCCCCTTCAGACCTGGCATCTATTTTCTCAATACCATCAAAATGTGTACATACCACCTCGGCGGGTTTGCTGGATCGGGCCCCCTGGTGGGGCACAAAAACACACAGTCCGTTGTGTAGTATTAAAAAAAAAGAGAGGGAATATCAAAATAAAATCCGGAAAAAATTCTGCTCTGGAGAAACGTGCATGAATCTGCAGGATTTTCTCCTGCACCATGAAAATCGTAATGTACATGATGAAACCCCGCCTCAGGGCCTCTTTGAGGCACGGCGGGCAGGGGTTTTTTTGAATTGTTTGGTACTGATCCGCCGCGGGGGCGACCCTTCGGTGGCAGCGGCAATCATCGTTCATGGAAGAGTATTAAAAAAAAATATCGTATCATAGCTGAATAATTCAATTTTCAGGGGAAATGCTCAATTACCAGCAGAACGGTCGGAGGGAGTTTCACCCCCGCTGCCGTGGCTCTCCCTATGCGATACCTCCCGAACAGGTGCTACGTCATCATCGCTCAGCGCAGGGGCGGCATGGGGGGACAGGCTCATCTCCCCTCCTTCCTTCGTACCAGCATCCTGAATTTCATATCCAGGGAAAAGGAATTCTCCAGAGCCGAAAAAATTGCATTTTATCAATATGAAGGTATTTTGATCCTTCGATGTTATCCACCTTAATTATTTTTTTGGCAATCCCAATAAAAATCCTTCCTATTCCTGCACTCTCACATTCATCCGGGTAGGGGATTCCTGAACTTCCCTGAGCTCCGGCGCATCAGCCGGCAGTGAAGCCATTTTCCTCGCATACCAGGTGATGGCCGGGTTTGCCGAAATACCGTGCGCAAAGACACTGAATAAAACAGTTGTACTCACTACGACGGCAATGGTCTGCAAACCGGGTATGTCCGGGGCTTCGTTGAGCGTTATGAGCAGCAGGACAATCGATGCCAGTCCCCGCGGGCCAAACCATCCAATAAAAAGGACTGAATCTGATTGTAATCCGGTTTTTAACAATGAAAGTGCTACCGGAAGTATCCGGATGAGGGTGAGACTCAGGTACTGCATAGAGAATAACGGTCTGAGTGATGCCGGACAGGAGACTTGCTGCAATTACCCCAAAGATGAAAAATACGCCAAGACTGAAAATTTCACCATCAGTGGAGGTAAATTTTATGATCGATTCGCCGACTCCCCTGCCCGCGAGAGAGGTAGCCAGTCCACCCACAAACGCAGCAATGAAACCACTTCCTCCCACCGCGGTTGCAGCAGCATAGGAAATCACTGCGAGGGCCAGAAAGCCAATCCACTGGAATCTCCCCCGCATCAATCCCTTTTCTATAGCTTTGTTGACGAGATATCCCCCTGCAAGGCCTACAATGAGTCCTACAAGAATGCCAAATCCTATCTGCTCAAGGGCAAATGTGACCCATTGGCTGGTGGGAATAGCGAGCTCTTCTGCCTGGGCAAGAACCAGGAAGAAGGCAAAAAACGGGATTGCTCCCCCATCATTGAGTCCGCTTTCCACGTTCAGCGCCTGTCGTATGCTGGCAGGGACTTTTGGACTATTGACAATTATCTGGCCAAGTCCGGCATCTGTTGGTGCAAGAATTACTCCTATCAGCGCTGCTTCCGGAAGGGAAAGATCGGTAAAAAGCAGTATTGCAATAACTGCCCCTGAAAAAATCGTCAAAGGAAGACCTATTCCCAGTAATCGCGATGGAAAACTCCGGTTTCCTTTCAATTTTCGGAAATCCAGGCGGGCTGCATCGGAAAAAAGGATTAATACCAGCGCAATTTCTGCAAATAACAATATTAACTCACTACTTTCACTCAGAGGGATGATATCCAGTCCCTCCGGACTGACCAGCAGACCAATCGCCACAAAGATCATCGGGGCGGTAACCATTGACCCTTCAAGGCGATGCGATACAAGAGAATAGGCAAAAAGAGCCAGGGTAAATATGATGACACCGATGAGGACCAGAGACAGCATAACCAACAAACCAATACTTACGATGAAATCTATAAAAAAGTGCGTTTTTTATCGTGAAACTACTGTGGTGACATTCCCGGGATCAATGAACGGAGAGAATCGGACAGATAACGAAGAAAAAGGAAAAAAAAGATTTTTTTAAGAGGAGATCCCCGATTTACTGAGGAATCCCGAATGCCTGCTTGGTGCCGGGCAACAGGCAGTAGATCAATATCAGTCCGCTTATGATGATAATCGGTGCCATTGCTTCCCAGGATGACCCTCCCAGCACGCAGATAATTCCGTAGATCAGGTCAAAGATGGCAATCAAAACCATGAACATCCATCCCTGGGGCTGGACTTCCCACAGCATACGGAATACCGCGAGCCAGATGAAGAATAACAGGCCCCAGAAAAATGCCCCGATAAGGCTGAACTGGTAAAATGCAATCGGTCCAAGATAGGTGGGAAGCAGATGTAACATCTGCAACGTATAGATCAACGCGTTAACCGCACCGAGAATAGCCAGAAAGGCCAGAATTGTAACACCAATAGGTCGTTCTTTTGCCATAAACAATCACTCCATAATGCACGATAACTACGAGGGGGAACTATAAATACGTGCTGTGATGAGATTTTACAAAAGGTTTCAATACAAAGAGGAAATACTTCGATTTCACGGGCCTTGTCGGAAATTGTTGAACAGGTTAAAAAGGATTGAGTAAGGATATCAACCAAGGAGCTTCTTCTTGGCAGCAGAAAACTCTTCGTCTGTCAGCACGCCCGATTTGTGCAGATCCGCCAGTTTTTGCAGCTCGGCGGTGACATCCTTGGCGGGTGCTGCTGCTGGTGCCACGGGTGCTGCGGGTGCTGCCTGCATTGGTTGGGCCTGAGCCTGCTGCTGCTGTTGCGCCGCAGCCTGCTGCGAAGCAGCGTGTCTTCCAACCGCCACTCCTGCCATGAGTGCTAATCCTCTTCCCCTCATCTTAATTACCTCCTTTGGAAATTAATTTCTGTTCCACACTCCTGATTATTTCTGAAGGAATGCGGCCCTGATCAATCAGCTCTGCACCCGAATGCAGCAGGGCTTCCTTGAAATGGATCGCCCAGGTGTTTTCGAATAACAGGATAGCCGCAGAGCAGTTATTAGGTAACCCTGCTGCAATTGCATCAATATCGTCCAGCGAGAACCATTCAGCGTTGCTGACAATCTTTGCAAAAGCGCTGAATGCATCCCCTTCTTTACCTTTGACATCCTTTGCTTCCGTTACGAAAACCTGTCCTTTTGTATCCTTTAAAACTAAAGCCAGATCGATAACACGGATAATCCCACTTTTTTCAAGTCTGTTAAGCTCAGGGAGAATCTCACCACTGAACTTGTTTCCGGGAAACTTTACTACAAGATAGTCCACCGGGCCCATGATTTTTCCGGGCTTATTGGTAACTTTTGTTGTCATACTACTCCTTCACTGTGCCTCTCGATTATTGGAGCTGGCATAAGATACTGGTCGATCTTTATAAATAAATATGCTGCGATACTTTGCAGCGAATGAAAAGTACTGTAACGGTCATAAACCTGCCATAATCATCCAGCAAAACTCCGGTTTTGTCCGGGACGTTGAATTTACCGAAATCCAGATTCCTGTCAGAACACAATTCAATGAGACTAAAAAAAGTGAATTTTTGAATACTACTAGAGTTTTGGCAGCAGGGCGGCAGTTGAACTCATAAATGCGATGATGACTGCAGACCAGAGACTGATAAGAATGATTACAAGAGCTCATCGGTATGAGTACAACCAGAACAGCTTTTCCAAGTTCCATTTCGTGGTTTTCCTTGAGACCAATAACCAGAAGGACGAGATACCAGATATACGCAATAATCGATACAAACGGGATCCACCCAAAGAGCAGAAACGGGGTTGCTGCGTACATCGTTGTCTTTATCGTCTGCCGGAAACCTTTCTCTCCACCCAAAAGCAGGACAAACGCATGGAAAAACAGACCCGAGACAAATATACCTAACAGGCAAATGAGGAACACGAGATAGACAAAGAATACTCCCAGTGCAATAACGAAGCCAGAGAAATTCGCAACAGCGCCCGCTGCAACGCCTCCGACGATAGGGACAGCCCCCATCTTATCGACCATGGAGGTGAACGTGGCAAGGCCCATGCTCACTACAACAATTCCGAACAGGACCGTGAAGATTACAAGGAGGGCTGCATAATACTGGTAGGCTGTACCAAGGGATTTTCCGTTTGTCTTTTTAAAGGTCGCAGAAGGAGCCATGAGGAAACCCTTCATTTCGTTCATCAAGTCGTCGAACATACGTGTATGATAACAACCACAAGGTATATAATACTTGACGTGTCAATCCGCAGAAAAAACCGGGTATACCTTCATACTATTCATCCGGTGTATTTGTTTTTTTTAAAAAAACACAGTCTATTATAAAAAATCGTAAAAATGATAAGAGTGACGCTTCGCTACAAGTGGATCCCCTGAGCGATATTTGTGGGCCTCGGTCTGGAACCCATCCTCCCATCAGGGAGACTGTCATACCTCGCTCCCACCCCTTAGGGGATTGTGAGCGAAAAGGGGCAGTCGTTTTCCTTCCACAATGCCTCTAACGGGCGCATCGAATCTTTCTGGAGCTCGATCCCTGCGTTCTCCTCCCAAGGTATACATATCACCTGGGAGGATTTCATGGATCGGGCTTCTTGAAGGGGCAAAAAACACACAGTCTGTTGTGTATTATTTTTTGTAAAAAAAAGATACTATCAGATAAGCCCGAAAAATACTATTCCACCAAGTATAACAAAGATAATCAGGATAACCACCCCTATTTTGGTCTGGCATTTATGACAAATCCCGGACGGTGTCGGGTGTTCAGGATAGACGTACTTTTCTTTACACATATGACAGGCCGGGGCTGGTTTTGCATCTTCATGTTTTTTTGAATCATGATGTTTGGCGCACATGGTTAGAGATATGAAATAATCGGATATTAACATGAGTATTGGAAAACGAACTCAAATGCCAGAAGCTTGAATGTACGAGCGATATCCGGAAGGACTCCCTCGATAGATCGTATCGACGCTAATGAGCAGGATCTCCGACCAGATAGCCTGGCTTTTGCCGGAGTTTCCGTTCTGATTTCTCTTTTTTACAGTAATGCAAAATTGAAATCGGACAACCCCCTGTTTGATGCATTCCACGAGCAGTACGTACCTGGAGAACGTGGTCCTGATAAAACTGCACTATACACGTCGGTCATCGAAGAAGAATTTCCCGATCTTTGTCTCAAAACAGGTGTTCTTTTCCTTTTGACCGTGCTATCCCACCAGATCCTTGTAGTTTCGCCTCCAGATAGGTGCTGTTAGCGGTGATTTTCTGCGTCGATTCAGACCCGGATAGCCCATTAGGCTGAAGAATGGAGTATTCCGAAAATATGAGTGCTGTTTTTTTGCAAATTAGTGCTATTTTTGAGGGCAGGAACCCTTCGCGGAGACAAGTCTCCGTCGGAGCAATGGTCCGGGCGATGGAGGTGATCTCATCAGTCCAAAAGGATTGATCGATCCGGGAAATCCTGGGTATCAGGAATAAAAATTTACGTCGATGTTCGACGGAGAGTTTCCCAATCTTTGCCTCAAAAAGGGCGTTCTTTTCACCTTGACCCTGCTACCCCCCTCGCCCCCATCAGTTTCGCCTTCCAATAGCGTCTGTTAGCGTACATTTTCCTGCCCTTAAAATGCGATTTTTGGCTTGAAAACTGAAAATTACGCCCGGTTAGAAAACCTGTGCCGGAATTTTTGTGTTTTTTTGCAATAAAACAAGAAAAGTCAACACCCCGGAAAAGAAGTCACCGTCGGAGAATGCGATTGAGGAATCCACGTCCCCGATACGCAGACTCATACCTCCCGGCAGGAAAAATGATACAACAGGGTGTATATTCAGAAACCAGCCTGTCCGGCTTTGAAAAATCAGGGAATAAATACCATTAATACCTTCCCACAACCAAAATTGAGAAGATGTCCACACCAAAGCTTGCCGGCGGTCAGACCCAGGATGAGATCATGGCAGTCTCCCTGTTCAAGCTGGGACTCCGCAACACAGACACCATGCTTGAGATTGGCTGCGGAACAGGTAAAGTCTCGATCGCTGCTGCACGGCGGGTGAGAAATGTCTTTTCCATCGATAAAAGGCCCGAAGCAATAAAGACTGCACGGGAATCAGCAGAAAAAACTACTCTGCACAACATAGAATTTTTTTGTACGGATGCTGCCGCGTTTCTTGCATCAGACCGTATTTTTGATTGCGCATTTGTCGGCGGAACGCAACAACTTGCCCAGATCCTTCCCATCCTTGCAAAAAAAGTGCGAAGAACGATTGTGGTAAACGCGGTTCTGTTGAGCACCCTGTCCCAGGCAGTTGCAACAATGCAGCAGCTTGGCATCTTTTGTGAAGTTGTCCAGGTACAGGTTGCACGATCGCATGAGATCGCGGGAAGCCTCATGTTCAAACCGATTGACCCGGTCTATGTGATCGTCGGGAAGGGAACTGCATGCTGATAGGTGCTGGGACTGGGACCGGGAAATCCTGAACTTCTCACCCTGCGGGCTGTACGGCTGCTCAAAGAGGCAGATACCGTGTTCGTACCGGGACGGATCGCCTATGATCTCGTAGCACCGTATCGTGATGCGGTGATACTCAAATTCCCGATGACAGACGACGAATCCCTGATCCGGAAGTGCCTTTTAGAGAATGCAGAGAAGATTGCCCCTGCAGCACAGCGAGGTCTTGCAGTGTTCGGTATTCTTGGCGACCCGAATTTTTTCTCCACATTCTCACGGTTGTGCAGTATTCTGGCAGAGAAATATCCCGCTCTGGAATACCGGACAGAACCCGGGATCAGCTGCAATCACCGCATTTGCGGCTGCTGCCGGTATCTCGCTCAATGGCGGTTTTACCGTATCTGACGGACCTGAACCCGATTCGCGGATTCTTCTCAAGGTAAAGCATCCCAAAGGAAAAGGCTGAGGAACTCCGAAGGGAAGGCTACCGTGAGTTTGTGCTGGTCGAGCGGATGTACTTTGCTGATATGAAAGTGTACCGCAATAACGATCTCCCCGAGAAAAGCGATTACTTAAGCGTCATGTATGCGAGGCGTTAATCGTGCAGGCAAAGGTCTGGTTTGTCGGAGCAGGTCCCGGAAACCCTGACCTTATTACCGTAAAGGGACTCTCCCTTCTCAAGGATGCGGATGTTCTCATCTATGCCGGATCCCTGGTCAACCCTGTGCTCATCGAAAAGTCCGGAGCAGCAATCAAACTTGACAGCTGGGGTATGCATCTGGATGAGCTGGTCACGGCAATGGAGATGCCCGGCCAAATCGGGAAAAACCGTTGTCAGGCTCCATTCCGGTGACCCCTCGCTCTATGGGGCGATTGTCGAGCAGATTGAAGAACTGGAGAGACGGGGGATCACTGTCGAGATCGTCCCGGGGGTCTCATCACTCTTTGCAGCGGCAGCTGCGCTGGGTACCCAGCTTACCCTCCGGGGGGTGTCTGAAACCCTGATTGTCACGCGACCGGCAGGAAAAACACTCTCCCACGACCAGATCGCAGAACTCTCTTCCCTTGGTTCTACCATGGTCATCTTTCTCGGCACCGAAAAACTCGGGGAGATTACAAAAAAACTGAACTGTCCGCAGGATACACCGGCAGCAGTTGTGTATCACGCATCATGGCCTGATCAGAAAATTGTACGGGGAACCGTTGCAGATATTGCACAAAAAGCACAAGATGAACGGGATCGAACACACAGCACTCCTGATTGTAGGTGGTGTGGTTGACCCCCACAGGAAAGGTTACACGAGGTCATATCTCTACTCATGAATGATACGGTAGTCATCGCACTCTCCCGGTTTTTGGGCGAAGCAGAACAGATCGCAAAGTTTCTTGGCGCTGATGTCCGTTTGTATACCCCCACAATTTTTTCAAAACTGTTTCCGAACACACGGCGGATTGTCGCAATCATGTCAATGGGAATTGTTGTGCGCAGGATCGCTCCCCTCATTAACAATAAATGGAATGATCCGGCAGTGGTCGTGGTGAGTCCTGACCTTGCCTATGCCATCCCGGTTATCGGCGGTCATCACGGAGCAAATGAACTGGCAAAAGAGTTGTCAGCACTGGGTATCCGGCCGGTTATCACGACAGCAACCGAAGCCACCGGCAGGGATTCTGTGGAAGCACTCGCTCAACGAAGCGGGTGTGATGTTGTTAACAGGGAGTCAACACGAAAGGTAAATGCTGCTATGCTTGACGTGGATGTCCCGGTTTTTACCGTGAAAGGTCCCGGTATCGTCATAGCAGGCTCTGATGTTTCCATCCTTTTAAAGAAAGGGGAATATACGGTTGGTGTCGGGTGCCGCAAAGGAGTGAAAAGCCAGGAAGTGCTCGATGCCATACAGAAAGGCACTTGCAGAAGCAGGGTTAGCAGAACACGATGTACTGGTCTATGCAACCACGCAGAAGAAGAGTGGCGAGAAAGGACTCATCCAGGCAATCTCTGCCCTCTCTGGCAATTTAATATTCCTTGACGATGATACAATAAACGCACAGAGCGGGGTTACCCCGTCCCGGGCAACAAAGATCGGGCTCCTGGGTGTTGCCGAGCCAGTCTGCCCTTGCCGTCGCAAAAAGAAAACAGCTTGTTATGCAAAAGAAAGTCTACGGGAGAGTTACGGTTGCCATCGCACACTGAACCGAAAAGAGGGAGCCTTGCCATCGTCGGTCTTGGACCCGGACGCAGGGAATACATGACTCCCCGGGCGCTCAAGGTAATAGCCTGCGCTGACTATGTGATTGGCAATGCCCTCTATCTTGATCCTCTTGAACCATTACTTTCGGGAAAAACCGTGATCCGGAGCTCGATGGGAAAAGAGGTTGAACGGGCACAACAGGCAATCGATCTTGCCCGGTCCCACGCGGTTGCCATTGTCTCCGGAGGAGATGCCGGCGTCTATGGTATGGCGAGCATCGTCCTTGAAGTCCTCGAGCATTCCGGTGCTGCTATCGAAGTCGAGGTGATCCCGGGTGTCACCGCGGCAAATGCTGCAGCATCCAGGATCGGATCTCCCCTGTCCGGTGATTTTGCGGTCATCAGTTTATCGGATCTGTTAACCCCGCTCGAAGTGATTGAACAGCGGCTTGACGCGATCTTTTCAGTGGGGATCCCGGTAGTGCTCTACAACCCGAAGAGCCGGGGAAGACCGCACAATTTTGCACTTGCCATAGCAGCATGCCCGCAAGTATCTTGGTGCAGAAACACCCATAGCAATCGTCAGGAACGCGTTACGCGATGATGAAGAAGTGATCGTGACGACACTTGCCGACGTGGAAAAGGTTGAGAACGCGGTGGACATGCATACAACAGTAATTATCGGCGGAAAGGAGAGCAGGATATGGAGGATGGGTGACGATGTCAAAGGAATTATCACGCCACGGGGATACCACCACAAATACGTATATTGATCCCGGTGCTGAAACCAAAGAAGCCTACGAGATCTCGAAAAAATCGCGGACGCTTGCACGAACCATGGTCGGTAATGCAAATGACGAAGACCGTGTCCGGCAGCGGTGTTCTATCGCCGTCGGTGATTTTGGCATGGCTGATCTTATGCGATTCCAGCGTGATCCTGTTCCCGCAGCACTTACTGCACTGGAGCAAGGTGCACCGATTATCACCGATATCCGCATGGTACAGGTCGGGTATCCAGAAAAAAGGGCATACAAGCGAAATGCTGTGTGCACTTGATTTCGGTGCAGGGATCGCACAGGAACGAGGGAATTACAAGGAGTTCAGCCGGTTTTCTTGCCCTCAGGGAAAAACTTGCAGGATCGATCGTCGTGATCGGCAACGCACCGTCAGCACTCCTGTCCCTGTGCGAAATGATCAAAGAGGGGATTCGCCCGGCTGTTATCATTGGAGCCCCGGTGGGATTTGTCAACGCAGCGGAGTCAAAGGAACTGCTCCGCACGATAGATGTGCCTTCGATTTCAACGGAAGGAACACGGGGTGGCACACCGGTTGCAGTTGCCGCCATGAACGAGTGCATCACGATATTTATAGAAAGGCACCACTGATGAGAGATCCGGTCACCGGCTTTGATTATCCTGAAGCGTGGGTGAAGAAGTGTTCATCCCCGGATTTACTCCATCTTGCAGAGGAGGGGTTGGCAGTCCTCACTTCCTCGGGTACGGTGATCCGGCGCGGCTATACCACCGGAACAACCGCTGCTGCTGCCTGCAAAGTCTGCCATTCTTTCTCTTTCCGGTGTTGTGACCTCGGTTCCTGTCCATCTCCCCTGCGGGCTTGTAGTTTCTGTCCCGGTCTTCGGGTTAGCCGGGAATGCCTCCTGTAAAAAATTTGCCGGAGATTATCCGGATGACGTGACTGCTGGTTGTGAGTTTATCGCAGAAGCAACACCGTTACCGGAAGGAATCCGATTTGTTCCGGGGGAGGGGATCGGGCGGTTTTCACGCGATACCCCCCGCTTCCGGAAAGGAGAACCGGCTATCAGTCCCGCTCCGCTGGAATGTATCCTCACCTCGATACAGGAAGCAATGGATCAGCAGGGACTTTCAGGTGTACGGGTCAAGCTCCAGATCCCCCTTGGTGTTGAGATTGCCAAAAAAACGCTCAATTCCCGGGTAGGTATTGAGGGAGGAATCTCCGTGCTCGGAACTACCGGTCTCGTTGAACCATGGGATGACCATCTTGAAGAATACAATGCGGGAACGCGTATCCACATCCCGCAATGCAGTACTCACTACCGGTCGGATCGGGCTCCGGTATGCACGCCTCCTGTATCCGGATCATGATATCGTGCTGGTCGGCGGGAAAATCGGAGAAGCACTCGATGCAGCCAAAGGAGAGGTGATCCTTTTTGGACTCCCGGCACTCATACTACGGTATATCAATCCACACATCCTTGATGGGACAGGATATGCGACGGTTGAGGAATTTGCAGCATCACCTGCATTTGACCGCTGCTATGAAGGCCAGCCTTAGGCAATTCAAAAAAGAGTACCCGCAGGTCAGGGTAGTTCTTGTGAACCGGAATGGTGTGATTATCGGAGAAAGCCCATGAAAATTATTGGCGTCGGTTGTGGACCAGGGATGCTCACCGAACAGGCAATCCGTGAGATTTCCCGGGCTACAATTATCTTCGGATCAGACCGTGCAATCGAACTGGCAAAATCACATATTCCGTTTGACTGTACGGTAAAAACAATCGATGACTTCAAAAATCTTGAAAAACTCGCCAAAGATGCCATTATTCTTTCCACCGGTGATCCGATGCTTGCCGGATTAGGATATCTTACCGGTGAAGTTATTCCCGGCATATCTTCTCTCCAGGTCGCGACAGCCCGGTTGCATATCCCGATTTCACGGGTATCAGTTGTTGTAGCACATGGCAAGGGACATGAAAAAGGTATGCAGGATACCGTTGAGGAAATAAAGCGCGGGAAGATCGTTTTTCTGCTGGCCGATCCAAAGTTCGACGTTCATGAGCCTCTACACACGGCTTGAGACACTTTCCCAGCCCCTGAATATCGCACTCTGCGAAAATCTCGGGTATCCTGAAGAACGCATCCTTATTCAGGATATCCGGTCTCCCCCACAGCCGGCTGAGGCACTCTATTCCCTGGTTATCGGAAATTTCTGACCAGACCGAGATTTCCTTCACGATTTATCGTAGAACAACAAAGCTTTTTTCCTGCTGGATTCGATACGTTTAGTGACAGGAAGTATATCGATGGATAAAAAAACCAAAACGCAGGTCAGTCTTGTATTGTTAATTATTGGTCTGATTATGCTCTTCATTCCTTATTTAAAATATTTTGATTCGATATTTCCGGGTATATCCCAGTCTTTTAATCTTATGTTTTACCTGGGACTCGTGTTGATCGTGATCGGTTACTATCTCAAATAATAAAATATGCAGGGAGGGAAAGAACAACCCTTTATTTTTTCTTGTGTTCGACTTGTGTCCGGTTTTTTTACTTCTTCAATTTTAATTTCACACTGGCGATCACCCGTGCACATTGTCCTGACAAACCGTGCAGAGTATCCCTTATTCAGAAGCGGCACAGTAGTCAGGGTTAACACCATGCACTTGTGGAACGTAGAGGGGTCTCCCGCTCCCCTGTCAAGACTGCTGTCCGGTAACGGGCATCGTTTGACAAGAACCACTGCACCCTCTTTTGATATTTCAAGGGTTTCAGCATTTGTAATCGGGACCAAAGAGAATCCCCATAACTATCCGCATACTCTCGGCAAGCTCACCCGCGTTACCGGCAGGGAGCGAGAGATCGCGGACAATGTCAGCTGCCATGCGGGAGAGTTCCATCCAGATCTCCTGCTCGATCTCATCGTATTTCTCTCCCACAACATCCCCGGTATGCACGAGTCATAGAGAGCAGGGAGAAGAGCCGCCAGCTGTGCGGCAAGACGCCATTTCACGCTCATCGGGAATAGATTTCAGGTCCGGCATAGGTATCCCCTTTACCCGATTCTATCGTTGAAACAGCATATCAATACATTGGTTGGAACACTGAATAATCTGCAAGGGACTTGGTTATCCTTTTTCGTGAGGTAATTAGAAGTCCGCAGTAATTCTGAAGAGAGGAAACCCAAAACCAGTTTTCTGGATTGCATGCTGAATATTCAAAAGCAGAAAGAATGGGGAAAATTTTTGAGATGAGAGTGAGATTTTTTTCCCCGTTCCGACTGCATTTGTTCTTTGTCTTTGTTGTTTGTCGAAAGTCTGGTAGATATTTCGGCGAGGTTCAGCTTATCTTCCACAGTACAGATCAATTGACTTCTCAACACACTGCGTTGCTTCTTTGGTTCTTCCCGAGTTTTTTCAGACTCATTCCTTTGTTAAACCATGCTTCTGCATGGCCGGGATCGATCTGAAGTGCTTTATCATAGGATGCGATAGCGTCTTCATTCTTATCAAGGCAATCCTGACAATTCCCCAGGAGTGTGTATGCCTCAGCATACCGGGGATACTTTTCGATTGCCATTTTAAGATAATTTATCTGCTGAAGAATGATCACCTTCATCGCTTTCTCCTGCGCCTGCCTGACGAGATATTCCGCCTCACTTACGTTGCTGTGTATACCATGTGCTTCCATTTTCTTTTCCTCCATGCCACGTGATCATCCCCAGGATCCTCCGTGACTACACTTGAATAATTTTTATTTATTTATATTAATTTGCACAATATAATTGCAATATATATCTGAATTACAGGTCTGCATCAAAGGTTGCCATGCAAATATTCTTTATTGATTTTCAGAGGAAGAAATCTTCTCATTATGAGGTAACCTTCCGTTCATAAGGAATTCTGTCTGTGCACGAATTCAGCAGTTAATCGGATTATTATTATTCATCCTGACTGGACAACTCCGTCAGTCGTTACATGAATGCATTTTTCTGATAAGAACCAGCTAAGAAAGAGGAATCTGTTAGTTCAACCGAAATACGTGATTGCTGTAGTAAAAAGCAATGCATCACTGGTCAGGATCCGTCACAAAATTATTCCCTTGCAAGAATATAGACTTGCAGAACATTAAGTAAAATTGTATTATTTGAGTGCAAAATCGATTTGCGCTCATGGGCAAAATGGCAGTATCCGATGACTGGTAGATAATAGAAAGTGCTATAAAAATCCTGAACCTGTTTCATTTCATGAGTAAAAATACTGATATATTCAGAAGGAAAAACGGTTTTCAGGCAGATATTTTGCTATTTAATCCATGCGTTTGCGGCAAATGCCATTACGTGTATCAGGAATGACAATAACTAAAAAGCGTAAATTTTGATAGAGAGTAAAATATATTAAAATTTTATCTTTCGAAAATTTATCTGAATTTTTCACCAATAAATCACAAGATTTAACCTTGGTTGTTCTAATTCGCAATTGTAGGAGGTATTCTTATGGATGTAAAATACGTACCAACCACGTGTCCGTATTGCGGAACCGGTTGCGGCTTCAACCTTGTTGTCAAGGACAAGAAGGTTGTAGGAGTCGCACCCTGGCACCGCAATCCGGTTAACGACGGCAAGCTCTGCCCGAAGGGCAACTATGCCGCATGAATTTATCAACAGCCCGGACCGCCTGACAAAGCCGCTCATCAAGAAGGATGGGAAATTTGTCGAGGCGAGCTGGGACGAGGCATACAAGCTGATTGCCTCGAAGTTCAAGTCCTACAAGGGTGAAGAGATGGCCTGCCTTGCATCAGCCCGTGTCTCCAACGAGGAGAACTACCTGATGCAGAAGTTTGCCCGGGCAGTCTTAAAGACCCCCAACATCGACCACTGCGCCCGTCTCTGCCATGCATCGACGGTCGTCGGTCTGGCCGGTGCGTTCGGGTCCGGTGCAATGACCCAGTCGATTGCAGATATTGCCGAATCCAAATGTCATTCTTATTATCGGCAGCAACACGTTTGAGACCCACCCGCTGATCGGTCGCCGCGTGATGCAGGCGAAGGCGAAGGGTGCGAAAGTCATCTACGCAGACCCGCGATTCACCCCGAACGGCGAAGCAGGCAGACCTGTACCTGCCGTTTTACTCAGGAACAGATGTTGCCATCTTTAACTGCATCATGCAGCAGGTCCTGAAAAACGGCTGGGAGAACAAGGACTTCGTTGCGAAACGGACCAAGGATTTCGAGAAAGTAAAAGAAATCGTGATGAAGGACACCTACAGCCTTGAGAACGTTGTCAAAGATCAGCGGTATCCCGGCAAAGGACCTCGCCACTGCGGCAGAGTGGTTCGGCAAATCCGGCCAGTCCGCGATCCTCTACTCGATGGGTATCACCCAGCACACGACCGGTGTCGACAATGTCAAGTCGATCGCCAACCTCCAGATGCTGACCGGCAATCTCGGAAGACCCGGTACCGGTATCTGTGCACTGCGTGGCCAGAACAATGTGCAGGGCGCCTGCGACATGGGAGCGCTCGCAAACGTGTATTCCGGGTACCAGGCAGTCATCGTCCCCGAGATGCGCAAGAAGATGAGGATGCATGGGGCTGTGAGATTGCCGAAGGTAAAGTCGGTCTGACCGTCACCAAGCTGATCAATGTTCTTGCTGACGAGCCCGGCAAGGTCAAGTGCGTCTATATCATGGGTGAGAACCCGATGATCTCCGACCCCGATCTCCACCACGTGGAGAAGGCAATGAAGAATGTCGAATTCATGGTCGTGCAGGATATCTTCATGACCGAGACGGCAAAGTTTGCCAACGTTGTTTTACCCGCTGCCTGCTATGCCGAGAAGGACGGCACCCAGACCAACACCGAGCGCCGTGTCCAGAAGTGGAGAAAAGCCCAGGACCCGCCCGGCGAGGCAAAGGCCGACTGGCAGATCTTCTGCGAGCTCGGCAAAGCACATGGGATTCGAGAAACAGTTCCCGTACAAGAGTGCAGAAGAGGTATTCACGGAGATCTCCAAGGTCACCCCGTCCTATGGCGGCATGAACTATGCACGGCTCGAGAAACCCGAAGCCCTGCACTGGCCGTGCCCGACAGCCGAGCACCCGGGAACCCCGATCCTGCACAAGGAGAAGTTCACCCACCCGGACGGACTGGGCATCTTCACGCCAATCGAGTTCAAATACCCGGCTGAAGTTCCGGACAAGGACTACCCGCTGATCCTGACCACCGGGCGCTGTATCTGGCAGTGGCACACCGGTACCATGACCCGCCGCTCCGAGAGTCTCGAACGCGAAGAGCCCACCGGCTGGGTCGAGATCAACCCCGAGGATGCAAAAGCCCTCAATATCAAGGACAAGGAGATGGTCAAGGCCATCACCCGCAGAGGGGAGATCAAGATAGGTGCACGGGTCACCCCCGACATCAAGAAAGGTGTAGTCTTCATCCCGTTCCACTACGCGGAATGTGCAGCCAACACGCTGACCAACAACGCACTTGACCCGGTTGCAAGTATTCCGGAGTTCAAGGCCTGTGCTGTAAGAATAGAGAAGATCGCGGAGGTGAAGTAACATGGGACTATTCGGAAGTACTCCAGCAGTTAAAAAGGGCGATATGCTCTACGCATGGACCAACGACGCAGACATCAAGAAGAAAGCAGAACTCGGTGGTGCCGTCACCGCACTCTGGAAACACGCGCTTGAATCCAAAGATGGTCGATGCAGTCCTGGCCATCAGGAAAGGCACTGACCTGTACGATGCCCAGCCCGTGCTGATCACTGACCCCAAGGAACTTGCCAAGCACTGCCGGTTCACTCCACTGCGGAACCCTTCTGCTGCCAAAATTGTCAAGAAATACCTTGACGGTGCAAAGACCAAGAAGATCGGGGTGACCGTCAAGGGTTGCGATGTGATGGGTTTCCTTGAACTTGCCAAGCGCAAGCAGATCAACCTTGACAACGTCATCATGATCGGTGTCAACTGCGGTGGCTCGGTCAGCCCGATCCTTGCCCGCAAAATGATTGCCGACAAATTCGGGGTTGACCCGGACAAGGTCCACAAGGAAGAGATCGACAAGGGCCAGTTCATCATCGAGTACGAAGGCGGCCACAAAGGCATCTCCATCGACGAACTCGAAGAAGCAGGCTACGGCGCGCAGGTCCAACTGCCGCCGCTGCAAGTACAAAATCCCCCGACAGGCAGATCTCGCCTGCGGGAACTGGGGTGTTATCGGCGACAAGGCCGGTAAGGCAACCTTTGTGGAAGTCTGCAGCGAGAAGGGTGCAAACCTGGTCAGCGGTGCAGTGAAATCCGGTGTCCTTGCAACTGAAGCTGCAAACCCCAAGGGTCTTGAGATCCGGGGCAAAGTCGAAGGTGCAATGCTCAAACTCGGTGACAAGTGGAGAAAGAAAGATTTCACCGCACTTGGGGCAAACCTCTGGGAGACGATCAACAAAGAAACGTCACGGTGCATCAAGTGCTATTCCTGTATTGAGAACTGCCCGGTCTGTTTCACTGCTGCAGACGAGCTGAAAAAGGATACCCTCATGATCAAACGGGGAGAGCTTCCGCCGAATCCAATGTTCCACCTCAGGCGTTTCGCCCACATTTCAGATTCCTGCATCAACTGTGGCCAATGCGAAGAACTCTGCCCGATGGATATTCCCATGGCACTCTTCTCGCATGCAATCCGCGTGGAGGGAGACGCTGCTTTCGAGCCCAAACTGGGCAAAGCAACCTATTCCAATTAATTTTTTTGCCCACTGAAAACTCATGATGAGTAATTTATATGTGCAAAAAGATGGATGAACGAGGTTGTTAATTAACCGGTTTAAATGAATTGAATTCAAATAAGGAGATGAATGAAACGATGAATGCAGATGATGCAAAGAAGATCATAACAACTGCCATCGACAGGGAAGTCGAGGCGTATACATTTTACCGTACCGTATCCGAAAAGGCAAAAGACCCGGCATTGAAGAAACTTTTTACTGAACTTGCCGGAGAGGAGAAACAGCACCGGGAATTCCTGCAGGGGATGCTCACCAAGGATGTAGCAAAGATGCACTTTGAGGCAAAAAAGGACTACAAGATTGTCAACGCACTCCCGAGCCCCCCACTCTCTGCCGATATGAAACCACTCGACGGGATTGTTGTTTCGATTAAAAAGGAACTTGAAGCCATGCAGATGTACACCCAGCTTGCGAACCTCTCAACTGACACAGAGCAGAAGTTTCTCTTCAGCCAGCTTGCAAACATGGAAAGTGGCCACAAGGCCCGGCTGGAGGATATCTATACCAATATGGCTTTCCCGGAAGTCTGGTAATAACAGATATCTTCAGTTCATGGGCGGAGGGGAGGGAAAAGAAGCAGGGATGGTATCTTCTCTGGAGGTAAGGTACAAGACCGTTACGAGGTGAATTTGAGGATGCAAATCGCCTTATGTTGTAAGCATCTATCCCTGCCTCATTTTTTTAGCAGACTTTTCTGGTACTGAACAGAATCTGTCATTTTTATCATGCAAAGGTAAAGATCGATAAGATCTCCTGTGCTGTTACCTGTAGAATTATAACAATTTTATATTAATAATTTTAATTTATTAATATTATTTAGTTAATTTTTGATGAATAATTACAATTTAGAAATATAATATTAATAATTAACTAAAATCGAATATATATATTATATCGGATGTCTATTTTCAAATATGCCGGTTTTCGATCAGGAAAAAGTTGATCGATTAAAACAGATCCTGAAGTGGCATCCACGAGGTATCACCATCTCAGATCTCGCCACCAAAATGGAAATGAACCGTAACCTGGTAGCAAAATATCTTGATATTCTTCTCATTTCCGGGCAGGTTGAGATGCAGGTTATCGGTGCTGCCAAGGTATACTTTCTCTCCCATCGGGTTCCTATCTCCTCGATGCTGGAATTTTCTTCTGATATGCTCATTATTCTTGATGGTGCCCTCACCATTATGCAGGTCAATGAACCGTTGCTCGTTGCAGATAAAGGAAAGAAAGAAGCACTTCGCTGGCAGGAATATCAGAGAGATAGATCATCCCTTTCTCAAGGCAATTCCAATAACAGTATTCTCCAAAGATAACCGATCCTACCCAGGATCAGGTACAACGAGTTTGAATGCACGATTGAAGGGGAAGAAACACTATTATAAATTAAAACAGTTACAAACCGCGTTTGAAGACGGGAGCCAGGGTATTACCCTCATCATCGAAGATATCACAGCCCAGGTCACGTACCAGAAGATGCTGGAGCTCAACGAAGCAAAATATCGTGGGATCGTAGAGGACCAGACCGAGTTTATCACAAGATTCCTGCCGGATGGGACGCTTGTTTTTGTCAATGATGCATACGCCCGCTACCTTGGCAAGGAAAAGGAGGAACTCCTTGGGAGGCCGCATATACCCGATATTGAGAGCGAGGATAGAACAACCGCTGCACCAGTGCATCCAGTCACTGGATATGAACAACCCGGTTCAAACCTTTGAATGCAGGATCCATCATTCATGCGGGCAGGTCCGGTGGAACCTCTGGACCGTGCGTGCGTTGTTTGATGAGAACCAGAAACCCATCGAATATCAGGGTGTAGGCAAAGACAACACAGAGAAGCGTGAAGCCGCAACGAGGATTAACCAGTATATCAGGGATATGGAATTCCTCACCCGGAAAGCGCAGGAGTTTGTTGAGCTGTCTCCTGACGCCGATATTTTTAAGGTAATCGGGCAGGGCATTTCCGAAATTACTTCCTGATGCAGTGATTACGGTGAATTCAATTGATCTACTATCTGATACGCTGACTATCAGGGCAGTTCTTCCAGAACGGGATCACGAACTCCTTAAAAAATACCTTGGCAAAGGATTTGAGGGATTCCAGTTCAATTATCAGTGCAATGCCTGAACACCATCAGGACTGCTTGCCTTTCATGCACACGACGGAAGGAAAAGTATTCTACACGGGTGAAAGAACCTACAACCTTTTTTTTCAGCAGATTTCCGTGATTCTGCGATCAGATCAAAGAAAGGGCTCAACCTGGGGGACAGGCATTATGGCATCGGACTTGACCCGGCACGGTATTCTTTTGGTAATGTGTCATTTTCACGCAGAAAAGGCGAAACGGTAAAAAATTCATCGCTTATCGAAACATTTGTCTAGCAGGCATCTGTCGTATTGCACCGGAGAGCTACGGATGATGCTCTCAAGTCAAGTGAAGCACGCTACCGGGGTATCGTTGAGGATCAGACGGAATTTGTTACCCGGTTCCTTCCCGACGGGACACTCACCTATGTGAATGATGCAGTATG
This sequence comes from uncultured Methanoregulaceae archaeon, assembly GCA_963806845.1. Lineage (GTDB taxonomy): Archaea > Halobacteriota > Methanomicrobia > Methanomicrobiales > Methanospirillaceae > Methanoregula. The sequence continues at coordinate 83,326 of CAWDZO010000014.1, forward strand.
CAGATATTTTGAGAAGGATCGGGCTGAATTGCTTGGGCAGTCTGTTTTTTCCCTTTCCCAGATACCAGAAGACGATCAGGAAAAGCTGGGCCTTGACCTGCATTCCCTGGACACGCAGAACCCGGTACAATCAGTTGAACATCGTGTGCTTGATCCCTCAGGCCATATCCGCTGGACACAGTGGACAAACAGGGCTCTTTTTGACGATCACGGGACGCTTGTCGAAATCCAGGGAGTGGGCAGGGATATTACCGGGCAAAAAGAGGCGGAAGCAAAAATCAGGCAATACATTGCAGATATTGAGTATCTCTCGCAGAAATCCTATGAATTCCTTGAACTACCCGCTGATACGGATATTTATGAAACCATCTGCCGCGGAGTAAAAGGAATTCTTCCCACGGCTGTTGTCGTGATAAATTCGGATGACCCCGTCACCAATGTTGCGACTACGCGGTGTGTACTCGGGGATGAAGAACGGGATGTTTTTAGTACCTTAATCGGAAAAGATGTCATCGGAATGAAAGTGAAACTTCCGGAACCTGACGAATTGCAGAAGGAAAGAATGGCTGTAGTGAGCCGAAAACTCACAAAAGTTCCTGGAAATCTGTTTATTACGATGCATAATCAGGTGCCCGAAGACATATGCGCAAAAATTGAAGAAACCCTGAACATTGGGGATATTTATGCAATTGGACTTGTGTCTCAGGGGATTATTTGGGCAAGTGTTGTGATAATGCTCCGGAAAGGAGAAATAATAACGCATAATGACCTCATTGAGGCATACATGGCTCACGCATCTATCGCAGTATTGCGATACAGGACGGAAAAGAGCCTGAAAAAGAGTGAAAAATTATACCGGAGTGTCATTGAAAATATCCAGGATGTTTTTTATCGTTCCGACAAACAAGGAACTCTTATCATGGCAAGCCCGAGCTGGGCAAGGATGCTTGGATATGACTCTCTTGACGACTGCATCGGTTACAACATCGCCGAAAAATTCTATTTTGAGCCGCAACTACGAAAAGAATTTCTCGATGCGGTCTACCGGAATGGTTCGGTCAGTGATTATGAAGTTACCTTAAAATGCAGGGATGGTAGTCCCCTCTATGTCTCAACAAACAGTCACCTGTATTATGATGAGGGAGGTACATTACTTGGCGTAGAAGGAATTTTCCGGGATATCAGTGAGCGTCATGCTGCAACAGAGAAAATTGAGCATTATATCACCACCCTAAAAGAAAGTGAAGAGATTTTTTCAAGTGTTGCACAATATGCTCCGGTTCCTATCGCCATTGTTGAACCTGATGGTACATACCGGTACATAAATCAGAAGTTTATTGAGACCTTCGGGTATGATCTCAATGACTTTAAAACAGGAAAAGAATGGTTTTCACTCGCATATCCGGATCCGCTCTACCGCAAGAAAGTCATCGACAGCATGGAAATCAGATCTTGAAACCTACAAATCCGGCACCGAAAGACCGGAGATTTTTACGGTACGGTGTAAAAATGGTGTTGACCGTGAAATCGTTTTCCGCCCGGTTACGCTCTCTGACAAGAAACAATGTATCGTCTATGAGGACCTCACGGATCAGCATAAAGCGGAACATGTGCAGAAACTCCTGTCTTTGATTGTTGAGACCACGTCCGATTCTATTATCGGAGAGAAAACCGATGGGACAATTATAAGCATAAACCCGGCTGCAGAGCAACTGTATGGGTATACAAAAGAAGAGGCTATTGGTCATAATATCTCCATGATCATCCCTCAAAATCAACAGGATGAGAGCAACGGGATATCTGACCGGATAATAAAAGGGGAAGCGGTAAATAACCTTGAAACACATCGGGTGCGGTAAGGATGGCAGGGTCATTGACGTTGAAGTGACCATCTCTCCCATAACTGATGAGACGGGCAATGTTATCGGTGCTTCCACCGTTGCCCGGGACATCTCGTTGAAAAAATCTGAAGAGCGTTTACGGGAGAGTGAGGAAAAATATCGCATGTATGTCGAAAATATGAATATAGGTATTTACCGAAGCACGGGTGATCCCAGGGGCAGGTTTGTCTGGGGGAATTCCTCGCTTGTGGAAATCTTGGGATACCCTTCTTTTGATACACTCCGGCAGATTGCTGTAACAGATATCTTCAGCGATCCTGAGGGAAGAAAAAAACTCCTTGAGGACCTTAAGCGGTTTGGATTTGTGCAGAACAGGAAGATATCTATGAAACGGGCAGACGGAGCCCGGATATGTGTCAGTGTCACCGCACTTGCAAAGTTTGACCCTGGCGGCAAAATTGAATTTATCAATGGAATTGTCGAGGATGTCACCAATAAAAAACAGATTTCACCACACCTTCAGGGATTCCGGTATGAACTGGTTGATATTATCGAATGTTTACCGTATCCGGCATTTGTTGTCAGTGAAGATCACCGGGTTATAGCATGGAATGCTGCAATGGAACAGATGACCGGGGTCAGTAAAAATGAAATAATCGGATCTGAAGATTTTGACCATGCATTTCCAAAGAATAACTCTTCCCGCTCGATCTTCATTGATCTGATTACTCTCATCGATGCAGCGGATAATGAGATTGGCAAACATGATCCTCCAATAACAAGGGAAGGAAGCTCGCTCGTCGCAGAAGGTTATTTCCCTTCACTGTATTCTGGCAGCGGTTCGTACGTGTGGGCTACGGCTTCACCGCTCATCGACCATGATGGCAGAAGGATGGGAGTGATTGAGATTATCCACGACATTTCACGGATAAAGGAACTCTATCAGTTACTGAAAAATGCAAAGACGGGATTCATTCCAGGATCTGATGAGGAGATTTCAATTCCGGATGCTGTTTATCCGGTATTCCCTGATCAGGATACGACAAAAACCCCGGGACTTTTAAGTCCGCACTACCTGTCCAATGCCCTGAAGATGGCGCGGGATTATATTGCAATTCTCGATCGATCCGGTAAGTGTGTCTGGGTAAATGATGCACTGGTCAGCGCAGTAAATGCAGGGAGTTGCAATGATCTGGCAGGTAAGAATATCGCGCTCTATATCGCACCGGAATTCCGTAAAATAGCATTGGACTCCCTCATGGAAGTCAAAAAAAGCGGGAATAAAACCGTACCGCTCATGATGCTTTCATCGTCCGGGAGAGTTCCGGTTGAAGCAAATATTTCTGCGATAACCACAGAAGAAGGGGATCTTTTCGGGTATATGGCAATCGCACGACATGTCGAAGGAAAAAAATCGAAAAACCACAATGATGACAAAAAGTGATATTGAATTCCTGAGCAGTTTCTTTTATCAGGATTCTCATTCATATTCCCTTTACCAACAATTATTTTTTGGTGTAAATGATCGATATTTTTTTGGCAAATAACTCAAAATATTTTATTTTTTTCATTTTAATAATCTATAAATAATTTTTTTAAAAAGCAAAATTTTATATATAATAAAATAATATACATCCAATAATGGTACAATATCCGGCACCCAACGTCAAATCTGTTTCCCGGTTCGATCAATTCCTCTGCCAGGGGCTATCTCACATTACGGCTGAAGAAGTATCGATGGATAATATTTCAAAAAACCATGATTTAATATCCTGTATCTCTTATAAACTTGCCAGAGATACAGGTCTTGATTCATGTGATATTGCACATTGGATTTCGAAGTCATTGAAAGAATACTGGGCCGAAATCGAGTCAGCCAGATCAATAGCCACATAGAATTCCTGCACCTGATCAAAGAGCAGGACTATCCTCTTTAAGAATCAGAAGATCCTGACTGCAGGTACGATCCGGCTGATTGCATTGACGAGCGATTTCCCGGGTCGCGAATGTCTTTTTAAAAATATAGTCTGGTATGGATGTATGCTTGTATGCAGCGTCACCACTTTTATTAAGAATGCATCATAAATATAGAGAGATGGCACGTTATCCGTTACCCCGAGTCAAAGCTGATTTCCCGGTTCGATCAATTCCTCTGCCAGGGGCTATCTCATATTACTGCTGAAGAAGTATCGATAGATAATATCTCAAAAACCCATGATTTAATATCCTGTATCTCTTATAAACTTGCCAGAGATACAGGTCTTGATTCATGTGATATTGCACAATGGATTTCAGGCTCTTTGAAAGAATACTGGGCCGAAGTCGAGTCAGCCAGATCAATAGCCACATAGAATTCCTGCACCTGATCAAAGAGCAGGAGTCCTTTTCAAAGGCCAGTATCCTCTTTGAATATCCGTAACCGGGGTATTTTCCGGTCTTATGAGTTAATTTATTTTTATTAATAAATTTAACAAAATATTAATTAAAATATTTTAATTATTTATCCAAAATTCAGAATATATATTGTATAAAACAGAAAATAAGTTTAATAATATCAGATTAACCAACCCTCAAATAAAAAATTCTGGATCATTCTACAGGAGCAAAGCCATTATTCCTGCGTTTAATGAACCCCTCCTCTTCAAGAGCTCCCAGCATCCTTTGTACCCGATGAGGATCTTCAGCCACACAACCGATGATCTCCACCTCTTCAAGGAATTGTTGTTTCAGCAATAATTTCAGGATAATGCCACGAATTTTCCGGTCTGAACCTTCGAAAGGAGATTGCTTCGTATAATGAACACTTCGCCGGTTTGGGTTGGGAATCGTCTTTTTCAGCGCTGAACCAAGATCCATCAGCGCCCAGTACCAGACACGGGGATTTTCACGATATAATGCTTTTTTTACGAGCGGGAGGATCTCTGCATCGCTTACGGTGTCCGTATCCGTAAAGAAAAAATGAATAAAGACCCTGCGAACATTGGTCTCAATGAAGACGACGGGCATATTAAACGCGAATGCTGCAATGGATGAAGCAGTTGCCCTGCCGATGCCGGGAAATGTTGCGAGGATATCAACATCAACCGGAAGACTACCTTTATATTCGTTCATAACCCGGATAGCACATTTCTGTAATGCGATCGCCCGACGGTTATAGCCCAGACCCTGCCAGACAGTGAGTACATTTGCTAAAGGGGCAACGGCAAGTGATGCAAAGTCCGGGAATGCACGGATAAATTCCGGGAATTTTGTAGTGACCCGTTCTACCTGTGTCTGCTGGAGCATAATCTCTGAGACGAGTATCTGATAAGGATCGGTGGTATTTCGCCAGGCCATCTCCCGACCGTACTGCTCGTAATGTGACAGCACCATCCTCTGGAACGCCGGAGATACCCTGGCTGGAACTATCATCACGGGAAAATTGAGGTACACTTTGATCCAGTGTTTCCTGATCTGAATTTTTCATGGTTCTTTAAGCCCGTTCAACAATTTCAGACTCGATCCCTACCGTTTGATCACGACCGCTCATAATCATTCAGATAATGACAACAACGATGAAAGGGTATGCCAGGAAATTACGGGCAATCAGGTACGTTTGAACATAGTATCAAGCTCAGTCCGGCTCGGAACCTGAGCATCGTTGGTCTTCCGTGGGGGCAGGTGTACGGGTTTTTTGCATACCGTATCTGGTGTATCAGACGCTGGCATTGTTCCCGTGTACAGAACGGTACCAGCCTTGATTGCACCCCGGCATGCAATGATGCGGGTAATTCTTTCCCGGTGTTCACTGAACGGACAGGCTCTTCACTGACAAGATCACTCACCATCTCATCAATAATTGTCAAATCCTCAAGTTTCCCCAGGACAACCGGGATTGCCCGGACAAGAAAGGTATCCCTGCCGAATTCCTCAAGAACAAACCCTTCCCGTGCTAGTGCAGGTAAAAGTTCGCGGAGAATTGCCGTTTCCTGCAGGGTCCGGTGCAGGATAACAGGAACGATCAGTTCCTGCGAACGATGATCCCCTTCGGTTCGTGCAATGACCTGTTCGTATCAGGATACGCTCGTGAACGGCATGCTGGTCTATCAGCACAAGTTCACCGGTATCCGTTGTGGCAAGGATATAGATCCCTCCAAATTGACCGAATAACCTCCATGACCGGGAGTTTTGCATCGACCGGTACCATGCCGGTCAGGAGCTTCTGTCTGCCGCAGCTGGCGGTCAGTCATAACAGTACCTGAATGCAGGGCTTCACTGATTCCGTACGGTGCCGGTGCAGTGAAATCATAGCTCATATCGGGCACCGTTGTTGTTTCCCCGCAGGATTCCTCCAGGTATATTTGCGATGGGGCTGGCGACGTCAGGGATCAAATCGTGACTGAGTAATGCCGTCTTCACTGCTTCGCTCACTGCCCGGACTAATCTCTTTTTCCCGGGAGAGTCGCACCAGTTTTTTTGTCGGGTGCACATTTACATCGACCAGCCCGGTATCAATCTCCAGGGTGAGGAATGCAATCGGGAACCGCTCTTTTGCGAGCAGGGTGCCATACCCCTCTTTGATGGCCCCGGTGATGAGTGTCGAAGAAACATAGCGCTGGTTGATCGCTATCAGCATCCGGGCAGCATCCCTTCGGGAAAGTGACGGGCGTGAGGTGTACCCGGAGATCTTCATGAACGGAAGAGAAGATTCAGCGGATCAGATCCTTTACCACATCGCTGCCATAGATGCGGGCAATGGTATCAAGGACCGGGGCGATCGATCGGTCACGAGCTGCCGTTTTGATTGGTATACAACCGGAACGATATTTCCGGGATGGGCAAGGCAGATGCCTTCCAGGATCGCGTGGATATGGGCGATCTCGGTATTTTTACTCTTCTGGAACTTCTTTCGTGCAGGTGTATTAAAGAACAGGTCTTCTACCAGCACTGTCGTTCCTTCCGGTGCCCCGGTTTCTCCGTCTCTGTATTCACCCCCACCGTCACATGCACCTTCGTCCCGGTAACTTCCCCACCATTCCGAAGTCGTGTTGTCAGGGTTACCCGGGACACGGCAGCGATACTTGCCAGCGCTTCGCCGCGGAATCCGAGCGTGTGGATACTATGGAGGTCATCAATCGGTCGTAATCTTGCTCGTCGCATGGGGAGTGAAGGCAAGGAGAGCATCGGCGGCTGACATACCGCACCCGTCATCCGTTACCCGGATACTCATGATGGCTTTTTCAGATGATGTAAGATCAATGCGTATGGAACGGGCACCGGCATCGATTGCATTTTCCACAAGTTCCTTAACAACGGATGCAGGACGCTCCACCACCTCGCCCGCCGCGATCTGGTTCACGGTTGCCGGATCGAGAATGTGGATTACGGTTGCTAGCTGTTCCCGGTCTTCATGTAATCCCATCCTTCCGGTCAAGCATCTGTTTCAATTCTGCAATCTTCGCGAGCGCCTGCATTGGTGTCATGTGCATCAGGGTTGATCCCGGCGAGTGCTGTGATGACAGGGCTCTCTTCAGGAATTGTTGCCGGTCCTGGTCATCCACGAGCAGGATCTGGGTATACCGCTGGGGGCGGGTGCCGGCAGGGACATCGCACGGTTCATGGTCTCGGTAAGGATCTCATCGCCCGTTCGGTCACTTTTTTGGGGATACCGGCGAGACGTGCAACGTGAATACCGTAACTTTTATCGGTTGCACCGGGAATGAGTTTGCGTAAAAACACCACTTCTTTGTTCGTGTCCCGCACGGCAAAATGATAATTTTTCACCCGTTTGAGTGTCACCTTCCGTCTCGATGAGTTCGTGAAAGTGCGTTGCAAAGAGCGTCTTTGGCCCGGCTGCCGATCGCCCGTGCAGGTACTCGAGCACCGCCTTTGCAATCGAGCACCCGTCCACCGTGCTCGTTCCCCTGCCGATCTCATCGAGGATGACGAGGCTTTTTGGGGTCATGTTGTTTAGGATGTTTGCGAGTTCGAGCATCTCGACAAAAAATGTGCTCTGCCCGCTCGCAAGGTCGTCAAAGGCACCGACACGGGTGAAGTATCCGGTCGAGAATCCCGATGCGGGCGTGCCGGGCAGGGACAAAACTTCCTGCCTGTGCCATGATGCAGCACAACGCCACTGCCCGCATGTACGTGGACTTCCCTGCCATGTTTGCCCCGGTGATGATCATGATCTGGGTCTGCGGTGCTTGCAAGTTCCGTGTCGTTTGGCACAAACCCCGGAATCGAGGCTGGTCTCAACAACGGGATGCCGCCCGTCCCGGATCATAATTGCATCCGCTGTCCAGCTGCGGGCGGACATAATCATGGGTCTGTGCGATCTCGGCAAGCGCGGAAGAGACATCGAGAACAGCAATGCCGAGGCGATCTGTTGCAGTGCGGGAATTGCCGTACGGAGCGTAGTCGAGCAGCCCGGTATAGAGGTCACGTTCCAGTGCGAGCACCCGTTCATCCGCGTTCGTGATAAGAGTTTCTTTCTCCCGCAGTTCGGGGAGGGTATACCGTTCCCCGTTGCGGTTGTCTGCCGGCGCTCGTAATGGGCGGGAACGAGAGGAAGGTTGGTTTTGAGATATCGATATAGTACCCGAAGATCTTGTTGTAGCCAATCTTAAGGGATTTTATACCGGTCTGTTCCCGCTCTCGCTGCTGGAGATCGACGATCCAGCCCTTCCAGAATGCAGGACACCCGTGAGCTCGTCCAGTTCTTTTGAA
>CAWDZO010000015.1:0-24177 GCA_963806845.1 uncultured Methanoregulaceae archaeon
AGGCCCTTGGGGGGCTGTATATACCCGATATTGAGAGCGAGGATAGAACAACCGCTCACCAGTGCATCCAGTCACTGGATATGAACAACCCGGTTCAAACCTTTGAATGCAGGATCCATCATTCATGCGGGCGGGTCCGGTGGAATCTCTGGACCGTGCGTGCGTTGTTTGATGAGAACCAGAAACCCATCGAATATCAGGCTATAGGCAAAGACAACACAGAGAAGCGTGAAGCCGCAACGAGGATTAACCAGTATATCAGGGATATGGAATTCCTCACCCGGAAAGCGCAGGAGTTTGTTGAGCTGTCTCCTGACGCCGATATTTTTCAGGCAATCGGGCAGGGCATTTCCGAAATTATTCCTGACGCACTCATTACGGTGAATTCAATTGATGTACTATCTGATACACTCACCGTCAGAGCAGTCCTGCCCGAACGGGATCGGAAGCCCCTTAAAAAATACATCGGAAAGGACTTGCTGGGATTCCGGTTCAATATCAGTGCAATGCCGAACACCATAAGACGCATTTTTTCAGCACACAACAGGCAGGAAAATTAGTGCATGTTGAAGAAACCCTGTACACGATTTTTTTTCAGCAGATTTCACAGGATTCCTGCGATATGATCAAGAAGGGGCTCAACCTGGGGGAAGGCATTACGGTATCGGACTTATCCGGCACGGGATTCTCTTTGGGAATGTATCGTTTTTCCCAGGAAAGGCGAAACGGTAAACAGTTCCTCGCTGATCGAAACGTTTATCCAGGCCGGCATCCGTCGTATTTCACCGGAGGGGTACGGATGATGCACTCAAGTCGAGTGAACAATGATATCGGACGTTCTCGAAAACATCCAGGACGTTTTTTACCGTTCCGATACAACAGGAAATCTTATCATGGCGAGCCCCACTGGGCAGTACTGCTCGGATACGATCCGCTTGAAGACTGTATCGGGTACGATATCGCGAAAAATTCTATTTTGAGCCGCATCGCCGAAAAGAATTTCTCGATTCCGTGTTCAAATGGATCGGTAAGCGATTATGAAGTTGTTTTAAAACGCAAAGATGGCAGTCCCTTGTATGTCTCAACAAACACTCACCTGTATCATGATGATACGGGGAATTACTTGGCGTTGAAGGAATTTTCCGGGATATAAGTGATCGTCATGCAGCAGCGGAAAAAATTCAGAATTATATCACTACCCTCAGGGAAAGTGAAGAGATTTTTTCAAGTGTAGCGCAATATGCGCCATTTCCTATTGCAATCGTTGAACCCGATGGTTCGTATCGGTTCATAAATCAGAAATTCGTTGATACCTTCGGGTATGATCTGAACGACTTTAAAACCGGAAGATGAATGGTTTTCTCTTGCATGTCCGGATCCGGTCTATCGTAAAAAAGTCATAGACACATGGAAATCTGATCTTGAAGCATCAGATTCCGGCATCGAAAGACCGGGAGAGATTTACCGTTGCGAATGTAAAAATGGTGCTGACCGCGAAATCGTTTTCCACCGGTTTCGCTCTCTGACAAGAAACAATGTATTGTTTATGAGGATCTCACGGATCAGTATCAGGCAGCACAAATGGAGAGACTGCTCTCGTTGATTGTTAGACTACCTCGGTGCGATTACGGAGAAAGATCGATGGAACAATTATCAGCATGAACCCGGCTGCAGAGTTACTGGTACGGGTATTCAAAAGAAGAGCTCATTGGTCACAATATCTCCAAATCATCCCCCGATCGACAGGATGAAAGCAACCGGATTTTTTGAACGAATCCATAAACAGGAGGCAATCAAGAATATCTGAGACACTTCGGGTGCATAAGGAAGGCAGGGTCATTGACGTTGAATTAACCATTTCTCCCATAACCGATGAGAATGGCATGGTTATTGGTGTTTCCACTGTTGCCCGGGATATCTCGTTGAAAAAATCTGAAGAGGTTTACGGGAAAGTGAGGAAAAATACCGCACTCATGTTGAAAATATGAATGTAGGTATTTACCGAAGTCCGGGGGATCCCAGGGGCAGGTTTGTGTGGGGGAATTCCTCTCTTGTGGAAATCTTAGGATACCCCTCTTTTGAAACACTCCGGCAGATTGCAGTAACCGATATCTTCACCGATCCTGATGGAAGAAAAACCTCCTTGAGGACCTCAAGCGGTTTGGATTTGTGCAAACAGGGAGATCTCTATGAAACGGGCAGACGGAGCCGGATATGTGTCAGTGTCACAGCCCTTGCGAAGTTTGACCCGGCACGGCAAAATTGAATTTATCAACGGAATAGTCGAGGATGTTACCCGGAAAAAGAGATCGCACCACAACTTCAGAAATTCAGGTATGAACTGGTGGATCTTGTCGGGTGTTTACCGGATCCGACATTTGTTGTCAGTGATGAACACAAGGTTATTGCATGGAATGCTGCAATGGAACAGATCGACCGGGGTCAGTAAAAATGAAATTATCGGATCTGAAGAGTTTGAACACGCATTTCCAAAAAATATCTCTTCCCCCTCGATCTTCGTTGATCTGATTACTCTCATCGATGCAGCTGATAATGAAATTGGAAAACATGATCCTCCAATAACAAGGGAAGGATCCTCGCTTGTCGCAGAAGGTTATTTCCCTTCACTGTATTCGGGCAGGGGTTCGTACGTGTTGGCAACGGCTTCACCGCTCATTGGCCCTGATGGCAGAAGGATGGGAGCAATCGAAGTTATCCGCGATATTTCACAGGTAAGGGAACTCTGTCAAATGCTGAAAAATGGAAAAACGGGGTGCATTCCAGGAACTGATGCGGAGATTTCCATTCCTGATGCTGCGTATCCGGTTTTTCCTGATCATGATTCGACAAAAATCCCGGGATTATTAAGTCCGCATTACCTGTCCCTTGCCCTGAAAATGGCGCGGGATTTTATAGCAATTCTCGATCAATCCGGTAAATGTGTCTGGGTAAATGATGCACTGGCCGGTGCAGTGAATGCAGGAAGCTGCAATGATCTGGCGGGTAAGAGTATCGCACTCTATATCGCACCGGAATTTCGTAAAATGGCATTGGACTCCCTCGGAGAAGTCAAAAAAAACGGGCATAAAACTGTTCCATTCATGATGCTTTCATCGTCCGGGAGAGTTCAGGTTGAAGCAAATATTTCTGCGATTACCACAGAAGAAGGCGATCTTTTCGGGTATATGGCAATCGCACGACATGTCGAAGGAAAAAAATCGAAAAATCACCATAGTGACAAAAAGTGATATTTGAATTCCCGGGGGCAGGTTTTATAAATAATCTTCCAACTTATTTTTTTTAATTGATAATTTTAAGGTAATAACACATAATTTTAATTTTTTTTCGTTTTAATAGTCTAAAAACAATTTTTTTATAAAGATATAATTTATATAGTATAAGAGTAATATGCACGTAAGTATGGTTCAGTATCCGGGACCCAACATCAAATCGGTTTCCCGGTTTGATCAATTCCTCTGCCAGGGTCTGTTTCATATTACGGGGAAAGAAATATCAGCAGACAGCATTTCAGGAAATCATGATCTGATACCCTGTATCTCAAATCAGCTTGCCAGAGAGACCGGCATTGATTCGTGTGATATTGCACAATGGATTTCACGCTCATTGAAAGAATACTGGGCCGAAGTCGGGTCAGCCGGATGAATCACTTTTTTGAAATCGTGAATAAAGCAGCACAATCACCTTTAAAGAATCAGAATATCCTGCCTGCAGGTACGACCCGCTAATCGCATTCACGACAGATTTACCGGGTCGCGAATATCTTTTTAAAAATGTCACCCTGGAAGGGTGGTGAGATTGAATTGCAGCTTCACCACTTTTATTAAGAAAGAATCATAAATATATGAGAATGGTACGTTCACCGTTACCCCAGGTCAAATCTGTTTCCCGGTTCGATCAATTCCTCTGCCAGGGTCTGTTTCATATTACGGGAAAAGAAGTATCAGCAGACAGCATTTCAGGAAACCGTGATCTGATACCCTGTATCTCCAATCAACTTGCCAGAGAGACCGGTCATTGATTCATGTGATATTGCACAATGGATTTCAGGATCATTAAAAGAATACTGGATTGAAGTCGAGTCAGCCAGATCAACCGCTCATTGAATTCCTGTACCTGTTCAAAAGACAGGAGTATCTTGAAAGAGTCAGAAGATTCTCTGATTATCCGTAAGGTAATATCCTGGTCTGCTGAACCATTGTTTTGGACAAAACAGGTAATTCATTGAGAAAAGAGTTAAATTATTTTTATTACAAAATTTTACAAAATATCAATTAATTTCTTTTAACTTTTATCTTGAATTCAGAACAAAGGTTAAATAAAAATAATATAAATTTAATAATATTATATTAATATATATAAAAATTTATTCTGCAGGAACAAATCCATTGTTTCTGCGTATAATGAACCCCTCCTCTTCAAGAGCGGAAAGCATCCTTCGTACCCGATACGGATCTTCACCAACGCAACCGATGATCTCCGCCTCTCCAAGGAAATTATGTTTCAGTAATAATTTCAGGATGGTCCCACGAATTTTCCGGTCTGATCCTTCGAAAGGAGACTGCCTGGTATAATGAACGCTTCGCCGGTTCGGATTGGGAACCGTCTTTTTAAGTGCTGTGCCCAGATCCATCAGCGCCCAGTACCAGACACGGGGATTTTCACGGTATAATGCTTTTTTCAACAAGCGGGAGGATCTCTGCATCACTGTACCGTGTCTGTGTCGGTAAAGAAAAAGTGAATAAAGACCCTGCGAATATTGGTCTCAATGAAGACAACGGGCATATTGAACGCGAATGCTGCAATGGATGAAGCAGTCGCCCTGCCAATGCCGGGAAATGTTGCGAGGATATCGACATCAGCCGGAAGAATACCGTCATATTCGTTCATGACCCGGATGGCACATTTCTGTAATGCGATTGCCCGACGGTTATAGCCAAGACCCTGCCAGACCGTGAGTACATTTGCTAAACGGTGCAGTCGCAAGTGATGCAAAGTCCGGGAATGCACGGATAAATTCCGGAAATTTTACAGTGACCCGCTCTACCTGTGTCTGCTGGAGCATAATCTCCGAGACGAGGATCTGATAAGGATCCGTGGTATTTCGCCAGGCCATGTCCCGACCGTACTGCTCGTAATGTGACAGTACCATCTGCCGGAACGCCAGAATACCCTCGGGGGAACTATCATCACGGGAAAATTGAGGTCCGCTCGTATCCAGCGTTTCCTGATCTGAGTTTTTCATGGTTTTCAAAGTCCGGTCAATAATTTCAGACCCGATCCCTACCGTATGATCCTGTCTGCTCATAATTATTCAGGTTATAGCAACAACGATAAAAGGGGCAGGGCGTGGTGCTGAAAATTACCGTCACTCATGTGCGTTTGAACATAGTATCAAGATCAGTCCGGCTGAACCTGAGCATCGTTGGTCTTCCGTGGGGGCAGGTGAACGGGTTTTTTGCATACCGTATCTGGTGTATCAGGCGCAGGCATTGTTCCCGTGTACAGACGGTCCCTGCCTTGATTGCACCACGGCATGCAATGATCCGGGTGATTCTTTCACGGGTGTTTACTGAACGAACTGCGTCTTCACTTACAAGATCACTCACCATCTCATCAATCATGGTCGTATCTTCCAGTTTACCCAGAACAACCGGGATTGCCCGGACAAGAAAGGTATCCCTGCCAAATTCCTCAAGAACAAACCCTTCCTGTGCAAGTGCAGGTATAAGATCGCGAAGGATTGCCGTTTCCTGCAGGGTCCGGTGCAGGATAACCGGAACGAGCAGCTCCTGTGAGCGGTGATCCCCTTCGGTTCGTGCGATGACCTGTTCGTACAGGATACGCTCATGAACGGCATGCTGGTCGATAATCACCAGTTCACCGGTATCCGTTGTGGCCAGGATATAGATCCCTCCCAATTGCACCGATAACCTCCATGACCGGGAGTTTTGCATCGACCGGTACCATCCCGGTCGGCAGTTCTGTCTGCCGAAGCTGGCGGTCAGTCATGACAGTACCTGCATGGAGTGCTTCACTGATTCCGTACGGTGCCGTTCGGAGTGAAGTCATAACCCGGGTCGGGTACGGTTGCAGTTTCCTGCCGGATTCCTCCAGGTATATTTGCGAGGGGGCTGCTGCATCGGGAATCAAATCATTGCTGAGCAATGCAGTTTTTACTGCTTCGCTCATTGCCCGGGCAATCTCTTTTTCCCGGGAGAGCCGCACCAGTTTTTTTGTCGGGTGCACATTTACATCGACCAGCCCGGTATCAATCTGCAAGGGAAAGGAAGGCAAGCGGGGAACCGCTCTTTTGCGAGCAGGGTGCCATACCCCTGCCCTGACGGCCCCGGTGATGAGTGTCGAAGATACATAGCGCTGATTGATCGCTATCATTATCCGGGATGTATCCTTTCGGGATAGTGATGGGCGTGAAGTGTACCCGGAAATCTGTCATGAAGGGAAGTGAAAGATTCACCGGAATAAGATCCTTTACCACATCACTGCCGTAGATACGGGCAATGGTATCGAGAATCCGGGATGATCGATCCGTTACGAGCTGCTCATGCTGATTGGAATACAACCGGAATGATATCTCCGGGATGGGCGAGGCAGATACCTTCCAGAATCGCGTGGATATGTGCAGATCTCGGTATTTTTACTCTTCTGGAACTTTTTTCGTGCCGGTGTATTAAAGAACAGATCTTCGACCAGCACGCTGGTTCCTTCCGGTGCCCCGGTCTCTCCCGTCTCTTGAAGTGTCCCCCCTCAACTACCACCTTTGTCCCAGTAACTTCCCCGGCATTCCGGAGTCGTGTTGTCAGGGTGACTCGGGACACAGCAGCGATGCTGGCAAGAGCTTCTCCGCGGAATCCAAGAGTGTCGGATTTTATGGAGATCATCAATCCGGGAAATCTTGCTCGTTGCATGGGGAGTGAATGCAAGCAGAGCATCGGCAGGAGACATACCAGATCCGTCATCGATGATCCGGATACTCAGAATTTCTTTTGCAGATGAGGTAATATCGATCCGGATTGAGCGGGCACCGGCATCGATTGCATTTTCCACAAGTTCTTTTACAACAGATGCAGGACGCTCGACTACCTCACCGGCAGCAATCTGGTTGACGGTTGCCTGATCAAGGATATGGATAGCAGAGACAGTATTCCGGGACTTCATGCTTATTCTTCCTTATTTTCCAGCATTTTTCGTAATTCGGCAATCTTTGCAAGTGCCTGCAGGGGTGTCATCTCATCCGGATTGATGCGGGCAAGTTCATCAGAGTACCGGGTGCTGTGCTGGCTGTTGTTGTGCTCTCATTATCGAATAAAAGGATCTGGGTGTACCGCTGGGGACGGGTGCCGGTCAGGGACATCACGGTTCATGGTCTCGGTAAGAATACTCTCTGCACGTTCGGTCACTTTTTTCGGGATACCGGCAAGCCGGGCGACATGAATACCATAGCTTTTATCGGTTGCACCGGGTATGAGCTTGCGCAGGAAGACCACCTCATTTTTTGTCTCTTTTACCGCAAAATGATAATTTTTAACCCTTTTGAGGTCACCTTCCACCTCAACAAGTTCATGGAAGTGCGTGGCAAAAAGGGTCTTTGGCCCGGCACCTGCCCGTCCGTGAAGATATTCGAGCACTGCTTTTGCAATCGAGCACCCGTCTACGGTGCTGGTTCCCCTGCCGATCTCATCGAGGATGACGAGACTCTTTGCGGTAACATTGTTGAGAATGTTGGCAAGTTCGAGCATCTCTACAAAAAATGTACTCTGTCCGCTGGCGAGATCGTCAAAGGCACCAACGCGGGTGAATATGCGATCAAGGATGCCAATACTCGCATGCCGGGCCGGAACAAAACTTCCTGCCTGGGCCATGATACAGATGAGCGCTACTGCCCGCATGTACGTGGACTTTCCTGCCATGTTTGCTCCCGTGATGATCATCACCTGGGTCTCGGAACTGGCAAGTTCGGTATCGTTGGGGACGAAATTTCCACAAACACCCCGTTCGACAACCGGATGCCGTCCGTCACGGATGATAATCGCATCGCTGGAATTCAGACTGCGGGCGTACGTAATCACGGGTCTGTGCAACCTCAGCAAGTGCAGCGGAGACATCCAGGACCGCAATGCCACGGGCAATTGCCTGAAGATCGGGAATAGCGATACGAAGTACTTCAACAAGTCCGGTATAGAGTTCACGCTCAAGGGCCAGGACACGCTCATCTGCATGGGTAATAAGAGTCTCCTTCTCCTGCAGCTCGGGAAGCGTATAACGCTCACCCGTAGCGGTTGTCTGACGGCGCTGGTAATGGGGCGGCACGAGAGGAAGGTTCGGTTTTGTTATATCAATGTAATAACCAAAGATCCTGTTATACCCGATCTTGAGGGATTTAATTCCGGTCTGTTCCCGCTCTTTTTGCTGGAGCTCGACGATCCAGTCTTTTCCTGAATGCAGGACTCCTTTGATCTCATCCAGTTCTTTTGAATAGCCGGGCCGGATTACTCCCCCGTTGCGTGCAATCGCGGGAGGTTCGTCAACTAATGCGCTCCGTATGAGATCGATACTATCGGGCAAATCATGGAGATCCTGCAGGGCATCGATGATATGCCGCGGGATAGCAACGGTCCGGCAATCCTGTATCGTACTCCTGATTTCTGGAAGTGCTGAAAGCGAGTCGGCAAGCGCGATGAGATCCCGGGGTCCTGCATTCCCGTAGGCAATCCTTGCTGCAATTCTTTCAATATCAGCGCAGCGGGTAAGCAGGGTCCTGAGTGCAAGTCGTTCAGGAGTGCAGGCAATTAAAAAATCAATCGCATCCAGCCGTTTATTGATTTCATCGATATCGGTGAACGGACGGGAGAGATTACCGGGTCAGCATCCGGCTTCCCATGGGGGTTTTTGTCAGGTCAAGACAGGATAAAAGGGTCGCCCCTTTTGTTTCAAGGCGGATACTCTCTTTCACTTCAAGGTTACGCAGCGTGATGGCGTCCAGCATCAGCCCCTGTGCAGATGAGCGCAAAAAAAGACTGCTGATATGGGTGAGCGGTGAGTTCTGCGTCTCTTTTGCATAGGCAAGCGCTGCACCTGCCGCCCCGATGGCTGCAGGAGACCCGTCGCATCCATACCCCGCGAGTGAGGCCACATGGAAGTGTTCCAGAAGGGTACGTCGTGCCCGCTGTTCGGAGAACTCCTCGTCTTTAAAGATGGTAACAACAACCCCCCGGTCCCGGATACGTTCCTTCAGATCATCAGGAACTGTTGAAGGAAGGATACATTCTGCCGGGCGGTAGCGGGCAATCTCTGAAAGGATATTCTGGAAGCCGGGGTCGTGATCTGCCATCGCAACAAAAAATTCCCCGGTCGATATATCGAGAAGTGCCATTCCCCAGAGATTATTTTTCAGATCAGGGCAGAGTGCGAGCAGGCAGGAAGAGGCCGAGGAGGAAAGCATTGCGGAATCGATCACCGTACCAGGAGTTATCACCCGTACCAGACTCGCGTTTTACGATTCCTTTGGTGTTTTTTGTATCCCCGACCTGATCGACAATGGCTACCTTGTATCCCTTCCCGACAAGTTTGGCAATATACCCGTCCGCGGCATGGTAGGGCACACCCGCAAGAGGGATCCGGTTATCACCGCTTTTTGAGCGCGAGGTAAGAACAATTTCCAGTTCCCGTGAAATGAGTTCCGCATCGCTTTCAAATGTCTCATAAAAGTCACCGATGCGGAAAAACAGGATGGTATCCGGATACTTTTCCTTGATCTCCCGATACTGCCGCATCACCGGGGTGAGACGGGCACCATTTTCACTATCAGCGGGGTGATCTTTGGGAGACTCGTGTGTCATGTATGCAGAAAAATTGCCTCCGGATCAATTAATACCGATCTTATGGCTATGCCCGGAATGCATCAGAAGCGTTTGAGTACATACCAGACCATCAAGCGGAGATGAGATCACCAGCGCGATAAGTACCGACATGAGACCGAATGCAAAACCGATCCCAACGAGGCGGGTGATTCCCTCCAGCAGAGAAACCGCCAGGGGTAGAGAACTCCAGAGGATCAGTATGCCCACAAGGGTAATGATGCCGATCCCGATCGCCGCATTTTTCATATCCTGCGCACTCGGGGCAAGCGACAATACAAGCGTGAGCGTCAGGTAAAGGTAGACGAGGAACCAGGGATTGAACCGGACAATAAGATTCCGGGTAAACATTCCGACGATGCCAATAAACAGTCCAAAAAGCGCATCCGTTGAATCAACACCCATGGGCAGGGGCGGAAACACGCAGCCAAGATACTGCGAAAACACCCACGTGCATCCCGCCAGCACCAGAGGTATGCAGAAGAGGGGTGCCGTACTGATCACCACATCGCCAAGATAGGGAATTTTTGAAGAAGTATAGGTTACAGAACCGCCCTTTTCTGAAAAAAACACTACTTTTTTTACTTTTGCACCGGTGATGAGGCATCCGAGAATATGGCTGCATTCGTGAACGATAACACCGGGAGCGCGGATAACATAATAAAAAGATCGTAAGGGGATTACCCGGGCCCAGAGAACGTCCAGCGCCAGGGAAATACCTATCACACCTATTCCTGTCAAAACAACCAGGAGAAACGGCGCTGCATGTATGTCCATTCAACAAGTACCTATGCTCTTTGGAATCAGCTCACACATAATTACACCGTTTTTTTAAGGCTGATTCTGAAAGTCTCATTATCTCTGACTGCCTATGAGCAGCTATGACGCCGGAACAACGTTTGCCCAATCAAACTCCCGATGCACCGGAAAAACACCATAACCGGCTCATCCACGAAAAGAGTCCTTACCTTCTCCAGCATGCAGATAACCCGGTTGACTGGTATCCCTGGGGAACAGAAGCGTTTGCCCGTGCGGCGAGGGAGAATAAACCCGTCTTTCTTTCCATTGGTTATTCCACCTGTCACTGGTGTCATGTTATGGCGCATGAATCTTTTGAAGACACCGGTGTTGCCGCATTACTGAATAAGGATTTTATCTGCATCAAGGTGGATCGGGAAGAACGCCCGGATATTGACAGCATCTATATGTCAGTCTGCCAGATGATGACCGGAAAAGGCGGCTGGCCGCTTACCGTTTTCCTGACCCCCGAAAAAAAGCCGTTCTTTACCGGAACATACATTCCCAAAAGAAAGCCGGTTTGGTATGACCGGACTTACTGACCTGCTTCCGCGTATCATCCAGATCCTGGCAGGAACGGCGCAACGATATTGTTGCATCAGCAGAGGAAATTGCCGCTGCCCTTCATCAGGAACAGGAATCGCACCACGATGATATTCCGGATATTTCACTCCTCCATCAGGGGTATGAAGAACTGCTCCTGCGATTCGATGCAGAGTATGGGGGGTTTGGGCGTGCACCCAAATTCCCTGCCCCGCATACACTCCTTTTCCTGTTACGGTTCTGGAAGCGGACGGGCACTACACGGGCACTTACCATGGTGGAAAAGACACTGGGTGCAATGCGCAGCGGGGGTATCTTTGATCAGGTTGGCGGCGGATTTCACCGGTATTCAACGGATGCACAGTGGCGGGTGCCGCACTTTGAAAAGATGTTGTATGACCAGGCACTCCTTGTCATGGCATATACCGAAGCGTATCAGGCAACACGCAATCCTGAATTCCGGAAAACTGCTGAAGAGATTATATCCTATGTTATTCGCGACCTCACCTCACCGGAGGGGGCCTTTTTCTCTGCAGAGGATGCGGACAGCGCCGGGGGTGAAGGCGCTTTTTATCTCTGGACAACAAGTGAGACCGAAAAGATCCTGGGAAAGGAAGATGCAATAGTTGCTGCCCGTGTCTTTGGTATAACACCTGCCGGAAATTATCAGGATACGGGAACCGGCAGCGGACAGAATATTCTCTACCGTAAAAAAACCATTGCAGAGGTGGCATCATCTTCCGGCATATCAGAAACCGATCTTGAAATCACGGCTTGAATCCATCAGGGCCAGACTTTTTACCGCACGAGAGCATGCGATCCCGCCCGTCACTCGATGATAAAGTCCTGACTGACGGGAACGGTCTTTTTATCGCAGCGCTTGCACAGGCAGCACGGACATTTGGCAATGAGAAGTATCTCGCAGCCGCAAGGCGGGCCATGCAGTTTATCTTAACCCGCATGCGTACTCCGGACGGCGGGCTCCTGCACCGGTATCGCGATGGTGAACCTGCGATCCCGGCATTTGGTGATGATTATGCGTTCATCATCAAAGCCTTGATCGAACTCTACGAATCCACCTTTGAGCCATCGTTACCTCTCATCAGCTCGTGAACTGAACACCTGGTTCCTGGCACATTTCCATGATGAGGCACAGGGAGGTTTTTTCACGATATCGGATACTGCCGAAATCCTGCTGGTGCGTAAAAAAGGAGATTTATGACGGGGCAATCCCGTCCTGTAACTCGGTTGCATTTGAAAATCTGGTGAGACTAGCCCATCTCACGGGCGATGCGTCAAACGAACAGCGGGCGTCAGAACTTTCACGCTGTTTTGCTGCACCCGTTCACCAGTCACCTTCAGCGCATGCATGGTTCCTGTGCGCTCTCGATAGTGCTATTGGACCCGTTCATGACGTTGTTATTGTTGGTGAGCGGGATGCTGATGATACCCGGGCAATGATCAAGGGACTCAGGGATCACTATCTTCCCAGTGTAATGATTATCTACAGACCACCTGGTGAAGATGATCTCCTGCTTCCAGCCTCGCACCCTTCACCAGCAATCTGAATGCACCGGGGGAAGGCAACTGCGTATATCTGCACAGGAAATACCTGTGCCATGCCAATAACAGAACCACATCAGATGCTTGCATTGTTAGGCTGCGTGAATGCAGATCACAAACAAAAAATAATACATAAAATAGCTCAGGAGAAACACACATGAATCTGTAACATTCACACCGGAATCATAAAAATCGCCAGAATAGGATGGAACCCGTTCAGGCCTCTCCAGGCACAGCGGGGCAAGGAAGTTTTTTTTAATTTTTAGTCATCAATCCGCCGCGGGGCGTCCCTTCGGGGGCGGCGGCATTCATCGTACCTGAATAATAATAAAAAATACCATCTCCGAGTCATGGAGGAATACTACGATTTTCATAGGAAACGCACTTGAGTCACAAACTCAGGCAAACATGAGAATAACCATGGGTCTTTCAGGGTAATTCCTTTTATCAGGATATGAAATATAAAGCGTCCCCGAAGGCCGCCCCTGCGCTGTGTGATAGTGCTGTATTACCCTATCAGGATTTACCGCATTTGGGGGACCGAAGTGGCGGAGGGTGTACCCCATGAGCATTCAAGTTTTTAGAACATTTCTCCAGAACAAAAAAATATCAAAGATTTTTCAGTGCAACGAGATCCTTGACCCCGACCAGTTTCCAGACCAGCGAACGCTCCTCTTCAGCGATCGCAGCCGGGGGGTCCAGCGGGGAGTGACCAAGCGCTGCAAGGATATTGCAGGAGAGGTTCCTCTCAACAATTAAATCAACAAATTTTTCCCGGATAATCTTCTTCTCTATCGAGTCGTGCACTTCCTCGAGGTAGCCCTGGAGAGTCACAAACGTGTAGGACGAGAGGTCTTTTGTGTATTTCTCAATTTCAACCGAAACATAGGGACTTTTGCGGAAATATTCGATCTTTTTCCCGTATTTTGTTGAGAGGAAATAGAGAAATGATCCATCGAAGACATAGAGGAATGGTGCAATATAGGGATATTTCTCACCCTGGAATGCGATACGGCAGACATATCCCTTCTCAATCAGCCGATCGTATTCCTGTTTTTCCATCCTCGGGATTTTCAAGATTTCCATAAACTCACACCATTGGAATTCCCAACAAGACAGATAAACTTTGTTAATTTTGTTTAAAGAAATAAAAAAGAAGAAATTATTTTTCTATCCGGAATCCTGCCTTTTTCCACGCGGTCATTCCTCCCAAGACATTGGTCATGGTCGTGGTAGTGGTGAAGGGCAAGGATGCTTGCTGCAAGGCTCCCCTTGTAACCGGCATCGCAATAGATCACAATGGGTTCATTTTTGGGGATTTCATCAAGATGACGGGGAAGTTCCCCGACATACCGGTGATGGGCACCGTGGATATGACCGACAGCGCTCCAGTTTTTTATGTCCCGTACATCAAGGATGAAGGGATGTTCTTTTTCGAGACGTTCTTTTAATTGCTGGACTGAACAGGTTGGAACGGTTCCAATATCCTGTGCGGCTTTTGTCCATGCGGGAAATCCTCCCGAGAGTAACCCGCAATATTGTCATAACCAAGCCGGATAAAATGGCGGATCACACGGATCAAGATCGAGATTGAAATCATCGACAATGACAATCGGTCTCTCGTAATCAAGGAACCAGCCCATGAACGCAGGGAGACCTTCCCGCCAGATCGAGATGCTGCCCGGAATATGACCTGCACCAAAACTGGTGGGTGAACGGATATCAAGAATCTGGCAACCGGATTTCCTGAGCTGGTTGACTTCGGTGATCGAAAGGGGCTGCAGATCCGGTAACCGGTGCAGGAGCGGTGCACCATCCTTGTTGTAGGTTTCCATCTTCCGGAAATAGGGCGGGATATAGGGTGATTCTGTTACCCGCCGCGAGATAAAAGTTCACGTCCTGATGCAAGCTACGGGTTTGTCGTTTTTTCATATCCAATGGTAGTGAACGGGTGATCAGCAATCTCGCCACCGCAAACAGAACCGGCACCATGGGCCGGACAGAGGATCACCCCGTCACCAAGCGGCAGGATTTTATGTGCAATGCTGTCATAGATTTTTTTTGCCATCTCCGCTTTTCGTTCCTGCCCGAAGAAATCCGTCCGGGCAATATCACCGGAAAAGAGCGTATCTCCGGAAAATACCATGTATGGCTGATCAGAAACCTCCGTGTCCCGCAGCACAAGGGAGATGCTCTCTTCCGTATGCCCGGGGTCTCAAGAACCGACAGCACCAGTGACCCCAGGGTGAATCGTATCTCCCTCCTTTACCGGTTTTCCATAGGCAAATGCCATCTGTGCACCATGAAAGATCTCCGCTCCGCACCGCTGTTCGAGTTCAAGCGATCCTATGGTGTAATCCTCGTTCCGGTGCGTTTCGAAGATATGGGTAATAACCAGTTCATTCCGGCGGGCAATTTCAAGGTAGATATCGCAGTCCCGGCGCGGATCGATCACCGCTGCCCTGCCCCCGGATCCGATAAGATAGGAATTATGGGCAATACCTTCAGAAACAATCCGTTCGAACAACACTTTGTCTTCCCCTCTATCGTGGAATTACACACTCGTGTCTGTAAATAGGTTATGAACCGGACAAAACAAGGGAATGAAATGTTCCCTTCATTCAGTGACTATAGGGATACTTCAGAAGGATCGGTGTCATGTCTCCACGGGACATACGCTCGCGTGATGAGCTCACAGATATCCTTCAGGTTCACCGGGATATACCCGATCACTTCAGCACTCACGTTAATCCGCCGGTGCTCAAAATCGATGAACGGGTAGTGGCGGAGATCATTGTTATGGTGATGACCGTGGATCATCCAGCCATCAAATTCTGACCGGCAATCAGCAGGATCATGGACCAGCAGGAACGGAAACCCCGTAATTCAAG
The DNA here is from genome assembly GCA_963806845.1 of uncultured Methanoregulaceae archaeon. Taxonomy (GTDB): domain Archaea; phylum Halobacteriota; class Methanomicrobia; order Methanomicrobiales; family Methanospirillaceae; genus Methanoregula. The sequence goes on from CAWDZO010000015.1 coordinate 15,692, forward strand.
CAGTACATGATGGAACTGCCCCCAGTTCCGGATCATCATGATTCCCTTGAATAAAGGTAATGTTGCCTTTGAGTTTTTGCCGGTACTGCAGCGCGGGCAATGCATCTTTTCCATACCGTAAATCTCCCAGATAATACACGCGGTTTGCGGGAGAAATGGTATAGTTCCAGTTTTTTATCAGGACATGATCCATTTCCCGGACATCGGAAAAGAGGAACGGTCGTGAACAGTAGCGGATGATATTCGCATGACCAAGATGCAGATCAGCAATCAGGAAAATATCCTCAGGGTGCGAGGAGAGGGGATCTAGTCGTTCAAATCCCGATTGCTCCCGGAAGAGCGCGAGTGTTTTTTGCCAGGATTTACTGGTATGACTGTGATCACCCGTGATCCACCGTTTCTCCAGAAGATCATATTCAGTGAGGATGTTTTCCCCCTGCATTACGGTAATCCTGAGTCCTGCTATCATCCAGGGTGAATCGGCCGGACTGCATGCCCTTTTCTGCTGCTGAATCACACGCTGAAGCACGGTTTCTCAGCCATGAAAAGAATTCCCGGATGGGGGTTTGCCTCCTGCTGCCTGTTCCGGTGAGTCCAGAAAAAACCGTCGATGCCTGGAGCGGATCCATCCGGTTTGCTACGGTCACATGAAACCATTTGCTGTCAGGGTTGGGCATCCCATATATTGTGGCTGTGCGCAAGCGGGGACAGCATATCGGCTATCGAAGAGGTGAGTTTTTTTAAGGGATCTGAGGGTCTGACCGGGAATGCAATCACACTGCCGTGAATTCCCTGACGCATTTCCCATCCGTCAAGGGTGAACGGGATGGGATCATACCCGGCTGCAACCTGTCCGATGGATGTCAATAATCTGACGGGGAGCTGACACCTTCATTCAGGGTAAAGGGCCCAAACAGCGTGACATGCGGATGACGTTCGAGGAAACCTTCTATAGCGAATAACCTGCCGATAAAATCAATTGTTTCCCTGATCCGCCATTTTGTCATTGCGAGGCGGATCTCAATGAGATAGATATCGTCCATGAAGGGCAGCCCGGAATTAATCTCTCTATAGGGTCTCTGTGGTTAAATCTTTGATTTATATTTTTTATAAAAATAATCACGGGATTCCCCATGAGCAATCAATTTCTTTTCATGGGAGGAGTAAAAGGGAGAATATATAGACCGCAGATTAATTGCAGGTTTTCTTTTTTCCCCAAACATTGGGTCTTTTATACTCCCACACCAGTATAGAACGACCATGAAACATGCTGCATATGTGCGGTATCAGCAGCAGCACCTGCGGCAAAAATTATCAATCCTGTTCAGGTTCTGCAGGCATGAAGGAATTGAGGTGTTGGTCGTACCGGATCCCCACAAGTGGATACTCAAGAGTGAAATCAGGAAAAAAAACGATAAAATCAAACGGAAAAATATGATACTGGGATTTATCCCGCAATTTGAATCACATGAAGGTAAAAAAAATACTCCTGAAAATACCGGCAGCAAAAAAGGATCCGGAAAAAAGGTCAGGGTACTTCCTGAAATACAGCCATCAGATCATTGTAACCAGTAAAAGAAAAAATATTGAATTTGTCCTCTCTCATGAAATCGGGCATTACCTGGCAAAAAAATTCTATAAGCATGAACGCCTGCACCAGAATGAAGATTTTGCAAATGGAATCGCGTGGTGTATCATGAACCAGTGCCTGTACCGGTTTGATATCGATGACGATTGCGATGATTACACAAAAAAAGCACAAACCTGTTATGCATATTTTTTTGATACAGTGAATTCCGGAAAAGCACCCTGAACGGTGGCAGGTCCTTGAGAGACACAATCCAATCAATGCTGCTGCATGTCTATTGCCTGCCAAAACAGGGTACAGGTTCTTGTGCTATCGATTGAGGATAGGACAAAAAACTTATCGACGATATCGAACTTCAGAATCATTGGCACACGGTCCTGGCACATCGTGCTACAGCCCAGTCACCTCTTCTCATTTCAACAGGTATTTTCGTATTTTTTTGGGGGATATTACCAGATACACAAGCGATGTGGACACTTTCAATTTCTCATCGTCACAGACGCAGAATTCGTGGGAATACCGAATCAGTACAGGTGAATATGAGGCAGGAAATGTCAAAAACCGGATTTTAACGTCAGAGAAGATTTTCCTGAAGAAAAAAATGAGAATAGATCATCCTAGACCTTATCATACGACAGCTCGTTTAAGCCAGAACCCCTGAGTAGCATCTTGTTATTGGTGATAGAGTAGGTCTTGGTGTTCTGGAGATTGGCAAGATATTTCGATTCCAGATCAGCGGTATCAGCGCAGTACATTTTTGTTGATGCGATAGGCCCGATAGTAATGGTTTTTCCAAATTCCGTGGTCTGTCCGGTAAGATTGTAACCGCCATTGTAATTGTTACATCCACCAAAACCAGTAAAGGTTCCGTCATTGTTAAACTTCAGGGTAATCTGGACATTGGGAATAACGGGCATTGATCCCGCGATCGTTGCTCCCTTAAAATTCCAGTTTCCTGTCAGTGCCGGATCCGTCAGCGGGACCTGTAATTACAACAATGACCGCTGTGGGTGCGGGTGTAGGTACTGGTGTCGCTGTTGTCACAGGTGTCGGTACTGGTGCCGGTGTTGTTGTGCATCCTGCTGCGAGAATGCCCACAAACAAAACTGCACAAACCAAAAACAGTAAGGATTTCATATCACAGAAATATTATAGATCTTATATAAATAAGTTTCTTTAATGGTATCGCGACAAAGCAAAAGGTTTGCACTTATAATAGTTAATCACCGACATACTGAATAGAGAATCAGGATTAAAAACAGAGCAAGAATGGTAACAAACGAACGTTCAAAAACCTGTCAAGTGCCTGCTATTTGACATGGACAACACCCTGTTTGACCTTGTCGGGGCCCAGATCGCCGCATGCCAGGCGGTTGTACAACATCTCGGGCAGGATGAAGGGGAGGAATTATTCTCCTATTTTTTAACCCCCTCCCATGGATTTGAATCCCATGAAAATATCCGCCAGTACATGAACGAGAGGAGCATTCCTGTTGATGGTTTGTTCCGAAAGGCATGTCAGATATACGAAACGGTAAAACTTCAGCACATTTACCCCTATGAGGGTGTTACCGAAACACTGCAATCGCTTCAACTACAGGGGTATGATATGGGAATTGTGACTGACGCTCATTCCCGGGATGCGACACTTCGTCTGGAAAAAACCGGGTTGCTGCCGTTCTTCTGCTGTATGGTCACCTACGACATGGTAAAAGTGAAAAAACCGGCACCTGAGCCATTCCTGTTTGCCCTTGAGATGATGAAAGCCGGTACTGATGAGGCAATGTTGATCGGTGACAGTCCGCGGAGGGATATCGAGCCTGGCCACTTTCTGGGAATCCGGACGGTGTATGCCCGCTATGGCGACCGGTTCTCCGATGACCGTTCAGATATTCCGGCAGATTTTGTTATTGATGCAATTGCTGATCTGCCGGGAATTCTTTATGGACTTGAGAAAAAATAATGATAACAGCTCATTTTCCCTCTATAAAATTCTGTGCTGGTACCAGCAAAAAAATATTCGGGTTGGGAAAGGTCAGGGCCAGTCCCTTTTTACAATTTTGAGTGTACTGGATGAAGTGACGTTTTTACCTCTGCTGGAATTATCATATTTCAGGGAGGCAGAGAAATACGGCGAAATCGCGTGAACATACGGTTTTATTGAGTAATTCTTCGGATCCCTTATATCATTCATGGAAATCCCGTAAATTGTAAAAAATGGCGCGATAATACATATCCTGTATTTATCCTGTGTATTTACATCGTTTTTGACCAAAACTTAAAGAAATAAAAAGATACAATAAAAAAATATGTATGTTCCGACCAGGATCTTTTTCACCAAGGGGGTTGGTGTGCATAAAGACCGTCTTGCATCCTTTGAACTTGCGTTGAGAAAGGCCGGGATTGAAAAGTGTAATCTTGTCTACGTTTCGAGCATCTTCCCTCCAAAATGTAAACAGATATCAAAATCAGAAGGATTGAAATGTCTCCAGTCGGGAGGTATTACTTTCTGTGTCATGGCAAGGAACGAGACCAATGAACCGAACCGCCTGGTTTCATCCGCAATCGGTCTTGCCCTGCCCAGCGATTCCGAGGAATACGGGTACCTCTCCGAGCATCACGCTTTTGGTGAAACACAGGAAAAGACCGGAGAATATGCCGAGGATCTTGCGGCAACCATGCTTGCAACAACGCTCGGTATTGAATTTGATGTAAATGCTGCATGGTCAGAGCGCGAGCAGACCTATAAAGCGAGCGGTAAGATCATCAAAACCCAGAATGTCTGCCAGTCTGCTGAAGGGGACAAAAACGGTCTCTGGACAACAACGATTGCTGTAGCAGTCTTTTTATAACACTTTTTTTAACGAAAAAATGGTTAACATACCTTTTCCCTGATAGTATTCCTGATAATTTTTTAAAAGACAAACCATTGGAGCCTTGAAAAATTATTCTGGTTTTTCTTTCTTTCGTGCGCACGTTTCTGGATTTTCTTAGCCAGATTCAGCACAGCAACCCGGGCAGGACTGTCAAACAGGGATCTGTGAAACCGGTGTGGCAGCAAGATCTGCAGCTTCGACTGGGGGTCATCAGGAATTATGGCAATTGGTGTTTCATTGCCAATATCAACCGGTGCAGTACCTGATTTGAAACGGTTGAAAACAATCTGAATTCGTTCCGGTTCAAGCCCGAGCTGCGTTGCGATCTCCTTAATGCGGGCAATTGTGCGCAATCCTCGTGCACCGGGATCACTCACGATGAGCAGCATATCCGGTTTCCCGATCGTTCCCCTGCTGATATGCTCCATACCCGCTTCGGTATCGATGACGATAAAACGGTAGTCACGCTCAAGCTGAATCATACATTCTGACAGGAGGTCATTGGCAAAACAATAACATCCGCTCCCCTCCGGTCGACCCATTGCAACCAGATCAAACCCCTTCGCTTCGACAAGGGCCTGGCGAAACCGGAACCGGACATAATCATGGCGATTCATGCCCGGGGGGATATTACGGGTGAATGCTTCCTCCCGCATGCTCCCCAGGGTTTCATGGACAGGTACACCCAGCGCTTCATGCAGGTTGGCATTCGGGTCTGCATCGACAGCAAGAACCGGTGTTTCCCCCAGATCAATAAACGAACGGATCAGCAGGGAACTGAGTGTGGTCTTGCCGGTCCCTCCTTTTCCGGAAATGGCAATAGTAAAGGGATGTTTTTGCATAATATCTCCTGTTTTAGTCCTGACGCAGGGTTATGCTCCGGTTTCTTTATCCCGGATTCGTCGGGAGATCTCCGCTGCGGTTTTCATGATGGCAAGGGAACCATTCCGGTCAGCAAATCGTATCCCGCAGCTGGGTGTGATGAGAGACTGTGCATCAAAAAGATGTTCCGGCATGCGTGCACAGAGCTGGGTCCTGATAGCAAGATACTTTTGATAGAGGGATGTCGGGGTTCTCGGTGGCAAAGATTTTGTATTCTGCCGGGACAATGCCCCATGCCACAACACCGCCCTGCTCCATATAGCTGGCAATGGAATCAGCGTACAGCAGAAACTCCTTTGCCGTTGCGTAGGCATCGATGGAGACAACTGAAGGATTGAGCCCCAGCACAAATTCCCAGTCCGTATTCGAGCAGCAGTGGATGCCAAGCCCACCTTCAACCAGTGCAGCAATGTCTTCCCAGCCGGCTCGTACCGTCTCTTTATCGACCGGCACCACCGAAGATCCCAGTGAAGCAAGGTATGGCTCGTTTAAAACAACGAGGGTTTCTGTAACACCGGTTCTTTGTCGCATCTCGCTCTCACACCAGCGTGCCTTGAGTGCCATCATTTTCGACAGCACATCAGCAAGCTGTGCATCGTAGTAGATCGGGCGCTTGTTTGCATCGACCACCTGCATGCCAAAGGTGACCGGGCCGGTAACCTGGCATTTCAGTACCTTCGCATGAGACAAGGATATGGGTCATCATTTCGATGAAACCGGAGGCATATTCCTTGTGCAGTGCATAGGGAGCATAATTGCCCTCAACATAATCCATGTATACCTGTTCCATGGCTTCGGTCTGGTCAGTAGTACTGTCAAAAAGAAGCCGGTCATCCCTTATGATCCTTCCGGGCAACTGCTCGGAATCATTAAAGACAATACTTTCCAGTTGTCCCCGGTCCGGAAGCGTGGGGATATAGGGAAACTGGGGGAATATTTCCAGAACATCATTGCATGCTGACACAGGATCCGTATGGGGAAGTGCACCAACACCCGTTGCCAGAGAATGGGGAGAAGGGATCATCTTTGCCATGGGATCAGCCTTTCCTGAGCTGGCAGGTTTCTATGAGTTTCTGGACCATCGGGAACAGCGTGAGATCCGTGTGCGGCAGGAATGTGCTCGAGGTGTACTCATCCATAAATGAAGGTTCTGCATTGAGTTCGATATATGCAATCCGGGAGGCAATATCATCGAGGGTTTTTCGTTCCCTCCGGTTAATAAGCGCAAGATTTGCACCCGTCACTGCCCCATTTCCGATATTTTTTATCCGATCTGCATCTATCTCCGGGATCAACCCGATAATTGTCGCATTTTTCTTGTCCAGATAATTGCCAAATGCACCGGCAACATAGATAGTAGCGATTTCGTGCCGGGTCACCCCGGCCTGTTTCATCAGCGTTACGCAGGCAGCATGAATCGAGGCCTTGCTCATAATCAGGTTTTTGATATCATTTTCCGTGATCACGATATCTTTCCCGATATCGGTCTCACTGGCCCAGACTACAACATACTCCGGGAAGTGAGAGGCCTGTGCGAACTCTTTTGTTTTCAATACTGGTATTTATCCGTCCGGTCCGGTCAATGACACATGCTGAAAAAAGTTCTGCAAGCAGGTCGATTAATCCGGATCCGGTGATGCCCCGTGGTTTGATATTGTTGATTGTGCTGAAGTCGGGATTGAGGGTCATGGGATTGACCTTAATCTTTTCTATCGCACCGGGATTTGCCCGCATACCAAAGAGCACTTCTCCTCCTTCCAGTGCCGGTCCGGCAGCACCGGCACAGGAAAACATCCATTCTTTGTTTCCGAGAACAATTTCGAAGTTGGTGCCGATATCGATTAAAAGTGAGATCTCTTCGCGTTCATGCATACCGCAGGAAAGGATGTCAGCAATAATGTCACCCCCGATAAAATCGCTGACGGCAGGAAAGGCAAAGAGCCCGCTATTCTGATTAATGGCAATACCGATCCTTGCTGCCGCGACCGACAGCGCCCGCTGGACCACCGGAACATAGGGTTCTGCGATGATATACGCTGGATCAATCCCGAGGAGCATGTGCGTCATCACCGTATTACCAGCAACCACCACTTCATAAATATCCTCACGGTCGATTCCCGCAGTATCTGAAGCAGAGGTCAGTGCTGCATTGATGCTCTCTGCAGCGAGGGCCTGGAGTTTTGTAAGCCCGTTTTTCCGGGCAAAATTCACGCGTGCGAGAATATCTTCACCACAGCTGATCTGCCGGTTATAGTTCGAGGCAACAGCAACTACCTTGCCGTTGACCAGATCCCAGAGATAGACAACCACCGTGGTAGAACCGAGATCTACTGCGGCACCATAAATGCGTTTTGACGTGTCATTCTCCTGGAGATCGATAAGACGGTAACCGCCCGGGACAAGGGCAATTGTCCCGGTAACTTTCCAGTCACTGTGACGAAGAAGCGTGGGAATTTCACGCATTACTTCCAGCGGTACATAGATCTTTTCCGCAACAGGCCCGCCACTCTTCTGGATACCCCATAAAAGCCGGGTGAGATCCGGTGATGGATCGGTGAGCGTTGGCGGCTGGAGCTCGACATAATATTTCCTGACAGATGGATGAAACTCGATCTCGGTATCCCGACCTGCGACCAGGATTTTTTGTTCCTGGATAAGGGTGCTCTCGGGAACCAGTACCTGCAGATCGCCCTGCACCAGTGTCTCACAGGCCAGACATGCCCCTTTTGTCAGTTCGTCCTCGCTAAAAAAACGCGAATATTTCTGCCGGTCAAATTCTGTTTTTCCCGATTGTACATAGACCACACACTTGCCGCATTTGCCCTGTCCACCGCAGACAACATTGATATTCAGTCCGGCTCTCTGGGCAGCATCAAGAATGGTGCTGCCACGTGCAACGTCAATTTTGCGATAACTCGGAAGAAATGTTACCGTGCGCATGATGATCTGTCCTTAACACTACCATTGGTAAGAGAGATAAGAAATATGCTACGGTGATTATCCCTGCCGTTTTTTAAAAATATGATGCAAATACTCGACTGAAATTTTTACCCTGGATTTTCAGGATTCGGGCTTCTTCCACTCCTCATGCAGGTATTCTCCGATCTCTGCTGCATCGCGGGGTCCGACCATCACCTTCC
>CAWDZO010000016.1:0-99277 GCA_963806845.1 uncultured Methanoregulaceae archaeon
ATTCTTTACCGGGGGCTCGCCTTGTTTCCGCATCACGGTGATCTCTTCTTTCAATTCCAGGAAGAGATCACTGCCGGCGGTCTTATTTTTTGGCGCTTCCTTTTTGAGCCAGTCCCTTTTCAATATTGTCAAGCCGGGTCTCCAGTTTTGTCAGGGAACTCTCCAGATCCAGTTCGAATTTCTTTAAATCCGTCAATACGGGCTTCATCCTGTTCAAGTTCCTTGGATTTCTGTTCCTTGAACCTCTGGAGCTTTTGGTTGTCGATCAGTTGCCATTCATCAACAAGATTTTCAAACCTGCGGTCAAGGTACTCGTCCACCCGGCTCTCTACGGGACGTGTCACCGCAAGGTCTCCTTTAGCCCCACGGAAGTAATAGTAGATCAGGAAAAACGCGGCGCCAATGAAGATAATAATAACTAAGAATTCGAGCCAGTCCATGGTCAGATCTTCTCCTTAAGTTTCCGTGCACGGGTTTCAAGTTCCGTCAGTTTTTCCACGCTCGCTTTTTTGGACTCTTTCAGGCGCGGGATTTCCTCTCCTGTCGAATGCTGCCTTTGCAGAATGCCGGGTATCAGAACGTCCGGTGCTCAACCGGGTCTTCGGGGCACGGGTTGTATCCGGTCTGGGCAGCGAGATCCTTATCGATGCAAAGATACCCAAGGCTGTTGTTGCAGACCGGGGAGCACTTGACCGTGAGATGGCAGAGAACTGCGGCAAACTCCGGAGCAGAGTTCCTCTTAAAAACTGCGGCGTATGGTATTCGGGGAACAACACTCCTTACCCGGGGTGTGAACGGTCATGCAGAAATTCCGTTCAGGCTCCTTATTGCAGCGGATGGTCCCCGGAGTACAGATTGCCCGTTTCCACAACATGCCCCGTGCAAAGACGTACCTTGCCGGTGTCCAGGTGGATCTGCCCCACGAATGCGATCCCCGCTTTGTGGAAATTTATCCTGATGCATCACCAGACTTTTTCGGATGGATGATTCCGACAGGAAAAGGACCGTGTGCGTATCGGACTGTGCGGGCAGTCGCAGGTTCCGGAACGGTTCGCAGCGTTTGTAAAAAAATATGGTAAGAGTGCAGCACATCTATGTCACCGGAACCCTTCCGCTGGGTCTTATGCCCAAAACCTATGGTCACCGCACCCTGTTTGTTGGTGATGCTGCCGGGTTTGCAAAACCCACTTCAGGAGGGGGAGTATACACCGGCATCCGTTCCGCCCGGCACGCAGCGTCGATCGCGGCTACCTGTTGTGAAACTGACACGTTTACTGATGCAGCTCTTGCAGAATATGAACAACGATGGAAGGCAGATATGGGACGGGAACTGGATCTCGGGTTCCGGATTTTCCAGATGCGTCAGACCATATCTGCCCAGGAGATGGACGCGTTAATCCGGGCACTTGAGTGATCCCGACATCGTCCGCACCATTGTTGAGTATGGAGATATGGACCGGCCAGGTGTTCTGGTCAAAAAACTTCTTCGCAAACCTGCCATACTCAGGTGCGCAGCCCCACTTTTCCGATCAGGACTTCTGTCATTGTTCAGATAATTGAAAACGAAAAAGCAGGTTCAATACTCCCTCATGAAAACCGCATCTTCTCTCGTAGCATCCTGCCATTTTCCCGGATCTCATATTACAGAATGAGAGAGAAAACGATTCTGAAAATACTCTTATGCGTAATTATAGTGCCATACGGAGCAAACGGGGATGGTAGAAAAATATGTTGAAAAAAATTATGGCCTGGAACCGGTTTTGGTCATCTTTTTTGACGGCTTGATAGGTCCCGGTGGATTTGTATGAGAAGGTAATTCATCACCATGAGGATGGGAGTGGGGTGTATGCTTTGGCAGGGAGAACAGGTTTTTTTATGGTTTTATGCGGGGGATGAGGAAGGGGATGATCGGAAGGATGATGCCGGGCATCTTCAAGATGACGTTCCCTGTTCTTGCTGGGTCCGGCTTTGAGGCGAGGAGTTGTATCGGATTTCTCCGGTTGTTGTGCACGTCTCGGTGACATAATCAGTAATCTCTTTGTGAGATATAAAGGAACCGGTTATTACCGGGCGGACCTGCCTGAGACCCGGGGAGTATCCCCTTCATAATCCGGTACCGGATTAATGTTCCCCCAGACCATCCTCAACAACGCTATTTTTCGTTGTAACCAGATATCAGAATTTAGGATTGTAGCTGAAACATCCGGACAAAAGGGAGAAGTCTGGGACATGGCAGTTTTCGTAATCCGGTATTTGGGGTACCGGGATTTTGAATTCAGGATGAAACAGGCAGAATAGGGAAAACAGAAAAAAGATGATCAGGAGCAGGAGCAAGGGGATATTGCATTAACCCTGAACTTCAGTTGTTTTTTTGTCAGTAATTTTCTGATCCGTCACGAACCGGTACGTGCCATTCGGCACCGTGATCTCAAACCGTGCACCTCTTCCGGGTTCTCCGTTCTCATCAATGGTTATTCCGGTTATTGAGAGGATCTCCCGTATAAGGAATAACCCGAATCCCGTGTTTTTTCCATATCCTCGTTTAAACAGATGTTTCTTTGTTTCCTTGTCAATGCCGCCACCATCATCCTCGGCATACGATCAGTAAGCGTATCTCCGATTGTCATGGAAAGAAAACTGAACTACACGGGTATTGTGTCCATGTCTCACTGCATTTTCAAGGAGATTGTAAAACACCTTGCCTAAAAGGGGATCTGCATAGATCTCAATATTACTGAAGGGAATCTGAATATCAACCAAACTCAGGTCGAGCAGAGTTGCAGCAGCAGCAATAGTATCATGCACATTCTGCCATTGAGGTGCCTGGACCCCGATATCCTGGTAGTGTTTCGTAAAAGTAATCTGCTGGTTAATCCGTTCTGTTGCAGTGGCTTCTTTTTTGATAAAACCAAGAAGTTTTTCATCAGAAGCAAGTTCTTCTGATAATGCCAGATATCCGGAAAGGACCGTAAGCTGGTTAAGGATATCATGCCGGGTGATACTTGAGAGAAGGTTCATTTTCTGGCAGGCGAGGGCAAGTGCATCTTCCGCACGCTTTTGTTCGGTAATATCCTGTCCCACGGATTGATATTCGACAAGAGAGCCTTTCTTGTCAAATATTGCCCGGTCAGACCACCGCTGCCAATGGATAGAACCGTCCGGCATAATCACCCGGTGGGAATCAATGGCAGAAGGATTCTCCTTGGTGAGTGATGCAAAGTGTTCTCTGACCTTGCGATGATCTTCTGCCGGGATCCTGGGGAAAAATTTTTTCCCAAGGATTTCCTCACGCGATTTTTTAAAATACTGGCAGAATGCCTCGTTTACGAATATCTGCGTCCCGTCAGGACGGAAACGGGAGATCAACTCGGTTTGATCCTCGACAACTGCCCGGTAGGTTCGCTCACTCTTCCGCAGCGCGTCTTCAGCCTGTTTGCGTTCGCTCACATCCCGCACGATTGCCTGGAGGAGCGTCTTTCCCCCGATTGTCACCCGGTTAAGCGTCACTTCAGAATAAACAGGAGTTCCGTCCAGACGGGTAAACAACCAGTCGAAAATCTGTGTGGTGTCACCAAGTGCCGCTGAAATTTTTTCCTGTCCTTTTTCGTCAGAACTCACCCGATCGGGTTGCATCACCGGGGAAAAATCTATGAGCGATCGCCCCACGATATCTTTCATTTTTGTGCCCCCGAACAGTGCGACTGCCTGGCTGTTGCATTTTTTAAACCTGGTGTTTTCAAGAAGAAACATTGCATCCTGTGAAGATTCGAACAGGGACCGGTATTGTTCTTCGCTTTCTTTCAGGGACAATTCTGCCCGTTTGTTTTCCGTGATGTCCCGGATGACCTGTATTGCACCGGTAACATTGCCGTTTGCATCATAGAGCGGGGACGCAATAAACCAGAGACAGGCACCTTTTCCGCTATACAGCAGGGGGAATTCACTTCTCATCAATGAGTTTGTTGTCCTGATGAATGACGGATGGATATTTCTGTTCGATTTCTTTATTCTCATGAAGAACGAGATCGAGGAGCAAATCCCGCTTTTTTCCATAAAATGGCAGGGCATAGATATGATCTCCTTCACCCATGATCGTGAATTTTTTACTCCGGTCATTTCCTCCATCGCTTTGTTCCAGGCAATTACCTTTCCTTCAAGATCGATGGCAAAGGTTGCATCAGGAAGGAAGTTGACAAGATCTGATAACCGCTGTGCGGAGTTTTTATATTCTTCACGTATCTGCCTTCGTTTAACTGCCTTTTTTATGTTATTTGCAAGTTCATCGAACTGGAATCGTGGATCGCTGCCTTTCGTGATATAAAAATCAGCACCGTTGTTGAGTGCCGCAATGACAACCTCTTCTTTTCCCTTCCCGGTGAAAATAATGAAGGGGATATCGCCAAGTTCCGTGTGGACGTATTTGAGGAAGGAAATGCCGTCCATCCCCGGCATCTGGTAATCGGAAATTATGGCATCGTATGATTTTAATTTTTCTGATTTTAAAACGTCCATTACTGAAGTGGTAACATCGATGGAGAATTCCTTGGTTTTTTCCAGAAAAATCTTTACGATTTCAAGGAGAACCGGTTCATCATCGACATACAATACTTTATACATAGTAATCTCCGGAGATGCATCGATATTGACAGATGGTGAATATATATTCACTGTTTACTGTTGATAATAATTTTTCATACATGTATATATACTTACCTTTTAAAATTTCATTGATTTTAAGCGACTTTCGAGCATATAAGTTATTATTTGAAGATATTTTGGATTATACTGCAGGTCCTTTGAGGAAAAGGAAGATCTGATGAAAGGTATTGTTTTGGGTGATATCTTACCGGATCTTCCTTAATCTATAACCTGTTCTGATGAAATAATAAAGTCTGGCAAGGCGACGGTGCAATGCATATTTATTTTACGATGGGAGTATTGCCAGGAACAAGTCCAAAAAACAACGTAAGTTTTCTTATTTTGTCTTTTTAAAAAATGAAGCAAGAATACCGGATTTATGCCAAAAAAAGACTAAACTCTTTGAAGACTACCTCTTTTATTCAGAGCCGCCAGTTACTCTTCAACGTGGATAGTCGTAAGCTTCACCGACTCAACACCTTTCTGGGACATGAGCCGCTCGGCAAACAGTCTTGATTTCTGCACCATCACCATGCACTAGAATCACTTCAAGACAGCGATCGTGGGTTACATGCGAGTGCAGTGATGCCTTGATGATGGCATGAAATTCATGCTGAATATCGGTGAGGGTGACCAGCAGTCCCCGCTGGTCATGATCATACACCATGGTGATGACTCCTTCACGTTCGCCCTTGACATCGGACATCCATTTGTAATAGGTGATATAGGTGCGGATCGCATCGCGGATTCCTTCTGAACGGGACGAATACCCGCGCTGGTTGATAATATCATCAAATTTGTCAAGCAGGTTGCTGGGAAGCGATATTCCGATGCGGGAGAGATCAGAGTCCATGGTCATACGAGCCTCAGTGATGTGTATATCATTGCGGATTGTTTTTTAAGGTTTTGAAAAAAGTTCAGGAAAGTATGAAAGGATGAGACTCCTCGCATGAGAAATTATCAAGTCATCCATGGATTCAGTCAAAATCCGTTACCACCTAATAAGAAAAACCGTTGTTATTGAGAGAGAATTGCCGATTTCACGAAAATTTTTATTTTTTAATAATAATTTAAAAAATCATACTAAATAAAAAAATTTATTACTAAATGATCTCAATTGTGTCATGGTGATACTCTCTCAATGGGGGTTCACTGTAAGGAAATTTAAAATATTTTTTATCGCCTCTCAAATGTTGTTCCAAAATTGTATGCCCCATGGTGAGACTAATTTAAATGTTCAGATGAAAGTCAGAATAATATTCGATATAATATCAAATAGCAATACTTTTTAATTACTAGAGTGTTACGATATTGTATAATTGTAATAATTACTTTGTGGTGAATCCATGCATATTCCTGACGCATTCATACCAATCTGGCAGGGCGCAATCTACTGGATTATTGCCCTGGTGTTTATAGCACTTGCTCTCAAGTGGGCAAAGAATGAACTGAACGAAGAGAAACTTCCGCTCGGTCGCGGTTCTTGCAGCCGGTATCTTTGCCCTCCAGTCCTTCAACCTCCCCGTTTCGATGGGGACAAGCGGGCATCTCGTAGGAGGAGCACTTGCAGCCATCCTTCTCGGTTCTCCCTTTGCAGCGGTCTTCATTCTCACCCTGGTGCTGATCGTGCAGGCTGTCGTGTTCGGTGATGGCGGTATCGTTGTGATGGGCGCCAACATCATCAACATGGGCGTTATCGGCGGCTTTGTCGGATTCTACACGTTCAAGGGATTAATGGGAATGACAAAGAGCATGCCAATCTCCGCTTTCTTTGCAGCATGGCTGGCTTGCCTGATACCGGCTCTTGCCTGTGCGGTTGAGATGTTCCTTGCCGGTACATTCCCGCTCAGGGAAGGCTTGATTGCCATGGGTATCTACCATGCAATCATCGGGGTCATTGAAGGGTTTGTAACGGTAGCTGCGATTTACCTGATCACCAGTGTCCGCCCGGATCTTGTTGATACGGGAGTTAAGACACCTGCGGGGGCATAAGCACCATGATGGACAACAAGACATTCATTATTGCAGGTATTATTGTCGCACTGCTCATCGGGGTTGTTGCCGTATTCATGGCATCTGGTGATCCGGATGGCCTGGAGAGCACTGCGCTGGTTGTGCAGGGACAGAAAGAACTTACCGGCGCAACACCGGAAAATGCAGAGATAGAGGAAGACCTGACGGATAAGTTCTCCTATACCTCTCCTATGCCGGATTATTCACTTGGCGAAGATATGGGGTCAATAGGGGGGCTTGATAGCAATCATTGTCGGCACCTTACTTGCATTCCTTGTTGTACTCGGTCTTGCCTATGCTATCAAGGCTGCCAACAAACCAGTAAAATAAACCCAAAGAACTTTACATTTTTTCAACCTACTTACTATACTCATGCACCTGATCGAGACCCGCGATCTCTGTTATATCTATCCCGGTAACGTCACCGCACTGGACCATATCAATTTTATCGCCCCGAGAAAAGCACGCATTGCGGTGATCGGATCGAACGGTGCAGGAAAAAGCACGCTGTTCAAGCACTTCAACGGCATCTTCAAACCAACCTCCGGTTCTGTTCTTATCCGGGGCGAACCCATCACAAAGCAGAACCTCCGGGAGATCAGGAAATTTGTCGGTATTGTTTTCCAGAACCCTGATGACCAGATCTTCTCACCGACCGTTGAGCAGGATGTTGCTTTTGGTCCCACGAATCTCGGTCTCGATGCAGAGACTATCCACCACCGTGTACACGAAGCCCTGCGGGTGGTAGGGATCGAGCACCTTGCCAGCCGGGTGCCCCATCACCTGAGCGGCGGTGAGAAGAAGCGGGTTGCCATTGCCGGGGTCATTGCGATGGAACCGGAAGTGCTCGTGCTCGATGAACCGAATGCCGGTCTTGATCCCCGGGGTGTTGCCGACCTTAACAGGTTCATCAACTCCCTTTCGGAAAAATACGGCATGACCGTCATCTTCTCCACCCACGATGTGGCACTTGTTCCTGAAGTAGCCGATTATATCTATGTCATGGACAAGGGACGTATCGTGGCGAGCGGAACCGTTGACGAGATCTTTGTGCAGCCGGAGATGCTCCAGTCCGTGCGGCTCGATGTACCCGTTCTTCCCAAACTCTTAAAGACGCTCAAAGAGAATGGCGTAGAAGTATCCATGGCCTACACCTACGCGGACGCAGAAAACTCCCTGCTTCGTGCATTTGGCAAACGATCATGATTGAAGAGACTCTTCGAGATAGAACGGGATGCCTATAAGACCAGTGTTATCCATCGTCTTGACGCAAGGGTTAAGATCGCGATTGCATTTGCCGCAATTATTGCCCTTGTTGCCGTGCCCTACTCAACGATGATCTATACTGTGGGGGCAATTTTCTTTGCTTTCTTTTTCGTGCTCTGGTGCTGTTCACGACTTCCCCTTGCGGTCTATGCAAAACGTCTGCTCTCGATACTTCCTCTCTGGGGAATCATCATCTTCTTCCAGATTTTTGTAAAGAACAAGTATTACACCGATTACACGGTGGTTGTGAGTCTTCCGTGGGGAATAAACATCTATGCTGAATCCATAGAGTTTGCCTTTATTCTCCTGGTTAAGTTTATTGTCACTGTCTCGTTTATCATCCTGCTTTCATCAACGACAAAGATGCCTGACCTGCTCGAGGGTGCATCGCGAATGGGACTGCCCGCAGAATTTGCACTTGCATTCGGCATGATGATCCGCTACCTGTTTGTGTTCGGGTACATGTACCGCAAGATCAACGAAACATTACAGACCAAATGCTTCGATGCGTTCGATCGCCATCTTCCCTACCGTTATCGTCTCAATCAGACTGGGCTACACCATCGGCACCATGTTTATCCGCTCGTACGAGCAGGGTGAACGGGTATATACGAGCATGCTCTGCCGGGGCTACGGCAGGGAAAGTTTTCTCTTTGTCACAAAAAAACCCCTGCGGAGATATGAGTGGGCATTTCTCACGCTTTCCCTCATCTTTATCGTGACCGTCCCGGTAATGATCTGGCTGACCGCAATCCGCATTTTTTAAACCAGTACCTTTTTTTACCACCTGTCACCATCTTGTGATCATGGAGCATCCGTTTGGTCATGGGTTTATCACGAGCATCATGCTCATCGTCCGGCACTTTGCACTGCCCCCGGAACAAGCCTGGTTCGGCGCCGGGGATCATGTTGAGGGGCTGGTGCTGCCGGAGAAGTTCAAAGGTACTGAGGTTGAAGAGATCACCACGCTGTTGAAAAAGAAAGTTATCTGGCACCAGCCGGGCACTATGGACAAGGAAGATGCCCGGGATGTGATCTTCACGCTGAACCGGCTTGTCATTGCGATTGACCGTGAACTCTGGCATTGCTGATGCATCAATCGGGGAGTTCCGGTAACGAGAGAATCCTTTTTATACCTGTAACCATTTTTTACGCCTATCCTTTAAGTCATCAAACGACCAATAATTATTGTGATTTCATTACCGTATTTTTTATTTTTTTTAACGGAGGTTTTCCTTGACTGAAACGTACGATGCATCCCATATTACCGTTCTTGAAGGACTCACCCCGGTCCGTGAGCGTCCGGCCATGTATATTGGCAGCACCGACACCCGCGGGCTGCACCATCTTGTCTATGAAGTCGTGGACAACTCTATTGATGAAGCGCTTGCCGGTTATTGCAGCCTGATTTCAGTAATAATCAATAAAGACGGCTCACTCCAGGTGGAAGACAACGGACGGGGTATTCCGGTCGACCGGATGGAGAAGAACGGCAAGAGCGCCCTTGAAGTGGTGCTGACCGTTCTCCATGCCGGCGGCAAGTTCGACAAGGAGAGCTACCAGGTTTCCGGAGGTCTCCATGGCGTCGGCGTCTCGGTTGTCAACGCACTCTCCAACTGGCTCTCCGCCCATGTATACCGTGATGGCAATATCTACGAGATGCGTTTTTCCAAGGGTCTGATGACCTCCCCGCTCTCCACGCGGGAAGAGTCGCTCAACGAGCTGCTCGCCCGGTACCAGCAGTGGTACGGGGCACCTGCCCCCTTCACCCGTACAGCAGTGCCGGTCAGCACACCTGCAACTGGTCAGAAGGATCTCTCTTCAGCACCGGTGATCGATCCAATAGAGTCGGAGCGCGAGAGCCGCTTAGCCTTCCTTGCACAGTTCGGCCCGAAGATGACCGGCACCCGGGTCCACTTTGTTCCCGATGCCACCATCTTTGAGACCACCACGTTCGATTATGATGTGCTCGCACACCGGATGAGAGAACTGGCATTTCTCAATGCGGGCCTTACGATCACCATCACGGATGAACGGTCCAGTGATACTGCTACCTATTGTTATGCCGGCGGACTCATTGAATTTGTCAAATACTTAAACGAAGGGGTGGAATGCCTCCACCCGTCTCCGATTGATATCTCAAAAAAGGACCTTGAGAACAAGCTCGAAATCGAAGTGGCGATGCAGTACACCACTGCATATGACGAGAAGATCTACTCGTATGTCAACTCGGTCAATACCCGTGACGGCGGGACGCATCTCGAAGGGTTCCGAAGCGCCATCACCCGGACGATCAACACGGTGGCAAAGAGGAACGGCCTGATCAAGGAGAATTCAACCATCACCCTCCGGGGCGAAGATGTGAGGGAAGGTCTCACCTCTGTTGTCTCCATCAAGATGGCAAACCCCCAGTTCGAGGGGCAGACCAAGATGCGCCTTGGAAACAGCAGTGTCAAGGGAACGGTCGACTCGCTGGTCTATGCTGCAATGAGCGAATATTTCGATGAGAATCCCGAATGTGCTCAAGATCATCATCGAAAAAGCCCTCTCGGCAGCAAAGGCCCGCGAAGCCGCACGCAATGCCCGCGACCTTGCCCGGCGCAAGAGCTCGCTCGAGAGTTCCGGACTCCCCGGCAAACTCGCCGACTGCTCGGAACGCGACCCGGCAAAGAGCGAGGTCTATATTGTGGAAGGAGACTCTGCAGGTGGTTCAGCCAAGCAGGGACGGGACCGCAAGTTCCAGGCCATCCTTCCTCTCAGGGGAAAGATCCTCAACGTGGAAAAAGCCGGTGAACACCAGATCTTAAAGAACGCTGAAATCCAGACGCTCATCTCCGCAATCGGCACCGGCATCGGTGAGAAATTCGACCAGGAACGGGCCCGCTACCACCACATCGTGATCATGACCGATGCTGATGTGGACGGTGCCCATATCCGCACCCTCCTGCTGACCTTCTTCTACCGTTACATGCTCAAGCTGATCGAAGCCGGGTATATCTACATCGCCCAGCCCCCCCTGTTCCGCATCTCGAAAGGAAAGGAAGAGAAGTAGGTGTACACGGAAGATGAGATGCAGACGGTCTCGGCTGCCATGGGCGAAAAAGGCGTCTCCATCCAGCGCTACAAGGGTCTTGGTGAGATGAACGCCCAGCAGCTCTGGGATACCACCATGGACCCGGAGTACCGGGTCTTCAAACAGGTCACGATCGAGGATGCCTTAGAGGCAGACGAGATGTTCAGGACGCTGATGGGAAAAGACGTGGAGATCAGGAAAAATTTCATCATCCGCCATGCAAAGGAGGTGACCAACCTTGACATCTGAAGTACCCCCCGCAAGCGGCCCGGACACGCATCGCACGGAACCTATCAGTATCGCGCACGAGATGAAGACCTCGTACATCAACTATGCCATGAGTGTCATCATCGGGCGTGCAATCCCCGATGTCCGCGATGGTCTCAAACCCGTTCACCGCCGCTCGCTCTTTGCGATGTGGGAGATGGGCAACACCAGCGACAAGCCCACCAAGAAGAGTGCGAGGGTGGTTGGTGAAGTGATGGGTAAGTTCCACCCGCACGGCGATGCATCCATCTACGATACGATCGTCAAGATGGCACAGCCGTTCTCGTACCGCAACATGCTGGTACAGGGGCAGGGTAACTTCGGATCGGTTGACGGTGACTGCTGCCGCAGCCAGCAGGTACACCGAGGTCAGGCTCTTCCCGTACGCAGAAGCGCTCTTAGAGGATCTCGACAAGGATACCGTCAGGTTCATCCCGAACTACGATGAGTCGTTAAAAGAGCCCACCGTCCTCCCGTCAAAGATTCCCAACCTGCTGGTCAACGGCACGGATGGTATTGCAGTCGGTATGGCAACGAAGATGCCCCCGCACAACCTGCGGGAGGTCTGCGCAGCGGTCAACCTCTACCTCGACAACCCGGAAATTCCGGTTGAAGATATCATGAAGGTCATGCCCGGCCCCGACTTCCCGACGGGCGGTGTCATGATGGGCACCGAAGGGGTCAGGAACATCTACACCACCGGGCAGGGTCGCGTGATCGTCCGTGGTGTTGCCACCATTGAAGAGAGCGAAGGGGGCAACCGCGGCGACCGCATCATCGTTTCCGAACTCCCGTACCAGGTCAACAAGGCCCAGTGGATCACCGGCAATTGCCGACATGGTCAAGGATAAAAGGATCGACGGCCTTTCCGATATCCGCGACGAGTCTGACAAGGATGGTATCCGGGTCGTCTTTGAGCTCCGCAAGGGCACGATGTCGGCAGTCATCTTAAACCAGCTCTACAAGCTGACCGCACTCGAATCCAGTTTCTGGGCAATCAATCTCGCGATTGTCGATAACCAGCCCCGGGTGCTCAACCTCCACGGCCTTCTGGAGAACTTTGTCCACCACCGGATCGAAGTGATCCGGCGCAGGTCGGAATTTGACTTGAAAAAGGCGCAGGATAAAGTCCATATTTTAGTCGGACTGCTCATCGCCCTTTCCAAGATCGACCTGATCATCGCGGCCATCCGGGCATCCGATTCGGTTGATAATGCCAGAACGGCCCTTATCCTCCAGTTCGGGCTCGATGAACTGCAGGCAAATGCGATTCTCCAGATGCAGCTCCGCCGCCTCGCAGCGCTTGAGCAGCAGAAGATCAATGACGAGAAGAAGGGACTTGAAGCCGAGATTTTACGGCTTGAGACCATCCTCTCGAACGAAGCCAATATCAAAGACGAGATCCGGCGCGAGACCGTCGAGATCGCGGCCAAAGTTCGGCGATGCCCGGAGAACCGAGATCGCGATCGATACCAGCGATCTCTCCAATGAGGACCTGATCGAGGACAAGACGGTCCTTATCTCGCTCACTACTGCCAATTACATCAAGCGGATGGATATCGATACCTACCGCAAGCAGCGGCGGGGCGGTCACGGGGTCACGGGCATGACCACCAAAGAGGATGATGGCGTGGACCGGGTGTTTGCCGCCGAGATGAAAGACTACCTGCTCTGCTTTACCAATATCGGCCGGGTCTACTGGCTCAAAGTCTACCAGATTCCCGAAAGTTCCCGCATTGCAAAAGGCAAACCGATCGTCAACCTCCTCAACTTAAAAGACGAGATCGTGACAAAGGTCATCCCGATCCGGGTCTTCAGGGAAGACCGGTTTATGCTGTTTGCAACCCGGTACGGGCAGGTCATCAAGATCCCCCAGACGGAATTTTCCAACCCGCGTTCTGTAGGAACCAATGCCATCCGGCTCAAGGAGAACGACCAGTTAGTCGATGTCATTGCAACTGATGGTACCAAAGAGATCGTCTTATCCACCCGTTTCGGCTACAGCCTCCGGTTCCATGAAGAGACCGTTCGCACGGTCATGCGCAATGCTTCCGGTGTGCGGGGGATGAAACTCCGGGGCGAGGATACGATCGTGGCACTCACCTTAGTCGAAAAAGACCACCTCCTCACCATATCCGATGTTGGTTTTGGGAAGAGGACGGAATTTGACGATTTCCGCGGGCATGGCAGGGGCACCATGGGTGTCAGAAACATGCAGCTCGAACGGAATGCAATCGTCATCGAGTCGCGTGCAGTACTGGATACCGATGAGATCATTGTCATGACCGCATCCGGTGTTGTGATCCGTATGCCCGTCAGCGAGATACGGATCATCGGGCGCGGAACCAAAGGTGTCCGGACCATACGTCTTGATGATAAAGACCGGGTCGTCGGTGTAGCAATTGTCCAGCCTGAAATTGAAGCCGTGCCGGAGATGAATAACGGTTCAGAACCGGAACATGAAGATACGGGTAATGAAGATAATAGTGTCTGAATAGACATCCAAAGCGTATTTTTTTCCCTATCCATTTTTTTAGCCGTTTATCGTGTATTTTATCGTGATATGTTTGCATGCTTGCCGTTTTTCAAAGAGAGGAGTTTATACTGCAGAAAGGGGGATTGCATCTGGTTATCACGTGATCGAAGATCAGTAAGGATTTTTGCAGAAGAGTAAAGGAATGATGTATGGTGAACTGATGTTTCAGACAAGCTTCAGGGTTAGCTCACAAAGCGAAGGTGATATTATCGATATCACACCTCAGGTGAAAAAAGTGGTCCAGGAAAGTAAAGTACATGAGGGAATCGTCCACCTTTTTGTGCAACATTCTACCGCGGCACTCACCACAATCGAGTTCGAGCCGGGTGTACTTTCCGATCTCAGACGAGCGCTCTCGGTTCTTGCCCCAAATAATGCAGATTATGCGCATAATGCCCGTTGGGGTGACGGTAACGGCCGCTCACATGTAAAAGCGGCTCTTGTCGGCCCTTCACTCACCATCCCGGTAAAGGGAGGTACCCTGATGTGCGGTACATGGCAGCAGATTGTCCTGATTGAATGTGATGTAAACGCAGGACGTGAGCGGACGATCGTGTGCACGGTTATGGGAAATGAATGAGTTTTTTTGGTCTTTCCAACCACCTTTCCCCACGTATCAGTAGCCGGTGTATCCGATTATTCTGTGAGTGACAGGTAGAGGGCTCCAATGACGAACAGGTATCCACAAATCCTCAGGAGGACAAAGGTAACTTCCGGAAACAATGTTTGCCCAAGCAGCGTGCTCAGGTGCGATAGCCCGAACATACCAAATGCAACACCGATAAACAGTGCACTGATACTATTTCGTTTCCGGTACACCAGGTATCCCAACACAAGAATTACTCCGCACAGGAGGAGATTTACCATGACTGCGGGATCAGGAACAAAAGCCATAGATATTTACTCACCCGATTTTCTCTTGGTGTTCGGCATATTAAATATTTCATAGCATTTTGTCCAACGGGTATCGGGGCAAAAAAGATGCCTGTCCAGGGCAGACTATATCACCAAATTCATTTATCGGTTTCCGTTCCAAGGTAGAATCATGAACATCACGTTGAAACAAAAAATCATCACTCAAGTGTGCGGATCTTGACATTCCCCTCGTGGGTTTCGCTCCTGTCCAAAGATGGGACAAACCTTTGTTCGAACCATGGGTTCCCGAGGACTTCCGGCCACGGTCAATTTTTCCAGAAACCCGGACCGTTATTGTCATCGGTCTTCCGGTAAGCTTACCGATCGTGGAAACATCCCCCTCGATCTACTACCACGAACTGTACCGGACGGTCAATACCCTGCTGGACACGAGCGGGTACCGGATCTCCTTATTGCTGAATGCTGAAGGTTTCCCTTCGATCTGGATCCCCCGGGATGGTTACGGATCGATAAGTCTCTTAAAGGAAAAACCACTCGCCTTTTTCTCGCACCGCCATGCCGCCTTTCTTGCAGGTCTGGGTAATTTTGGCATAAACAATATGCTGCTGACCGAAAAATTCGGCCCGAGAGTACGGTTTGCTTCGATTTTTACCGCAGCGGACATTCCACCGGATCCTGTTCTTGAGAGATCTTTGTGTACAAAATGCATGCAATGCGTGGATATCTGTCCGGTAAAAGCTCTGGATGGCAGGGAATACCCGGAAGGGCTGACCGACAAAAAAACCTGTGCCACACGGTCAGAAGCGCTCTACAAGCGATATATTTCACCGTGCGGTCTCTGCATCAAGGTCTGCCCTATCGGGGAAGACCGGAAGTTGTACCTGAGAGAAGATCCGAGGATCTACAATGAGGAAGATAATAAATTTGATCAGTACCACCGTGCATGGAAGCATGCCAGGTCCTATGGCGGGAGATAGTCAAACACCCTGTCGTATATCCGTGTTGATCAGCCCGGAAACCAAGAAAAAATTTATATCCTTATCTCCAATTCAGATCACAGATCAGATAATTTTTTAAAAAGAATGTGACCCTTATGCTCTTCCGTAAAGTCCCTAAAACCGGTGATGAACTCTCCATACTTGGGTTCGGTTATATGCGATTGCCGACAAAAAGCGGCGGTGGGATTGATGAAGAACGTGCGATCCGGCAGCTGCGATATGCTATCGACAATGGTGTTAATTATGTAGACACTGCTCCATGCATATCATTTTGGCAAAAGCGAGAAAATACTTGCCCGGGCACTTGCAGACGGCTACCGGGAAAAAGTGCGGATTGCAACAAAACTCCCGCCATGGTCGGTCTATTCGCGAGGAAGACATGAACCATATTCTTGCTTCGCAACTGTCCACGCTTCATACTGATCACATCGATTACTACCTGCTCCATAGTCTCACGAAAGCAAGTCTGGGAGAAGATGAAGAGGCTTGGGGTACTGGGATTTCTTGACAACGCAAAAAAAGACGGGAGGATAAAAAATGCCGGTTTCTCGTTCCACGGCGACCCTGCAACATTTAAAGAGATCATCGATGCGTACAACTGGGATTTCTGCCAGATCCAGTACAATTATCTCGATGAACACAATCAGGCTGGTACTGAAGGTCTTGTGTATGCTGCAGGAAAAAAGATCGCTGTTATGATAATGGAACCTCTCCGGGGCGGCAACCTTGCCGGTAATGTACCGGACGAGATAAAAAAAATCTGGGACGAATCTCCGGTCAAACGGATCTCCTGCTGAGTGGGCTCTCCGCTGGGTATGGAACCATCCAGAAGTAACGGTCGTGCTTTCTGGAATGAACGATGAGCGTCATATCGAGGAAAACCTGCGGGTTGCAGGAGAATCTCTCCCGAATTCACTTTCCCCGACTGAACTGGAGATTGTCACACCGGGTGCGTGATACCTACCAGCGATTGATGAAGGTCAACTGCACGGGTTGTGGATATTGCATGCCATGCCCGGCCGGTGTTGATATCCCGGGCTGTTTTTCGCTCTACAATGCACACCACCTTTTCCCGAATGACCGGAGTGCAAGATTCCACTATATGGGACGTCACGGTGGCTTGCTCTCCAATGTTTCCTACGCTGGCCTGTGCAGGCAATGCGGCAAATGTGTAAAAATCTGTCCCCAGCACATACCTGTCCCTGACCGACTCAGGGAAGTGTCACAAGAGATGGATGGCAGGATGCGCTTTATCGTACCAGTGCTGAAAAGTGGACTGTGGTGTATGGACCAGATCGGACGCATCGGGCGTATATTTTCCTCAGACAAAAAACCCTGGTGATGTATCTAACGATCCTGTGTCCCGCATTGAAAAATAACCTATTCCAAAAAAAAACAATTTCCGAAATTTTTATGCAGGGATCTTTTTTATCCTTGAGCCTGTGGGATCTCCCGTAGTGATTTTACGAGGAAGAATCCGACAACACCAAACGTGATGATGGGCGAGACCCAGAAGGGGATATGAATGCCGAAACTGTCCATCATCATAATAATGCCAAGGAAGCAGATGGAGTACAT
The DNA here is from genome assembly GCA_963806845.1 of uncultured Methanoregulaceae archaeon. Taxonomy (GTDB): domain Archaea; phylum Halobacteriota; class Methanomicrobia; order Methanomicrobiales; family Methanospirillaceae; genus Methanoregula. The sequence continues at coordinate 17,246 of CAWDZO010000016.1, forward strand.
TGCCCCGTTTTTAAGATACCGGTATTTCTTGATATTGTCAACATTACGTATGGTTAATTCCCGGACGACAAACGCCCCGATGCCATTGCCGATCAGGATCAGGGGAACTGACATGGTAAATGCGAATGCACCGATGACTCCATCAATAGAGAACGTAGCATCGATGACCTCAAGGTAAAAGACTTTGCTGACATCTGACATGCCGGACGAATGGAGCATCTTCTTCTCTGCTTCTTCAGCATTCTGCCGGAATCCGTGGACAATAAAAAAAGTCGAGGAACCGACAACGGCTCCAAACGCGATAAGGGGTGATTTTTCCAATGCAAACCAGACAAGCCCGACAAGCAGGATAGATACAATGGCAAAGAACCAGACCCCTTTTGAAGCGATATAGCGCTCTCCCCTCAGGCCGAAATTTTTACTTTCAAGGAACAGCCAGTGAAGGAAAAGAAAGAGCAGGAACGTTCCCCCTCCCATCAGAAGAATGGGAGCTGATTGTTCAATTGCTGCCATAACGACTGGATCACTTGAAAATGTCGCAGTTAATGCTCCGAGAGGGCCCAGAGATGTGGTTGACATCCAGACAATCAGCCAGGGAAGCAACCCCCGGATTGCAAAGACGGCAATGAGTAATCCCCAGGTTAAAAACCAGCGTTTTGCTCTTTCACCCATAGTCGAGAGCACTTCGGCATTAATAATGGCATTATCTATGCTGGTTATTGTCTCAAACAAAACGAGACCGGCGATGATCAGAATGATGGAAAGGAAATCCATGAATCAGGAACATATAGGATTTTGTCCCTATAAAAACGTACGGAAGCGAGCATTTTGTAAAATATCTAAAAAAACGGGATCCGGGAACGGATCGGATTACGATTCATTGCGTTTTTTTAAGTCCTCTTTTCATAAATTCGATCTCGTGAAATGTTCAAAACCTTGGACATACCCCCGTGGAATTTACCCTGCCTTTATATGCTCTCCAACAAATGCGATACCTCCAGACCACGTAATACATCCTCATCGTCATTAGTACCAGAATGAACGGGAGGACTGGCACCACCCCCCTTCTTCATCGTTTTTGGGCTACTGATTTCCTTGCATAAAAAAGGAAAACTGTGGAAGCAATTAATTGCTTTTTATGCAGGAAAAATATCACGAGCTGATTCTAACGACATTCGGACAGGTTTAACCTGATCGTGACCCTGTTTTTTCAAATTAACAATTGTTTTACTCACGTTTTTCGGGAATATATGGATGAAAATAGTTTTAGGTGACACAATGTTCAGAAACTGTTGATTATTCGCTAATCAGGATGGGGAAAATCCTTCGATACATAAACAAAAACGATGATAAATCAGTTTATGCAGGATAACGACCGGTATATTTAATACTGTATTACAGAATGTAAATAGAGCGGATTGGATTGTCTGCTGAAGTGGGTTGCGGTGATATCGGTCCTTTATATTGATAGTGACCCGGTCCTTCTGGAATCGGGTAAGCGGTTTTTGGAACGCGAAACGGATATTCGGGTAGATTGTGCCCACACTGCCCTGGAAGCCCTGGAACGGTTAAAGACCGGTTCATTTGATGCGATCATTTCTGATCATGTGATGCCGGACATTGATAGTATTCATCTCCTCAGAATTATCCGGGAAAAATTCCCCAGACTCCCCTTCATTATTTTTACGGATACAGCCAGGGAAGAAATCGTCATTGAAGCCCTCAACCACGGTGCTGATGATTATATCAAAAAAGGCGGAGATCCAAAATCCCAGTTTGCCGAGTTGTCCCATAAGGTAAAACGCGCTGTTGAATTCCGGGAAAGCGAACAGAAGATTTCACGTCTTAACCGTATAGATGCGATACTTCGGCGGATCAATGAGTCAGTAGTGCCATATCCATAACCGGATGCATCTGATGCAGGAAGTATGCAAGATAATGGTCAAGGAGGCAGGATTTGTGATGGCCTGGGCCGGATTTGAAGATCCTGACACTCACCGGATGAATCGTGTCACCGCAAGTGGGATCGTGGATGATTTTTTTGTCAAAGTCAGATTATCTTCAGATGATGTTGCCAATGGACATGGTCCAACCGTCACAGCAATCAGAAAGGGAAAGTATAGTGTATGCAATGATATCCAGGCTTATCCGACTATGGAGATGTGGGAAGAAGATGCCCTCAGGAAAGGATACCGATCTGCAGCTGCATTCCCGTTAAGTGCCGGAAAAACAGTACATGGAGCGATCACTCTCTATTCCAACGAGAAAAACTTTTTTACCGATTCCGAGATCCGGCTGCTCAACGGAATTACAGAAGATATCTCCTTTGTGCTGACAACAATGGAAATGGAGGATACTCAAAGACGAGTACTGGAAGAACTGGAAACTTCGGAGCACCAACTGATTGAAATTATCAATTTTCTCCCGGATGCAACATTTGCCATAGATACACAAGGCACCGTCATTGTCTGGAACAAGGCAATGGAGAAACTTACAAAAGTCAGTGCCGAGAAGGTACTCGGACTGGGCAATTATGAATATTCTTTCCATATTTCAGGAGACCGAATTCCGGGACTCCTTGATTTGGTTTTTGCAACCGACACAGAACTTGAGAAATACCACTACTCGGCAATACAACGAAGCCATAATTGCATCAGAGCACAAATACAGGTCCCCCGTCTGAAAGGGAAAACCACCACCCTTGAACTGACTGGCTTCTCTTTTATTTGATCAAAACGGGCAGCTTTTCCGGTGCGATTCAGTCGATGTATGATGTCAGGGAACTGCACCAGAAGGATGAAAAATTCCATCGTTTATTTGATACCACAGATCACGGCATCATTATTCTTGGATCTGATACCAAAAAGATTGTCGATGCAAATTCGTTTATTGTTACGCTCACGGGATATTCGCTGGAATATCTTCTCGGAAGAAACCTTGGGGAAATAGGATTTTCCAACGAATCAATCCCAGCTGAGCAATTCTTTACAGAACTGGAAAAAACCGGATATATCCAGTTCAAAGATATTCCTTTAGTTACGAAGAGCGGCAAGATTATTAACGTTGAATTTATCAGCAAGACAAATTCTCTCAATGATCACCAGGTTATCCAGTGCGAAATTTACGACATCTCTGATCGGAAACGGGGTGAAAGTGCCAGAAATCTTGCAAGAAAAAATCTCGACATGTTTTCCAGCATGATACGGCATGATATCCTGAATCAGCTGATGGTTGTCAGCGGCTCCCTCGAACTTGCAAGCTATGGTATTCAGGAACCTGATTTGTTGAAACATCTGGCTCGAGCCCAGACAGCTACAAAAACCATACAACGGCAGATTATCTTCACCCGGGAATATGAAAATCTCGGGGCAGATACTCCCACATGGCAACAGGTATCAACGGTCATACGCAGGGCATTCCTGGAAGTCGAGACGGAATCAATTATCCTGAACATTGAACAGGACAGCCCGTATGTATTTGCTGACCCGCTCTTTGAAAAGGTTTTTTACCATCTCTTTAATTATTCATATAAATACGGTGAAAAAGTTACCCGTATCGAAGTATCTTTCCATTACACTGCAACAGAACTCATCATAACCGTTGCTGATAATGGAATTGGAATTTCACCGGAGAACAAAGCTCACCTCTTTGAGTGGAGATCGGGGAATGAAAAGACACTGGGCCTCTTCCTGGCACAGAAAATCCTTGCAAGTACGGGTATAATGATGAGGGAGAACCGGAGAGTACAAAAAAGGGTACGCGATTTGAAATTATTGTTCCGATGGACGGGTTCCAAACCGGATCAAGACAACTACCGTGAGACCTGGAGAGACGAGGGCAATTTTTTTTAAAAACCCTTTGCACCTTTTTCCTTTGAGGGATTAAATCTTCCTTTCGAAGTGCAAGGAATAAAACGACCAGCTCCCGATGAGAAGAACTGATAACCAACCGCAACGGTGATGTCCGGATAAGGGGCATATTCAGGATATCAGCAGGAACAGACACATTTCTGATTCGTAGCAACAAAATCCTCCTCATCACGCTTTTTCTGGACTCATCATCACCAAGGAGATATTCGTTTCAGATACAGCAAATCGCATTTACGTTATAGAGTGTAACAGGATCCAGGATATATTTAATTCTGATAACTGACGTATTTTTTAAACTTAATATACGACGCCGATATAATTTACATTTAATGGACAAAAAACTAAAGCCTTGACGAAACAATAATAAAATCAATGATTTCCCTCCTTTACGTAGATGACGAGCCGGATCTGCTCGACCTCTGCAAACTTTTTCTTGAACGGGAGGGGGAATTCTCTGTTGCCACGGTCACTTCCGCCAGGGAAGGCTTGCAAATCCTTGCCAAGGGGATGACTGACGCTATCGTTTCTGATTATCAGATGCCGGGAATGGACGGAATCGAATTTCTCAAAAAAGTGCGGATGGATAATAAAGATATCCCGTTCATCCTTTTTACCGGAAAGGGACGTGAAGAAGTCGTTATTGAGGCCATCGAAAACGGTGCTGATTTTTATCTCCAGAAGGGAGGAGATCCCCGTTCCCAGTTCAGCGAACTAAGTCCACAAGATACGGCAGGCATTCAGAAGGAAAAAGGCAGAGGAGGAGCTTCGCATGATGAAGGCCACGGTCAGTAATGCTGCCGAAGGAATTCTCTGGATCAATGAAAACGGGGGGATTACTTTTTTCAATGACACCATTTGTTCCATGCTTGGATATTCCCGGGAAGAATTTAACCACCTCACCATCAGGGATTTCAATCCACGGTTCATCGAGAACCATTTAGTCTCACTCTGGCCCGGGATGAGTAAGAGGAAATATCTCACCGTGCAGGATACCCACCGGAAAAAAGATGGCTCATTTATCCCGGTGGAAATTCTTCTCAATTATATCGAATTTGGGCCTCAGGCATATGTTTTTGCATTTGTGCGGGATATTACGGACCGCAAACGCGCTGACGATGAACTGAAATCTGCCTATGAAAAGAACAAGGGGCTCATGGATTACGCAAATGATGCAATTTTTATTGCAGACGCAGAAACCGGCATGCTTCTTGATGCAAATAATAAAACACAGGCGCTGATTGGCAGGACACTTTCTGAAATCCAGACCATGCACGAAAGTGAACTGCATCCAAAAGAGGAAGAGGAAAAATATCGGGCGTATTTCAAAAAACATGCCCTGGAAGGAATGGGATTACAGGAGGAGATTGTTGTTGACCAGAAAGGGAACCGTATCCCGGTAATTGTCAGTGCTGCAATACTCAACCTGGGAGGACGACGGTGTATGATGGGGATATTCCATGATATATCAGATATTAAAAAAGCACATGATGCGCTTCAACTCGCCAATAAAAAACTCAACCTGCTTGCTGAGATCACAAGGCATGATATCCGGAATAAACTTACGGTACTTGGCGGATATCTTGAACTGTTTACTGATCACCCCCCGGAACCCCAGCACTCAATGTATCTTACGAAGCTGAAAACCGCGGTAAAGATGATTGCGGAGAACATTGAATTTACCAAACTCTATCAGGATCTCGGGGTCGTTGAACCGAAATGGCAGAATGTGACTGATTTATTCTACAGAGTCTGCATCCACATTGATATAAGAAAAATACGGTTCGAGTCTCCAGCTGATGGACTGGAGATATTTGCCGATCCACTGCTGGAACGAGTATTTTACAACATCGTAGAGAATGCTGTAGAGCATGGTGACCGGGTATCTGTGGTCCGGCTATTATCAGACGAATCATCCGATGGTCTTTTGATCCGGATTGAAGATGATGGCATCGGCATTCCGGTGCACGACAAGGAAATGATCTTCGAGCGAGGATTTGGTAAGAATACCGGGCTCGGATTATTCCTTTCACGGGAAATCCTATCGATTACCAATATTTCTATCAGAGAAGCCGGGGAATTCCAGCATGGCGCCCGCTTTGAAATGAATGTACCCCAGGGAGTGTACCGGTTTTCCAGAACGGATAACCGTCCATGATGTAATTGTTTACGCCCCCAGGATGATCCGTTTTTCCCGGAAGCTTTCAGATTGCCAGATCATCTACGGCAAAGGATTTTGCAATACCGTTGGTTTTTGCCATACCCCTTTAACAGCATCGGTAAACCAGCCGTTAAAAAAATACCGGGCATCCGCAATAAGATACGAAATCGGCATTAAAACAGAATCTCAGTTTGATTTTTGTACCTGCTCACTTCTTCTTTCACTTTTAATTCAAAAAGTTATTGCAATCGTGTCAGTCAAGAGGGATTGTCTCCAGTTGTGACACAAGCTCCCAGATCCTTGTCCGGGCATGAATCGGCATATTGGGATCATTGGAGATTTCATCAATTTTTGAAATTGCTTCCGCAGCGCGCAGTCCCATAGCCTTGGAATTATTTGTAAGCAGCGTCCGGGTTTCATCTGCAACGCGCCGGATATTTCGGGGTATTGTGCTGTCTTCCTGAATGCGCTGCAGCATCAGGATACAGTTTTCCAGAGTTTTTTCAGGGTTGGGCATGGTATAACCTTCCAGTGTACCTGTAGTTAATACGTAGAACCGACATATATAAGTTGAATATTGAGTCAACGGTGATTGTATGCCGGTACGCAAGGAAGACGAAATCATGGCAGAATACCTCCTTAAAGGAGGGAAAATGCTCGAAAAGTCCTGTAAAACCTGTGGATGCCCGCTCTTTGAAGTCAAAGGCAAAACGCTTTGTGTGGTCTGTGCAGAGCATGCAGCCGGGGAAAAACCCGACACTGCACCAGCTGCACAGGTCCATCACGGGCACAGTCACGAATGCAGCTGCGGTGAGACCCATGAAGAGTCCTGCGAAGGCGGATTGCTTACCGATGAACTTGCAATGACCATCGTTTCGCTCTGTGAGCGCATACAAAACGAAAAGGATCCGGATAACGTGCTTGCACTGATGAACGCAGTGAAAGCAGGTACAGAATCGCTCAAGATCCTGTGTCAGTTATAGGAATGGCGGCAGAGATCATAGATCTTTTGCGCGGTCTTTTCCCCTATTCCTTTTATTGCTGTTAATTCCAGGAGTTCAGCATTTGCAATTGCCTGCACTGATCCGAAATGAGAGAGCAGAAGGCGTGCGTTTTTCATACCAATCTCAGGGAATGCAGAAATAATGTACTCCTGTTCCTCACGAACGGAACGGTGTGATTTATGCGGGTGAACCTTCCGCTCACCCCGTTCACTGTCTTCGCGTTTTGCAAGGACAAAGAGCATCTGTGCAGTATCCTGCTCATCCCGGGTAAACAAGAGCGAGACCCCCATATCAATGGCAAGTGCTGCCAGCACTCCCTTGATCGCATTCGGATGGATGTCACGCTGGGTATAGAGATCACCCCCTTCAATGATCAGCACCGGGCGCGGGACTGTCTCGGCCATTGCTTTAACCTGACCGAGTAAATCCCGGTTAATCAATGTATCAACAAAATCCCGTGCGGTTTTACGCTCGACTAAGATGCGGTCACCAATAGCATAGTCACCATGTGCAAGTCGTTCGAGGTGAATAGCGGCACCCAGGCCGGAGAGCACCTCAACAACTTTTGATGATGTCTCGCGGTCATCAATGCTAATCCTTGGTCCCTGAACGGTGAACTCATCGATACTTGCCTGTTCTGCCTGAACAGACTTTTGCAAGGGAGGATTCTGGCTACCCATTACCCTCATGCTCTTATGCATCATCGTCTCTTTTGCCTGGCTGACATGCCGGAACACTTCGTCCGAGGTCCCCTTGGTCACCAGCACAACAACTCTGCCAGCCCGCGACCTGCCCGTCCTGCCCTTACGCTGGATAGAGCGGATTTCTGATGGCACTGCTTCATAAAAAATAACCATATCCGTTGAGGGAACATCAAGACCTTCCTCGCCAACAGAAGTCGCAATCAACACCTTAAACTCACCTTCACGGAACCGGGTGAGCGCAGCGATCTGCTTTTTTTGTGAGAGCCCTTTCTCGGTGTCTTTTGTAGCCTGCCCCACAAACCGTTCGCATGCTATACCATTTTTCACAAGATAATCCACGAGGAGTTGCACGGTATCCCGGTAGGTGGCAAAAATAATGATGCGGCTGTCCGGATGCGCTTCTAATTGTTCTCGTACCAGACGCAGTGTGATCTCAGGTTTTGGATGGAGTTCCTGTGTCCACGCAAGCGATTGTTCGAACAGTTCGCGAAAGGATTGTTCTTTTACAAGGCCCTGGCTTGCTTTGCTGCCACCCGAACCCGTGCCTTCAGCGACCAGCTTTGCAAGATATCCTTTCAGCACTTCGCTTCCCTGGGATTCAGCGAGAGTAATTGCGTGTCTGAGTTTCATACACGCGGCATATATCGATGCTGCTGAATATGCCACAGGATCGCGGTTTGCGATACGCTGCTGGATCTGGGCATTTATTTCATTCAGCGCTTTCATGGTAAGTTTCTCGCGCTTTGGTACGGTAAAGTGAAGTGATGCAAGGAGTGCAAGACGCTCTTCGATAAGTGCATTGATCACCGTGATTGCGGCTTTAAGATCGGGGGGGAGATCGATACTGATATAGTCAAGATCCCGCTCGAACACATAGGGACGCACATCGGGATCATTTTCAGTCCGGTTCTCGATATGGGCGATACCCATATTCATACAGACATCCTGCACCTTCTCCTGCACACTCCCCGGTGATGCGGTCATCGCAAGAATACGGGGTTTATCAGCAGAAGCGAGGTATCTCTGAGCAAGAAACACATAAGCATAATTGCCTACTGCACGGTGGCATTCGTCCACGATGAGGAGCGTTACATCTTTTAGCGTGTAGCGTCCTGCAATAAGATCATTTTTTACCACCTGGGGTGTTGCAAGAATTACCGTTGCACGGTTCCAGTCTTCGGTGCGTTCGCACGGCGGGGCCTCACCGGTGAACATGACAAAAGGTGATAACTCCGAACCCTGATGGCTCTTTACGAGGAGATAACGTTCAAAAAAACGGAGATGTTGTTCCACGAGCGGTTTTGTCGGGGCGAGCATAAGCACCCGCCCGCCCTCATTATAAAGCCGCGATGCCGCAACGAGCAAGCGCCACGGCAGTCTTGCCAAGACCGGTTGGCAGGATTACCATCGTATTTGCATCCAGCGCCCGCATTGCTATCGAAAGTCTGGTACTCCCGTGATTCAATCGAATCTGGCCTGATTAGGGGATGACTGATGCAACTCATAGGGTTTTTTCAGAGTGTAAGAGAGGTGAATGTGATGCTCCTATTCACAAGAGCCCCGACTATCTCTGGTAATTTTGTGATCGGAATACGGACCTGTTTCATGGTGTCCCGGTCCCGGAGTGTGACAGAATTATTCTCTTTGGTGTCATAATCAACGGTAATTGCAAATGGTGTACCGATCTCGTCCTGGCGCCTGTACCGGCGCCCGATGGCGCCGCTGTCATCATATTCAGCGAGTATCCCCCGTTTATGGAGGGTGCGGGTGATTTCATCAGCAATGATATCAAGTCCATCACGGGTCATAAGCGGAAAAACAGCGACCTGGACCGGCGCAACGTTAGGTGAGAGGCGCATCACCGTACGGGTTTCACCATCCGCGATATCCTCATCATATGCCTGTTCCAGGACCGCATAACACATCCGGTCAATACCGTACGAAGGTTCGATTACGTGAGGGACAATATCCTCACCGCGAATATCTATGACTTCATTACGGACTTCGAAAAGATCTGGCAGGAATATGGATTTTTTCACCATCCACCACAATATCGGCACCCTCCGCAGTGGGTATCGCTGTTTCGAGTTCAGCAAAGATTGCTTTTGCTTTTGTGCGGTATTGTTTACCCAGCACGCTCATATTCGGGATGATACGACAACGTTGTGTTTTCTTCGGTTCATCATACTGGATGAAGACCGTCATGGGAGTACCGCTCTGGGTTGCATGAGCGTTCAGGTCATAATCAGTCCTGTCCGCAATACCAACCGTTTCCACCCAGCCAAAACGCTGGGAAAAAACTTCTGCATCCCAGCAGTCAGTAGCATAGTGTGCACGCTCATCAGGGAGGTGCTGGCGGAAGCGTATTCGTTCGGGTTTAATGCCGATCGTTACCAGAATCTCATGGGTAAGGGCAACATAGTAGGCAACGTACTCGTTGGCGATTATACCTTTGTCGACAGCTTCACGCATCGGAGAGTTTCAAGAGGATCCTCACAGTTCTGCTGCCTCACATACGTAAGCAGAGGCATCCGTGTAATCTGCATAGCGTTTGAAGGAGGGGTGTTGGTTTTTCTCGTTGGGGTGGACAAAGATTTCTGCTTCTGCCTGGGTGAACTCGCGGAGCCGGATCATTCCCTGACGGGGCGATATCTCGTTCCGGTAGGATTTCCCTATCTGCACTGCCCCAAAGGGAAGCTTGTCGCGGTAGAACCTGAGCAGGCGCGCAAAATCGACAAACATTCCCTGTGCAGTCTCAGGACGCAGGTAACCAATCCGCTGTGAGCCAGGACCTATGGTAGTTGAAAACATGAGGTTGAAATTGAACACCGTGACAGTACCCGAGAACCTCTTCGCAGGCAAGGCATTTGCAGGAGCTGATCGCAGCAGCAAGGTCCTCGTTCTTCATAATGGAGGCATTGCGTACGTTTCCTCCCTCAGCAACATGGTCTGCACGCAGGTATTCCTTGCAGTGCGGGCACTGGCACATCTTATCAGAAAAACCCTTGACATGTCCGGATGCGATAAAAACTGCCTCCTGTGCAATGGTCGGGACATTCGATCTCGTAATAACCTTCCTGGATGATATAAAAATCCCGCCAGATATTCTCGACCCGCCGCTTCATCATTGCGCCGAGAGGACCGTAATCGATGAATCCCGCCACGGCACCATAGCATTCCGATGTAGGCCAGATAAATCCACGGCGTTTGGCAAGTTCCATCACGTTCTCAAAAACATCGTTAGAACCCTGTATCACTTGTTATCACTTCTTTTTTCAGATTATCTAATTCAATTATCCCTCGCTGATATTATAACTCTCGTCACAGGAACGTGATAACAGGAGAATGAACAGCGGGTTTAGCCGATATCCCTGCATCAGCCGGCAGTCCCCATGGATAATTAAAAGTCCTCATGAAAAATTCCGTTTTCTCCAAATTTTCGTTTTTTTAATCCGATGAAAAACCTCCTTTGGGGTAATGAAAAAATGCTTACGGTTAAAAAAGAATAGAATTATTGTTTCACATAATCAAACAATTATAGAGAGGCGTATTAATGAGCTGATTTTGTGCTTCGGGTGAAAAATGATAAGGAGTTAAAATCTCGTGTCTTATACGCTATTCTTAGCGAAAAGCCGTCATATTCCGTGAAAGATTACAAGGAGGAACCAGATCCTGCTGATAAAAATTATCAGATTATCAGTCTGACTGCATACGAAAAAGGTCCCTATCGGCATATAAGGAAAATATTGGGTGAATTTATCAAAAATAATGAGATCGAGTGCCTTAACGGTCTGTCGTCTGATCTCGTTTAATATTTTTTTAAAAAATTAAAAATATCGTTTTTTAAAAACAGATTACCCCGGAGCAGATGTGATCCTGCATCAATTTAAAGGTCTTTTGGTCAAACAATGCTTAAAGATAGGATTAAATATAAGGCGAAGTATTGTATATCCTAATCCCATGACGGGGTATGCAATGACCGAAGACAAACGCAAGGTACAGCTTCTAAAACTCTTCAGTACCATATCTGGCAAGACAAAAATTGTCGAGCCGATGAAGAATATTCATGGTACTTTGAGAGACAGCGACGCGATCGAACGCGAAGTTGCTCTAGTAATGAGAGAGATCACAGAACAGGGAATTTTCAAAACCTCCTTAAAACCGATCCAGCTTGCAAAACTTGTCACCTTGTTTTATGCGGGTAAGAATGACACTGAAATTGCCCGCCAGCTTGGGGATGAGAAACTCAGCAAGACTGTCGCACGTGCACGCGTAAGGCTCAAGCTCTTCCGTGAGCTCGATTTCAAGATGCCTTTTGATAAGACGCAGATGGAAAATCTGATCGAGTCCGGTAAGACCATGAAAGAGGTTTCAGAGGAACTGGGCATCAGTCCATCGACACTCCGCGAATACCGGCACGTGATTGAGGAGCAGGAAGATCCCACCATTGACCCGTACATCAACAGGGTCCGGGACGTTATGGAAGACAGGGACTTATCCGAGCAGATGACCCGAAGTGCAACTGCAGATAGTCTTGGGGATTCCATCGATATCACAGAAGCTGAACTGGTTGATGTGATATAAGGGTACCCCCTTATATGCCTCAGACACATTTTTTTAGTGAACCTGCGCTCCCGTGCTCCACGATTCCTGATTACCAGGGTAAATTTCATCCCAGCAGAGAGATATCTGCATATATGCAACTTACCTGGCTCGGGCATGCATGCGTGCTCCTTACCGGATCTAAAAAAATCCTTATCGATCCCTTCATCGAAGGTGGTAGTCTTCTTGACACTAATCCGGATATTGTTGCCGTTACCCACGGGCACGATGATCATATGGGTGAAACAGTGGCGCTCGGTAAAAAAACCATCGCTATTACCGAGATCGCAAAGTACCTGACGACAAAGGGTCTGCCTGTTGAAGGCATGAATATCGGGGGAACTGCGATAGTTGACGGGGTGTCATTTACGATGACTCCTGCCGTGCACTCTTCGTGGATAGAGGAAGCAGGCATCGGGTGCTATGGTGGCACTGCAGCAGGATTTGTAATCGGGATGGATGGAGTGAAGATCTACCACGCCGGTGACACTGCGCTTTTTTCCGATATGAAACTCATCGGAGAACTCTACCACCCCGATGTCGCACTGCTCCCGATTGGCGGGCGATTCACGATGGGCCCCGCAGAAGCGATGATGGCTGCACATTTCATCGGTGCCAAAACGGTAATTCCAATTCATTATAATACGTGGGATAAGATCAGAGCAGATCCACTCCAGTTCAAGAACGCAATTGAGCGTACAACAGATATCCAGGTAAAAGGTACCTGATGCCGGGAGAGAGTATAGAGATCAATAACGAATCATAAAAAAAATATATAAAGAGTTGATTGCAGGGTTCGGCATAAAAACGGGAATTGATGACCAGTAATGATGAAGCGTCAGATTAGTAAAGGAGTGAATATGGTTCCAGACCTCACTGCCCGGATCCTGCTCTATGCTGTTCATTAGGGTGTAACACCGGTCTCGCTCCCTGACATGACCGTGGGAAACCACACGCTTATCGTAGTAAAAGAGGAATATGTTACGTCAGAACAAACGATAACGGTTGTCGAGGACCGGACAACGCAGATCACTATCTCACTTGTTCCCGCTTCACCACCCCTTCTGGATACATTACGGGCATCAGGACCTGCTCCCGCAACCCTGATTGGGGGTTTTATCATGATTCTCCTGGTTATCAGGTATTTGCGGAACGAATCGTGAAAAGTGCAAAACTGCTCACGATCACCCGGTTACAAAGGGATAGTTACCGGAAGCTATCGGAATCGCATGGTGTTTTAAATAGATGAATTTGCAACCGGAAAGAGTGGGCCTCCATGTATGCGAATACGTTTGAGATCCTGATGATGGTGGCACTCGGTACCTTGGCCGGAACGGGCATTGGTCTTCTCATCGGATTTCTGGCAAAGCAACAGAAAAATGAGTGGTCTGCAATGACCCGGAAGGAACACAGTATCAATATAATTCTGGTGATTGTGTTTTGTGCTATCTGCATTGCGGGATTGGGATCTTATTACCTCATTCAATCAGGGTTTTCATAGATATTCGCCATTATTGGGGGGAGGGTATATCCTGATAAAGGGGTAAAAGCCATACCCTAAAAGTGAATCAGCAGTAAAACAAAAAGACTATAATTAAATTACTATGGAGTAATAAATAACGTAACGTAGAACGGTTATGCTGTACATTGTGCAACCCTGAAATTGTGAGTATAGGGTAAAGGCAAAACAAGGTTTGAGACAACAAGGATAGTTTTTTAAAAACACGGGAAAAAAAGGAGAAGTGAGAAAAGCAATGTTAAAAGCAACGATTGATGCAGATATGTTCAGGGAATTTATCGATGCGATCTCGGCTCTCGTCCCTGAGTGCCGGCTGCATACAGATGAAAATGGTATCTCTACAAGAGCTGTAGACACAGCTAACGTGGCGATGATCGGAATCGAGCTGAAAAAAGAGGCATTCGATTCTTTTAAAGCGACAAAAAGTCAGCTGGGTATTGACATCTCCAAGATGAAAAATATTTTCGGCATGGCAGGTAAGGGCGATCTCATCAGCCTTGAACTTGCCGATAACGCCCAGAAGATGTCCATATCAGCCCACGGGTATCATTATTCCATCACCCTCCTGGATACCAACACGATCCGGAAGGATCCAAATCCCCCCACAATCAATCTCCCGGGGAAGATCGTAATTTCAGGTGATGATTTCAACAATGCCATGAAAGCGGCGGCAGTGATCTCTGATAAAATTGCTCTTGGAATTAACCCCAAGGATCAGACGTTTTATCTCATTGCTGAAGGTGATACTGATACGATCCGGCGCGAGTTTGGCAAAGACGAGCTCAAATCTCTCACACCGGTAGAGGCCCGATCGCTCTTTTCCCTTGATTATTTAAAAGATATGGGAAAGGTCATGAGTAAGGCCGCAGAGGTCGAAATCTTTCTGGGTATCGATCATCCGGTCAGGTTTTCCTTTGTTATTGCCGGAGGCAACGGGCATGTCGAGTACCTCCTCGCACCCCGTATAGAGGCTGACTGATGGATTTTGTGCCATCAGCAAAGGAACTTTCCCATTTTCCCTTTTTAAAAAAAGCCCAGGACCATATCAAGGCGAAATTCTCATCGCTTGATTCTCTCTTAAAAGACCCCAAGGGCGAGGCATTGATCATCCGTGCCATCGAACGCATAAAGGAAGCCATATCCCAAAAAAAAATATTTGCCCCGGAGATTTCTGATTCGGTTGATGATGAGATTGCCGCATATGCACTTGCCCGGATTATTGTTTCCTGTGTTAATGACAAACAGCTCATTGACCGACTGACCCGGTACGAAGCTGAACGGGCGTATTATTTTCTGGTGAATGAAGAAGAATGGAACCAGAATTACAAACTGGAAGATACGGGTTATTCCCGTCTCTGTATCGCTCTTGCAAACGAACTGGGAATCCAGATCACAAAGGACCGTATGCCTCTTGCCGATTATGTGGAACTGGTAGCTCCCCTCCATGAAGATCGGTTCAGGCTCGTGAATCGTCGTCTGGACAGGGGTTTTGTTGATATCAAAAAAGATGAACGGTATGAGTTATTACGGGAACGCATCCGCGTTATCCTGCGGCGTGATCTCCCGCATAAAGTGCCCTCTTCACTCTGTGAAAAACTTGCTCCGAAAGTTGCATCGATAAAAAAAGTGTACCAGGAACAGATGCTCCAGCAGTTCGGTACCATTGAGGAAAGTGCTTTCCCGCCCTGTATGCAGGCCTTGGTTACAGCACTGACGGCCGGGACAAACCTCACCCATGCCGGACGCTTTGCTCTCACCACGTTTCTTCATACGATCGGCATGGATGTAACGGGAATTGGCCAGCTCTATGCAAGGTCACCGGATTTTGATCTGGAAAAAACAATGTACCAGGTTGAACACATCACCGGACAGGGGAGGATCAGGAACGGAATATACCGCTCCCGCATGTGCTGCCATGAGAACAACCGGACTCTGTATTCACCGGGATAACCTATGTGAAAAGGTGAATCATCCATTCAGTTATTACCGGGCAAAAAAGAAATATTTACTCAAAGACATAAAAAAAGAAGGGCATTCGCCAACAAATAATCTCCACTTCATCTACACAATCTTCTCATTAACGAGATATCCCTGCACCTGAAAGGAAGAGAATAAAGATACAATTATTGCTGCAAGGTAGGCAATACCTGCAATCATCACCATAGGTAGTACGGCAAGCAGTGCAATCAGGATTAAAAAGGCGATCACGCCAATGATCACATCAAGAAGTCGGGCATCCATTACAGGAATTTTCGTTGCAGAAGAATATAGGCTTATCCGAACTAGTCGGGCTCGTGTATGACTAGTAAAAGACACCATTAATATCAGCCCTGTCCTTCATTGGTACGGTTATGAAAGATCCGGACGGGAACGCAGTGACGTGCTTGAACGACTTGAGCAGGCAGTCGTACTGCTCTGGAACGATCAATGGATATCCGGCTCATCCCAAACAATGGGGCAGCTCTGGCGTATGCGATCAAGGGAGCACGGGATAAAAATGGTGTTGCAGCAGTTCCGGGCGGGATTATTCAGTGAATACGGAAAGCCACATGCCGCTGGCCCGTGCGCGTTTGGTGCGGATGAAGATAGCGCGCGAATTATTCTCACGGCGATGAAATTCGATCCGCTTATGCGGAGTGCGGCAACCCTCCGTTTTTCCAGAAAAGTGCTCATCATGTCCTGGAGAGCCTGCTCCTTGAATGCAGTTCGTTTGATCCTGCACCAAGAACCACCGGGGATCAGCACCATGGACTGGGGGGTTGCATCCTGTTGCAACGACGGTGTACCTGATGTATGTTATGATACAGCGGCAAGGGAAAAGAAGCGATTATCCATATTTTTGGCGAGGATCCAATCGTCGTTGCAAACAATATTATTATGTTTTCAAACCGCATTTAAATATAGAACTTTGAGGAATCGTACATGGGAATCAAGCCGTCATACATCAAAAATCTCGGTACCGCAACTTCTGGCCAAGCAGCGGGAGTATTTCTCCAGCAACTTCGATGAGAACAAGCAGCAGCTGGGCACATCAGCAATCATCGCAAGCAAGCGTGTCCGGAACCGCGTCGCCGGTTACATCACAAGAAAAATAAATACCAAAAGACGCTCATAACCTTATTTCATGTTTGAAGGTGTCCTTCCAGCAATCATTACCCCTTTTAAACGGAACTCTGCGATGGGCCTTGATATTCAGGGTCTGGAACGCAACATTGAGTTTCTCCTGTCCTGTGGTATCCACGGGATTGTTCCGTGTGGATCGACCGGTGAATCTGCAACACTCACGTTCGAAGAGCATGAGAAGGTTATCCAGATTACTGTCGATAAGGTCAAGGGCCGGATTCCTGTTATTGCCGGCACCGGTTCCAACAACACGGCAGAAGCGGTACAGGTTGACAAAGGCTGCAAAGGACATCGGTGCGGATGGTGTTCTCGTCATCAGTCCGTACTACAACAAGCCAAACCGTTCCGGGCTCATCAAGCATTACACAAAACTGGCGGATCTCGATATCCCGGTCATTATGTACAATGTCCCGGGACAGGACCGGCCAGAATCTTGAACCCGATCTTGTTGCCGAGCTTGCCCAGCACCCGAATATTGTTGCGATCAAGGAAGCCAGTGGCAATATCAGCCAGATCTCGCGGATCATTGAAGAGACACAGGATGATGAATTTGTCGGTGATCTCCGGTGATGACAACATCACGCTCCCCATCATGGCGCTCGGTGGCACCGGTGTCATTTCGGTTGCGGCAAATGTGGATCCCAAGCGCATGGTGGCCATGTACGAGGCCATGAAACAGGGTGATTACCAGAAAGCACTGGTCCTTCACTATCGCCCTGTCGCCACTCTTCCGCTCGATGTTCATCGACACCAACCCCATTCCCGTGAAAAAAGCAGTGGAACTTCTGGGCATGGCGGGCGGACCGGTCAGGCTCCCGCTTGATGAACTGGATGAAAAAAAGACCGAACAGCTCAAGAAAATGCTTGCCACAATCCCCGATAAAAGGCAGGCAAAACGTGCGGTATCCGCAAAGAAACCAGTAAAAACCAAAGCCGGGAAGACAAAACCAGCGACAGCGAAAACGGACGCGGTGACCTGAATCATGATCAAAGTGGTAGTATGTGGCGCCTCAGGCCGGATGGGGCAGACAATCGGCAGGATGGTCAATGAATCTTCCGATCTGGAACTGGTCGGGGGTATAAACCTCAAACCCAGTTCATTTTTCGGAGCTGAAATTGTTGAAACAAAAAATGCTGAAACCCTCATACAGAAAACAAAGGCCGATGTGCTTATCGATTTTACGATAGCACAGCCGCAGTCGGAAATGTAAAAATGGCTGCCCGGAACAAGGTGGCACTTGTTGTCGGAACTACCGGATTTACCCCCGAACAGCGTGCAGAGATGGAAAAAGCAATCCATAACAATGTCCCTGCGGTGATCTCCAGCAACTTCTCGTTGGGTGTCAATATCTTCTGGCAGCTCTGCGGGATGCAGGAAAGCTGCTGAAAGATTACGATATTGAGGTGATCGAAGCGCATCACCGGAACAAGAAGGATGCACCGAGCGGCACGGCAAAGACGATCCTGCAGATCCTTGAAGAAGAAGTCGGTTCCCGAAAAAAGATGTACGGGCGTGAGGGAATGACGGAACGCACAAATGAGATTGGTGTCCATGTCATCCGGGGTGGCGATATTGTTGGTGACCACAAGGTCATGTTCTCAAAGAATTTTGAGACCATTGAACTCTCTCACCGTGCATACGATCGTTCTGTCTTTGCAACCGGTGCACTTCATGCAGCCCGGTGGGTTGTCGGTAAAAAACCCGGTATATATGGCATGAGCGATGTGCTCAATCTCAAAAAATAATTTTTTTGAATATCCCGTGTCGGATTCTGGTGTCTTCATTTTTCTAAATTATTCTTATGTCATATCAAGATGAAACACTCCCGGACGAACTTTTTTTTCAATGTATAGAGCCTGGATAAAAAACAAAAAATGCCGCGTATCTCGTTTTTTTGAAAGGTACATATCGAAACCTATTTTTTATCTTTTGTGCAACATATACGATGGAGTGAACAAAGTTGGTTGCAATCGTTGACACCAGTAAATGTACCGGATGCGAAACCTGCGTGGATGAATGTCCCGCATCGGCAATCGCAATAGAGAACGAAAAGGCGAAGGTGGACAAGGACATGTGCGTAGACTGCCAGACCTGTGTTGACATCTGCCCGTCAGAAGCAATATATTGTGGAGTGAAAGGTATGGTAGCAGTAGTAGACAAGGATAAATGCACCGGGTGTGAGACCTGTGTCAGTGAGTGCCCGGCATCGGCGATCGCAATGGAGAACGAAAAGGCGAAAGTCGATAAGGACATGTGTGTAGACTGCGAAACCTGTGTTGACGTCTGTCCATCTGAAGCAATTCACATGGAATAAGGCCGGATATTTTTTATCAGGTCAAAAATTCCTTTTTTTCAGACATTTTTGGAGGTACAGCGATATCTCACACCTCCTTATTCGTAATAATCTATTTCAGGATCTGTCTGTATTTTGGGTTTTTAACCGTATAACCCGGATTTTTGTAATTGCTGGATATCGAATCAATTTGCCTTCAGGATAAAAATGTAAAAAACAATGTTTTTATTATCACAGGAGAAATGGGATTTTACAACCCGTCATATTTCAACGGGAAACATTAACACACAGGACCTGACACACATGATCAATGTTGGAGTGCTCGGAGCTACGGGTGCGGTTGGCCAGCGATTTGTTGAACTGTTAGCGGATCATCCGTGGTTCAATTTATCGACGCTCGCCGCTTCTGAACGCAGTGCGGGACAGCCTTATGGGAAGATAGTGAACTGGCGTCTTGATACGCCATTTCCCGAAAAAATCGCTAAAATTAAAGTGGTGCCCACATCACCAAAAGCGATGAAGGATGTTGATTTGGTCTTCTCTGCTCTTCCTGCAGATATCGCAACAGATGTAGAGAATAAATTTGCCGATGCGGGGATAGCCGTCTGCAGCAACGCGAGTTCCCACCGGATGGAACCTGCTATTCCTCTCGTTGTTCCGGAAGTGAACCCTGAGCATCTCGGTCTTATTGATGTCCAGCGTGATTCCGGCAGGGACGGGTTCATCGTGACCAACCCGAACTGCTCCACTATCGTGATGGTGACCGCACTTGCCCCCCTGAGGAAATTCAAATTTTCTGATGTCAGGGTCGCAACTATGCAGGCTATCTCCGGTGCCGGATTTGCCGGTGTAGCAGCGATGGCAATCTATGATAATGTCATTCCCTATATCGGTCAGGAAGAGGAGAAGATGGAGACTGAAACACTTAAGATCATGGGTACCCTGAAGGGCAACAAAGTAGCAAATGCCTCATTTAAAGTAAGTGCCAGTTGTCACCGTGTCCCGGTGATTGACGGTCATACTATGGCAGTCTGGATCGATATCAAAGAACCGGTCGAAAAACTGAAAAATGCTTTCCGTGAATACAAACCCCCGATTAAAGGTCTTCCTACACAACCTGAAGAATCCGTACACTTCTTTGAAGAAGAGAAGGATCGCCCGCAACCTCGTCTGGACCGGATGCGGGGGAACGGAATGACCGTATCGGTAGGCAGGCTCCGGGAGGGGATCCGCTTTGTTGCAATGGGGCATAACACTATTCGTGGCGCTGCTGGTGCAAGTGTACTGAATGCAGAACTGATTACCAAGAAGAAATATCTCTGACACGGAGACGTAAGAATGCAACCAAAAGAGAACACAGTATTCGTCGGTAACAAGCCCGTAATGAACTACGTGCTTGCCGTCATCACGCAGTTTAACAATGGAGCAGAAGAGGTGGCAATCAAAGCAAGAGGTAAGGCAATTTCACGGGCAGTGGATACTGCAGAGATTGCTCTCAACCGATTCTTAGAAGGGGTAACAAAAAAAGAGATTATTATATCAACTGAGGTTATTGACACCGATTCGGGCAAGACCAATGTTTCTTCCATTGAAATTGTTCTGGCAAACAACAAATAATCTTTTTTTAAAAAAAATCGTTTTTTTTGGGATAATTTCAAGTTCAGACAGGGAAAATACGGTGAATAATCTGGTGTTATAACCCAAAACGATTTAAGTGGCATTGTTGCATGTACTATTCTATGCGAGCCTATGCTGTCGTGCTGCTGATCCTTCTTACGCTCAGCATGGCGGTTCCTGTGATGGCTGCAAATGCTGATCGTTACAGTTACATAACAGTACAGGATGTTCAGATCAAACTCAATGACGGACAGGCTATCATCCATGTGAATTATAAGGTGGATGAAGGAACACGTTTTATCTTTTTTATCCTGGGTAAACAGGATCTCAAGAACAAACTGATGAAAATTCTCAATTATGAGGATGCCCAGATGAATCGTATCGATCTCTCAAGCGCAGATTTTACTGTTGAAGATGCCGCATTGTCGTATGGTAATGGGATATTCTGGTACCCGTCACACGATTTTAATGTCGTAATTCCCACGCTTTCTGTTAAGACACCGCAGGTTACGCGTAACTTCACGATGACCAAAGAATTCCCCGGGGGAATGGGCTATTTTACGACCGCCCCTCAGGTATACCCCCAAACAAAAAACAATGAGATTGTAAATTAAAAAAAGAGATCCGGGAATATTTTTTTGTTCTGTTACAAAGTTTCAATAAACGTTAAGGCTTATTCGTGATTTTTCTCCTTTGCTTCGGGCCCCTGAATGCATTAACCTCAAAAAAAGAGAATACATCATCATTGCTGTTCGTCCCGACCTGGAAGCGAGACGGGCATTATCCAATCCGTTAGCGTAAATTTAATTAAAAAATACTTCCTGAAAATGGAATCCACCAGATCTTATTTTTTTCAGGACATCAATCCTGAAGGTCAGTAGATCTTTTTGTAATACCAGGTCGAAACGGAGATCTATGAATGGAAGAACAACCAGTTCAGCCTCAAAAAAAGGCAGAGTTACCCGGTTGCCCAGCCTCCTTTAGCCATTCCATCCGGTTATTTCATGAGGCATCTGCATACCTGTTTTTCCTTTCCCACCGATTACATCATGGAATAAAAAACACAAAAAAAGTCAAAATGTACCAGGTAATTTTTTTATATGACTTCAATAATTTCCTGTTTTCGGAGTTCCGCCATCCTCCTGTTAACAAAAAATTGCGTAATTACACCGATAATTGCAGAGCTAATGCCGATAATGGTGGAGTAAAGAATATTTTTTGCTGCCTCATCAGGAGTGAGGGGAAAATCGGGAACTCCACTTACCGAGATGATAAAAAGACTGGCCCCATAGAGGATGAACCCGAGGGCAATGACAAAAAAGGGAAAGACAATCACCTTTCCAAGTCCCTCACGTTCATTTGCGTAAACATCTATGATAAGACCAACGGAGGTTACCAGTCCTGCAAGGATAAACCATTCAATTGAACCATAGATAAAGGTCATGAGATAAAGAAGAAGTCCCAAACTACCGTCAGTAGAGTAAAATTGCAGGACATTAATAAAACCTTTCGTAAATCCAATAATGATAAGAAGAATAGTTGTAGTATACGTGACAAACGAGAATCGTCCTCGTGAGAGGGATATGCGGAGTGTATCGATGATACTATGGACAATCTCATCAAATCCGAATCCCTTGTACAGCATGTATGAGCCGATAACCCCGATCACGATAATCGTTGCAATTCCCGGAACATCAAACAGGTAGGCCATCGCATACAGGAGCATCGCCAGGCCGAGAGGGATGAAGATCATACGGGAGATCTTCGGGTCATCTAAAAATTTTTTCAGGATATAATAAGTGCCTTCAAGATTGGGCATCTGGTTTACGATGACCCTGCGGATGCTGGAAACCGGAATCTTGGATTGGATGATGGGAATCACATATTCATCTTCTGCACCATCAGTCACAAGGATGCAATTGGTTGCCTGGGTCTCTTTGATTACCTGTTCAAGCGAGGTTGCGATCCTGCGATCCCCTTCAATCATGTGGAGATGGTTACCAGCAATCACTGCAATTGCAGTCTCCTCTCCTTTCTCAGTCAGTTCATCGTAGATCTTGACTGCTGAAAATATGGCATTGACATCAGAATCCTCGGGGTCTGCCAGTGCTAATGTATTCGCAGCTTTGAGGCAGGCTGCACGGCCAATGGCCGGGCTTTCGACTTTCGCCTTCCACCCGATATCATCGTCCCGATCAACACTCAGTACTAATGTACGACCCAAAGTCATTATTAGTATAAAATTGCGGTGAACCTATTAAATTATTACTGACGGTAAAAAAAAAAAAGGGAATCAGATAAGTTTTGAGCGCTGGAGGAGCAATATGTCATCGGTGGTGAGTTTTTCTCCTGCCCTGAAGTTCTTAAAGAGACTCTCTGCTTCTTTTCGTACCGCTTTTTGTTCTTTTGTGACCTTGACCTTCTTTGTCTTCTTGCGGAGGCCGGAAATTACCTTGTCATAATCGCGGAGTTCTTTCTGGCAGGCAATAAAGAACTTATGTTCGGAGTCTGCAGATTCCTGAGCTTCGACAAAACTCTTGTGTGCAGCATCTGCCGCCTCGCGCGATTTGTCTGCCTTTCTATAGGACTCAACCATGAGGTCATGGTGTTTCTGGGCAAGTTCAGCGAACTTCGGTTACCCTTGCATGAAGATCAGATGCAAGTTTCCGAAAATCGCGAGCTTCTGTGATCTTGGTGCGCATCTCCTTATTCTGCTCAAGCTCGGCTTCCTGTTCCCGCACCTGGGCCATCATCTGCTTGATCTTTTCGATCAGTTCCCGCTCTTTATCAGTTGTGAAGACCTCGGTCTGCTGCCGGTACTCCATGAATTCAATCTGTTTCTGGAGTTCCTTGACACCACGGTTCTTCAGCGTGCCGTGCTCTTTTTTGAACGCTTCGATCTCTTCAAACAGGACATTTGCCTTGTCATTTAACTCATTGCGCTGTGCTTTTAAGTCAAGGACATCCTGGTTGTATTTATCCCGGAGATCTTTGTTCTTTTGCGCCTCTTCCACAAACTCCCGTGTCTGGTTGTTGAGTGTGTTACGTTCACGGGCGAACTTGCTTGCAGCGGAATTGAGTTCGTTGCGGCGGTTTTTGTGTTCTTCAGACTCGGCGAGAATTTTCTTTCTTTTTTCCATCAGGTCATTCAACATGCGTTACTACTCCTCATCGATTCCCCGGTTTGGGCAGCAGATATGGCATGCTGGAGAAAAATAACATTCCAAAAGAGTGATGGATTTGACCCTTTTGATTCTCTCACATGACAACTCTGCATACGGGATGCAGGGTGAAAAACATCAGAAAAGGATATTAGCGCAGAATTCAGATAAGACTCCGATAGCGAAGTCTTTGTTCAACACTCTGTTCATGATGTTCAACTCCCGATACCGGGACGCACCAGATCACACACAGTGTCGTCCCCATCCTCCCAGCGAAGGACTGGTCGAATGTACTATATTTTAAAGGAGCGGAGGATTATTAAGCGTTTCGCCGTTACTGCCGAGGAAATGATCGTTTGAATGGGATCGTGTAAATGGGCTGAATGGCGAAATTTCAATTAAAACGGCCTCTATATAAGATCCCTGTGACTTTTTCATTACACTCTTTTAGAGTTTTGAGTAAAGTCTTTGCACCTGCACATTCCTGACATATCCCATAATGCAAATGCGATGGTTCAAGGTTGAGAGAAGTTCGAATGAAACGGGTTTCCAGAGCAAAAAACCAGGACAAAAAGGGGTTTGTCATAAGGAGTACCCTTAACTCCTTTTATACTGTCCGATTTGGCCAACCCCATGCTGGTGTTGGTTCGGATTTAACAGCCATTCCCTGAATTTCCAGGGAGGATGTTTATCTGGAACGTTTTAGAGACAATTAATTTTTTTTATGCGTGGTGTGTAGTTAACCGACCCATTCCAGGACGCCGCCGCCACTGGGCTGGTCCCGTGCTGCTTCTTCTGCTCTGGGGCATCTCAACTGCTTTTGGATTTGAGCGCTTGTTGTCGATATCTGCAATCATTGTTTTGTATGACTGGCGGGTTCCGAGGATTTGCGCGCTCTTGACACCGGTCATGATGGCGAGAACACGGATCTTACCTTCCATGTCATTCCTGACACGAGCACCCCAGATGACATCTGCGTGAGGATCAAGCTCGTAGGTAAGCGAGGTTGCAACCTCTTCAGCATCCTGTAGTGTGAGGTCAGTACCTCCCGTGATGTGGATCAGGCTCCCGGTTGCACCGCGGTAGTCAATGTCCAGCATCGGGTTGCTCAGACATTCGCGAACAACGCTTTCTGCCTTGTTCTGCTGTTTGCTTTCACCGACAAGCATGACTGCGACACCGCCTTTTGACATGATCGCCCTGACGTCAGCATAGTCAATGTTAATGAGTGATGGTTCGGTGATTGTTTCTGAAATACCCTTAACGGTTTCGCCGATGAGTTGATCCATAACGGAAAATGCCTGGCCCAGCGGCAGGTTTGGGACGAAGTTCTTTAACCGGTTGTTATCAAGGACAATAACTGAGTCTGAAGCGGCTGCAAGTGCCTCAAGACCTTCCTCAGCACGGATAAGGCGGGCTTTTTCAACCTGGAACGGGTAGCTGACCATGCCAACAACAATAGCACCCGCTTCCTTTGCAATTGATGCAACAACTGGTGCGGAACCAGTGCCCGTGCCTCCTCCCATACCTGCTGTTATGAAAACCAGATCGGCAGATTCAAGGACAGCTTCAAGTGTAGGGCGTGCCATCTCGGCTGCGCGCTTGCCGACATCCGGATATCCACCGGCACCGAGACCTTTGGTCAGGGACTTGCCAATAAGGATACGTTTGTCCGCCTGGATCATGTCCAGGTGCTGCTTGTCTGTGTTGATCGCAATAGTTTCTGCACCGGAAACACCCATGTGATGGATGCGGTTCACGGTATTGTTGCCTGCACCACCGCAACCGACAATAACGATTCTTGGCTGGCCGACAAAGTCGTCTTCCATTGCATTTGCTGAACTTGGTTTATTCAGCTCTTTTTCAAGTTCGGCGTTTTTTAACGCATCATTAATAATACTCTGCATGTTTACCCTCTCATACCTTGAATGAAACCTGGTCGCTTTCCTTCATGACACGACTTGCACGTTTTTCAACAAGTTCACGGACCGCTGCCCGGACAGCTTCTGATACATTGGGAAATTCCCCTGAGTCCACCATCTGCTGGAGCAGATTGATTTGCTGTTCGGGTAACCGGAGCGTGATTCTTTGCATCATTTTTGTATCTCACATTTCTGACATATGTCTGTCAATTGTCATTCATATGTCAGACAAAGAGAACCCTTGTGTCTGACTTAACCAGATACTCCAAAATTACACATTAATGTATAAAAACTTTCTTCTTTGCTCGTGGATCGCTCTCACACAACACATTTAAGACAGCCAATCCAAGTAATTCAGAAAAAGAAGGGGTTTTTTGATGTGATTGACTTTCCAAAGCGTGAGGTTCATGGAGGTACCGGAAAGCGCAGCGCGAAAATACCCAAAAAAATGTGCTGGATTTCAGCGCGAGCATCAATCCCTTTCCTCCCTGTGTTTGAGTGGCACTGCGATCCTGCACTCCTTGCGTATTATCCTGATGACTAGTTATCACCGAACTTAAAAAGCAGGATCGGTTCCACATTCCACCGCGACTGCAGAGGAAATTTGCGTAGGGAATGGATCTATTGAGCTTATCCGGGTTTTTTGTTCGGTTGCGCTTAAGGGAAAGAATAAATATTTTTTTACCGAATCGCCCACCTTTGGGGAGTATGCATTATCCGCCCGTCTGGCCGGAGCGTACAGAGGTAGAACAACCCCAAAAAGCTGATGTTTCATTTATCTGCAACCCAAATAACCCAACCGGCATATTACAGAAGAAAAGTGATGATGAAAAATCATCTTGAGAGTATGAAATCACACGACGGACTGCTCTTTTGTGATGAAGCATTCATTGAACTATCTGATCCCGCACAGAGTATGGCGGATGTGCGCGATCCCAATCTCTTTGTGCTGCATTCGCTCACAAAAAGTTTTTCTGTACCTGGTATCCGCTTCGGGTACGGTTTTGGAGATCCCGGACCTTATTGATAAAATTGAGATTACCCGGCCTCCCTGGAGCGTAAATGCCTTTGCCGAGGCGTATGCAATGGAGGCATTCCGGCATATGGATGAACTCGCAGCATCACGGGCTGCCATCGCGCAGGAACGTGACTGGCTTGCAGATGAGATTAACGCACTTGGGATTGCGCTGCCATCCCTCATCTGCAAATTATATTCTTGTCGAATGCGGACGGAATGTCACTTCATTCTGTGCCGCTCTCGCTCAACGTGATGTTCTTGTTCGCGACTGCACATCATTTGGTCTACCCACCTGTATTCGGGTTGCTGTGCGAACACGGGAGGAAAACCGGGTTCTTCTTGAGGCACTCTCCGCATGCATGCACTGATCATGGCAGGTGGTGCGGGAAGCCGGCTTGACCTTGGAGAAAAACCCCTTATCCTGGTTCGCGGACGACCAATGATTGCCTACGTGATTGATGCTTTTGTGCGGCAGGATTCGAATCCGGTTGTAGCAGCACTCCCCAAGACTCCCATGACGATAAACTGGTGCCGGGCACAGGGCATTGCATTCTGCAAAACTGAAGGGGAGGGGATATATTGAAGATATGATCGGTGCAGTCAGAGACCCTGGATGAACAACACCCGCTTTTTGTCTGTGTATCTGATATTCCCTGTATCACTCCACGAATTATTCAGCATATTGCTGATTCCTATTCTGTATCCGGGAAAAGATGCCTGTTCGACCTGGGTTCCCGCAACGCTTGTCCATTCATGCCGGGGCGGATATGCCGTACCGGGAACAGATTAACGGCATTGAGGCATGTCCTGCCGGCGTAAATATTCTCCGGGGAGATCTCATTGCACAACCCCAGGACGAATTGCAGGTTCTGCTGACGAACCCGGCTTTGCCCTCAATGTCAATACCCGTGACGATCTTGCAAGGCCGAAGATTTTATAAAACGACAAACACTTTAGAAAAATTCTCTCGTTTTAATGTCATTATTCACATGATCAAACATCCCAATCTGTGCCCCAGAACATCAAAACAGGCGCATATTCTGTCATATTTGGCAGGAATGCATATTAAGGGGCATCACCCAAGATCTTTGTATTATGGTGGAGTCGCAGGAGATCGAGCTCGCAGGGTCATATCATTGATTCGGGTATCATGACGCACTCTTTGACCGGGTTATGGATATGGGGGGTAATTTCGAGATCCTCGTCTTCGATATCGGTAAGAAAGAAGACCGATCCGAGTTATGCCCGCCTGCGTATTGCAGCATCCAGCAAGGAAAAACTCCAGTCCATCCTTTCTGAACTCCACCGTCTCGGTGCCCGCCCTCTTGAAGTAAAAGATGTCCACCTGGTTCCTGCAGAAGCTGACCGGGTCGTACCCAAAGGATTCTACACAACCACCAATCACCCGACCCAGGTCAAATATGCGGGGAATGGATCCCTGTCGAATCGACAAAGATGGATTTTCTTATTGTTGTGGATCCGGCAAAAAAGCGCACAGTGTCACGTTGCTCTTGGAAAAATCAAAAAAGGTGATTTGGTTGTTGTCGGTGAGCAGGGAGTAAATGTCAGTTATCCGGAACGCCCCCGGGAGAGCAGCACCTTTGAGTTCATGCACGGCACGGTCTCACCCGAACGCCCGAGTGAGACGCTGATTGCACAGATTGCGCGGGAGATACTTGATGTCCGCAAGAAAGGAGGCAAGATTGCTCTTGTCGGGGGCCCGGCAATTATCCATACCGGTGCAGATAAGGCACTTGCCGAGATGATCCACAAAGGATACATCGATGTGCTTTTTGCCGGAAATGCCCTTGCAACGCATGATATTGAGTATAATCTCTATGGTACCTCACTTGGCATGGATATCTCAACCGGAAAACCGGTTATGGGGGGTCACAAGCACCATCTCTACGCAATCAGCGAGATTATGCGGGCAGGTTCAATCAAAAATGCAGTCGAAACAGGGGTGATTACCGGTGGGATCATGTATGAATGCGTAAAGAAAAATGTCCCCTTCGTCCTTGCCGGTTCCATTCGTGATGATGGTCCGCTCCCCGATGTAATTACCGATGTGATGGAGCACAGGATGCGATGCGAGAACATATCGAAGGATGCAGTATGGTTCTGATGATTGCAACCCTTCTTCACTCTATTGCTGTTGGCAACTGCCTGCCTTCAAATGTAAAAACTGTCTGTGTTGACATTAACCCGACTTCACTCACCAAACTTATGGATCGCGGCACCATGCAGGCTATCGGAATTGTTTCGGATGCAGGGACATTCCTTCCGCTCCTGGTAAAACAACTCGAGATCCAGAGCAGTCGTGCAAAAAAATAATTTTTTTTCGGAGTTTTACCGGGTCAGCGGCATGCAGTATGGTTTTTCTGAATGCAGGACATATTCCCATTCCTGCTTACAATCGCAGCTGGTCTCGAGCAGGGCAGTGATCAGATCACGGTCAGCATTCAGGGAATAGTCCCGGATCCCTTTGACTATCTCGTAATCACATTTTCCGCAATTATGTGGCCCCCGTTTCTGCCCGCCGCCAAGCGGATCGCAGGTTATATGGACCGGGGCATCTGCAAGGATTGAAAGGACACTCCAGAGATACGGCGGGCGATATGCCCCACGTTTCCAGTAATACTCCAGTTCGGTGTTGCGCTGGACAGTACAGGGGTTCATCGAGATCATATCAGCATGAACTGCAGCTTCCCGGATTGAAGTTTTCATATCGGTCAACTGCCTCACCCTCGGTTAAAAAAAGCGGTTTAAAGAGGAGGTATGCTTTTACCCCGGCTCCGGCAGAATGTGCTGTTCTGGCAGCCTTTTTCGAAGTCAAGCAAAGGTAAAACCCTTGTTGATGCACTTTTCCCGGATACTGTCACTGCTTGTTTCAAGTCCTATCGCACAATAGAGCGGTGTTTTCCAGCTTCCGTCATCCAGACACTTCAATGAAATGAGGAGATGACTTCCGTATCGATAAATTCAGGGCGGGTTTCTGCGATGACCAGTTTCCCCTTAAACGAAGTTGCTACATCAGAAAGAAATTCAGTGGTACTCCTGCGGGTCAAAAAAACTCCCGGAAGTAAAGATTTTCACCATGCGATATTCTTCAGGTTTATACTGGGTGTTTATCCATGCCAGTTGTGCACGGAGATGCTCAAGAAGTGTTTCAGAAGATTGATTACCGGAATATCGCTCATGCCGGTAACTGCACATCCTGCATTTTGACCAGGAACAGCCTGCACTTTTAAATATGATGGTGAGGCAATCGAGCAATTCATTGCCATACCGTTCTTGTCCCCGCCAGCTCGCGAGAGGTTTTTCCTGTAGTTCAGAAATCATTAACATCATATTAGTTGAACGTATATAGATGAAAAAGATCGTCCTGCTGGTGATGGGACTTCTCTTTCTATCGGGATTTGCATCGGCATATCTGGTAAATATCGATGCACCAGACATCACTTCCGGTAGGAAAACCCCTCATTGTGACCGGGACGACCACGTTTGGTATAGGCACACCTATTGATGTAGTGCTCTATTACCAGCTGACAACAACGACTGAGATAAAACGCAAGATTGTCTATGTCCAGTCCGATCATACGTTCCGTGACAGTCTTTGATACTACCGGCTTAAAAACCGGGATGTACAAAGTTGAAGTGCCGACAAATGGTGCGGGAGATTCCGTAAACATGCGGGTCGTGTACCTCGTTTGATCGCTCTGACGAGATCCAGCCTCACCTCTTCTGCAACCCAGAATTTTAACGGTAAGATGACTATTGCAGGAACGATCAAGGGCGATGAAAATTCCGGTGTACAGATTGAAGTGATCGGACCTTCAGATGACGTCGTTTTCGGGCCCCGTTTCGTAAATACCGATTACCAGGGCAATTTTGCTACCGATGTACCGATATCTGAACCCGGGGATTATGAGGTCAGCTTCACCGATGCCAGAGGATATGTTGGAAAACGTGTTATTACCGTTACGGGGCAACAGACGTTAGGACCGAGTCCCACATCCACAACCTTGTCCATTGTTTCAGCTCATGCGAAATCCTCGCGGGATAATCCCGTGTATTTTGCCATAAAGACCGGGAATGGAAAAGTCAATATTCATACCTCTTCATCCATCGACTGGGTTGTTGAGTATATCGATGACAAAGGCACAGTCAAAATAGTGAATGAAGAGGGTGAACAATATCCTGAAAATGTCCAGCTCACGGGAAAGGGGAAAACGATATACATCAAGGTGTATCCCATGAAGTACTCAGTCAACAGTGAGGTTTTCATGTATGCAGAAAATGCCGTTTCCATTGTTGTCAGCCCAACCGTCCCGGCACCGTTTGCTGCGAGTGCCCCACAAACACCGACGGATACGCCAAAGTCTCCACTCCTGCCGCTGCTCGGAGTAGTGGCCTTGGGGACAGCGATTCTATAATAGTCAGAAGAAACCGAGTGAAAAAAGTGATCAAAAAACTACTCCTGACACCCTCCACTGATAAAGAAGCCTTTTTTATATCGGACACCCAACATATGGAGCACTGCCGGGGTAGTCTAGTCCGGGAAGGCGGTAGCCTTGAAGCTACTGGTGCCCTGCACCTCAAGAGTTCAAATCTCTTCCCCGGCGTAAAGAAATGCAGAAAAAAATTCCGTTCATATAAAAAAACTCTGGAGAATTCCTTTTTAAGCGGTAATTAAAAAATTCCTGCAGGATAATTGAGGGGACAGTTCCTGTCACCATCTACTTTCAACCGCCCTTATCACGATGATGATGTAGTAGCCGTTCAACGTGTTATCACATTTTTAAGAAGCAACCGTAGCGAGATTGTGTCTGATGTTCTATCACTGTTTTTATCTGGTCTGAACTCCCACAATAATGGTTAGACAAGAGTGTGAATCATCGATGTGTGTTGCAGTTCCTGCAGAAGTGCTGGAGATAAAAGAAGGGAATGTGGGAGTTGTTGACTATGGCGACCTCAAACAGGAAGTCAGGCTCGACCTTGTTGATGTTAAAATCGGCGAATTTGTCTTAGTCCATGTAGGTTTTGCTATCCAGAAACTCTCCCGGGAGGAGGGACTGGAGACACGGGAGCTGTTCAAACAGGTCTACGCTGCGATGGAGGAGTGATGCACGAGTACTCCATCGCCTATGACCTGTACGCTACCACCCGCAAGACCGCAATTGAGAACAACGCCAGCCAGGTAAAAAAAGTTCGCGTTGAAGTGGGAAAGATGGCGATGGTGAATCCTGATCAGGTAGTTTTTCTCTTTGATACGATCAAGGAAGACGATCCTCTTTTTTCTAACGCGGTGCTCGAATGCAGTGAGATGCCGCCCCAGACCAGATGTCCCTGCGGGTATTCCGGTGATGAAATTTTTGTCTGCCCGGGATGCGGTGCACTTCCCGAACTGGTAAAGGGCAGGGAGATTGTGGTCACCAGTGTGGAGATCGAGGTGGATGACTAAATGAAAGTCACCATGATGCATGGTGCCGGTGGGGAAGTGATGGGAGAACTCCTGCAGACGCTCACAAAATTCAGGCACAACAATGCCGGCGGAATCGGACTTGAAGCAATGGATGATGGCGCAGTGATCCCTTTCAATGGCGAGAACCTCGTTTTTACCACAGATTCCCATGTCGTCCGTCCCATTTTTTTCCCGGGCGGTGATATCGGGAGGATCGCGGTCTGCGGGACTATCAATGATCTCGCGATGATGGGCGGCACGGCCGATCGCGCTCTCGTGCGGCATGATCATTGAGGAGGGATTTGAAATTGATGATCTCGCAAGGATCGTTGCTTCAATGGACGACGCTCTCGGAGAAGCGGGGGCAAATCTTGTGACTGGTGACACAAAAGTGATGGAGAGGGGAGCTCTGGACGGGATTACGATTAATACTGCCGGTATAGGTATCGCAAAGATCGTTGTGCGGGACAACGGCCTTGTGCCCGGCGATGTGATTATCGTTTCCGGAACTCTTGGCGATCACGGTATTGCAATCATGGCACACCGCGAGGGATTCGATCTCGGTGAGCAGATAAAATCCGATGTCGCACCCCTCTGGGGAATGATGGAAAAGGTGCTCGATGCCGGCACTATCCATGCAATGAAAGACCCGACACGGGGAGGGTTTGCCAGCGCCATTAACGAGATGGCAAGAAAGAGCGGTGTAGGTATCCGGATCAAGGAAGAGAAACTGCCGATCCGGAAAAACGTGAGGAGTGCTGCAGCGATGCTTGGTATAGATCCGCTCGAGGTTGCCAATGAGGGAAAGGTCGTTATGGGAGTTCCGCCTTCCAGTGTGGATGCGATACTCGCAGCCCTTCGTTCGCATAAATACGGTAAGGATGCAGCCGTTGTCGGTACCGTGACAAAAGGTGCCCATGTTATTATGGAAACAACCATCGGTGGTGAGCGATTCATCGAGCCGCCGATGGGTGACCCCGTGCCCCGGGTTTGTTGATCTCGTTTATGTTTTTTTGGAAAAAACCTCCCACAGAATTTTTTTAGCGACAATAAAAGGGTAATGTTAATGTGGGGACCGTCCCCATCTATCCTTTCCACCGATCATGCTTTTGGCAATCGTGGCATTGTTCCTGTTTTTTAGAAGTATCACCTTTGAGGAACGGTGAGTGTGTTCTGGGTGAAATCCTGCCAGAACTTTCAGGTTTAACGGGAGGTCTGCAGAACTAAAAAAACTTGGTTTTTTTTAGAGAGGGCTATTTCGCGGGATTTGGCCAAATAAATCCTGCATTCGATATGTCATCTTCTTGTTAACTCGCCTGAAACTACTTACATATACTTCTTTAATAATTCCAGCGCTTCCAGTTCCCGTTTTCCCCCGCACTTACGCACAATGCCCACATGATAATCGATCAGTTTTTTTAATTCCGGATCCTGATTCTCCTTATACCTCGTCGCATGCACGGTAGCATCGATGATGCTGTTGAAGCCCCGGTTCACCGGATGTACAGCAACCTCTTCGATAATCTCTTTTTCCAGCGTGAGCCGGACCATCATGGCCTCAGTTTGTCGTGCGCACGATAGTTACCGTGAATGCTGCCCAGGCATCAGCACCTGCGAGCCTCGTGATTGTCTTTGTTGAGACCGGTTCTTCAATAAAAGAATTCCGCGGCAGGTCTTCAAAGGCAGTCCTCACATAAAGAACGGGATCCTGCACAAAATTGGCAACAACCCACCCGTCCCGCTCAATGTTTTCTGCGGTATTACTCCCGGAAAAGAGCACCATGCTGGCATTTCCTTCCCGGAAATGAATGCCCATCGGTGCCGCGTTGAACCGTGTTGTTGCGATAACCTCGTTAATCCCACCCTTTAAAAGTCCCATTGCCATCCCTCCCCCAGTGCGATAAAGATTGAGGCAATAATGATATCAGCTGTTGAACCCGGGTTGATACCCCGTTCAATACAATCAGCATCAAAATCCTCTAAGGAGCGTTTGCCATCGAGAACCTCACGGGCAAGGAGTACAGGTCTCCTGGGCAACTGCAGTGCCATGTTTTTTGATAATGAATGTGTCTGGTTCAGAAGCAAGGAGGGTGAGGAAGGTATTGACAATTGCCTGCCTGCCCGGGCCGAATTGTTTAAGGAGATCAGCTCCCCGCCTTGTTAAGGGAAATCCAGTCACCCACTCCCGTGCCACCATATCATTTACCGCTGAATGCTGCATCACATCAAGGAGCGTCATATCACGGTCCCGTATCATGGTGAGGGTATGGGGATCATGCACATCCAGCTCATCTGTGACGTTCATCTTCACTGATGTCAGCGCAAAAGCCTTGTAGAACGCAACCGCATCTGAAACATCCGTCTTTTCAATTGCCCGGAGCGCTCCGGGAATATCTCCGCCATATACGAGTGGGATGAGAAGAATAAATGCTCCAAAATGCGTATTGCCGCCGTTATGACAGTTGGTATCCCGGACTGCATGCCTGATGATCTCCCCGATCCGCCCGGTTCCTGTTTCAGCCTCTTCAAGCGCCGGACGGGCAAATAGTGTTGATGCCAGGAAATGTTCGAGACGGGTATCAGGATAATCATGACAACGGTCTACGTTCCCCGGTTTTGGGTAGGCGCAGACCTCAAGCATCATGGCCAGCTGTGCACGTTCAGCTGCTCTCATCAGAAGGCACGTCATGGAAAACACGGCTCATTATCGTATCTGAGAGATCGCGTTTCAGGCGCATATACTCTTTCTTTGAAAGTCCCACCTGTTTGAGTGTCATATCGCGGAACATGCAGGGAGACGATGTTTTACAGCACCAGGCAAGGCTGCCAAAACAGGTCTGGTTCCCTTCCTGAAGAGGGGTACCTTTTACCGTATCCAGTTTCATCTGGATGTAGTCTTCTTTTGGCATGCCGATCCGGGAAAGGGTCGGGAGGAGAGGGCACTCTTTGACCGGCATGCAGCAAAAGGTAAGTGCGCGGATGTCCCCGCCCCGGCACAGCTGTTTGGGAGAGTTATACCACCCTTCTTCGATGGCATAACGGGTAATGGCTGCGTCCAGTCCTGACAGGGTGCGTGTGTCAGATTTGCGGGCAAGCGACACAATGTCCGCTCCGTGAGAGAGCATCTCCCGCATCCGGTCAAAGGTGTTTATGGAATTATTGGCAATAAGCATGAGCGGGCAGCTGTTCCGGATCTGGCGGAGTTTTGCCGAACCGAAGTCCATCAGATCAATATGCAGAATATCTGCTCCGGATTGCCACAGTTTTCGGGCAAGGAGCCGGTCATCAGCAGCAACACCGGCACGGATTTTTACTGATACGGTAACATTTTCAGATTTGAGTGCCCTGACGACGGCCATTAATTCCCCGGGTTTTTTCAGGTAATGTTCTCCACACCCGGCAGCTATCATGGCAGGCTGCCGGCAATGGGCATCAATTTCGTAGACAACACTTTCACCCAGTGATTGGGCAATGGCACCGAATGATTCGGGAGTACTGCCCCGGAGATTGAGTCCCAGAATAACCGTGCTCTTTTCCATGAGCGCCATCTGTTTTTTGAGTTCTTCTACAGGATCATCGTATAAAAATTCTTTACGGTTCCCCTCAGCAATGACAGCCTTTGCCGCATCCATGGTGGGCTGATCAATGGAGTATCCCCCAATAAATGCAGCACCGATGTGATCGGCGCGTTCAAGGACGTAGGCTGCATCAACCATTCCCGCCATGGATGCAATCGCCACGGGTGTCCTGACAATCCGGTTGTTGATGAGCAACCCAAAACGCTCGAAGGCATCCATCATAGATTCATATCTGTTGAGACTGATCAAACAAATTACTTTGCATTAACCACAATCGATTAACCATTTTGCTGAACGGACGTGTTTTCCTGAAGGTCAAAGGGTTTTGTGGGAAATAGTACGTTTATCCAGTCGGGAAAGATACAGTCAATCAGAATGGATTATCGGTCCCCTTATTCTGATTTGGCTCTGGCGAATTCCTTTTTCTATGCTGTGAAATACAAAGCACCGGTAAGAGGGCGGAGGGGACCGTATCAGTCACCCCTTACAAACCCCTCGCTAAGTGCGATGATAACGAATTGCCTGTCAAGGAGGTATCGAATTTTGGGGAGTCACTAAACGGGTGAAGCGGGAGGAAAAACCACTCTGAGCGTTAAGCCTGTTATTGAGCATTTCTGCAAAACCAGAAATATATTGAATGATTCTGCGATTAAAAGTCACTTATTGATCCATGGGTGAACTACAATCCCGGAAAAAACATTTGGTAAGAATTTTTAAGATTCCCGGTAATACTATGTGTTATATGGGTAAGAAGGGAATGTTACTTGTCGGGCACGGGAGCACGATGCCCTACAACAAAGATCTCGTTGAGAAAACCGCATCCTTGATTAAGGCACAAAATACGGATTTTATCGTAAAATGCGGGTTTATGAATATGAATACACCAACAATCAAGGATTCACTCAATGAATTCCGGCGTGAACCGATTGATGCGCTGGTAGTTGTTCCCCTGTTTCTTGCAAAAGGTGTCCACATAGAAAAAGATATCCCGGGAGAGATTGGGCTTGCCGAGGGCACCAAGAAGGGATTGTTTACCCTGAATGGCAGGTCAGTCCCGCTGGTATACGCGGATCCTATCGGGAGTGATCCCCTCCTTGCCGATCTGATGATAAAGAACGCGATAAAAGCGCTTACACTTCTGTAACTTCTTTTTATGCACATCCTGGTACTGGACACTATCCACGGCGGAAAAGTAATCGGGGAGGCAGTTTGCAGCCCGGGGAGATCGTGTTGATTGCGTGGATGTGTACCGGGGGGAGAGCAAACCTGACGTAACAACAGCACTGACAAGGAATTATGATCTGATTGTCGCACCGGTGCATCTCGATCCCAATCATCCTCTCTTACACTTCTCCAGGGTTCCGGTCATTTCCCATCATGAAGCCGTTCGCCAGCTGCTGGGTGACAAAACCCCGGAAACTATGATCGAGATCACGGGGGCACGGGGGAAGACAACCACCGCACATGCTCTCGCTTTCCTGATGGGAGGAACAGGTATCCTGCACACCTCAACCGGGACGTACCGTTACCCTGAAAAGAAGTGGCTGTCACAGTCCAGCATTACACCGGGATCGGTGCTCGCTGCTGCGAGGATGGCATGCGGGATCCATGGCTGGCTGATCGTTGAGGAATCCCTGGGGATCACCTGTTCAGGCACGCTGGGGATTATTACTTCGGATGAAGATTATTTTTTTGCTGCCGGGAAAAAATCTGCCCTGGGTATAAAAGTCGCCTCGGCACAACAATGCAAACTCCTTCTCCTTGCAAAAAATATACCTGGAGACTACCTTGAAAGTGTTGTCCATATCGAAGACGTTGCAGCCAGTGAGGGCACTGAATGCTCCCTCACGATCGCCGGGAAAACCTGCAGGTTTTCCAATCCGCTTCTTACACTTCCCGGATACCAGTTCGCCGCTGATGCTTGCAGCTGCCGCAGCGATGCTGCTGGGAAGAGACCCGGAGCCGTTGTCCTCGTTCAGCGCGCTTCCGGGCAGGATGTCTGTGTCGTATGACCAGGGAGTGCTTGTCGTAGACAATGCCAACAGCGGTACCAACCTTTCAACCACGGTCGAAGCTGCCCGGTACGCCCGGAGCAT
This sequence comes from uncultured Methanoregulaceae archaeon, assembly GCA_963806845.1. GTDB lineage: Archaea > Halobacteriota > Methanomicrobia > Methanomicrobiales > Methanospirillaceae > Methanoregula. Next base: position 55,375 of record CAWDZO010000016.1, read on the forward strand.
ATCCGGAAAAGATGCCATTACGCTGGTCATCGGGCAGTCTGAAGGTGACGGGGCAGTCTGTGAAGGATTTGCCATCGACCAGATACGGGCAGCAATCGACCAGATCCATCCTGTGTGTGTAGTGGGGGTGGGAGCACTCCCGATGTCGGGAACTCCTGAGTTTGATAGAGCTGACACCTCTGATATCAGCGTATACGGCCACGCTTGCAGAAGCCTATACCTCGGCTCTGCATATGACAGACGCATGGATCTATTGTACTTGCCGTGAAAACCTGGAGATAACTGAAGTATCATGAAATACATGCACCCGCGTCCCAGTTCGATTGTTGCTGCGCTCTATACAGCACGGGATCTCAAAGTCGATGTTGCTATCCTCCACGGTCCTTCCGGCTGTTCGTTCAAACATGCCCGGCTGCTGGAAGAAGATGGCATGCGGGTGCTCACGACATCCCTTGCTGACAACGAGTTCATCTTTGGCGGTCAGAAACCGCTTGAAGATGTCCTGCGCTATGCCGAAGATCATTTCTCCCCAAAACGGATGGCAGTGATTGGGACCTGTGTTGCGATGATTATTGGTGAAGATCTCCAGTCTGCCATTGATGGAGCCGGAATAACAACCCCCACGATCGCAATCGATATCCATGCGGGATATCTCGAAAATATTGCCGGGGTACTTGCTACGCTTGAAGCAGCCTGTGAAGCAGGATGGATTTCACCGGATGAACTCACCCGCCAGCGGTTCTTAATGGAGAAGGCAAACGAAGTGGAACGGATGAGAGGTGCGGCGAGCCAGCCATATATTGAACCCTCACGGGGTGATCTGAAACATGTCGCTGCACAGCGCCTGCTCGAACTTGCACGGAGCGGGAAACGGGGTGCAGCAATCCTGAATGCAAAAAAAGAGACAGCCTATATGTTCGCTGATGAACTGGTCGCTCTCCATGACACCTGCCCGGATGCAGATATCACGTATATTGCCAATCTCGATCAGCGCGGACTACCCAAGACCCGGCTGGATGCAGAGCGGATATACGAAGAGATGATAAAACGCGGTCTGAAACTCGAAATAATTGGTGCACTTGACGAGTATGGGGCAAATGGTGATCTGCTGGGCAGGAAGTTACAGGAGATCGCACCCGAATTTGCCCTGATTACCGGTGTGCCTCATGCAATTCCTCCGGAATACACGCAGGGTATCGAGTGTTTCTCGGTGACAAACGGCCCCCGCCAGGTAGGTCCGCTCCACGCCATCGGGCACCAGCATGTGATTGTGGAAATCGACCTCCACCCAAAGACGCTGGGTGTCTGCACTATTGTCGAGAGTGAATTCGGTGCCATCCTGCGGAGCCTTTCATGAAAAAAATCCTGATAACCGGCGATCGATCAGGAAGCGGCAAGACGAGCATCACCCTTGCCCTCGCTGCGCTTCTTTCCCGGAACAACAAGGTCCAGACCTTCAAGGTGGGAATGGACTATATTGATCCCTCCTACCTGTCCGCAGTCTCCGGGCGCCCCTGCCGGAACCTTGACAGTTTCACGCTCTCGGATGAACAGATTCACGAAATTTTTCAGTATGGTTGTCGCGGTGCAGATATCGCGCTTGTCGAAGGAGTCCGCGGGTTGTATGAAGGTGCCGAGGCACTTACCGATACTGGCAGCACCGCGTCTATCGCAAAATTGCTTGATATCCCGGTGGTGCTGGTTGTTTCTGCCCAGAGTATCACCCGGAGTGCAGCAGCCCTTGTTAAGGGATTCCAGGCATTTGATCAGGACGTTCATATCGCCGGGGTCATCCTGAACAATGTCAAAGGTGATTCGCACAAGGAAAAAGCGCTCAAGGCAATTGAGCACTATTGTGGTATTCCGGTTATCGGGGCTATCCCCCGCATGGAAGAGATGCAGCTTGCCATGCGACATCTCGGGCTCGTACCCTACCGGGAAGGTTCCGGGCGCGGCGACTTTGATACCCGTATCGCCACTATCACGGACATGATTGGGCAGTATGTGAATCTTGAGCGGTTCCAGAAACTCATGAGGGAAATCGTGCAGTACCCTCAGGCAAAGACACTCTTTGACACAAGGGTGGAGCAGGATGTAAAAATTGGTGTCGCACTTGACGAGGCTTTCAATTTTTACTATGCCGATCTTTTTGATATTCTCCCTACTGCCGGGGCAGAGTATGTTCCTTTCAGTCCTGTGCATGACCGGCTTCCCGAAGTGGATGGGTACATTATCGGAGGAGGGTATCCGGAACTCTTTGTTAAAGAACTGGAAGCAAACGATTCCATGCGCGAAGCGATACTTGAGGTATCACGGAATGGTTCTCCGGTCTATGCGGAGTGCGGTGGGCTTATGTATCTCACTGACCGCATGACCTTAAAAAAAGGCTGGCAAGGCGCGCACAAAGATACGGAATATGAGATGTGCAAGGTTTTTTCCGGAGAGACCCGGATGCCGGCAAAAAGAGTTGTCAGTTATGTTGAAGGTACGAGCAGGAGCGATTCACCTGTGGGTGCTGCAGCATTCCGGGGCCATGAATTCCATTACTCAGATGTCGTGCTCTCCCCAGGTACACTCTTTGCGTACCAGCTTTCCCGTGGTATCGGTATTCATGAAAATCTTGACGGTGCGGTGATCGACAATACCCTGGGAAGTTACACCCACCTGCACCCGGTGGCAAGTGCAGGTATGTTCCGGCATTTTGTCGAATTGTGCCGGAAAAATTCGTGAGTATTTGTACTGCATTTCATTCAATGCGTTTCTGTTGCAAAAACGATTACATTGAGAGAGGGATTATTTTTTCCAGCGTATTGACCGGTTTTTAATTGCGCAATGGTTTCTGGAGAGGTTCTCATATACCAAAGGAGCACGGGATACGGTCCTTTTTCTCTAAACAAAAAAATAACCCGGGGGATTAGGAATGGCTGATTCTGATCAGGAAAAAAACCTTGTGGGGGGTCATGGAGATACGATGGAGCAGTTGAATCGGATGGGCATTTTTGGCAGGTCAGATAAAAGAAAAAACTACAAAACCCAGTACATCCCATAGAAACTATGATCATTTACATTGATGGTAAGTATCTTCCTGATGACCAGGCAAAAATCTCAGTTTTTGATCACGGTTTTCTGTACGGAGACGGCGTGTTTGAGGGCATCCGTGCTTACAATGGAAGAATTTTCCGTCTGAAAGAACATCTTGATCGTCTCTACGATTCAGCAAAAACAATCGATCTGCAGCCTCCCTTATCAAAAGAGGAGATGACCGAAGTAATCTGCGAAGTGCTGCGCAGGAACAAATTAACCAATGCTTATATCCGGCCAATCATCAGCCGTGGGGTGGGAGATCTCGGTCTCGATCCGCGCAAGTGCCCGAAACCTTCCGTTATTGTGATTGCAACCAGCTGGGGTGCGATGTATGGCGATCTGTATGACAAGGGTCTCAGGGCAGTGACGGTCTCTGTGCGAAGAAATCCCGCAGAATGCACTCCCTCCGAATGTAAAAAGCCTGAATTACCTCAACAATATCCTTGCAAAGATTGAGGCGAATTATAAGGGCGGCGATGAGGCAATCTTCTTTGACACAAATGGTTACGTATCAGAAGGTTCGGGCGACAATCTCTACGTCGTGAAAAATGGTGAGATTATCACACCGCCGACCCTTAACAATCTCCGGGGAATCACCCGCATGGTCCTCCTTGAACTTGCAAAATCTCTGGGTATTACCGTAAAGGAGCAGAATATCGGGTATTTCGATCTCTATACCGCAGATGAGATGATCTGTACCGGCACTGCTGCTGAAGTTGCACCGATCACCTGGGTGGACGGGCGAACAATCGGGAGCGGCAAACCCGGACCGATTACCCGGCAGCTGATGGCCGCATTCAAAACAGTAACGGAGACGGAAGGTTACCCTATCAATAAAAAATAACCTAGAATAAGATACTTTAACCTGAAATACTTACAAAATCCCGCAAGCATCCCCATTTTTTCCTGTTCCATAATCTATTTATGAGGTGCCGAGAAATTAGATAAAGCAACAATGCGCTGCTATAGTGTAGTCCGGCCAATCATGCGGGCCTTTCACGCCCGCGACTGGGGTTCGAATCCCCATAGCAGCATCCTGTTTTGAGGAGGCATTCCTCGTTATAAAAGACGCTTTTGGCATTTTTTAAAGATTAACTCATCGATCGATCCTTTACGATTTTTTTTCAATCGGTCTGTTATGTTATTTAAAAAAACAACCGTGACATTCATTGACGAATATAATGAGATCCATTTGTCTCCTTACAGAGAAATGCCATCCCTTTGGACTACATACTTTTTTCGGACAGGGAAATTGAAGGAGGGTATTATAATTTTTCAGGGAGTGGAATTTACCGGTACCGGGAAGAGTTTTCAAATCCAGCTGAACTTCAACGATACCCCTTGGGGTGACTGTTGATTCACGTTTGAGCATAACACCGTTTTTATAAACCTCCAGAAGGATTTTATCCCCGGAACCATCCTTTTTCTGGAGAGCTGCCGCGACGATCCCGTCACTTGTCGATATCGGGTAAAACTTGTCTCCGGTACCGGATACCTCAAGCTGGTTCCCGGGGGTACCAATCAACCCGATATACGAACCCGGGTACGATGCCCGTACCCATACGCCATTAGGAGGAACCATCACTTGCGTGGGTCCGGGTGTAGTGGATTCAGTAACCACGGGAGTACGCGTGGATTGCGTTGGAGGAGCGGTTATTGTAGTTACAACGGTGGTTACCGGGATTGTTGTCGTAAGCCCACCGGAGGGTCCTGACATGATATTTGCTACGATTACCAGTCCGGCTAAAATGGGGAGGATTGCGATGATAAGTATCCCTATCGTAAGATAATTGGGTTTTTTTCCTGCAGGTCCAGGAACCGTGTGAGGCGGGGGAGACTCTGGTTCTCCGGCTGTTGATTCCTGGGTTGACGCCACAGGAGATTCCGCGTTGGGTAGTACGGGCCAAAGTACCTGGGGGGGTGACGCTGCCGGGGGTTCAGGAGCAGCCGGTTCAGTCTTTTGCTGGTAATCGTGTTTTTGAATAAACGATGCGGATTGCTGGGACCGGGGTACGGAGTCTTCGATTAAAGGTTCAATTGAATGGATTATCTGGTTGATTTGACTACTCTGGTCTTCTCCCCTTGAACCGGCCGAAGGGGGAACCGGTACCTGTTTTTCGATAATGACCGGTTGTGGTGCCTGGGGAGGAACCGTTACTCTGGTAACTGAAGGCAGAGGAGTTAAAGGGGGAACCGGTACCTTGGTTACAGGTGATCGTCGGTGTCGAAGGAGGAACCGGATCTCTGGTTATGACAGGCGTGGATACTGATGTACGCTCGGAAGGATGCTTAACAGGTGTCCCGCAGTGGTTGCAGAATGTTGATTTGAAAGGAACCCGATTCCCACATCGTGAACAGAACGAACCGGTGGGAAGGGATGAGTTCTCTTTGGGTATCGGGGCAACAGGAGTTTTTTCAGTAATCTTACCTAAGGGGAGGGCGGTTTCGATCTTCTTTTTTGCCGGACGGGTGGTCGTAGCTCCACCTTGTACCGGAGTCAGGACTTCGCCTTTTATCACAGGTTCTCCATATGAGACAGGAATGTTATCTGGAGTTGTTTCTATAATTGGTGAGGGTATCAGACTTTTGAGTGTCTTTGCCCATTCAATGCATTCCCGTTTTCTTTCTCCACCAGCCTGGCGTACAAACGTGAGAACCGTCTGGTGCTTTTCACCAGTATCGGTGATGATAGCGAGGATCAAAAAGTGGTCCCGTATCGCATTTTCTCCGGCATCGACATTCCTGATAGTTGAGAGAGCTATATCCTGAGAAGGAATGACATCCCTCTTGCGGTCTTTAAGAATAATGCGCTTGTTGGTAAGTACCGCATCGAACGAGATGGATTTGAATTTAATGTTCCGCGTTTCCAGGATTACGGACTCATCCCGGTCCAGTTCAGGATAACCCATAGTACCACACCCTTACCTATTGTTGCGTTATCAACAGCAAAATAAGTATTTATTCCCAGACCCGTTCAATCTACGGCTATATAAAAAAAGATCAGAGGTATTCCCTGTCGTTCATGTAAGGTCTGAGTACGGGGGGAATTTCTACTGAACCATCCTCGTTCTGGCAGTTTTCAAGGATGGCACGTATAACCCGTGATGTGGCAATTGCTGTTGAATTGAGGGTATGAACATGGTGCTTGGATTCAAAATCACCCTTGTCCCGCACCTTGATATTGAGCCGGACTGCCTGGTAGGATGTACAGTTGGAGCAGGATACGACTTCCTTGTAGGCGTGTTCGCGGGGCATCCATGCTTCAATATCATATTTTTTCGCTGCAACCGTTCCGATATCACCTGTACATATAGATACAACGCGGTACGGAATCCGGAGCTTCTGGAACACCTCTTCAGCATTTGCCAGCAATTCCTCATGAATCTGCCATGAATCTTCAGGTCTGCAGAATACGAACTGCTCGACTTTGGTGAACTGGTGGACGCGGAACAGACCTTTGGTATCAAGCCCGTGTGCACCGATTTCCCGACGGAAGCAGGGAGAGATACCGGCAAGACGGAGCGGGAGATCCTTCTCTTCAAAGATTTCGTCCTTGTACATTGCACCGATTGGGTGCTCACTCGTGGCGATCAGGTACATATCGTCCCCGTCAATTTTATACATTACTTTTTCGAAATCATCGAGATCGGTAACCCCTTCATACGATGACCGGTTGATCATATACGGGGGAATTATTGGCGTGTAGCCTTTGTGTGCCAGCAGATCAATCGAAAACCGCTGGAGCGCCATATCAAGGAGGACAAGGCTGCCTTTCAGGAAATAAAAACCTGCACCGGAAATTTTAGTCGCCCGTTCGAAATCAGCCCATCCCTGTTCAGCAGCCAGCTGCCCGTGGTTCTTCAGCTCAAAATCGAATACCCGTTGCGTGCCCACGCACCTTATCTCAACGTTTTCGGTATCGTCTTTCCCCACCGGAACACTCTCGTGCAGGATATTGGGCAGGCGCATCAGGTAGTAGTGAATCGCCTTTGCAATCTCTTCTTGTTCCGAATCCCGATCCTTGATCTTCTGGGGAAGATTAGCAGCTTCAGCTAACAGAACGTTTGCCTCCTGTCCGGCTTTTCGTGCTGTGTTAATCTCACGGGCTATCGTGTTGCGGCGCTGGCGCAGAACATCGGTCTCTATTTTGAGTTCGCGCGACCGGACATCTTTTTTCAGCAGGTCATCTACCCACGCGATCTTTTCTGTATCATTGCGTTTTTTAAGATCTGCCCTGATCACATCCGGGCTGGATCGAACAAACCTGATGTCTAACATTTAATTCTACCTTCTCGTGAATGTGTATCTGTTTACTATAGAATGAACCTGCATCATACTTTATCGCTTTTGCATGTATCCTGAAAAAGTGCATAACCCTGATACGCTGATATTGATGAATCTTGCACACCACACGGTGATCTTTTGGGCTGCCGATTACAAAAAAACCCTCTGCTGAATAATCCCAACCCTTAAATCATCGGAAAGAAATGGGAATGTACTATGCAGTCCGGTAATGGTCTTGTTGTTTGTGTATAACCTTGACAGAGGCAACCTGTCGGGCATGTCGGATTACCAGCATAGTATGACATCTGCCAAGACTCCCCGGTGCAATCTTTTTGCATTGATCTCCAGTCCGGTTGGCGTGAAAAAAACATGGAAACGGTTCATCAATGATCTTGGCTTTTCATCAAGGTTTCTCCATCGCGATGAATTTTTTCAGTTGTGCGGGACGCAGAAACTTTCTGTCCCTGCTGTTTATATCCAGTCAGGAAAGTCCTTTCATGAGCTGATTAATGCTGATGAAATCAACCGCATTGATTCGACAGATGTTCTTATCGGGCTTGTGACGCAGAGGCTTAAACAATTCCTTGCGTGATTCTCGTTTTTATAATTACCGAAGAGTGCAGAAAATCGCCTTTTTCCTGTTTATGGTATCAAAGCATGTACTATAGGGACCAAGACACTTGAATAAAAAATATCTTTATCGGAATTTCGATCTGTCGAATCTTGAGTTACGAAACTTTTCCCTGTCTTATGATGTCTGGATAGAATCATTAACAAGCAGTTTGATGGTCAGGGGAAGAACCGGATTGTCGAATTCATTCTCTCATGGATTTTCCTGAACCCAAAACTGTGGCAGGGAATCAAAGGATTTTTTTCCTGTGAGGTGAAGATACCTGATACCCTGCCAGGAGAAACGAACGAAGCGCGATTATAAGATACTAATTGGAGATGGGAACAGTGCCGGACGGGACCATGGGAAGAGGATTATACCCGCAGGGGTATGCTCTGGAGGGGTTTGACTCATAATCTGCCAGACCTTCCTTCACGCTCTCGTGTGCTTGAACTTGGGTGCGGCAATGGAAAAACACTTTTTGCAATGATTCAGCGAGGGTGGGATGTGACTGCAATCGATTTTGCTTCACGAGCGGTTACGTTGAGCAGGAGGGTAACCGGAGGTGCCTCTCGCGGACACGTTATGATTGCAGATGCCCGCTGTCCCCCGTTTAAGAATGAGTCGTTTGATGCGGTTTTTGCAATCCATGTTATAGGTCATATGCATAAACCGGACAGAGCCCGGATTGCCAGTTCACTGCTGCATATCCTCAAACCCGGCGGGATCCTGTTCTTTTCTGATTTTTCTACCGATGATTTCAGATTTGGTAAGGGGCATGAAACTGAACCAGCGACATTCCGTCGTGGTCAATGGTATTATTACCCATTACTTTACCCGGGATGAGGTCATTGATCTTTTTTCAAAACTCACGATGGTGTCAATCAGAATATACCAGTGGCCAATGCGGGTTTTGGGAATACCCTTGGTACGATCAGAAATACAGGCAACCTTCACAAAATAAGATGCAAGGGAGAAACATTGCAGCAGGGAATACAGGAACTCTTCTCCCTCCACACGGGGCATCCTTCACAATGCGCTAGTCACCTGCCTGTTCCCGATAAAAATCACGGGAGATGGTGTTTTTTTCAATGTAGGCTATAACAACATAAACGAGGGATAGTGGAAAAAGGGAGGAAATTATTTTTTCCGGATAATTTTCAGGCCTTCGTTATCAACCCTTGTGACAATCGCGATGGTAAGTTCCAGGGGTTTGAGGATTTTTTCCAGTGCTTTTTGGTCAAGTCTGGTAACAACCGCAATGGATGGACCTACTGAACTCATACCCACGAATTCAAGTTTTGCTTCGCGGAGCTTACTCATATAGTGATAAATCTCAAAACTATGATGTTCAACTTCAGCTCGTTTTGATCCCCGGAATTCGATTTCCCAGATAACATCTCCTGCTTTTTTTATGTCATCCTGTTCAAGCGCCGGGACGAGATCCATTAAGAAGAGGTATGCTTTGAGTTCACGATCCCGGTAATCGAGTGTCCGCGCCTTGTTCATGAGGAGATCAAATTCCTGTGTTCCGGCAGAGGAGATATCTGTGGGGGGTATAATAATATACACATTTTTTCCTTCGGCAAACGCATGATGGTAGACGAGGGTGAGTTCATCACCAAGCATTGCCATACCCCCAAATGTGCTTACCGCAGGACCGACACCGGTTTCAAAACCAAAGGCGATGTTTCCGTCTGCAGTCTCTTCAACATAATTATGCCCTATCAGTTTTCTTAACTGGTCGTTTGTCAGCGGCCTGCCGAGTGCTTCATTCATTGCCGTAGCGACCGCAATCATGACCGTACTGGTAGAACCAAGCCCTACATGTTTGTGCTGATGGTCAGTCGCCTTGATCTTAAAACCGCCGGTATATCCGACGGTTTTTTTGAAGACTGCAACAAAATTTTCAATTATGGAAGAGCGACTATAATCAATCTCGACACCTTTTTTTGTACATTCTACTTCTGCCATGCAATAGCACTGTATCGCAAATCCGATCCCCCCGCCACCGGGATGATCAGGTGCAAACCGGTTCATATCCAGCACGGTCAGATGTATTCGCGCCGGGGCTTTTACGGCAATCTTTCCTTTCACGGGTTTTAACGTGTACTTCTTCTTTTCATACCCAAGGGTCTTGAGATTCTGTCCCGGGGGAAATGAATTGAATTCATACTCTACAAGATCGAGGTCTCCACCGCGGATTTTCATGGTTGGCATAAGTAACAATTCATGTCAGGAAAGATAAAAGAATATGTCATCATTTTTTTTAAACATACCCCTGGGAAATCGAACCAACATAGGAGGATACAGCTTCAAAGGATTAAAAATATAAAAAAAACTCAGGCCGTCAGGGACCTTAAAAACTCTGTATCCTTTGGAACACAACTGGTAGAACAACTAATCAAAGCAGAAATCGCCAACAAAACGTACCATTACGCACTATTATTCAGCTATACCCGCTGACCGGCTCAACTGGAGCAGGGAGTCCAGGCAAAAGCTCATATGATTAGAGCTCCTTGCGCCAATGGAGGAATTGTTGACAGTTGCCATAGATGATACCACCCGACACACTCTTTTGAACAGGTATCACACGGTTTTTCTGTCATAATTTCATATTTGCCTGCTCGTTTATTTTATATTCACGAGATCGTCCGGGTTACACCATGTAACCTGGCGGTTATTTGAATTATTCAGGGCATTGGATTTTTTAAGCAAGACCGATTTTATTTGAATAATGACAATAATCAGTTCATACAAAAACAGATACTGCGTCACCATCGTTATCAGCGTGGGTCAGTAAGTGGGGACAGGTACATATCCTTTTTAAATCATTCGTGTAATTATTGCAATAACCAAAAAACAAGCCATTCATACGAGCCATCTTTTCACAAGGGAGGAGTGTTTACCTGGATCGCTACACCATCAAATTCTGCGATTATCCGTTCTTCCTCATATACCATGACCCGGAATGTGGAATACCTGCCATTGTCAGCAACACGATGGGCAATTGCCACAAGAGAACCGGTTGCGGGGGCGATATACTGGATATGGATGGAGACTGCAACACGAGTGGCTGCATCGCAGTTTGCTGCGATCCCGAACGCATGGTCGGCAAGAGCAAAGATTGCACCCCCATGCGCGACACCACGCGGATTGTTCTTTCCGTTACAGTCCATTACCACGCGTGCATAGCCGTCGTGTGCCTCGGTTATCTCCATGCCCAGCAATCGGGCAAATTCACTGTGGTTAAATGCAGATATACGTCCGGCCTCAGGGGTCGATCGCAATCTGTTGGATGATCTGCTGACATGAACACTCCGAATCGACAAAATCACCGGAAAATAATAATGCCATTATTTGTATTTTTTCTGGGTATAGGAGTACTTCTGGGTCTCACCGCCGCGAGATACGATATAGAACCATTCATACAGTGATTTTATTGTTCCGAACTGCTCATACCGGCGCATCGAGAAACCAACTTTAAGCCTGCCATCAAACACGACCTTTCCCTGATCCTTCATACGTAAAGCGATCTCGAGATCATCTCCGGCTTCGAAACAGCGGTACATTCCGGCTTTAATGAATGCATCTTTCCGGAATGCTGTGTTGCAGCCTAGTGTATAATAGAACGTCTGGCTGTAATAGCCGATTCGGGAGAATGTGTTGGCGAGCAATATCGATAATTTATTACCAATCCCCACTTCTATCGGGTAGACAGGCCCATACAGCTGAACAACACGCTCATCTTTAAAATTCTGTTTTATCGTTTCGATCCAGGTCGGGGGAAGGATACAGTCAGCATCGGTCGTTGCAATAATTTCCCCTTTCGCTGCCATGAACCCGTCGTTTCGGGCACCACCAACTTTTTTACTTGTCTGGGTAAAAACCTTGTCCGCATATTTTTCTGCGATCGAGCAGCTTGCATCCTTCGAACCGCCATCCACAACGATGATCTCGTAATCGGTCCGGGCCACCGTCTGGTGGGTGAGAGAGACGAGACACTGCGCGATGTTCTCTTCTTCATTAAAGGTCGGGATAATGACCGATATCATGGGGAAAAAAACTCCTGTACACTGTATATGTTTACTGATAATAAGGGTGATGTTCAATCCGTTTACGAGACAATCATTTTTTCAGGCAATCATAATCATTTAAAGGAGATATAACTGATGACGATTACTGTAGTTCCTTCGTTGCAAGAAAATCCATAACACTTCTGATGCAACCGTCCATATTCAGATACTCGAATTGTGCGAATCTGCCGACAAGCGGAATGCCGATCTCGTTACAATACTCCTTTACAATTGCAATATTTTTCTGATAGTCAAGATCATACACCACGTAGGCAAAAGGCTGCCGCTCCACCGATGTATAGACAATCTGGTCCTTATGCAGGACCTGCATGCTCTGGAGCATGTCCACAACTTCGTTTATGAGTTCACCATCGGTCAGATCAGCAACGTCATCTCCGGGCTGGTGGGTAATCTCGGCAAGGATCGCACTGCAGCCATCGGGAGCAACATGCCGGCTGTATCCTGAAGGGAAAGAGATCCGGTTTGTCCTTCCAACAGCAGGATCCGGTACATAGAGCCAGGAAATTCCCGGCACGGATCCGTTGATCCCGATATTGACACACACCAGCGAGTTATACTTCAAGGCATCTGCTGCATTTTTCACATCGCGGGAAACATCATCAAGGCAGGCAAGCAGGTGCTGCACCGGCATGGTGCAGATGCACTGGTCTGCCTGGATACGTTCATCGCCATTGCTGATCTGCCAGATCTTACCGGATTTTGTGATCGATGTGACCCGGAACCCGGTTTTGATACACGGTTCAATGGGTCGTGCGATTGCACGCACGAGTGCGTTAATCCCTCCATCAAGAGGGTAGGAAAAGACGGACTGATGGGTGTAACCTTCGGTGTCGATCCCAATCGCGGACTTGATTACATCTTCAACAGGAGGACGGGGGATGCGACCATCAACCCAGTGAAGGGACATTTTGTCGGTCGGATACTTCCAGATCTTCTCATTGTAGGGTATCATGTAACATTCGGCAATACCTTTACCGAAGGTATAGTAAATCCATTCCCGGAAGTTTACCGGAGCCGGGATCTCACCTTTTTCAACCGCGATCAGGGTTTTAATAAATTCATTTATACAGAAAAACCGGTCTTCCTGGGGTAAATCAGAAAGTCCGTTCTCGAAGGGATATTTCACAAACTGCTGTTTATAGAAGATTTTCGTGGTGCGGTTATTGCGTTGTTCATTACCGGCAATCATCCTGCGCATAAATGCGAGTACTTCATCGTCGCGGGAAAAGATGATATGTGATCCACCGGTATCAAAGGTAAATCCCTGATCAGTTTTTGACCGGCACAACCCCCCGTATTCCTGCTCTGCTTCAAGAACCACAACCTCTTCGCCTTGTTCCTGCAGGAGCCGGGCGAGCGTAAGCCCGGAAAGTCCCCCGCCCAGAATTGCAGTTTTCACTGCAGATAGGTTAGCCTGCAGGATTTAAATGATTCACCGTAGCGGGAATAAAAAAGCAGATTAGTAGCAATGTTCAATACAAACCTGAACAATCGACATGGGATAGTTCTGCCGCCACTCCATTCTCGGCTAAAAATGTGATACCTCCAAAAAAGTACTACGATACCATCACTCCAGGAACGAGCGGTGTATCGGTCAACGGGAATCCTCTTTTCCTTGCGTATCAGGTTTATGGAGAGATCATCACGTTGAAAAAAGAATTTTCAAAAAAAATTATTTCCGGATATACCACCCGGTCATGGTCTCGTCAAGGATCTTCTCGCTTGTCTGTTTGGTCATCAGGCTGACAACGATCATGGCAACCACAGCAATGACAAACGCATAGAACGAAAAATGCATGGGTAATTTTGCCAGCTTGAAGTAGGAAATTCCTCCAAATACAAGCGATGCGATCAATCCCAGTGCCATGGAGACAAGCGCTCCTTCACGGGTCGCCCGTCTCCAGTATAATCCGGCAAGCATGGGTACTGCAAACGTTGCAAACATGATCCCAATCCCGGCCCAGATAAGCCAGACAAGCATATCCGGAGGACTGATGGCAAGGAGCAGCGTTACTGCGGCCGCAACAAATACTGAGATCTGGCTGACAAGAAGCACCTGTTTATCCGGTGCATCGGGTTTGAGGATCTTCTTGTAAATATCCCAGGAAAAGTAGGTGCCGATGGTCAGCATAAGACGGTCAGTTGTGGACATGACAGCAGCCAGCACAATCACTGCAAATATACCCCACAGGAACATGCTGGGCATTGCTGCCTGTACACCGTAGACAAAGACAAAGTCAGAAGCATTTGGGACTTTTGGCAGCTGCATAACGCCCTCATTGACAAGAACGATGCCGGCAAACCCGGAAAATTTGAGCAGGAACATCACTACTGCATAGATCCCGAACGCTACGAGTGGTGCCCACTTGAATGTATTCGCATTTTTTACCGACAGGATATTATTGATCACGTGAGGTGCGCAGGCAAGACCAATAGTGAGGAGGAGAACAAATGAGAAGATATATTCAGGAGTGAATACAGCCCCGGCACCGGTCACCCACGGATCGACGTTTGTCGGGTTTACCGCTGCCATCACTTCATTGATATGGGTGAATCCACCGGCTGCCATTATGACGATAGGAGCCATGATAAGGACACCAAGTATCAGGATTAGTCCCTGAATGAGTGTTGTCCAGGCAACTGCATAGAGCCCTCCGATAACTGTATAGAGGGTCACAATTGCTGCTCCGATGAGAAGTGCCATCCAGTGGGGAATCCCGAACAACCACATAAGCACAATACTTATCGCCGTATACTGTCCGGCAAGATATATCATCGATACGATGATACCTGCGGTCGCACTCATGCCCCGCAATGATTTATCGCTCCCAAAACGGTGGGCAAGATAGTCCTGCACTGTCATGTACCCGGACTTTTTTGCAACAGCATGCATCTTGACGCCAAAAAAGATGATACAAAACGCGATAGAGAGAGGGACCGCCAGTTGTTCCCATATGGTAGGCCAGGCAAACTTGTAACCCAGACCTGAGACACCCAGCAGGGACATCCCCGAACATACTGAACCGATCATGAGCATGGTGAATACCCAGAAATCCAGGGAGCGTCCGGCAACGACATAGTCCGACATGTTGTGGATCTTTTTTGAAGCCCAGATTCCTATCCCGACCATTGCAATAAAATAGATAGCAACAAGACCGGCTGCGACAGGATCAATCATGAGGGTATCTCCTTGAAAGTAAGTCCCCAGTAGAGCAATGCAAGAATAATCAGGAGAAATGCACCCCCGACTAATACGATAGTTATAGTAGGCAATCCAAACATTCTATCAAAATACTTTGTGGTATGTTAACATATAACATAATCGAAAAATTTCCAAAAAATATCTAAAAATATAATAAGAATACTATTTTTCCTCCAAACAGGTACGAATTCAAAAAAGGGTGGGTGATCCTAAAAAAATAATAACCTGCATAAAACCAAGCATAAATCAATCAATTCAAATAACCCTTCAACAAAATCATTAACATCAGATCATGACACGGGCAAAAATATTGGTTGTTGAGGATGAAGCCGAAGTAGCTGAAACTTTGAACATAATGCTCAAAAAATTTGGCTACCATGTTGTCGGGTGCGAAACCCTCGCAGAGGATGCCATACAAAAGGCCGGTGAACTACGTCCTGATCTTGTTCTGATGGACATCGAACTTGCCGGAGAGATGGACGGTGTACAGGCCGCTGATACTATCAGGAAAAAATATCACATCCCGGTAATTTATATTACTGCAATCTGTGACACCAAAACTCTGGAACGAGTCGGTGCAAGCGTTCCCTACGGGTATATCCTGAAACCATTCACAGAAAACGAATTACATACCGTCATAGAGATCTCTCTTGATACCCTGGCGAAAAAAAAGTAATTCTTACCCCCACCCCACGGTTTTTCTGCTCCAGGCTGTTCTTATTAATGAGAACTGGTGCTTTTTTGAGTTACCTGAAAAAAATTATTTCCCGCTTGTCACGGTCTTTGATCCACGGAGAATACCAATTGTTCCCGTCCGGACAAATTCCTTAACACCATACTGGCGGAGCAGTTTTTCCAGGGCATCGATCTTTTCCGTGTCGCCAATTACCTGAAGGATAAGGGATTTTGCTCCAACATCGACAATCTGGGCCCGGAAGATAGAGGCAATCTGCATGATCTCGGCACGGGAAGTCCCTTGTTCTGCAGTCACCTTGATAAGGGCGAGTTCGCGCTCCACCCGCTCATTTTCTGTTAAATCTGAGACCTTGATAATATCAATAAGTTTATTGAGCTGCTTCATTACCTGTTCAATTTTTTCATCATCACCAATCACGACAATGGTAATCCGGCTCATACCGGGCTCCTCGCAGGGACCCACCGCAAGGCTCTCAATATTGAACCCTCGCCGGGAAAAGAGACCGGTAACCCTGGACAGGACACCGGCCTTGTTCTCGACCAGTATGGAAAGCGTGTGCGGCTTCATTTCGGATGCCCCCCGATCATCTCATTGATTGCTGCACCGGCAGGGACCATGGGGAACACATTCTCTTCGCGTTCGATCCTGAAGTCCATGACAAACGGACCATCGCAGTCAAGTGCCGCCCTGAGTGCGGGCATGACATCATCAGGGGATTCCACTTTCACGCCATCAATACCGTAGGCATTGGCGATCTTGACAAACTCAACGGGCGGAAGCTCGGTGAATGAATAGCGCCGGTCATAGAAGAGCTCCTGCCACTGCCTCACCATGCCAAGGAACCTGTTGTTCAGGATAGCAATCTTGACCGGGATCTTGTTATGGGAGATTGTACCAAATTCCTGGATATTCATCTGGATGCTTCCATCACCGGCAACATCAAAAACCGGAAGGTCAGGCCTTGCAAAGTGCGCCCCCATTGCAGCAGGAAGACCGTAACCCATCGTGCCAAGCCCGCCGCTGGTTATCCATGTCCGTGGATGTTTGAAGCAATAGTGCTGGGCTGTCCACATCTGGTTCTGCCCGACTTCAGAGACGATGATCGCATCACCCTGGAGGAGTTCGCTCATCTGCCGGATCACAAACTGTGGATGAAGCCTGCCATCCTGCGGACATTTGAGCGGGTGGTGTTGTTTCCAGTGTTTGACCTTCTTGAGCCAGGCATCCTTTACCCCGTTCTTTTTCAGCATCGAGAGCATGTCCTGTAAGACAGCTTTCACATCCCCGACTACAGGTACGTCAACACGCTTGTTTTTTCCGATTTCAGCAGGATCAATATCGATATGAATGATTTTTGCATGCGGTGCAAACGTATCCGTCTTGCCGGTCACGCGGTCATCAAACCGCACGCCAATGGAAAACAGGACATCACTTTCCGTGATGGCAAAATTGGCATATTCCGTACCATGCATCCCGAGCATGCCCAGGTTGAGCGGGTGATCACCGGGAATACACCCGATTCCCATAAGAGTTGTTGCGACGGGGATTCCCAGTTGTGTGGCGAAATCCACCAGCTCCCCGGATGCATTGGATAAGATGACACCGCCACCTGCATAGATCACCGGTCGTTCAGCAGCGGTAATCAGTCTGGAGGGCCTTTTCTATCTGGCGTTTGTGCCCGCGATAGGTCGGGTTGTAGCCCCGTAATGTCACCTTTTCGGGAACCGGGGGCTCTTTGATGACCTTTGTACTCACATCTTTGGGGATATCGATCAGGACCGGACCCGGACGACCGGTGCCGGCAATATAGAACGCTTCTTTCACGACCCGCCCGAGATCGGCAGTATCCTTGACAAGATAATTGTGTTTGGTAATAGGCATCGTAATGCCGGTAATGTCAGATTCCTGAAAGGCATCATTCCCCAGCAGGTTTGTCGGAACCTGCCCGGTAAGTGCAACTATGGGCACTGAGTCCATGTATGCAGTGGCTATACCGGTTACGAGGTTACATGCACCGGGACCTGATGTTGCGAGGCATACACCAACACGACCGCTTGCCCGTGCATACCCGTCCGCGGCATGCGCTGCTGCCTGTTCGTGCCGTACAAGGATGTGCCGTAATGATGAATCATAGAGTTCATCATAGATCGGCAGCACCACACCGCCAGGGTAGCCGAAGATAATCTCGACTCCTTCGCGCTGCAGTGATTCAACGAGGATTTTTGCCCCGGTTTTCATGTTCTTCCCTCAATAATCTGTTCATGCCGGCGATCATCGCTTCGACACTTGCCATAATAATGTCCGTGCGAGCTCCGCGTGAAGTAATTATCTTCCCGTCTTTACTTAATCTTACTGTTACGTCGACCAGTGCATCGGTTCCACCCTGGATAGCATCTACATGGTATTCTTCGAGCCGGATGTCAGCCACATCTGCTACACATTTACGCAGAACTTCCATTGCCGCATCAACAGGACCATCCCCGGTAGCTGCACCGGTCATCTCCTGCCCGTTTACGACAAGGGTAACTGATGCTGTCGGGATCATATTACTCCCGGATACAGCGGTAAATTGTCGCATTATGATAATCGGTTTACTCTCAATGGCAAGCACTGCATCTGCTATCGCCATAAGATCGGTATCAGTCACCCGTTTACCTGCATCCCCCAGCTGCTTGATCCTTGTAACGATCTCTTTAATCTGGAGAGGATCTGCCTTGTAACTCATCTCATTGAGAGCAGATTCTACGGATGCAGAGCCGGAATGCTTTCCAAGGACAATACGGCGCTTCCGCCCTATCATCTCCGGTTTGATTGACTCGTAGGTCGAAGGTTCACGCATCACACCATGGGCATGGATTCCACTTTCATGGGTAAATGCCATTTCACCAACGATTGCTTTGTTGACGGGCAGCGGGACACCAGTCAGACGCGAGACAAGCGTGGAAAGGTGATAGATATCCTCTTTTTTGATCCTTGTGCGATAGTCGTAGAGGATCTCAAGTGCCATGACAACCTCTTCAAGCGGAGTATTCCCGGCCCGCTCGCCAAGACCATTTACCGTCACATGGGCGCATGAGGCACCGGATTTAAGCGCTGCCATGGTATTGGTAAGCGCAAACCCAAGATCATCGTGGCAGTGTATGGAGAGTGGTGCGATGGCAGCAAGAGGAGGGATAAACTCTGCAACCTTTTCGGGAGTCAGGAGTCCTACCGTATCACAGAAACAGAGCCGGTCTGCTCCACGGCGAACACCTTCAGAAAAAATCCCGTGCAGGAACACCTGGTCAGCCCGCGAGGCATCTTCACCGGAAAGTTCCACGATAAGACCCCGGCTCTTCGCATACTCTACTGCGTCATATGCCATCTCTGCGACCTGGTCACGGGTCTTCCTCATCTTTTTTGCAATATGCAGGTCGCTTACCGGTACTGACGAGATGTACCGAATCGGCACCATAGTCTGCAGCAAAATCGATATCCTGGCGAAGTGCACGGACATACGTGCAAATCTCTGCAGAAAGCCCGGCTCCTGAAATAACCTTTATTGCATCCCGCTCGCCTTCAGATGCAGCGGCAGAACCAACTTCGATCACATCGATGCCAATATCGGCAAGTCTGGTTGCAATCTCACATTTCTGGTCCGGGTTTAACGAAACACCCGGGGTCTGTTCCCCGTCCCGTAACGTAGTATCTAAAAAACGCAGGTTTTCAACAAATAAAACATTCACTCATGGCAAATCACCATAGTATGGAGTGGGAAAGGAGAATATAAAAACGTTCGGACGCACAAAAGCCTGATTCCACAATATTATATGATTCCCCACCTCATTATATGACAGCAATCCCGATCCTTATCTTATGTCCTCAAAACCCCTCGACCCTGGTGATTCTCCTGCAGGTGGAGCGACCAGTGCTCAGAAGTGCCTGTATTTGCAAAAGGCAAAAAACCGTGGTGATCTGGGGGAACGCATTGCATTCCTGGTATTGCAGCATTCCCCGGTTGAAATCCAGCGGATGAAACAGAATTTTAGTAACAAGATCCAGGACATTACACCGGAATACCGGGACCGGCTCACAAAAAAGATCACCGAACACCTGCTGGGAACCTATCAGCGTATACGCCTTTTACAGCAACAGGGTGCCTTTAAAACTATGCGACGAACCGCTGACTGAGCAGCAGAAAAAATACTGGGACATGGCAGGAAAGCAATGCCAGGAGGATGACGGGGGAGATGCCCCTGATATCCGGTTTTTAAAATACCTCCTTGCCGGATTCTGCATGCTTGTACTGAATGAACCGGGACATCCGGCAGGTACACCGTTCCCGGGCGGGGATTCTGTCCAGTATACTGATGGAACCTACTATTGTCCGGTAAGGGAAAAAGCCAATGATGTGGGTGCAGCGCTCTGCCCTTTTTGTCCGGCACTCCAGACACCAGAAATGGGGTATCTCAGGCCCCCGGACAACCCAAGCGAACACCGGAAACAGGAGTTCATTGAACACTGCCATAAATTCCATAACTTCAACGGATAACAAACAAAGACGCAGAGATTTTTTTTTTCGTCTGAAACCGATTGAAAATATCTAAATATGTAACCAACGAAGAAAAGGTACTATTTACCAAAAAGATATCAGTTTATTGCCTTCAACGAAGGTATTTACCGATATCGCTCTGAGGCCCTTTCATGGATGATGACCAAATTGATCTGGATAATTCAACACTCTATATTAACCGTGAAATAAGCTGGATACGATTCAACCGGCACGTTCTGGATGAAGCCCGGGATGAAAGCCATCCGTTGCTTGAACGGGTAAAGTTCCTGGCGATATTTGCCAACAACCTGGATGAATACTTCATGGTACGGGTTTCGGGTCTCCAGCGCCAGCTGGTAAAAGGTGTCCTGAAATATCCTCCGGATGGGATGACTCCTTCACAGCAGCTGGAGGCAATCCGGCAGATGCTTCTCCCTGAACTTTTAACCCAGTATGATACCTGGAATGGGGAAATTATACCGAAACTTGCGGCCGAAGGAATCTTCATCCATATGTTTGCCGATCTCACAGCACAGCAGAAAGAGCTGATGCGCACTTTCTTTATTGATGAGATTTTTCCGGTGCTGACACCTCTTGCCTTTGACAGCGCTCACCCGTTTCCCTTCATATCAAACCTTTCGCTTAACCTTGCGATCATTGTAAGAGACCAGAACAATAAGGATTTTTTTGCCAGGGTCAAGGTTCCGACAAACCTGTTCTCACGACTCGTAAGGATTCCCCCCAAAAGAACAGGAGACTCCGGTGATGATTCGGTTGTGCACTTCGTTTATATCGAAGAGATCATTTCAGCAAACCTTGACCTGCTTTTCCCGGGACTGGAAGTTGTTGCCTCATTCCCGTTCAGGATTACCCGGGATGCAGATATCGATATTGAAGTAGATGATGCCTCGGATCTCCTCACCACGGTTGAAGAGGTTATGGAGCAGCGGGCACGGGGAAAACCGGTGCGTATCGAACTTGAATGTTCCATGCATGAAGGGATCTGCCATATGCTTGAAAAGAAACTGGGGGTAACTCCCGGTATGCTCTATCGGGTCGGTCATCCCGTCGGTATGGCTGATCTTATGCACTTCTCTCCCTCGATCGCCCGGATCTGAAAGATATTCCTTTCCAGCCTTCGGTCCCTTCAGATCTCGCTGAAGGAAAAGACATCTTTTCTGCCATCCGCCATCATGACATTCTGTTGTATCACCCGTACGATAGTTTCTCTCCCGTAGTAAATTTTCTGCGCCAGGCCGCACATGACCCGGACGTACTCGCCATCAAGATTACCCTTTACCGTGTCGGTTCAAAATCCCCGATCGTGAATGCTCTCATGGAAGCCCGCGAGAACGGAAAAGCGGTATCAGCATTAATCGAACTTAAAGCCAGGTTTGATGAAGAGAATAATATCGGGTGGGCCCGAGCCCTTGAAAACGAAGGAGTACATGTTGTCTATGGCGTGGTAGGACTTAAGGTCCATGCAAAACTCTGTATGGTTGTTCGTCGTGAGAAAGACAGCATACGACGTTATCTGCATCTCGGTACCGGCAATTATAATGCTACAACAAGCAGAATCTATACGGATTTTGGTCTTTTTACCTGTGATAAGGAAAAGGGAGAGGATGTTGCAAATCTGTTTAATCTGCTCACCGGGTATGCACGGATAACGAACTATCAGAAACTGCTTGTGGCTCCGGTTATATTACGTAATGGCATTATCGACAGGATAGACCGGGAAATTTCCCGGCATCGGGAACTTGGAGACGGGCACATTATTTTCAAGATGAATGCACTGATTGATCCCATTTGCATTTCTGCACTCTATCGTGCATCACAGGCTGGAGTAATAGTGGATCTGCAGGTCCGGGGTATCTGTTGCCTGCGACCGGGAATTACCGGGGTGAGCGAGAATATCACGGTCACTTCCATTGTTGGCCGGTTCCTTGAACACGCCCGCATTTACTATTTCCACAACGGTGGCAATGAAGAGGTATTTTTAGGAAGTGCCGATCTCATGCCACGGAACCTTGACCGTAGGGTGGAAATTCTGTTCCCTGTTGAAAATCCTCAAAACCGCATGGCAATAATATCTACGATTCTTCCCGTGCAACTTAAGGATACCCTCAAGACTCGCCTTCTGAAAAGCAATGGTTCTTACGATCGTCGCAAACCGTCAGAAGACATGCCAGACTCTTAATGCACAGACATGGCTGGTCGATCATAAGGGAATCTGGTACAATAATGATAATTAAAGAACCGGAACCATTAAAAGCGGAATGTATTTTTGGAGTACAACGACTGCTCCCCCTTCTCGATGCATTTTCAAAAGAGATTGATGGCGTTAAAACATCTCAGGATATCGAACATATCCATCGGATGCGGGTGGCATCCCGCCGGTTACGTGCAGCACTTCCTCTCTTTGCTTCGTGCTTTCCCGAAAAAAAATACCAGCAATGGATGGAGGAGATACGAAAGGTTACCCGGGCACTCGGAGAAGCCCGTGATACTGATGTTCAGATTGCGTTTTTGACAAAGCTCCTGAAAAAGAGAGATGCCAGAAAGCATACCAATGACCCGGATAATGCCCTGTCAATCCGTTTACCAGGAGGTGTGGAGACTATTCTCCTGTCAGGATTGCAAAAAAGGCGCTTAAAACTTCAGACTGCTGTGGTGTCATCGCTTGAAAAACTGGAAAAAAGCGGTGTAATTGATGAGATGCTGGTTTTTTTACATGATCAGGAAATGCGGGCAAAAAGTAGACGGAAGAAACCATCTCCGTATGGAATTGCACCGGTCAGCTGCATCCCGCATCGCCAGACGCCTTATCATACTGCACTCGTATGAAGGATGGGTGCATAATCCGGATGCTATTGCAGAACATCATGCAATACGAATTGCTGCAAAAAAACTCAGGTACACCATGGAGGTGTACGGTCCGCTCTACAGGCGTGGTCTCAAAAAGCCTCTTTCCCGCGTAAAAAAGGTCCAGGAAATCCTGGGGGATTTGCACGATTGTGATGTCTGGATAGATACGGTGATGGTCATGCTCGTAAAGGAACGGTTAACCTCCCAGGCAGCATCTGGCCCAAAAAATATGCGGGTGAGCAAAGTTACCAGGTACAAACATTTCCTGGCTGAACGGGAAAAGGAACGAAAAATTCTTTATCAACGATTTGTACGATTCTGGGACTCACTCGGACGTTCACGGCTCTGGGATGAACTCCGCAAAAATCTGAATGCAGAAAGAAAAAGCATCTACCGGTTTTCGGGTACTTTTAACGATAACGATATCAGGACTTCAGTATCCAATCTTGCCGCTGTGCATGGTGAAGGATTAGCGCACAGTCAAAAAGTAACGGATCTTGCCCTGATGCTGTTTGATGATCTCGAACCACTGCACCGTATGGGGACCCGCGAACGCTTCTTACTTGAGTATGCAGGTCGGTTACACGATATTGGGTGGAAATTCGGGAAGAGAGGGCATTCCGCTCGTAGTGCGGTTATGATACTGTCTGATGAGAATCTCTCCCTTGATATTATGGATCGGGGAATTATCGGACTTGTTGCCAAAGCCCACCGGGGAAAAATCTGTTTGGAATCCGACGGATTTTTTTCCCTCCTCTCTTCACACGACCGCAATAATGTTTTAATGCTTGCAGCGTTGCTCCGGATTGCAGATGGTCTGGACTATCTCCATCTTGGATCAACAGAGTCTGTTCACTGTATCATAAACCCGCAGGAAATAATCCTTGAAGTATCCGCACTACGGGATATATCAGCAGAAAAAGCGCGAGCCCTCCTGAAAAGTGATCTCTTTATCCAGGTATTTGAGCGGAAACTGGTGATCCGTTGAAAAACAAGATTATCCGGTCCTGACGGTCGTGTCGTATCATTTATTGACATTGGAACCAATTCAGTTCGCCTCCTTGTTGTAAGACTTAATCCAAATCATTCATACAGCATCCTGACACAGCAAAAACAACAAGTCAGACTTGGGGAAGGAGAGTTTGAGGAAGAAGAGATCCTTCCTGAAGCAATAGAGCGACTGGTGATTGTCTGTAAAAAATTATCAGAACTCGCCAGGACTTTTAAGACTGACGAATTTGTCGCTGTTGCAACATCTGCCATGCGGGAAGCAACCAATCAGCATGAAATTCTGCATCGTTTGCGGCAGGAAGCCTTGCTGGATGTCCGCGTAATTTCAGGACAGGAAGAAGCCCGCCTTATTTACCTGGGTGTTTCAAGGGGAATTCATCTGGGGGATCGGCAGGCTTTTTTTATTGATATCGGCGGCGGAAGTACAGAAATTGCAATTGGCGGGGAACGCAACTATCACTATCTTGAGAGCTTCAAACTGGGGGCTATCCGCCTCTCTAACCTTTATCTGTCAGGCACTATTACCGGACCCGTGTCTCATGACCAGTATAAGATCGTCCAGCAGCATGTAAAAGATACTATTATCCATTCTGTCCAGAAACTGCGTAAACAAAAACCTGATTTTGCAATCGGAAGTTCCGGCACTATCATGAATCTTGCCGAAATTGCTCACAAAGCCTTTCACCAGGATGGGAATTTCCGGAAAAGATGTTCTGATCTACAAAGATTTACGGAAGGTCATTGATCTTCTGTGTTCTCTCCCTCTTGAGGAGCGCAGGAAAATCCCGGGCATAAATCCTGAACGTGCAGATATCATCATACCCGGGGCAGCCATTCTTGATCTGTTCATGAAGGAATTGTCGCTTGATTCCATTACGATTACCGGACGGGGCTTGCAGGACGGTCTGCTGGTTGATTATCTTTCAAGGATGGATACTTTCCCGCTCCTTGGTGAGCTCTCCCCGAGGCAGCGCAGTGTCCTTCAGTTGGGAAGGTCCTGCGGGATCAATGAGGTACATGCCCGTACAGTGACAAGCCTGGTTCTGGAATTATTTGACTCAGCAAAAGATCAAAAACTCCATACCTTTGGTGACGGGGAACGTGAACTGCTTGAATATGCGACATTTCTCCATGATATCGGATCGTTTATTTCCTATACCAATCATCATGCGCATTCCTATTATATCATAAAAAATTCAGAACTGCTTGGTTTTGATCAAAAAGAAGTCACCTTTATGGCAAATATTGCACGGTTCCACCGGAAAAAAACCCCAAGAAAAAGGATCCGGAAATTCTCGGACTGGATTCCCGTGAACGGGAAATCCTGCGAATTCTTTCAACGTTCATCCGGCTTGGAGAAAGTCTTGACCGCAGTCACACTGCGCTGATCCAGCATGTGCGTTTCTCCCATGTTGATAAAGAAAGTGTATATCTCGACAGTTGTTGCCCGTGGGGACTGCCAGCTGGAAATATGGGGTGTTGAAGCGGAGAAAAAGGCGTTTGAAAAAATATTTGGGAAAGAACTTGTGCTGGAGCGAGTTCAGACAGGGTAACAGATAGGGAAATACGCACAACTCTCTATTTCAAATACCGGAAAGATGCGTTTCTGTATGCCAAGACTTAACAAAAGAATTTTCGATCAAAAAATAATCGTGCTTTTCCCATCGCGTTCCTACTCTTCGCGCAGCATCCTGTCAATCGCATGCGCCGCCTGTTTTGCTGCACCCATGGCAAGGATGACGGTTGCAGCACCGGTTGCAACATCGCCACCGGCAAAGACTTTGCGCATGGATGTCCGGAACTCTTCATCAACAATGACATTGCCGCGTTTGCCGCGTTTTAGTTCGGGAAGTTCACTGATCAGGAGCGGATTTGGTCCCTGCCCGATTGCTGCGATGAAGACATCTGCATCGATCGTGAAATGGCTGCCTTCAATCGGAGCAGGTTCCGGCCGGCCTGTGGCGTCCAGATCACACATCTCCATCCGCACGCACTCGACACCGGTCATTACCTGATCGCCGAGGATCTGCACCGGGTTTGCACACATGACAAATTCGATGCCCTCTTCCTTTGCCCGAGCCGTCTCCGCTTCCCGGGCAGGGAGATCTTCTTCGCGCCTGCGGTAGACGAGCGTGACCTTTCCGCCAAGCCTACGGGCAACCCGGGCTGCGTCCATGGCAACATTTCCGCCACCGGCAACAACCACCCGGCTGCCTTTCTTGACCGGAGTATCGTAGACCGGGAAACGATCGGCATGCATCAGGTTGACCCGGGTCAGAAACTCGTTTGCCGAGTACACACCCGGCAGATTCTCCCCGGGCAGTCCCATGAAGTAGGGAAGACCGGCACCGGTGCCAAGAAATACCGCATCATAACTGAGCAGTTCCTTTATCGTGACACTGCGTCCCACAAGATGATTGAGTTTCAGTTCAACCCCAAGCGAAAGGACCGCATCGATCTCTGCTTTGACAATCTCTTTGGGGAGACGGAATGCGGGGATACCGTACATCAGGACCCCGCCAGCTGCATGGAGGGATTCAAAGAGGGTGACGTGATAGCCCATCCGGGCAAGTTCGGCAGATGCGGTCAGCCCGGCCGGGCCTGCACCGACAACTGCGACCCGCCTGCCGGTTGATGCTTTCTTCTGGGGAAGCACCATGCCGTGCGCCCGTTCCCAGTCGGCAACGAACCGTTCGAGGTTCCAATGGCAATCGGTTTTTCCTTGATTCCAAGGATACATTCCCCTTCGCACTGGACTTCCTGCGGGCAGACCCGGCCGCAGATGGCAGGCAGCATGTTCTGTTCCTTGATGATGACTGCTGCTTTCTTGAAATCACCGGCAGCAACTTCACGGATGAACGCCGGGATATCGATGTTGACCGGGCAGCCTTTGACGCAGAGCGGTTTTTTGCACTGGAGGCAGCGTTCTGCTTCAGCTATCGCCTCTTCCGGAGTCAGGCCTGCGTCCACTTCAGCAAAATCATGGATGCGCTGGTCTACAGGCCGGTCATGCATGGTGATCACCTCCTTTGCAGGCACAGATGTGCGCATTATAGCGTTCAAGGGACTCTTTCTCTTCGGGCTGGTACATGCGGAGCCGTCCCATCAGGCTGTTGAAATCTACCTTGTGGGCATCGAACTCCGGACCGTCAACGCAGGCAAATTTTGTCTCGCCATCAACAATTACCCGGCATGAACCGCACATGCCGGTCCCGTCCACCATGACCGGGTTGAGACTGACAAATGTTTTGATCCCGGCAGGTCGCGTGCTTCGCAGGTGACTTTCATCATCATCGCAGGGCCGATGATCCAGACGCATCAACCTTTTCCCGTGCCATCACCTGCTTGAGGAGGTCGGCAGCAAACCCGTGAAATCCTTTGCTGCCGTCATCAGTTGAGATGAGGAGTTCATCGCAGGCTTGCTCATCTCGTCTTCAAGAATGAGCAGGCCTGCATTGCGTGCACCGACAATCCCGATCACCCGGTTGCCTGCCGCTTTTACGGCACGGGCAATGATGGGAAGACTTGCGGTTCCAACACCACCACCAACAAGGACACAGGTGCCGAATTTTTTGATCTCGCTGGGTTTTCCGAGCGGACCTGCAACATCCCGGATATGATCACCCGCCTGAGAGGGCCGCAAGATGGGTGGTGGTCTTTCCGATGGTCATAAAAATTACCCGGATGGAATCCCCGTCAACTGCGGAGATGGTAAGAGGGATGCGCTCGCCTTTCTCATCGATCCGGAAAATCACAAACTGTCCGGCCTGTGCATGGTGGGCAACATGCGGGGCCCTAACCCACATCTGGTAGACTTTATCGGCAAGCTGCTCTGTCTTTTCTACGAAAAACAACCCTGTCACTCCTTAAAATTATTATTTTTAAAAACAATGTATCGAATAAATTTTCTTTACAATCTCTTAATCTTACGCACCCGGACTGCAACACCGCGCTTTGAGCGGAGCATCTCATCCGCCGGCAATGCTGCCCGCCCGGTGGCAAGAGCACGCGCACCCACAACCAGCACTTCATCGCCATCCCGGATTCCGGGATCTGCTCTTACCACACCGGGAATCAGCACATCGCCTTCGGGAATGAAATCATCGATATGCACCCGGTATCCTTCGGGAATCAGGTTCCAGCCGTCAATGGTCGGGCGGAGCATGCCGGTGCCGGTATCAATCGAGAAGATCTGGACATTGTTTTTGCTGTAGAAGACTTCCGGGAAATGTCCCCGCAGCGTGGTGCCTTTCGTATCAAGATCGATATTGAACTGGTACGAGACCATGCCATGAAGCCGGTCATCCTTTATCCGCCGTTCTCCGGCAAGGGCAGTGTCGAGCGCATTGAGGGCGGTATCGCTGGTCGGATGCTCCTCGCAGGAACATTCGAGCGTGATCCCGCATGCCTCTGCTGCCATGCGGGCAACTTTGAGTGCCCCGCCTTCGAGATGGGCAATGATACGGCGGTACGGGTGACGTTTGAAATAGCGGGTGAGGATATCTGCAATAAAGGCACATTCTTCTGCATCCCAGTAACCGGTGACCGGCACATCATAATGCCCTGCGGGATAGATGGTCTCAAGTTCCCGGGGAACAAGCCCGAGCGGGGAGGTGACAATCAGTTCATGTGCCCGGCCGCCAATTGCCAGCTGGAATTTGCGGTGGCTCTGGGAGAGTGAATAGGGTTTTTTTGCCGAACAGGGAAGAAGAACTGCCACATCGGTTTTTGGCGGGATATACCGGGTGATCACGCGTTCTGCAAACCTCCGGACTTCCGCCCGCTGCATGGATTCTCCGGAGTTTGCCCGCATCACGCCACTCCGGGCAACCGGCTGGTGCCGTTCCATGAACGGGTACTGGTTGTCGAGATGGCGCATGATGGCAACCTGTGCTGCATTCATCCGGCAGCGGGACTCAACGAGATCCCGCAGTTGTGCTTCTTCAATGAACCGGGTAACAAGAGCAATCTCCTGACGGAGTGCCTGCCGGTTGTGCTCTTCAGATTTTTCTCTGGCAGCCGGTACAGGTGCAGATTCCACTCTCCAGTGCATCAGCGGGAAACTCTCCTTCCGGTGTACAAAACTGCTCTCTGTGCGGATTTGAGATCAACGCCCGGAAATCAAACAGGTCAAACCCGGAGTAGCAGAGGATATGCACATTCGAAGGCAATCCGGCTGCAGGTGCATACCATGCGGTATCGACCGGCGTTTTTTCTTTGAGCCCGACCAGCCAGTCCACATAATTCCGGGGATTTGAAAATGCCGTATGCCAGTCTGCCACCATCACGCAGTCGCCACTCTGTGCAGCGATTGTCAAGATGGGGGTGGATGGTGACCGGTTGTCCGTTATTGCAGGGAGGATAGTGTTTTACCAGAGCGGATGGAGCACAGAGAGGCATGTTGGTCCCTTCACGCGTATCAAGATCAGGAAAGAGGGTTTCAACTGCCAGGGCAGCCGGCAGTTTCAGGGAAATCGTATCCGTCTGGAAGATGCCGCTTCGTGCAAGTCCGTCCCGTTTCCTGATATTAAACCTGGTCATTGCGCACCTCAATATCGCCAAGTTCCTGACGGACGATCGCTTCCCAGCAGGGATTGCAGGAAACAACGAACTGACTTTCCGGGTGACTTTCTACCAGCACTTTGATTCCCCGGCATCCCTGCCTTACCATGGCATCGTCCCATTCGGGAATTTCACTCTGCCCGATGGGAAATGTTTCTTTGAGTTCTTTTGGATACGGACCGAACGGTGGTTTGAAAAACAGGGTATCATCAAATTCGTCCCGCATTCCCCCATCAAATGCAACAAGGACATGTCTCTCCGAGCCGAAGACGGGAGAGCATCTGCTGGTAGCGGAGTACTTCTGTACGGCTGCAGGACTCTGTCTCCCCGGTAGAAGAAGCGGCGCTTGGAGACCCGGTCTGTTTTTCCAGTGATCCGGTTCTGTTCAGGAGCGCCCGGTAGCCAGCGAGGAGTTGCGGGTGACCCCGGCATCGTTCATCGACCAGTTCCCAGAGCGTCCCGTCAAAAATTGCCTGACGGATCCGGGCGATCTCTGCGAGTGTCACGTACAGGTTGTGGAGCGCGAGCAGGCGCTCACGATCCGGGGCAGTGTATAATTCTTCAATGGTGTGCGAACGGCACACAGTGCAGGCACAGGGAAGATCTGCGAGTTCATCAATTTTGAAACTGCCATGAGTGGTGAGATACCGCCCCTCTTTTGCATAGAGTGCATAGGCAGCAGAATCAAAAAGATCGCAGCCCATTGCTGTTGCAAGGGCAAACATTGACGGGTGGCCAGCACCAAAAAGATGGACACAGGCCGAAGGTGAGAGCGTCCGTTTTGCTGCCATGACCACGCTGACGAGATCCCGGTAACGGTATGATTCCATGAGCGGGACAACCGCACCTATCGGGCAAAAGGAAAAACCGAGATCGGTCACTTCGCGACCAGCCCGTTCCCGCAGGTCCGTAAAGCATACCGCCCTGTACCGGGCCGGCAAGCGGGGCATCCTTGCCAAAGACCTCTTTTGCCTCAGCGAGGCGCTGCATGGTTATCGCAGAGTTCACGCTCTGGTTGTGTCACGGTCAGATGCCGGGGATGTCGGGATGTCCAGCGGTACCCAGATATCGCTTCCGATATCGCGCTGGAAGGAGAGGGTTTCGGTATTGGTGATGGAGACCTGACCATAGACCGAGAGCTGGAATGAACCGGAATCGGTCATGATGACGCCATCAAAATCCAGCACCTTGTGCAGTCCTTCAGAAAGGGCGCGTTCCCGGTACTGCTTGCTCTGGGAAAAGATGTAGGCATTCGTTATCAGCGCCTCAACACCCATTTCCTGCATCTCCTTTGGGGTGACGAGCTGGAGGTGGGGGTTGATGACCGGGAAGAAGTGCAGGAGTTTTTATCGTCTTTTTACCGACGGTCAGTTTGCCGCAGCGTCCCTGGATATCGCTGTACAAACTCTCAAAAGCAATTGCCATTTGTTGCACCCGTGATGTCCCTGTATATGTGCGGTATTGAGGTTAAACGGTTGCCCTTACTGCGTTCGTAAAGATCTGGCCTTCAAAGGTGAGCACTTCAACATTTGCATGTGTCCAGCATTGTTCAGGAAGCCCGGCTTTGATACAGGTATGATCGAGAAATGTCGTGCTGTCCCAGCCATACTCAGTCGCAACCTGAGGAAGTAGGAGGCCGCTTGTCCCCCTGCCCCGCACAATCAGACCGTGCCTGCCCACTTCAATTTTTTCCGGTCGTTTGCCGGTTCACCTTCAAGCGGAACGGGAACGGTCAGGATGGTAACTTCAAGTCCGAATAGATGCAAGTTCATCCTTTCGAACCGGGGGAAACCGGGGATCTCCGGTTGCAGCTGCGACAGCGGCATCCTCGATTGCATCTCCAAGAGGCATAACCGGATAGGGAAAGCCGATGCACCCACGAAGTTCTCCCGCTTTGGTGAGCGTGACAAAAACTCCCCGTTTGTCCCCAAAAACCGGTGTCAGTGCGAGCGCTGGTTTTGGTTTTTTTACAACAGCATACTCAATCGCACCGCGTGCAAGGCGGACTGCCATCTCACCTTCATCTGTATTGAGCAGGTTCAAGTGTATCTCCCCCTTATCTTTGAGACTGTCTTTAGTGCACCTTATTTAACAATCTTTCGAACAGAACTGAGAATTTCTTTGTTAACAAAGGAAAAACCCGTACAGTGAAAGAGAGGGAACTGTTTTCCCCCGCTATTCCAGCGCTGATAGTGATGATTGAGAATCTGTTCAGAGTATTTCATTTGTGGGGAGCTAAGCGGCAGCGGGAATAATCTCTATGATGTTCAGATTTTTGGTCCTGTAGAATGCCTTTCATCGATGCGAAATACTAAGTACCGTAAAATCAGAGCGGACAATGACGGTCCTCCGGTCCATCCGGAGCTTATAGCGATGATAACGAATTACCGTCTGGGTTATCGTATTTGGGGGAGCCAAAACTGGCGGGGTGAAACCATGCTGCGCGTTCACGTTTTTTGAACATTGTAACAGAACACGAACACCCACTTTTTTGAGGATAAACCTGCCCCGAGCGCTGTGCTTATCTTCTGAAAAATCATAGTATTACAGGAGAGGGAGAGAGCGGCCGACGGTGGCCATTTTGGCTGCTGAGGAAAGTCCCCCCACCCACCGGGCACGCAGCCGTACACAAGTACGGGTGGCGAGAGTCACGGCAATGGCACAGAAACGACACGGCCTGTTTTCAGTCATGAAGCGATCGAGACGGTCTTACCGTCAAGTGCACACGACATGTGTGATAACTCGCTGAGCGTTAACAAACAGGAATCGGTGAAACGGCGAATCCCTGCGGGTGCAAGTCAGAACAGGACCATTGGATCGCTCGGTATCTGTCCGGGTATGACGCATAGCTGAATGCCGCTAAAACAGAAGGAGGCTTACTCCTCCCACTCACTTCTTCTAAACCGTTTAATCTGCTAATTCAAGTTCTTCTGATAATCATTGGATTACGGGAAGTATTGGTTACTGCTCAATACACGAAGAGACTGAGGATGGATCATCCTGCCACACATCTTCATAAATCTTCAAGCCCCATACCAGCTGAGTAGTATGATCATACCTTCTCTTCGAAACCCTGTATTCCTCCTGCTCCTGTGTGCACTTGTCATAATTCCCCCCATAGCAGCCATCTCCTTATCTCCCGGCAGTTCGTTTGCCGGAGCACCGACAATCGCAAACGGGGATCCGGTCTCTATTCATGGTATCGCCACCGGTCACCCGCGTGATGGTTTGCAGGTTTGGCTAATCGGGTACAATTATGTAAAGATCGCAACCGTGTCCACAAATGCGGATAACACCTATGATTATGAACTCAAATCGGCTGACACCCAATCGCTTGCACCCGGCCAGTATTTTGTCCTGGTCCAACATCCTATGATGAATGCAGAGTTCGATATTTACTATGATTCATCAACCGGCAGTGTGATCAACCGGCAGCTCGGAACTGGAACTTCTATCTTTCAGCTCACCGGCTCAGGCAGCCTGCAGAATACGGATGGCGCTAACGCTTTGATGCGGGCAATCAACAGTCAGAATCTCGATGATACGTTTGCCACTACATCCTTTATTATCAGTCAACCCACCGCATTCATCATCCCTATCGAAGATCATGCTGTTGGTGACAAGTTCACCATTCACGGTTCAACCAATCTTGCTGTGGGAAATAACCTGATGATCGAAATCATCTCATCATCATTCAAACCAACACAGAAAGTACAGAGTGGTGAATTCTCCGGATCAGCAGGTACTGTCAAAGTAGAGCCAGGAACAAAAGGATTTAACCACTGGTCTTTCGATGTCGATGCATCTACCTTCAAACCGGATGAATATGTTGTGACAGTATCCGGTGAAACCATTGACGTAACCAGCACTACTACGTTTAATATTGTTGAGAAATTACCGACAACCCTAAAAACACTGTCACCAGAAACGACTGTCCAAACAACAATTCCAATCACTACAACCCCATCCACCCCCCTCACCACTACGCAGAAATCTCCACTCTCGCCCACCATGATTGTCGTTGCATTTATCCTGGTTGGCTGTGCAATGCTGCTAAAACGAAAATAATTAATTTTACCAGCCAAGAAACAGGGTTTTGGTCTGCGAATAACTGTCAAGAGCGTGCTGACCGTTCTCTCGCCCGATCCCGCTCTCGTTCATTCCCCCAAACGGTATTTCGGGAGGTACGGTAAGATGACGGTTCACCCAGATGATACCGGCCTTCACCTCATCAAATACCCGTTTTGTTGTGGCGAGATCTTTTGTCCAGATCGAAGCTCCCAGACCGTACCGGGTATTATTTGCCTCATGGATGGCAGTATCAAGATCAGGGACAGTTATTACCGGCAGTACCGGGCCAAAAATTTCACTGGTTACGAGCCGTGAATCAGGAACGACATTGCTGACCAGTGTTGGACGATAGAAATATCCCTGCTCATATGCTGTTCCTTTCAGGGTACATCCTCCGGAAAGAATTGTTCCCTCCTTGTTTCTCACGGGTTTCTTCAACTATCCGTGAGATTTTCTCCCGCTGCACTGCACTATTCATCGGACCCATATCGATCCTGGACCCCAGTCCGTTTCCGACGGAAAGGGCATCAACACGTTCTTTTAATTTCTGAATAAATGGCAGTGAAATTTTTTCATGGACATAGAGGCGCTTTACTGCAGTGCAGGTTTGCCCTGCATTGTAAAACCTTCCACGGAGCGCTCCCTCGACTGCCTTGTCAATTGCTGCATCAGGCATCACAATCATCGGATCCGAGCCCCCGAGTTCGAGCGTGAGATCCTTGAGATGGGCACCAGCCATCTCCCGTATCTTACTGCCGGTTGTGCAGTCACCGGTGAATGACAGTTTGCGTATTGTGGGGTGCTTCACTATAGCTGTTCCTACTGATTCACCGCTGCCGGTAACAATGTTGAGCACTCCCGGGGGTAGACCGGCGTCATCAAGAATCTGTGCAAGCCGCAGGTTTGTCAGGGGTGTTGATGATGCAGGTTTCAGCACCATCGTGTTTCCCGGCAAGAAGGGCAGGGCCAATTTTCCAGCCCATGATAATTACCGGCATATTCCAGGGGATGATCGCTCCGCAGACACCGAGGGGCTGGCGCACAACGATGCAATCACCGCTAGCCCCAAGTCTGATTGCTTCACCATTCTGCCGGGAAGAAATACCGGCATAGAATTCAAGTATGTTTGCATAACCCCGCACTTCATCGAGTGATTCTCTTATCGGTTTGCCCTGTTCCAGGGTAAGGAGCCGTGCGAGATCCTTATGCTGGTCCCTCACCTTTTGAGCCGCATGGTATAGAATCATCCCGCGGTCACGCATGGACTTTTTTGCCCAGGCATTAAAAGCCGCATCAGCAGCATCAGCTGCACGGGACACATCCTCCTTTGTCCCCGCAGGTATCCGATCGATCAACTCACCTGTTGCCGGGTTCTTCACCTCAATCCAGCGCTGCATCGATCCCCTCCACATCCTTCCCGCCAATCCGCATCAGCATTGCCTTTTCACATCCCTGCTATCGATCTTGATTTGCTTTCCCTATGCAATAAATTGGCAGGATGGCTCGAACACGTTGTTTATCACCAGATAAGAGGATGGACCAGTCTTTGGTTTTTTCCGAGTCACACATTGTCATTTAATCTTAATACAGGCAATTCGTCATTGGAGCCTGTGCCTTTTGTCACGATTAGAAAGTTATTGAACTATGTTCATGCAGTACTGTAGAAAACCGTAGAAAATCCTTTTCTCAGGAAACATACCTCATGACATCACGAACGCTGCCTGGACGGATTCTTTGGGGAATTTTGGGCATCACTGCACTTGCACAACCTGTCTGTGCTGCAATATGCCCGCGGGGCAGGGGTTCATGCCCGTACCCGGGCAAATGTTTCCTGTATGTGGATGGGGACAGCAATTCCCTCTGCGATTATACCCGGACAGCAATCACAACTCCCCAGCCAACGATCACATCGGCAGTACACACACATCCTGCCATACCTGTTCAGTCAACGGTCATCAGCATGCCTGTTCAGTCCAACGGTTCAACGCACTCAGCATTACCCACATCGACCATACCCCCGGTTATTGAAATTGCCCCTTCCTCCTCCCTTGCTTCTGCACCATCCGGCACAGGTTTTTTTGAACTGCTTCAGGCTCATCCACTCCTTGTCGGAATTATCCTCTTTGTCTTCATCACCGGGTTCCTCATCTGGATCTACCGGCATGATATCGCAGGAATTAAATTCCGCTCGTTTTACGGGCTACTGGCATTTTCTGCGTTTATCAGTCTTGGAATTTCAGAAATCATTGTCTATCTTATCATGGGTGAAGCCGGATCAGGCACCCTGTTTGCTGTCCTTTATATGATTACTGGAACAACGCTGACTGCATATCTCTGGAAGAGCGGGAATATTTCAAGGAATATCTCGTGTCATCATCATCATTTTAAGCGTTCTGACAGGATTTGTTTTTCTTGCCCCGCTTATGCCCATGGAATTCACCGGCATGGTACACCTTGCTCTTGGGACGCAGGCTCTGACACCGGGAATCCTTGGTATCCTGTTTGTCCTGGTCCTGGCGTTTATTCCCGGCAGGTCGTTCTGTGCCCATATATGCCCGGTGGGATCTGTCCAGGAGCTGGCATCGGATATACCTCTCAAAAAAATTGATATTTCCCGTACCAGAATGCTGGAGATGGTTCGTTTCGGGATTTTTATTGCCATTATTGCCGCTGGACTATACTTCATAAACCTGATGGAATATACCGGCATCTATGATTTTTTCAGTCTTACCCTTTCTGTGGGTTTCTTCCTCTTTGCCGCGCTGCTTGCACTATCGGTCCTGATATACCGTCCTGTCTGCAGAATATTATGCCCGTTTGGCGTTCTTTTCTCTCTTGCCGGACATTTCAGCAGGAATCTCCTTGTACGTACCGGGGCTTGTATCAACTGCAAAAAATGTGAAAAAGCATGTCCTGTTCATTGCGCAGAAAAGGGAGCATCCAAGCGGGAATGCTATCTCTGCGGGAGGTGCACGAAGATCTGTCCGATCAACGGTGCACTAGTGTATAAAAACCGGGAATTCCGGTAACATTATCGAGCCAACGGTTATTGGTCATCACCATACCGTACGCTGCAAGCAGGACAAACTATATGAGCAGCATCCTCTAATGTCTGGCTGAGAGGGGACTCAATGGCAGAAGAACCGCTCGTGGAAGCCGATGATCTCATCTGGGAAAAAACCGTAGAGAAAGGAACAAAACCCGTGGCGGTCATGTTCTACAGCCCCACGTGTGCATTCTGTCACCAGATGGAGCCCTATTTTAAGAATTATGCAGTTGAGTACAAGGATTCCGTTGTCTTTGTCCGGATAAACATCATGACAAACCAGTGGACTGCCGAACGCTATGGTGTCCGGAGCACGCCCACGTTCAAATTTTTCTGTGAGGGCAAAGCCAGTTCAGGAAATGGTAGGAGCAATCTATCCCGCACTGCTAAAAAAAATGGTCGATGACGTGCTTATTCACGGAAAAGAATGTGCAAAAAATTCTACAACAATCAATTATGACATCACGGGTTATGGATGAGCAACTCTCGGTAAAAAGGGATCTGTATGGATGCATTTGAACAATGGCTGAACATGTCCTGGGAAAAAAATGCGAAAGAGCGCAAGCAGATAACCAATGAAAAGCGGTCAGTGTGCATCTGCCCGGCATGTCCTTCTTACAACCGCTGCGCACAGGAAAATCACGAGTTGCTCTACTGCATTGCTGGAAAAAGCATGCTCTGTATTTCAGAAGACGAGGGTTGCACCTGCAGGAATTGTCCGGTTACAGTACGCAGAGGAACTCGGAGTCCTTAAACTTATCATGATTTCTGTCTGAAAGGTGCAGAAGCCGCACAACGTTACGAACACGAAGTCCATCTAGGAACTAAACCGGGAATTTACTTTTTCATATTTTTCTGCTGCAACCGCACTTCTCCGCAGCCTTCGCCACAGATTTTGCTACTGCCTGTGTCACTTCCCTGTCAAGAATATTTGGCAGGATGCGATCTCTCTGGGGTTTTTTGATATAATCTGCAATCGCATGCGCTGCTGCAATCTTCATCTCATCGGTAATCCGTGTTGCACGGGCATCGAGCGCCCCCTGAAAATGCCCGGAAATGCGAGCACGTTATTGATCTGGTTGGGAAAATCACTTCGCCCGGTTCCAACAATAGCCGCTCCGGCATTCATCGCTGCATCAGGCCAGATTTCCGGTACCGGGTTTGCCATTGCAAACACAATCGGCATCCTTGTTCATTGACCGGATCATCTCTTCTGTGACAATTTCCGGCCCTGAAACGCCGATAAAGACATCGGCACCCAGCATCGCATCCGCAAGTGTTCCCTCACGCGACAGGCGATTTGTTTCTTCTGCAATGATGAACTTGTACTTGTTTTTGTACAGATCCTTCCCGTCCCCGGAAAATAATCCCCTGCGTATCACAGACAATGATCTCGTGCACTGCGGTGCAGACATTGGGATCATATCCGATGCATTTGAGTAACCGTGGTGATTGCATAACCGGCAGCTCCGGCTCCGCATATTACAATATTCAGGTCCTCATACTTTTTCCCGGTTACTTTGCAGGCATTGAGCAGTGCTGCAAGAACAACAACTGCTGTTCCGTGCTGATCATCATGCATCACCGGAATACCGATGTCCTGCAGGGCATCTTCAACTTCAAAACATTTGGGTGCAGCGATATCCTCAAGATTGATGCCTCCAAAAACCGGCGCGATATTTTTTACCTGGTCGGTAAAATCCGTTTCATAGTTTTCAAAACAGATGGGAAAAGCATCGATGTCTGCAAACTCCTTGAACAGGATTGCTTTTCCCTCCATGACAGGGATCGCTGCATATCCCCCGATGTTGCCAAGCCCAAGAACAGCAGAACCATCAGTAACGATCGCAATCGTGTTCGCCTTCATGGTATACTTGTATGCAAGATCCTTATCCTTTGCAATTTCCCGGCAAACTTCAGCCACACCCGGGGTGTACGCAAGGGAGAGATCATGTTTATTTTTAAGCGGAACCTTTGAGCGGATCTCCAGTTTTCCATGGTGTTTTGCATGCAGGGCGAGCGCTTCTTTATCGATCTCTCTACTTCCCGGTGAAAACAGCATTTCAAATCATCCTTTATACGTGAGAGCGTTCGTCAAGGCAATGAATGTTACTGGCAGATAGTCGCTTTAAAAAGCATCACACAATTCCTGATTTTGTGCATTTTTCTCCAAAGGGATTGTGCGAAATGCAAACGCTATTTCTTCCCACGCTTTTTCCAGCAGATTACGGTAATAGTGCAGATCAAAATCAGCGGCGTTCCATTCGGGCTCAACCTGGTATCTCCGGGCATCTGTCACTACGTACCGGATCTTCATACCCGGGGCAATCCCTACCCCATGCTTCCGGTATGCATGGACTGCAGCGCCTTCAATGCACCGGTGAGCATAGGTGAGCCGGCTTATCCGGCGGTTGATCACCATCGCCTTCGGATCTGCTGAAGGGAGGCTCTTTACGCTCTTGCGAAAAATATTCCCGATCTCTTCTTTCCTGTCTTCGAGCTCTGCGATACTTGCGACACTCCGCCATGACCTCAAGCATCCGGCTCTGCATCGAGCGGACGAATTCCGGGGTATCGTGTCGCCGTGCTGCGATCCCCCGGACCTTCACGCTTCCATCGGACAGCCTGCCGAAGTACCGGTTGTATGCACCAGACCCGTCATTCATAGGTTGAAAAACAATCCAGTTGAAGTGTTCAATCTCGGTGGGAATTCCAATCTCGTTCTCGACCGATTGTTTCAGCAGAGCGACCGGAGATCCCTGAACCCAGAGACAGTCCACAATCCCGTGCAGTACTGTAAAACCCATTTCCTCTGCAATATTTTTCGTGCGGATCAGGATCTCTCGGGACCGTCCCGTGATTCCTTCATGCACTTCGATCCTCCCGAACTTCGCGTTCTTGTAACCTGTATACCCAAAGCAGGTGACAAGCATCCATTTCAGGATTGAATCAATACCAGCGAACCGGGGATCTGTTTTCTTCAGCCGTTTTGTGGTGATACGCAGCTCGAGAAGAGGTTTAAGTGCTGCGGGGAGGAAACCCACCCGTTCCGGGTGCTCAATCGTCTCGGGTGACAGGTTGGACTTCACGATAATTGAAGGATACAGGGAGGTGAAATCAATCTCCTCCACGTTTTCGTAGATACCTGGTGTCGGCTGGAACATCATCCCGCCCCGATCCGCAGCCCGAAGACATGGAGATATGCCGGATCATCTCCGGGTCACTCTTCCTGAACGGGACGGCAATGCCCTGCTTCACTGCTTCATAGACTTCATAACTGCTGATGAGGGTGCCTGGGGTGAAACGGGATGCGAGGTTCGGCGGGAGTCCGGAGAGTCGTGCGGCCATGAGCACCCCCTCAAGCCCTCCTTCCTGGTATACGAACGATTGTTCAGTGTCAATCAGTATACGCCCGTCCGGAATGAGGGCGGATTCTTTGTGCTCCATCCTTCCGTAACTCCAGTACGAACGGGCATCCATCTGCCGGTACTTCCCGTTCCGTGAGAAGGGCATAGCGAGCCCGTGTTTTTGCGCCTCCTTCTGAATCCTGGGCATCCAGGTATCGGCATCCGGCATGAGGATTACCTCCGGGTCAATCGACTTTACGAGAACGAAGAGATCTGCAAGCACGTTCTTTGTCTGGCCGGTCAGCCGCTCGGTGCGTTCGTGAATCACTTCAACATCAGAGCAGAGTCTGGAGAGTGCAGGATTGTCGTGAATAGTGATCTCCACACTATGCAAATCGTGCGAGAATTCCGGAGAAAATCTCGAATCATTCTCTGCACTGCAGGGAAAGATCCCATTCTCTGCCATGAAGCGCTGGTCCCGGCGCACATCAACATTGAAAAGCTGCACATCAAATGCTGCCTGCTGTTCAATTACTTCGGCAACATCACGGCCTGCATATACTGAGTAGCCCAGGAGATCCCCAAAGAGGGTACGGATGGTGCACTCCTCGGCACCGTACCGCTCTTCAAGGGCATCGATCATGTCGTGGTGAGCAGGCGGGTCATGGAAGTGGATAAGAAAAGGCGGATGGTAATCGTGATGGACTTTTGTTACCGCCCCCTCTTTTGTCCAGAGATCAATCCCTCCATCCCGGTACGCCGAGTCAACGATCCACATCTTCCCTCAGGAGCGATTCGATCTGGTCCTGGCGCTTGATTGTCTCAACGAGTGCCGAGAAGACCGCAGCTTCGAGCGGATCATCACAGGCAATGAACGCTTCACTCGAATGTTTCTTTGCCAGTTCTACCAGTTTTTCACCGTACTGCTGGTCCTCCTTTTTAAGTGCCCGTGATGACCGGGCCCAGCGGTCTGCAATGCTTTTCACTCCTTGCCGGACGCTCTCAAAACTCCTTCCCATTACGATACCTCCAGGGTCTGCTGGGCATACGGGAGGATCCCGCCATTACGAGGTGAGCGGGAGCTGCGATACAGGGTAGTACCGCGTATATCGTCAGCCGGAGTGATCTCGATGATGTGGTCGGCCTGCCGCATCAATACGGAGAACGGGCGGTCAATGGAGGGAGTATAGAGGATAACAAGCGATTCACGACCGGCTTCTTTGAGCATCCCCGCAATCTGCGGCAGCATATTCTCTGCCCCATCAAAGAGTGTCGGATCGTGCTCAAGGAGTACGACCGTGTGGCTCGCCTCTTTCAGTATCGTGAAGAGCTGGTGAGCGGTGAATGCCCTGCGGACCTCGAAGTTCCTGGATGACCGGTTGATCGATGAAAGGAGACGCGAGTAGTTGCCGCTCACGTACAGGAAGAGGAAACGCTGAAGGTCCGGGTTGGTGTTGAGTGCGGAGACCATCACCTTCCCGGGTGCGATTACCGCGTTGAAGGTGCCAGGATGGAGCGTCATCCCTTTGCGGAGTTCGATCAACATAGCACCGGATAGCTCCCACTCTGGCATGGATAAGGCTCAGGTCTGAGCGGTGCGAAAGTGCTTAAAACAAGATTGGACGTTCTTATGGATAAGAGAAAACAGGTAGTGAATCTCAAGGGTTGGTTCTCGATACTGGCTTAAAAGAAACCGGACATGGTAAACGGCTCTAATTATATTTTTTTCGCAGTAAACAGTGTGATTTAAAAAACTGCATCAAACGCCTCGGCCGGGATTTGAACCCGGGTCAAAAGCTCCGGAGGCTTCTAGGATGTCCACTACCCTACCGAGGCACGTTTTTACCTACTTATTCTCTTTCCCACCCATATAAATGCAAGGGATGGAGGAAGTTC
The DNA here is from genome assembly GCA_963806845.1 of uncultured Methanoregulaceae archaeon. Taxonomy (GTDB): domain Archaea; phylum Halobacteriota; class Methanomicrobia; order Methanomicrobiales; family Methanospirillaceae; genus Methanoregula. Next base: position 97,681 of record CAWDZO010000016.1, read on the forward strand.
TTTTTCGAGTAGCAGTTCCCGTATGTGATCTCTCCTGTTTTCATTATTGGGAGTGTCTCGGGTACATACCCCCTGATATCCCCAATTCCGCCTCCGTTTTCCCGTTCCGGAAGGCATTTTAGCCCTTATTCGGGAAAAACCAGCACTGTTTGGAAATCACACGCTTCTCTGCCTGTTCGGTTATCGGGGGTTATATTGCAGATGGAAATAACCGCTAATAGCACCTATTGAGAGGCGGACCTTCGCTTTTATGGCCCGGAGTAGGGGAACGGGGAAAAGAATGTTTTTAAGAACGGGATTTTGGGGACTGATGCAGGGTGATAGATTCAGGTAGTTGTAGAGTGCCACAATTAATGTCCGTTTTGTTGACAGAGTTTATGTCCGCTTTTGATATATTTTCGGTCTTTGTTGAAATTGATTTTGTTGATGTAGACTGATGCCGGAGTCATCCAGTCCAAGGATCTCCTGCTTTCGCCAGTTGTTGTACTGATGGTCGAAGTTCCAGAGTTCTCGTTTGAAGTGGCTTAACGAACGGAATTCCTTGAGGGCGATGAGTTCCTGGTAGAGAGTCTTGTGATATCGTTCGATCTTGCCGCGGCCGCGCGGGTTGATACGGTCTGCCGAAGATCAGTTTGATACCGTGTTTCTGTGCTTCAGCTTTGAAGATTTTGGAGACGAATTGTTTCCCATTATCGAGATAAATTTCACGCGGGATTCGTCCGGCACGGAGTGCCCAGCGGAGAGCATTGACTGCTGAGGCAGCATCTTTGTGAAGATAGACCTTGCTTTTCACTCGATAGCGTGAGCAGTCATCAGTAAAACCGGTGACATAGACCTTGCCGACTCCCCGGATACGAAACTGGAATGTATCTCCCTGCCACATGCTGTCAACATGACGACGCTGGAATCGTTTCCCGGCGGGTTGGGGTTTCGCTTTAACTCGAATGAGAAGTCCATGTTTCTTGAGGATTCGATGAACGGTTCTCCAGGAACAGGGTAGATTAAACTGGTGCTTGATACGACGGGCTCCCCATGCAGGATATTTCTCTTTGAGTCGGATAATTCGTTGTTCCAACGACCGGGATATTGCCCGGGGAGACCGTTTCGGCCCGGTCTTTTTTGGCCGTAATCCGTTCTCCGGATCATGACTATGGGCTTCTGCCCATCGTCTCACCGTCCTTTCGGAGATGTTATACGTCTCTCCAATCTCTTTTGCACTTCGTATCCCTTCTTCATAGAATACGACTGCTTTGGTCCTGATTTCCATTGTCGCTTTCACCCGCAAGCACCTGATTGGTGCTCTTGAAAGCGGACATAAATTATGTCACTATTTTAGGACAGAAACTCTGGCACTCTACAGGTAGTGATAAAATCTCCCCATTTTAGCCTTTTTTTGCAAAAAGAGAGAATCGGTATACGGGCAGGTCACGGAAAATCGCGAATTTCCGGTCACATTTTTTGCGATTTCTCGATTAATCAGGTTTTTCCGAAAAAAAGACTGATTAAGAGCTGAAAAAGTACCCTACTAGACCCTTTAGGATGGTATATCGTCTATCAGATGGGCGTGTGGACGTCGTTATGGGAAAAAGGGATATTT